>NZ_JAHFZF010000005.1 GCF_018619435.1 Rhodoferax sp. U11-2br | reverse complement strand
GGGCTTTAGCCGAGCAGCTTGTGTTGCATGGCGTAACGCATCACATCGGCCATGTTGGACAGGTTCAATTTCTCCAGCAACCTTGCCTTGTGGGTGCTGACCGTTTTGCCGCTGATGGCCAGTTGCGCAGCGATATCGGTCACCCCAAGCCCTTGGATCAGCAATCGAAAGACGTCGGCCTCGCGCTGCGACAACAAGGTGTGGGGCGCAGACACGCTGCTGCTGGTGACCTCAAACGCAATTCTTTCGGCCAGATCGGGCGCAAGGTAGTTGCCATGCGCAGCCACTTTGCGTACCGCCGTCAACAAGCTGTCTGGCTCACAGTCTTTGCTGATGAAACCACCCACACCGGCCCTGAGCATACGAACTGCAACCTGGGCCTCGTTGTGCATGCTGAACACCAGGATCGGCACATGGGGCCAGTGCGCCTTGACGCGCGCTACCAAATCGGCGCCGCTGATGCCGGGCATGTTGATATCGAGCAGCAACAAGTCCACCGAGCAGTGGCGCAGGCAGCTCAACACCTCGGCGCCACAGACCGCCTCAGCCACCACCTGGATGTCCGGCGCCAGCACAAAAAGCTGCCTCAACCCGGCGCGCACAACCGCATGGTCGTCGGCAATCAGCAGCCGGATCATGTCAACTCCTTGCCCTGCTCTGGCTCAAGAGGAATCTGCACAGCAATCGTCGTGCCCTGCCCTGAAGCGCTGTTGATGTCGATCTGACCACCCAGCGATATCACCCGCTCGCGCATCCCTACCAAACCCAGGGAACCAAGCCGGGCCGCCGCTGCCGGGTCAAAGCCCAGCCCGTTGTCGCGGATCTCCAGCAGCAGATCCACACCACGGCGCACCAAGCTGACAGCGGCCCAACTGGCCTGGGCGTGTTTGCGGACGTTGGTGAGTGACTCCTGAACGATGCGGAAAATCACCACATTGCGGTGGGCCGCCATCTCTATGGACGCATCAGGTGTTTCCAATGTGCATGCCACATCGCCATGTCGGGCAAACTCCTGGCACAACCACGCAATCGAGGGCACCAAGCCCATGTCCAGCGCCACTGGGCGCAGACGGCTAGCCACCGCGCGCACCCCCAGGATAGCCCGGTCCACCAGTGTTTTCATGCCCTTGAGCTCGGCCTCCAGTGCCGGCACAGAGTTGCTGTGGCGGATGACCGCGAGTGACAGATCCATGCGCAGCGCCGTCAACACCTGCCCCAGCTCGTCATGCACCTCACGCGCCATGTGCCGCCGCTCTTGCTCCAGCCTGGCCTCGTTGGAAGCAACCAACTGCCGCAGCTGCTGGCGCGACTGGGTCAGTTTGAGGTTCATGTCCAGCCAAGCCGCCTCTGCGCGCTTGCGCTCACTCAGGTCGAAGTAAGAACACACATAGTGGCTGACATCACCATCAACACCTTTGACCGCCGTGATGGTCAGCCATTTCGGGACGATCCCGCCATCCTTGTGGCGGTCCCAGATTTCGCCCTGCCAGCGGCCGGTGCCACACACGGTGTCCCACAACTGGTGAAAGTACTCATCGTTGTGGCGGCCCGAACGCAAAAACCTTGGGGTCTGGCCCACGGTCTCTTCGGCGGTGTAACCGGTGCTTTTGGTGAAGGCCGGGTTGACCATTCTGATCACCGAGCTGGTGTCGGTGATCAGAATGGCGTCCATCGTCTCAAACGCGGCCGCCGCAATACGCAGGACTTCCTCCACCTGGCGGCGCTGGGTGATGTCGCGGACAACAAAACAGGTTCGCAACAGATGGCCAGCCTGATCGTATTGGTACTTGGCACTGCTTTCGCGCCATAAGTAGTGCCCCTGCCGGTGTTTGATCCGGTAGGAAAACAGCCGATCCGCGGCCTTTGATGCCACGGCGCGATCCATTTCGGTGCGCAACGCCGCCCGGTCCTGCGGATGAACCAGCGCAAAGACAGATTCAACAAGCGCCTTGAACGCATCAACATCGTGATAACCCAGTTGCCGGACATAGGCTGGCGACATGTACTCGATGCCCCCATCTGCACCGAGGATCAAAATACCATCCAAGGTGTTGTCTGCGACCAACCTGAACTTATCTTCATTGGCGTCTGTTGCCGCCTGCTCCAATTGTCTGCTTGGGGTGATGTCACTCAATACCAAACGCAGCACAGAAGCACTGTTTTCCCCGGTGACAGCAGCAACCAGCAACCTCACCCACACCAGTTGGCCGTTGGCCTGGCGCAGCCGCAACTCAGTGCGCTCCTGCACACCGACGTTGGTCAGTGCCTTTTGACACACCTGGTGGTAACGGTCGACATCGGGGGCAAAGAGATAACTGGGTAGCAGCTTGCCAAGCAACGAGGCACGCGGCACGCCCAAAAGCTGCGCTGTGCTCAGGTTGGCGTGCAGGATCACCGTCTGGGGACTGACCGTGAGATAACCCACACTCGCCAGGTCGTCAAAGTCGATATAGCGGGCGTTGGCGGGGTCGAGTGCCGCCTGCGTGCAACGCAACTCGTCGTTCTGCTTCTCCAGCGCAACCTGACGCAAACGCAAATTGGACAGTGCTTCACCCATCGCCTCTGGCGACAAATCTGGAAGTTCGCCAAAAAGATTGGCGCCAACGCTTTCACGCACGTTCATAAGGGCCCGCAACGACCATTCAGCCACCCAACGTTAGGCAATTTCCACAATGCTGGCAGACCCTAGGGGGACTGCCGACAACCACCCGCGTCAGACGCTGGTTGATCAGGGTGGGGGCTTCTGCTGAGTTGACTTGATGAGATGCTTCCACGTCAGAAAGTATAGTCTTCACAGGCTGGCACACCTGGCATGGAGGGCAATCGGGACCTTTTGTGAGAAAAAGTGCACGGTCTTGAAGATGCAGATCCGCGCGCTTCGGAGCGCGTCATCCATCCCCTTCAATAGGCCATCATCTTGCTGCGGAAAATCACAAATAGAAGTGGCGCCAGCCCTCATAAAACAAGGGCTAACAGCTACATAAGCAAGAGCATCTGACTCAACCCAACTGGCGTGCCAGCGCGCTCTGGGTGATGCTGTTGAGCGAGCCCCGGGTGCTGATGGCCTGCGGGTCGAGCCGGAGTTCAATCAGCGTGCCCTGGGGCCGGGCCAGCGCCGTCAGCAACTCTTCCTCAAAGTCCTCGCTGCGGTCAATGCAGACGCTGGCGTAGCCATAGGCCTGGGCCAGCGCGCAGAAGTCCGGGTTGGCCAGCGGTGTGCCAGCCACCCGCTGCGGGTACTCGCGCTCCTGGTGCATACGAATGGTGCCAAACATGCCGTTGTTGAGCAGCAGGATGATGCTTTTGGCACCGTGTTGCACGGCAGTGGCCAGTTCCTGCCCGTTCATCAAAAAGTCGCCATCACCGGCGATGGTGAAGGCGGTGCGCCCGGTGGTGATGGCTGCGGCAATACCGGCAGGCACGCCATACCCCATGGCGCCGTTGGTGGGCGCCAGCTGGGTCTTGTGGCCCTTGGCCAGACCATGGAAGCGGAAGTAGCGGTGTAACCAGCTGGCAAAGTTGCCCGCGCCATTGGTCAACACCGCATCCTGCGGCAGATGCTGTTGCAACACCGCGATGATTCTCGGCATGTTGACCAGCCCCTGAGCGCTGTCCTGCGGCAAGTCGGCGATGTGGCTGGGTTGCAGATTGGCCAGGTAGTCGGCGTGGCTGTCGGTTGCCCAGCTGGCCCAAGGCAGCTCAGCGGGCGCGGGCAAGTCTTTCAGCGCGGCGGCAGCGCTGGTCACACTGGCCTGGATGGCCAGATCGGCCTGGAACACCCGGTTGAGCTCTTCAGCACTGGCGTGGATGTGCACCAGCTTCTGTTTGGGCCGGGGCGACTGGATCAGGGTGTAGCCGCCGCTGGTGATCTCGCCCAGACGTGCACCGATGGCCAGGATCAGGTCACTGTCCTGAATGCGTTTGGCCAGCCGGGGGTTGATGCCCAGACCCACGTCGCCCGCATACAGCTGGTGGTGGTTGTCAAAGGTGTCCTGAAAACGGAACGCATTGCCCACCGGCAGCTGCCAGTGCTCGGCAAACTGCTGCAGAGCCTGCGCCGCCTGAGGCGACCAGCCGCTGCCACCGGCAATGACCAGTGGTCGCTTTGCTTTTAAGAGCATCTCCCCCAATAACAACAAGGGCTTGGTGCCAATTTCTGCCTCAACGGCGGCCACACGCGGCATCACCTGCGGCAGCCCAGCCTCGGAACTCATCACCTGGGCCAACATGTCTTCGGGCAGCACCAGCACCACCGGGCCCGGGCGGCCATTCATGGCGGTGGCAAAAGCGCGCGCCACGTATTCGGGGATGCGTCGGGCGTCGTCAATACGCTCCACCAGCTTGGCCAAACCCCGGGTTGAGGGACCAAAAAAACTCAGGTAGTTGAGCTCCTGAAACGCCTCGCGGTCACGGGTGTCGCTGGCCACATCCCCGACAAACAGCACCATCGGTGTGCCGTCCTGGTAAGCGGTGTGCACGCCGATGGAGGCATTGGTGGCACCCGGCCCCCGGGTAACAAAACAGACGCCGGGGCGGCGTGTTAACTTGCCATGGGCCTCGGCCATGAAAGCCGCGCCGCCCTCCTGCCGGTTGATGACAAACTGGATCTGGTCGCGGTACTGGTAAAAACCGTCGAGCACCGCCAGAAAACTCTCACCCGGTACACCAAAGGTATGGGTCACGCCCTGTTCAATCAGACAACGCACCAACAGGTGCCCGGCAAGGTGGGGGGAAGTGCTTGAATTCATCGCAATATTGTCCTGCCAAATCCGGCCTGCTTCGGTCCCCCAAACAGGCTGGCCCCCGACTCAGGCCCGCGCCTGGGTGCGCTGGCCCACCCCCAGCGCGGCCACCACACTGAGCAGCAGCACCGCGGCAGCCCCCAGCAGCGTGGCGCCGTACCAGCCCCGGTCCATAAAGGCACCAAACACCAGCGGCGAGATCGCAAAACCGGTATCCAGCCCCGAATAAACCAGGCCATAGACCCGGCCGGTGGCGCCTTTGGGGGTGGCTTTTTTGATCATCATGTCGCGCGAGGGGCCACCCACCCCCACCGCAAAACCGGTGCTGGCCAGCACCACCATGCTCAGCGTCGGACCAAACAGGCCAGTACCACACAGCCCGAGCAAAACCGCCGCCGCCGACATCGACAACGCCACCACCCGGTCACTCTGGCGCGCATTGGCGGCCACAAAGCCGCCCACAAAGGTGCCCAGCGCACCACACAACATGTACGCGGTGAGGGTGTAAGTAGCGGTCTCGAAACTGATGCCATGCAGCGCCTTCAGGATCGACACCGAAAAGTTCTGCACCACCGCCAGCGTCATGGTCGAGAGCAAAAAGAAGGCAAAACACCACCACACCACCGGCAGCTTCATGAAGGCCAGGCTGTGCTCGGCCGGTGTATCTGCCGCGTGCACCGCCGCCTGGGTGCTGAGTTTGTCGCGGTTGAACAGCAGCAAGGTGATGATGGCCAGGTACATCACCGCTGCCACTAGGTAGGCACTGCGCCAGCTGTAGAGGCTGTTCAGGGTGACAAAAAACACCGGTGCCAGCGCCCAGCCCAGGTTACCGGTGAGGCCATGGGCACTGAAGGCGTGGCCCAGCCGGGCGGCCGAGACGCGCTGGTTCAAGATGGTGAAGTCCACCGGGTGAAAGGTGGCATTGGCCAGCCCGGCCAGCGCCGCCACCACCAACAAGCTGCTGTAACCGGCGGCCTGCGAGGCCACCAGGCAGGCCAGCACAAACAGGCCCAGCGCCGCAAACAGCATCGGCCGCGCACCTAGCTTGTCCACCACAAACCCGGCCGAGGCCTGGCCCACACCGGAGACCACAAAAAACGTGCTCGTCAGCAAGCCCAGCTGCGAAAAGCTCAGGCCAAACTCTGTCATGAACACCGGGAACAGTGGCACCAACAAGAGGTGGCCAAAGTGGGAGGCCGCGTGGGCCAACCCGACCAGGCCAATGATGGCTGCGTCTTGTTGCAGGGGGACGGGGGGCGAGAGCGTGTGGGTGGAAGAAGTCATGCGGCGATGTTATCGGCTTCCACACGCGAGCCCTCCTGGCCGCTGGCTAGACTCGGTCACTTGCCGCTTTGGCACGGTTTTCTTCAGAGAGATCTTTGCATGCCCACCCAACCCAACAGCAGCAGCGCCGCGCTGATAGAACACATCCTCAACACCTTCCACGAAGGCCATCGCCGGGACCTTCCGGCCCTGATCAACCTGGCGCACCAGCTGCCCACCACGGGGACCGCGCCGTCATTTGCCGACGAGTTGCAGGCCTTGATGCTGGACCTGGAGGCGCACATGTTCAAGGAAGAAATGCGCCTGTTCCCGATGATGGAACAAGGCGGCAACACCCTGATTGGCCTGCTGATCGACGACATGGAGCACGAGCACGCGCGCCACAGCCAGCACACGCCGCAGATGACTGCACGCCTGGCCGCGCTGCAGGTGCCCCCAGAACACCAGGCCACGCTGGACACACTCAGAACTGGCTGGCAGGCCTTCTTGGCCGAGCTGGCCCAACATGTGGCGGCCGAAGATGACGGACTTTTCCTGATGTTCAAGACCCCCGTCACCGATGTATAAAACCACCTGGCACCCATGATGATGTCTTAACCCACAGCCGCCTGCGGGCGATGAGGAGAGCCCATGTCGATCACCATCACCGCCCAACACCTCGCCGCCATTGGCGGGCGCAACACACCGTTGATGGCTGGGCTGGCCGACTGGCTCAACCAGTTGTGCCCGCAGTACGAGATCGACACACCCCAAGAGTTTTGCCACTTTCTGGCGCAGGCCTGCCACGAGACGGACCACTTTGTGACGCTGCGCGAATACGCCTCAGGCCGCGCCTACGAAGGCCGGTCCGACCTGGGCAACACCCAGCCCGGCGACGGTGTGCGCTTCAAGGGGCGCGGCATCTTCCAGACCACCGGGCGCGCCAACTACCTGCAATTGGGCATCAAAAAAGGCCGCCGCGACCTGTTCATCAACAACCCGGAACTGCTGGCGCAGCCCGAATTCGCAGTGTGGAGCGCCTGCGAGTACTGGCGCACGCGTGGCCTCAACGACATTGCCAACCATGCTGACAGCGATGTGCTCAAGAAAAAATACCGGGGCCAACTCATCAACGTGTCACCGGTGGAGTTCATCAGCCTCACCATCAATGGCGGCTACAACGGGATGGACGAGCGCAAAAAGTTCTACGCCAAGGCGCAGCAGGTACTGGCCGCAACCGAGGTGGTGCCCGTACCACGCGGCGTGCCAGCAACACCCGCCAAAGCCAAACGTCTCAAACTCGCCAGCCCAAAGCGCCGCAGCAAAGCGCCCACCACCCCGGTGTGATGCGAAAAAAATTCAAAAAGAGAGAGCTACTAGCCCTTATTTAATAAGGGCTAGATGCCTATTTTCCATATAGCCCGACCGCAGTCAGGCCGCGGCATCGGGGGCAAAACTGAACTGCCCTGGCGCCTGGATCGGATCCACATCGACATGGATCGTTGCCTTGGGCAAAAACTTGCCTTCCAGCAGCAGTTTGGACAGCGGGTTCTCAATACGCTGCTGAATCGCCCGTTTGAGCGGGCGCGCACCAAACACCGGATCAAAGCCGACCTTGGCCAACTCGGCCACTGCGGCGTCGCTGACCTGCAGGCCCAGCTCCATGTGCGCCAGCCGTGCCGTGAGCACCGCCAGCTGGATCTTGGCAATGTCGGCAATGTGTTGCGCGTCCAGGCTGTGGAACACCACGGTCTCGTCGATGCGGTTCAAAAACTCGGGGCGGAAGTGGTTTTTGAGCTCGTCCGTCACCGCGTCTTTCACATCCTCATAGGGCTGACCGACCATGGCCTGGATCATCTGTGACCCGATATTGCTGGTCATCACAATCACCGTGTTCTTGAAGTCCACAGTGCGGCCCTGGCCATCGGTTAACCGACCATCATCGAGCACCTGCAGCAACACGTTGAACACATCGGGGTGGGCCTTTTCCACCTCGTCGAGCAACAGCACGCTGTAGGGTTTGCGGCGCACGGCTTCGGTCAGGTAACCGCCTTCTTCGTAACCGACATAACCCGGAGGCGCACCAATCAGGCGCGCCACGCTGTGTTTTTCCATGAACTCGCTCATGTCGACACGGATCAGGTGGTCTTCAGAGTCAAACAAAAAACCGGCCAATGCCTTGCACAGCTCGGTTTTACCCACACCCGTCGGGCCCAGGAACAGGAACGAGCCGGTGGGCCGGTTTGGGTCCGACAGGCCCGAGCGCGACCGGCGGATGGCGTTGGCCACGGCGCCAATCGCTTCGTCCTGCCCAATCACGCGCTGGTGCAACTTGGTCTCCATCTGCAGCAGCTTGTCGCGTTCACCCTGCATCATCTTGCTGACCGGGATGCCGGTGGCGCGGCTCACCACCTCGGCGATTTCTTCAGCGCCAACCATGGTGCGCAGCAGTTGCGCGCCGCCGCCGTCCTTGGCCGACTGGGCTTTGCCAGCTTCTTTGTCCTGAGCGGCCTTGAGCTTTTTCTCCAGATCGGGCAACTTGCCGTATTGCAATTCGCCAGCCTTGTTGTAGTCACCCTTGTCGGTGAGCGCCTTGATCTGGGCACGCACTTTTTCCACCTCTTGCATGATGGTTTTGGAGCCCTGGGCCTGGGCTTTTTCAGCTTTCCAGAGCTCGTCCAGGTCGGCAATTTCTTTTTGCAACGCGGTGATCTCGTCGTTGATCAACTCCAGGCGTTTTTGCGAGGCTTCGTCTTTTTCGCGCTTCACGGCCTCGCGCTCAATTTGTAACTGAATCAAGCGGCGGTCTTTTTTGTCCATGACCTCGGGCTTGGAATCGAGCTCAATCTTGATTTTGGAAGCGGCCTCGTCGATCAGGTCAATCGCCTTGTCAGGCAAAAAGCGGTCGGTGATGTAACGGTGGCTCAGCTCAGCCGCAGCCACAATGGCCGGGTCGGTGATCTGCACACCATGGTGCACTTCGTAGCGCTCTTTCAGGCCACGCAAGATGGCGATGGTGGCCTCCACCGTGGGTTCACCCACGATGATTTTCTGGAAACGACGCTCCAGTGCAGCGTCTTTTTCAATGTATTTGCGGTATTCGTCGAGCGTGGTGGCGCCCACGCAGTGCAGCTCACCCCGCGCCAGGGCGGGCTTGAGCATATTGCCCGCGTCCATCGCGCCTTCAGCCTTGCCCGCGCCCACCATGGTGTGCAATTCGTCGATAAAAACGATGGTCTGGCCTTCGTCCTTGGCCAGGTCTTTGAGCACATTTTTCAGGCGCTCTTCAAATTCCCCACGGAACTTGGCACCAGCCAGCAAAGACGCCATGTCCAGGCTCAGCACCCGTTTGCCTTTGAGTGAATCGGGCACCTCCCCAGCCACAATGCGCTGGGCCAGGCCTTCCACAATCGCGGTTTTGCCGACGCCCGGCTCACCAATCAGCACCGGGTTGTTCTTGGTGCGGCGTTGCAACACCTGGATGGCGCGGCGGATCTCATCGTCGCGGCCAATCACCGGGTCGAGCTTGCCCGCTCTTGCGCGTTCGGTCAGGTCGATGCAGTATTTTTTGAGCGATTCGCGCTGATCTTCGGCATCGGCACTGTCCACGTTCTGACCACCGCGCACCGCGTCGATGGCGGTCTCCAGGCTCTTGCGGTTCAGGCCGTTGCTGCGCGCCAGATCACCCAAAGTGCTTTTGGCATCACTGAGGGCCAGCAGGAACAGCTCACTGGCCACAAACTGGTCGTTGCGTTTGATGGCTTCCTTTTCGGTGGCCTGCAGGATCTTGCCCAGCTCCGGGCCGCCCTGCACCTGATCCTGCCCGGTGACCTGCGGCAGCCGTTTAACCGCCAACTCTGCCCCGGCGAGCAAACCCGGCACATTGACGCCAGCGCGCTGCAACAGCGCCTTGGGGCCGTCGTCCTGCTTGATCATCGCCACCAGCAGGTGCGCCGGTTCAATGTACGCGTGGTCATTGGCCAAAGCCAGCGACTGTGCATCGGCCAGGGCCTCCTGAAACTTGGTGGTGAATTTTTCGATACGCATGGTGCACTCCAAACAAAGTGAATTGCTTCGCACATGGGGGCCTTGCGGGTGCTTTCAAGCGGGGCGACGTTGACAGCACCTGTTTGGTGGCAAAACCTGGGTTCCTGGCTCGCTAGATGTCGCAGGGATGAGGGCCTGCATGGCAGCGCTCATGTCGAGGCGCAGCAACCTGTCGTTCACCAAGCAGGCTCTCTTGCGACCTCGGTAAAATAGGGGTTACTCGAAAGAACCGTCATGGCGGCAACCATGAAAGGCTTTCATTTTTAGACCAAGGTGGTAAAGATGAATGAGCCTTTCATTTCTCTGTGCCCCGAGATCACTCGGGCAGACGCGCTGACTCTCATGGACTGGTTGGAAGACGAGGACGTCACACGCTACCTGAGCGATTCACGCCATGTGTCCCGGTACATTGAGCAGGTCGTCGGTAGAGTGCAGTTGCCGATCCTCACGCATCTGTTCAACCAGGGCGGCCGGTTCTTCATGGCCTACGATCGGCATGACGTGCCCGTCGGCTTCGTACGCCTCGTCAAGGCGGGAACAGACTGCGAAATGGTCCTGGTCATCGGTAACCGCTACAACTGGGGCCGCAAGCTCGGCGCCAATGCCATCCGTGAGGGCATGAAACTCGCCTTCTTCGACATGCGGGCCAAGCGGCTTATCGCCAAGATCCACCCGGACAACGCACGATCGCTGAAGGCATTCCTGCACAGCGGCTTTGTGCTGCAAGATGAAACACCATCAATGAAGTCGCTTGTCATGAACTCCGAGCGCTACCTCCGGTTCTTACGAGAAAGCCCTGCGACCCACATCACCGACATCCATATCACCGAGATCGACAAGGCCCGGCTCAAGGCCCTGATCGAACTCGAACAGGGTTCGGATATTTTTGAACTAGAACACGAGATCGAACGCGCCATCGTTGTCGACTCACGTCAAGTAGCCAAGGACGTCGTCACGATGAACTCCAAGGCCTTGCTGCAACTGGACGATCAGGTGATGGAGGTTGCGTTGGTTTATCCAGAAGATGCGGACGACCGTGCCGGGAAACTGTCGGTGTCCTCCGGCATTGGCACCGCGATCCTGGGCTACAAGGAGGGCGATGCCTTCAGCTGGCGGATTCCGAACCGGACCTGTCACATCCGGATCAACAAAGTGCTGTATCAGCCTGAAGCGGCGGGCGATTTCCACCTGTAGGTTTACACCTTGCGCCAGCGGCACGGCCTTCTTGGGCACTCTGAACCCGGTCTTCGTACAAATGGTGACGCGCAACATGCTGCCGCTGTTCGCCATCGTGGCGCCCGCCATGCTGGCGCCCACGATGATCGGCCCCCGGATGGACATCGGCAGCAGCGAAGGACGGTTTCGTCAGATCGTGCCGGGCCTGCTAACGGCATCGGGCGTAGCACTTCTGGTGTCTTCCGTGCCGCAGTTGTTGAAGGCATGACGTGTTGCTTCGAGCCAGTTTTCCACACCGCGCTCGTGCAGCAAAGAAGTTTCACGCTTGACACCGGTGGCTATAACGCGAAGTGCAACCATATCATCCTGGCTTTTGGTCACGCTTGGCGGCCAATCAGCGGCAGAGCGCACGCAGCACGTTTGCGAGTGTCTTGACGGCAACATCCAGTTCGTGCGGGGCATGGGCGGCGAACCCCATGAGGAAGCCCGCCTTATGGCGACTTGATGCATACAGTGCCGTCAGTCCCAGCAAGTCGATACCCGCCCGGCGGGCGGATTCCACAGCCTCGCGTTCGGGGATGTCACGGATGAACACGCACAGCATCTGCATTCCCCCGGCGGGCACCGGTGGCTCCACGAAGTCGGCCAGATGCTGGCGAACCAGCCGCACCAGCACGTCGCGCCGCTCGGCATAGACGGCGCGCATGGTCCGCACATGAGCACCGAAGTGGCCGCCTTCGATGAAGCGCGCCAATGTGAGCTGCGGAATCGGTGCGCTGTGCCCATCCAGCAGGGTCCGGGCCGCGGTCATCGGCGCCACGAGTGGCGGAGGCAGCACCATGTAGCCGATGCGCAGGCCGGGAAACAGCGATTTAGTGAAGGTGCCGATGTAGATCGTGCGTTCATGCGGATCAAGCCCCTGCACGCAGGCGGTGGGTTTGCCCGCGTAGTGAAACTCGCTGTCGTAGTCGTCTTCGATGATCCAGTTCTGGTGCTCTTGAGCCCATTCAATGACGGCCAGGCGACGGTCCAGCGACAGCGTCGCTCCGGTGGGAAACTGGTGCGATGGCGTCAGAAACACCGCCCTGACGGGTTCACCGGGCGCCTTGCTTGCCTCCAGCAAATGCTCTACCCGCAGGCCGTCCACATCCAGCGGCACAGGCACGCATTCCAGCCCGGCGGCATCGAACGCTTTGCGCGCGCCGTGGTACACGGGGTCTTCGATGAAGATCCGATCCCCGGCATCGAGCAGCACTTGAGCGCACAGTGTCAATGCTTGCTGAGAACTGGTCAGCACCAGCACACGGTCAGGTGTGGCACGTGCGCCTCGTTCGAGATTGACGTAATCAGCGATGGCCCGTCGCAGCGGCTCCATGCCCTGCGGCGGGCTGTGCAGCAGCACCTGGGTGCCGTACTCCCTCAACACCTGCCGCTCCAGTCGCTCCCAAGTCTGAAGCGGGAAGCTGCGCGTTTCGGGCACACCGGGCGCGAACGGGCGTGGTGCCAGGAAGTCGCGCACACCGCCACGCTGGAACATGGCAGAGCCGCGCTGGCTAAGGCGCAGTGTTGCCTTGCGATCCACACTGGTTTGCCTAGGCTTGCCGCGTCCCGACAGACGCTGCGCCCGCGCCGAAACGAAGCTGCCGCTGCCCACACGCCGCTCGATGAAGCCTTCCGCGTGCAACTGGCTGTAGGCCGACTCGACCGTATCGCGGGAAACCCCCAAAGACTTCGCCAAGGCACGTGACGCGGGCAATGGTCTGCCCACGTCAAGCACGCCATCAAGGATCAACTGGCGAATGGCACGCTGCACACGTGCGTGCAGAGGCAAGGCGCCATGTGCAGGGTCGCCCATCCAGGCTTTGACGGATTCAAGTTGGGCGTGTTTGAACAATTGGCCGGTATCCCTTCATAAAAGTGGCAGGGAACATCCGGCCATTTTAAATTTATAAATACGTCCCTTAGCCATTTAACCGATTTGTCAAGAGTCACCGTCAAGCCATGTCATCAGTCCCGTCACCTTCAACCGTTCGCTGGAACGATCTCACCCATCCCGTCGTAGCCGGCCTGATCTCGGTCATCGTCAACTATGGCGGCACATTTATTCTGGTGTTCCAGGCCGCCAAGGTGGCTGGCCTGAGCCCGGAGCTGACAGCCTCGTGGGTGTGGTCGATTTCCATCGGCGTGGGCGTGACGGGGATCATCCTGAGCTGGCTGACGCGCGAGCCCATCATTACCGCCTGGTCCACGCCAGCGGCGGCCTTTCTCGTCACCGCACTGGCGACCACGCCATATGCCGAAGCCGTGGGGGCCTACCTGATTTCAGCAGCAGCATTTGTGGTACTGGGGCTGTCAGGTTGGTTCGAACGCGTCATCCGTCTGATCCCGCCGGGCGTGGCCGCCGGTCTGTTGGCTGGCATTCTGTTGCAGTTCGGCATTGGGGCTTTCGGCGGCATGAGCATCGACCCGCTGCTGGCCGGGCTGCTGACTCTCGCCTACGTGGTGTTCAAGCGGTTCTCTGCACGCTATGCGGTGGTGGGCATCTTGGTGCTGGGGCTGGGTTTCCTACTGATTCAGGATCGCGTCGATCTGTCGGGCCTTCAATTGAAGCTCGCGACACCGATCCTCACCATGCCAGCGTTCTCGCTCAATGCGCTGCTGAGCGTCGCCTTGCCCCTGTTCCTCATCACGCTGACCGGCCAATACATGCCCGGTATGCTGGTGTTGCGCAATGACGGCTTCAAGACCAGCGCCAACCTCATCGTGACGTTGACCGGGCTGGGCTCGCTGCTGATGGCACCGTTCGGCTCGCATGCCTTCAACATCGCCGCGATCACGGCGGCCATTGCCACGGGCCGGGAGGCGCACGAAGACCCGTCCAAACGCTGGATCGCGGGCATCGCCGCCGGTGTGTGCTACATCCTCGTGGGCGTGTTCGGCGTGACACTGGCCGCCGTCTTTATGGCCTTTCCGTCCACCTTCATCACCACGCTGGCGGGTCTGGCATTGCTGGGCACCATCGGTGGCAGTCTGGCCACCGCCTTGGCCGACGTGAAGGCGCGCGAAGCCTCTTTGATCACCTTCCTGGCGGCAGCCGCCAACATCAAACTGTTAGGCATCGGCGGTGCATTCTGGGGACTGGTTATCGGACTGCTCGCCCATGCGATCCTCAATGGCCAGTTGCCGAAAAAGGCACCCACACCTGCCATGTCCCCCACGCCGATCAACAACGGGGCTAACTGATGCCCGCGCCATTCGCTACACAGACCGGCCACGACCAACACGGCCGCTATCCCGAGGCCACCACTGTCGAGGACTTCAGGCGCAACCTGGCTGCGGTACAGGCGCGTATCGCAGCCGCCTGCCGCCGGGCGGGACGTGACACCGCGACGGTGCGCCTGCTGCCAGTCAGCAAGACCAAGCCCGAGGCCAGCCTGCGTCTGGCGCACGCGGCAGGCTGCCGCCTGCTGGGTGAAAACAAGCCGCAGGAAGCGTTCGGCAAATGGGAGGCCCTCCAAGACCTGGCTGATCTCCACTGGTCGGTCATCGGCCACCTCCAAACTAACAAGGCCAAGCTGGTGGCACGTTTCGCAAGCGAGTTTCAGGCATTGGACAGTCTGCGCGTGGCCGAGGCGCTGGAGCGACGCCTGCAAGCTGAGGGACGATCGCTGGATGTGTTCGTGCAAGTCAACACCTCGGGCGAGGCCAGCAAGTACGGGGTATCACCGGAGAACGTGCAGGACTTCATTCAGAAACTGCCCGCATTCCAGGCGCTGCGCGTGCGCGGGTTGATGACGTTGGCGCTGTTTTCTGCCGAGGCGGAGCGGGTGCGCCAGTGCTTCATGCTGCTGCGTATCTTGCGCGACCAGTTGCGGCAAGACGCGCCAGCAAGTATCGGGCTGGACGAGTTGTCCATGGGCATGTCCGGTGATTTCGAAATTGCCATTGAGGAAGGTGCGACCGTGGTGCGCGTCGGACAGGCGATTTTTGGCGCACGCTCTATACCAGACAGTCACTACTGGCCAACAGAGACAACGGGGACACCACCATTGTTAACGTGCCAATTCCAATGATTTGGATAACAGCCGTCTGGCATATTGGCTGACGGCTTTCAGCCTGAAACCGAAGTCAGTTGTATAGCGGAGACCAATGACACGGATAATTCCCTCTTCGGCCTGCAGCGGACCTTGGAGTTATCGGCCGAAAAAGGTCTCCTACTTCGTTTTGGCGCTCTCTGCGCTGGCTAAATTCGGCAACTTTTCGCCTGTCTTAGCAGTACGGCAGCACCTGAATCATTGGATTGAAATGCGCTATTTGGTAGTCGGCACGAGCGGGGCGGGGAAATCGACCTTTGCCGAACAACTGGCTGCTGCGATGCAGTGCCCTTATATCGAGCTGGACGCGCACTATTGGGGGCAGAATTGGCAGGCAGTGCCGCCAGAGCATTTCAAGCGTTCGATCATCGAAGCTACTCAGGGAGAGCGCTGGGTCGCGGATGGCAACTACAGCGCCGTGCGCGATGTGCTCTGGCCGCGAGCCACGCACGTTGTGTGGCTCAACTACGGGCGCTTTACTGTGTTCTCCCGCTTACTCTGGCGCTCTCTCAGCCGTGGCCTCATGCGCACTCGCCTGTCCCATGGCAATCGAGAGTCGCTGCGCATGGCGTTTCTCTCAAAGGATTCGATACTGCTTTGGTCACTATCCACTTATCCAACGAACCAATCGAAGTTCGCAGCCCTTCGCGCTCATGGCGAATTTGCGCATCTCCAGTGGAGGGTGATAACAGAGCCGTCACAGGCCAAGGAGTTTCTCAAAGCGATCTCTGCTTCTTCGGGCAGCTGAGGTTTGTGCCTTCACCTCTCGCTCTGAGCTCCGACCTTGCAATACCTCAATGGCTGTCGCAGAGCTATTCGAAGATCGGATTCGGGCCCGTTTCCGAATTTGCATCAGCGCAGTTGGACGACCAGTCTCAGCCTAAACGAGTCACTGGCCAATCATACAAACACTTTGGCAAACTTCCGTCAACCCAATCCAACGCCGAGACGTCCAGCGTCAGTGCCGACAATGCCTCCGCGGCATCGTTCCTGACGCCTGCATCAACCCAAACTGCACCGCCGGTGTGATTTCTCTTCTCCCCAAAACAGAAAAACTTCACCCGGATAATGCTTGTTTCAGTGACCTCGCAGACCCAACACATGCTCAGCACCCTTCTCACCATTGGTTTTCTTCACTGGCTGGTGCTGCTGTTGCCTGGCGCCAATTTCCTGCTGGTGGGCCAGCTGGCGGCCAGTGGCCAACGCAGCACCGCGTGTGTAGCGGCCTTGGGTGTCACCACGGTCACCTTCACCTGGGCCAGCTTGGCCATCCTCGGGATTGGTTTGGTGTTTAACGCACACCCGGCTTGGCGTCAGGCCTTGCAGCTGGCCGGAGGTGTTTACCTGTGCCACCTGGGCTACAAACTGTGGCGCACACAAGGCAAGACCAGCAACACAGCAAATATCGAGCTGTCTCATGGAGCGGCGTTTCGGCTCGGATTCATCACCAACATCCTGAACCCCAAAACCGCCTTGTTCTTCGGCAGCGTGTTTGCCACTGCCTTGCCCACCAACGCGAGCCTGGCCCTGGTGGTCAGTGCCATTGCTCTGGTTTACCTCAACGCGCTGGTCTGGCACCTGTTTTTGGCGCTGGCTTTTTCCCACCCCCGTGTGCAGGCTGCGTATGCCCGCCACACGGCGCTGTTGGGCAAACTGGCTGGGGTTTTGGTGGGTGCCTTTGGCGCCAAACTCATCGTGGCCACGGTGCAGGAGTTTCGGGCCAAAGTGGCCTGAACCGGCTCACCCACCAAAAGGACGACAAGCAAGCACCGCTGCTGCCGAAGTCTGCCTTGCCGTGAGGGAGGCTTGTTCAGCCTTGGCCACACCCACCAGCTTGGTGGACGGCGCTTGCACCCAGTGCTCATCACGCGTGCCGCGTTGACGCCTGTCAGCCAATTTGCGATAATGCGAACCATTCTCAACAATTAACGCCAGCCAACCCGTCGGGCCAGCCAGCTTGCTGTTCTCTGGAGTTCTCGTGAACACTCTCGCCGCGCCCGATCCGCTCACCACGCTTTACCTCAACCACCATGGCTGGCTGCAAACCTGGCTGCGGCGCCGACTGGGCTGTGCGGCCGATGCTGCCGATCTGGCCCAGGATGCCTTCATACGTTTGCTCCTTGCGCCGAGGCAGTTCAACAGCACGCCCGAAACGCGGGGTTATCTGCGCAGCATGGCCAACGGCCTGTGCATCGACCTCTGGCGTCGCCGCGAGCTGGAGCAGGCCTGGCTGCAGACGCTGGCCTGTCGACCCGAAGCAGTCGAACAATCACCTGAACATCGCGCCCTCGTCGTCGAAACCCTGCTCGAAATCAGCAACATGCTCAGTCGTCTGTCGCAGAAGGCTGCCGCTGCCTTCATCATGGCCCAGGTTGACGGCCTGCCCTACCGGGAGATCGCCACGCAATTGGGCGTCTCGGATCGGATGGTCAAGAAATACATCGCCCAGGCCATGCTGCAGTGTGCCCTGATCGAAGCGGGGCAACAGGGCTGAGATGTCGTCAACGATCACCACAGCGTCCGCGCAGCCGGACTACAACACGCTGGAAGCAGCCGCCAACTGGTTCGCCACCCTGCAGAGCGACACGGCCAGCACGGCCGACCACCAGGCCTGGCAAGCCTGGCTGAATCAGTCGGAAGCGCATGCCAAAGCCTGGTCGTATATCGAGACCGTCAGCCAGCGCTTCGACCCCTTGCGCAGCGGCGGTCATCAAGCAGCGCTGGCCGGTATCCAGGCCGCCCAACGTGGAGGCAGCAGACGGCGGCAGGCGCTGGCCGGGCTGGCCAGCGTTGTCGGACTCGGCATTGCTGGCTGGATGGGCTGGCGGCACACCGCGCTACCCGAGGTGCTGATGGCCTGGGAGGCCGACTACCAGACCAGCCCTGGGGAACAGCGCGAGATCACCTTAGACGATGGCAGTCAGGTCTGGCTCAACACCCACAGTGCCATCAGCGTCCATTACCACGCGGGGGCCCGGTTGCTCCAGCTGGTTGCCGGTGAAATTTTGGTAGAGACCGCCCAAGACCCCAACAATCGGCCGTTCTACGTAGAAACCCGTTTCGGTCGCCTGCAGGCGTTGGGCACCCGTTTTTCCGTCTTTCATGACGACAGGCGCACGCGACTTGATGTGTTTGAAAGCGCCGTCGAGATCCGCAACGCAGCTGGCAGTGTGCAACGCGTCGAAGCCGGAGAAAGAGCGGCGTTCACCGCCGACAACATCTCTGCCATTCTGCCCGCCGAACGGGCCCGCGAAGCCTGGCGCCGAGGTTTGGTGGTGGCAGACAACATCCCGCTGGAGGCATTGATCAACGATCTGGCCCGCTACCAGCACGGCCACCTGGGTGTCGCGGCTGAAGTCGCCAAACTCAGCGTCATGGGCGTCTATCCCGCCAACGACATTGAGCGTGCCCTCACCATGCTGGAGAGCGCCCTGCCGATTCGCGTCAAGCGGAGTTTGTCGTGGTGGGTGACGGTCGAGGCACGTTCGTGACATTTTTTCGCCCCTTGGTTCCCTTTTTGGCAACTCATCCGATTTACCTAATGAGAAGCAAGCTGATCGAACATCACCAGCCACCCAAGCGGCAAGGCGTAACTCCCCGGAGCCGCCTTGCCCTGCCATTCGTCCTGCGCGCCCAGGCAGCCAGCGCGATGACCTTGACGGCACGCTTCCTGAACACTCAGTCCACTATTTGGGAACTCGTCCATGTCAAACCACCGCATCAAACCGCTTGGCCAACACAAGCGCCAGGCAGACCGCGCCGTACCAGCCGAGCAACACACCACCTTCACCCTGCACCCGCTGTCATTTGCCGCGCATCTCACCATCGTCGGCAGCGTCGCCCTGCTTGGCTGGGTGCCGCCAGCCC
The DNA here is from genome assembly GCF_018619435.1 of Rhodoferax sp. U11-2br. Classification (GTDB taxonomy): domain Bacteria; phylum Pseudomonadota; class Gammaproteobacteria; order Burkholderiales; family Burkholderiaceae_C; genus Rhodoferax. Next base: position 173,100 of record NZ_JAHFZF010000005.1, on the reverse strand, counting down.
AAGCCCAGGCCGCTGCTGCACAAGCCGCAGTCCAGGCCAGGGCCTACAACATCCCAGCCGGGTCGCTGGCAGCCAGCCTCAATCGTTTTGCCGAGGAGGCAGGTGTGCTGCTGACGGCCAGCGGCGACATCACCCAAGGCAAGGCCAGCCAGGGTCTGAAAGGACAGTATTCGGTGTCGGCCGGTTTTGCTGCTCTGCTCGCGGGCACGGGGCTAGAGGCTTTTCGCCAAGCCAATGGCAGTTTCGGGCTGCGCCCGGCCCCTGTGGTCAGCCAAGGGGCTGAGGTGCAATTGTCGACGGTCACAGTCCAGAACAAGCGCGAACTCCGCGTGTCCAAAGGCGCTACCAACCTGCCCATGGAGATCAAGGACACACCGCAGACCATCAGCACGGTCGACAAAGAAAGCCTGCGTGACTTCGGCGTGAGCAACAGCAACGATGCGCTGCGCATGGGCACCGGCATCCATGTCGAGGAGTGGGAAACCAACCGCACCGGTTACAGCGCACGCGGCTTCGATGTGATGCTGACACAGGTTGACGGCATGGGCATGACCAACGACTGGGGGCTGGTCGAAGGTCAGCTGGACACCTTCCTGTTCGAGAAAATCGAGTTGGTTCGTGGCGCCAACGGCCTGCTCACAGGTGTTGGCAACGCGTCGGGCACCATCAATTACGTGCGCAAACGGCCTACCAACAAGGACGGCGGCGAAGTCCAGCTGGCCGGTGGCTCGAACGGCCTCAAACGCGTGGCTCTGGACTACAACAAGGTGCTCACCGAAGACGGCAAATGGGCTGGCCGACTGGTGGTGGCGCAGGAAGACAAGGATTCCTACCTGCGCGCACTGAGCAACAAACGCAGCTCCATCTACGGTGTGCTCGAGGGACAGATCGGTACCGACGGGGTGTTGACCCTGGGCTTGACCTATCAGGACGCCAAGCAGCGCTCCCCCATGTGGGGCTCGCTGACGCTGCCTTATGCCGACGGTCGACTGGCCGACTTCGATGCCTCTTCGTCGACCTCGCAGGACTGGACACGCTGGAACAACAAATCGCTCAACGCCTTCGTCGAGTACACCCATGCGCTGTCGCCCGACTGGGAGGCAAAAATCGCCTACAACCACACCCAGGGCGAAGGCAACACCAAGCTGTTCTACGCCTACACCAACAGTGGCCACCTCAACAACGACAACACCGGCCTGATCGGCTGGCCCTACCGCAGTGAAAACGAATCACAAAGCGACATTGTCGATCTGAACCTGAGCGGCCGTTTTGATGCCTTTGGTCGCCAGCATGATGCAGTGTTTGGCTTAAGCCACTCGAAGCAGACAAGTCTGACCTACTCTTTCGCTGCGCCAGCAGCTTCTGCGCTGTCAGCAGCCTTCCCTTATTCCGGAGATATCTACCCCGAACCCACCTGGGGTGCCAAGAGTGTCGCGTCCGACGGTAACCAGGCCATCACACGCCTGTACGCAGCGACCCGACTGACACTGACCGACCGACTCAAGGGCATCCTTGGTCTCAACTCGATCAAGCTCCAGCGCAACGGAACCGCGATCTACGGTGGCGGCACCAACCTGGACAACGAAACAACCGAAAAGTCCAGCCCCTATGTCGGAGCGACCTACGACATCACACCGGACACGCTGGCCTACGCCTCGTACTCGGACATCTTCCAGGCCCAGGATCAGCGCAACGTCAACGGCGCTTTCCTGGCGCCGATGAAGGGCGTCAATACCGAGGTGGGTGTCAAAGCCGAATGGCTGAACCGCAAGCTGCTGACCACCTTTGCCGTTTTCTCCGCCACACAAAAGGGGCTGGCAACCATTGCTGGTTTCGACACGGTGGCCCAACAGAACTACTACGAACCCAAGGACGTGACCTCGCGGGGTTTCGAGGTGGAGGCAACAGGTCGCATCAGTGCCGATACCCAGCTTACCGCCGGGTTCACGTCGCTCAAGCTGACCGGGCCGGATGGCAATGATCTTTATGAATGGGTGCCACGCCGCACATTGAAGCTGCGTGCCGACACGCGGGTACCGATGTTGCCGAGCCTGCGGGTGGGCTCTGCGCTGCGCTGGCAGTCCGACGTCTCGAAGATTGGCGGTGCGCGCCAGGATGCTTATGTTCTTGCCGACGCGTTCGCAGCCTACGAGCTGAACAGCAAAACCACCCTGCGCCTGAACATCAACAACCTGTTCGACAAGAAGTACCTGCGCACCGTGCAATACGGCGCGATTTACGGATCTCCCAGAAACCTGATGGTTTCGCTTGACTACAAACTCTGATGACGAAACCCACACCTCAAGACGCCGCCCCACGCGGGCGTACACAGCTGATTATTCTTCACCGCCTTGCCGCTGCATTGCTCGGCAGCTACGCCTTTACCTGGGGCTTCACCGCCCTGGGGGTGGCCGCGCTGGTGGCGTTGGGGGTGGATTTCCACGAAGCCGAGACAGCGCTGCTGCTGCTCGCCTTCCTGGTTTTCCTGGGCCTGTTCCTGTGGGCCTTTGCTGCCACCCAGCTCACCCGTGTTTGGGCGGTACTGGGTGGTGGTGCACTGTGCATGACTGCTGCGGCCATGGGTTGGCAGCAGCTTCTCCTTTCCTGACGGAGGTTCGATGATGTCTCCCCACTTCCGCCAATCGATGACATGGCTGCACACCTGGATGGGCCTGGTCCTGGGTTTTGTGCTGATGGTCGCTTTTTTCTTTGGTGCCTTGTCGGTGTTTGATCGCGAGATCGACCGCTGGGCAATTCCCGAAACGCGCTTCGAGCCCCAGCCTATGCCCAGTTTTGACAAGGTATTGCAGCCGGTTTATGCCCAACTGAAACCGCATCCGGATGACATGGTGGCGACGCAACAGCGCGTCATCGGCACCCTACCACACCCCGATACGATGCCCATGTCCTCGCTCTACGCCTACACCACACACCGTGACCCGGTGCTGGCCATCGGCGGCGAGTTCGACGTGCCCAACAAACTGAAGGACGACACCGACGAACACGCACACGTCAATGGCTGGGCGACCATCGACCCGCGCTCGGGCCAGTTCCTGCCCGACGACAAGCTCAAGATCGGCAGCGGCTGGTTCTACCCCATGCATTACCAGCTGAACTGGTCGTGGCAGAACATAGGCTCCTGGCTGGTAGGTCTGGCCGGGTTCAGCATGCTGGTGGCGCTGGTCAGCGGGGTCATCATGCACCGCAAGATCTTTCGCGAATTTTTCACCTTCCGCCCCTGGAAGCGCACCCAGCGCAGTGCGCTGGACCTGCACAACCTGAGCGGCGTGCTCGCCCTACCCTTCCACTTCTTCTTCGCCCTCACCGGGCTGGTGATCTTTGCCAGCACGGTTTACTTCCCGGTTGGCCACACCTTGCTCAAGCCCTTGCACGAACAGCACGAGGTGTTGGAGGCCCGGCGCACCGGACTGCCGCACGAGCCAGCGGGTGTCGCGGCGCCGCTGGCGTCGGTCGATGCGATGGTGTTGGAGGCCAAGCGGCGCTGGGCGGCGCGCGACATGCCAGGTGAAGTCGGCTTGCTCTTCATCGAACACCTGGGCGACAGCAACGGCTACGTCAGCCTGTACCGTGCTGGCAGCGACCAAGTCGCGCTGGTCGGCCAGGCCATCCACTTCAAAGCCAGCACCGGCGAGGTGCTGCGTGAGGAACCGCCGCCCAGCGCGGTGGGTGGTATCAACGAGTTCCTCACCGGCCTGCATCTGCAACACTTCAGGCACTGGCTGCTGCGCTGGCTCTACGTGCTCGGTGGCCTGCTGGGCTGCGTTTGTATTGCCACCGGCTTCATCTTCTTCGTCGAAAAGCGCAAAAGAAAACACGCCGAATCCGGCAGCCAGGGCAGCCGCGTCGTTGATGCGCTGGCGGTGACAACGGTCACCGGCATGGTGATTGCCACTGTTGGCATGCTGGTGGTCAACCGAGTGCTGCCAAGCCATCTGGTGGGCAAAGGCGATTGGGAGCAACTGGCCTTCTGGGGCCTCTGGGTGTTGGCCATGTTGCACGCCTTTGTGCGCAGCGCACCGGTGGCGCAGGCAAAGAGGAACCCTGCTTGGCGAGAGCAGTGCTGGGGCATTGCCCTGCTGGCCCTGGCCGCCGTTGTGCTGAACTGGCTGAGCACGGGTGACCATCTGTTCAAGACCATGGTCGGCGAGCCGTATTGGGCGGTGGCTGGTGTGGATCTGAGCCTGCTGGCCTCGGCCGGCATCGCCGTCTGGGTGGCACGCAAACTGGCGCAACGTGACCAGGCGCACTTGTCACAGCTCACTGCGGAGGTGGCCCATGGCTGAGGCGCTGACGCTGTGCCTGGCGGCAGTGTTGTCGTTCACCGGCATGGGCTGGCTGGCACTCAGCCTGGAGGTGCATTGGCAGCAGACTTTTGGCCATCAGGCGGTGTTGACCGCCCGAGCCACCCAGCGGCTGCGCCTGCTCGGCTGGACGGGCCTGCTGCTGTCAGCGGTGCTCTGCTTCGTCGCCGACCGGCCGTCGATGGCTGTGCTGGTCTGGCTCATGCTGCTGGCGGCGTCCGCCAGCTTGATGACACAGGTGCTCGCCTGGCGGGCGCCCTGGCTGCGGATGCTGGTGTTGCGGGTCAGGCGCTGATCGGAGTGGGGGCGCGCTGGCTGGCCCAAGCTCAGCTGTTGCGTGCGTCAATGCCCCAGCGGGCCAGCGCCGCATCGTCGCTGACGCGGGCATCGACCCACTGCGAGCCATCGGGCGTGGTTTCCTTTTTCCAGAACGGTGCCTGGGTCTTGAGGTAGTCCATCAGGAACTCGCAGGCGGCAAAACTCTGACCCCGGTGGGCAGAAGTCACGGCCACCAGCACAATCTGGTCCAGCGGCTGCAACAACCCAATGCGGTGGATGACACGGGCGCCCAGGATGTCAAAGCGTGCCGCAGCGGCATCGATCATGGCCTCAATCGCGGCTTCGGTCATGCCCGGGTAGTGCTCCAGCTCCATGCTGCTGATCTGGCCTGGTTGGCCCGCCGTGTGGTCACGCACGGTGCCAACAAAACAACACACCGCACCAACCCGGCCATCCTTTGCACGCAGGGCGGCAAGTTCGGCCGTGGCGTCAAAATCTTGGGTCTGAATCGATACCCTTGCAGGGTTTTGCTTCAAAATGGCCTCCAGCCCTTATGGATAAAGGGCAGACAGATATATTTTTAATAGCGCACCAGCCGATACACCAGAGACCAACTTGGCCAAGCGCTAGCCCCCGGTCACCGGCGGGAAAAACGCCACTTCGGCGCCCTCGGTCAAAGCCTCTGCCTCGTTCGCCATGATCTGGTTAAGCGCGAGCCGCACAGCACGGCCACGCGCCAAACTCTCGGCATGGTCACCCCCCAGCGCTATCAGTTCGTCGCGCAAGGCACCCAGGGTATTGGCCTGTGTCTCGCGCACTTCCACGCCGGTACCAATGGCTTCGCGGATCGAGGCGAAATACTTCACGGTGATCTTCATGACAACAAGGCCGCAAACGGGATAAAACGCACTGTGTCACCGGGCGCAATGGTCTGGCCGGGCGGGTTGTCGACCAGACCATGCCCCCAGACCGCCGAGGTCAACACCGCCGCGCTCTGGTTGGGAAACAGCTCCAACGCACCCACCGCGTTCAGTCGCGCTCGCAGAAACTCTCGGCGTGTATCGGCTCTAGACCAGGTAAATCCTGAGGTAGTCACTATAGATAGCGGAGCAACCTGGGTCACCCCCTGCAGTCGCAACAAAAACGGCCGCACCAACATCAAAAAGGTCACCAGCCCCGACACCGGGTTGCCCGGCAGGCCGATGAAATGGGCACCCTGCCCCGTCACTCCATCCCGGGTGATCTGGCCATAAGCAAAGGGTTTACCGGGCTTGATAGCGATCTGCCACAGGTTCAACTGGCCCAGCGCCTGCACGGCGGGTTTGACGTGGTCTTCTTCCCCCACCGAGACACCGCCACTGGTCAGGATCAGGTCATGCTGCTGCGCGGCGGCGGCCAGCGCGTCGATGGTGGCTTGGCGCTGGTCAGGCACGATACCCAGGTCGGTCACCTCACAACCCAGGCGGGTCAGCAAGGCCTTGAGCACAAAACGGTTCGAGTTGTAGATGGCGCCGGGGCGCATGTCTTGTGGTGCCACCTCGCCGGGCATGACCAGCTCGTCACCGGTGGACAACAACGCCACCTTGGGGCAGCGCACCACCTGCAGCTGGTTCATACCAATACTGGCCGCCAGCCCAAGTGATGCGGGGGTCAGACGCTCTCCTTTCGAGAGTATGGTAGCGCCTCGCTGGATGTCTTCACCGCTGCGGCGAATCCATTGGCCAAGCGTCACTGGTCCGTTGACCAACACACAGCCGTTCTCTTGCAATTGACAGTTTTCCTGCATCACCACCGCGTCCGCACCGGGTGGCAACGGCGCACCAGTGAAGAGTCGCGCCACCGTTTGCGCGGCCAAGGGCTCAGGGCTGCTGCCCGCAGGGATGCGCTGCGACACCAGCAAAGCCTCCCCCGCGGCCAGATCGGCACAACGCAGGGCATACCCATCCATCGCGCTGTTGTCATGGGGCGGCACCTGCAGGGCAGACACCAGGTCTTGCGCCAACACCCGGCCATCGGCGTCGAAGGTGGAGATGGAGTCCACCCCGTCCAGGGGGTGCGCAAAATCGAGCAACTCCGCCAGTGCCTCGTCCAGCGGTTTCAAAGGTGGGCGCACAGTGGCTGGCTCGGCTTCAGACGCAGCGACTGCGGATCAACTGCTTGATGGCGGCAGCATCGGCCGCCATGGTGATCACCCGCTTGGGCAAAGCCTCGATGCCGTCAAACTTAGCCGGGCGCTCCGGCTCACGGCCCGTGGCTTCGACGATGGTTTCAGCAAATTTGATCGGCAAGGCGGTCTCCAGCACGATCATCGGCACATCGGTTTGCAACTGCTCACGCGCCACCTTGACACCGTCGGCGGTATGCGGGTCGATCACCATCGCGTGCTGCTCAAAACTCTCCTTGATGGTGGCCAGGCGGTTGGCGTGGGTGCTTTTGCCGCTGACAAAACCGTAGCGCAGGCGGATGTCGTTGAAGGCCGGATGCTGGCTCAGGTCAAACTGGCCGCTGCGCGCCAGGGCCTCGCCAAACAGCGCTTTGACACGCGCGCCGTCGCGGCCCAGCAGGTCAAAAATGAAACGCTCGAAGTTGCTGGCCTTGGAAATGTCCATCGACGGGCTGGAGGTCTCATGCGTGTCGGCACTGGCGCGCACGCGGTAGACCCCGGTTTTGAAGAACTCGTCGAGCACGTCGTTTTCGTTGGTGGCCGCCACCAGCTTGGCAATCGGCAAACCCATCATGCGCGCGACATGGCCTGCGCAGATGTTGCCGAAGTTGCCGCTCGGCACGGTGAAGCTGACCTTCTGGTCGTTGGTTTCCGTGGCCTGGAAATAACCGGCAAAGTAATAAACCACTTGCGCCAGCAGCCGCGCCCAGTTGATCGAGTTGACCGTGCCAATCTTGTACTGGCGCTTGAAGTCCAGATCGTTGCTGACCGCCTTGACCATGTCCTGGCAGTCGTCAAACACACCTTCAACCGCGATGTTGATGATGTTCTCATCCATCAGGCTGAACATCTGCGCCTGCTGGAACGGGCTCATGCGACCGGCCGGGCTGGTCATGAAAACACGCACGCCTTTTTTGCCACGCATCGCGTATTCGGCGGCGCTGCCGGTGTCGCCACTGGTCGCGCCCAGGATGTTGAGTTGTTCACCGCGACGTGCCAGCTCGTACTCGAACAGGTTGCCCAGCAGCTGCATCGCCATGTCCTTGAACGCCAGCGTCGGGCCGTTGGACAAGGCCTCTAGCCAGATGCCGTTGTCCAAATGGCGCAGCGGCACGATCTCGCCGGTACCAAACACCTCGGCGGTGTAAGTCTTGGCGCAGATCGCGCGCAGGTCGTCGGCCGGAATGTCGTCGATATAGAGCGACAGGATCTCGAACGCCAGCTCGGCGTAACCCTGCACGTGGTAAACCTTGCGCCAACGGCTCAGGGTGGCGTCATCCACCTGGGGATAGGACTCAGGCAGATAGAGGCCGCCATCGGGCGCCAGGCCTTCAAGCAGAATGTCACAAAAACGCTTGGGGCTGTGGTCGCCGCGGGTGGAGAGGTAGTTCATCAGGCCAGTTCCTCCTTGCGGATGCGGGTGATGGGCCCCAAGACGGTTGGCAGCGCCTGCATCTGGGCGATAGCGGCGTTCATGCAAGCCTCGACACAGTCGTGGGTCAGGATGATCACGTCAGTTTGCGGCACTTGGGACTCGCCACAGACTTCATCTGCTTCGCGTTGCAACACCGCGTCGATGCTGATGCCGGCCTCGGCCAGGATGCCCGTGACCTTGGTCAACACGCCAGTCTCGTCGGCCACCCGCAGGCGCAGGTAGTAACTGGTGACCACCTCACTCATGGGCAACACCACCAGATCGCTCATGGCGTTGGGCTGGAACGCCAGATGGGGCACGCGTTGCGCCGCATCCGCCGTGTGCAGGCGGGTGATGTCGACCAGGTCGGCAATCACTGCGCTGGCGGTAGGCTCACTACCGGCGCCCTTGCCGTAGTAGAGCGTGTTGCCCACCGCATCACCGTTGACCACCACGGCGTTCATGGCGCCTTCCACATTGGCGATCAGGCGTTTGGCTGGCACCAGGCAGGGGTGCACGCGCAGCTCAATGCCATCGGCTTGGCGTTTGGTCACGTCGCCCTGGCGGCGCTTTGTGATGCCCAGCAGCTTGATGCGGTAGCCCAGTTGCTCAGCGTACTTGATGTCGGCAGCGCCCAGTTGTGTGATGCCTTCCACATAGGCCTTGTCAAATTGCACCGGCACACCAAAGGCAATGGAGGCCATCAGCGTGGCCTTGTGCGCTGCGTCCACACCTTCGATGTCAAAGGTCGGGTCGGCCTCGGCGTAACCCAGTGCCTGGGCTTCTTTGAGTGCCACAGCAAAGTCCAGGCCTTTGTCGCGCATCTCGCTCAAAATAAAGTTGGTGGTGCCGTTGATGATGCCGGCCACCCACTGGATGCGGTTGGCTGTGAGGCCCTCGCGCAGCGCCTTGATGATCGGGATGCCACCTGCCACGGCCGCCTCAAACGCCACCATCACACCTTTGGCAGACGCAGCGGCAAAAATTTCGGTGCCGTGCACTGCCAGCAATGCCTTGTTGGCGGTCACAACATGTTTGCCAGCCGCAATGGCCTCTAAAACCAGGGTTTTGGCAATGCCATAGCCACCGATGAGTTCGATGACGATGTCGATGTCCGGGTTGGCAATCACCGCGCGGGCGTCGCTGACCACGGTCACACCGGGGCCAACCAGCTCCTGGGCACGCGCCACGTTCAGGTCGGCCACCATCGTGATCTCAATACCGCGACCGGCGCGGCGTTTGATTTCCTCCTGGTTGCGCCGCAGCACATTGAACGCACCAGAGCCCACAACACCGATGCCGAGCAGACCAACTTGAATAGGTTTCATAATTTTCAAAAGTTACAGGTTAAATTGGCCTCTAGCCCTTATTTAATAAGCGCGAGTAGCTCTTAAAAAAAGAGTGCGTCAGTTGCTGTGCCGCTTGCGGTAGCCTTCCAGAAACTTGGCAATGCGGCCAATCGCCACACGCAAATCTTCTTCATGTGGCAAAAACACAATGCGGAAATGGTCCGGCTGCTGCCAGTTGAAGCCGGTGCCCTGCACCAGCATCACCCGGGTTTCACGCAGCAATTCGAGGAAAAACTGGCGGTCGTCGGTGATCGGGTACAGCGTCGGGTCCAGCTTGGGGAACATGTAGAGCGCAGCCTCAGGCTTGACACAGCTCACGCCGGGGATGGCGGTGATCAGCTCGTAGGCCAGGTCGCGCTGGCGGCGCAGGCGACCACCCTCACACACCAGGTCGTTGATGCTCTGGTACCCCCCCAGTGCGGTCTGGATCGCCCATTGGCCGGGGACGTTGGAGCACAGCTTCATGTTCGAGAGCATGGTCAAACCCTCGATGTAGTCACCGGCGGCCTTCTTGTTGCCCGAGACCACCATCCAGCCAGCGCGGTAACCGCAGGAGCGGTAACTCTTAGAGAGCGAGTTGAAAGTCAGTGTCAGCACATCGGTCGACAGGCTGGCCAACGCCGTGTGTTTGACACCGTCGTAAAGCACCTTGTCATACACCTCGTCAGCCAGAATCACCAAGCCGTGTTCACGCGCGATGGTCACAATGCCCTGGAGCAGTTCATCGCTGTACAACACGCCGGTCGGGTTGTTCGGGTTGATCACCACGATGCCCTTGGTCCGGGGTGTGATCTTGGCGCGGATATCGTCCAGGTCTGGCATCCAGCCATTGGCCTCGTCACACAGGTAATGCACCGGTGTGCCACCCGACAGGCTGGTCGATGCGGTCCACAGCGGGTAGTCGGGCATCGGCAGCAACAACTCGTCGCCGTTGTCGAGCAAGGCGTTGGTGGCCATGGTGATGAGTTCGCTGGCTCCGTTACCCAGGTAGATATCGTCGAGCGTCACACCCACAATACCCTGCTTCTGGGTTTCGTGCATGACCGCCTTGCGTGCCGCAAAAATGCCCTTGCTGTCCGAATAACCCGCCGAATTGGGCAGGTTGCGGATCATGTCCTGCTGGATCTCTTCAGGCGCATCAAAACCAAACACCGCCAAGTTGCCCAGGTTGAGCTTGATGATCTTCTGGCCTTCATCTTCCATCTGGCGCGCCGCATCCATGATCGGACCGCGGATGTCGTAAAGCACATTGGCCAGCTTGGCTGATTTGCGTATGGTTTTCAAAGTCCCTCCGGGAGTGGCTGCACTTGGGCGAAACCTATAATTTGACCACAAGTCTTTGCGCTTCCACGGCGCAGGCCCCAGCACCGGTAACCCAGCGCGCCCCAGACGGCCTGACACCCCGAAAGACCCATGAAAATACATCCCGACAAGCCGCATTTCCAGTCCATCAACGCCTACGGCCCTGACTGGGTACAGGTAGGCGGCGAAAAAATCACACACAGCATCATCCTGGACTCGCGCGGCAAACGTTTGGACTGGCCCTGCAGCCGCTTTGAAGACATCACGACCGAGGTATTTGAGCAACTGGCGCAATGGCAGCCCGAGCTGGTGATTTTTGGCAGCGGTGAACGCCTGCGTTTTGTCCACCCGAGCCTGACCCAAGCCTTGATGCAGCGACAAATTGGCCTGGAAACCATGGACACCCAGGCGGCTTGTCGCACTTACAACATCTTGGCCGCCGAGGGGCGATATGTCGCGGTTGCACTGCTAATGCGTTAAAATCCGCAGTTGGCAGTCGAGGGCGCAGCAGCGCTATAAAAAAAGGATAGTGTCCGCGACTTGAGAGACTGACGCATCCTGTCACACGAGATTGAAGAACCATGGCGATTGTTGTCAATAAACCCATCCCCGAATTCGAGTCCAATGCCACAGGCGGTATCCGGGTCACCAACACGTCCCACCTCGGCCACATCGTCGTTTTGTACTTTTACCCCAAAGACAACACCCCTGGATGTACCACCGAGGCCATGCAGTTTCGCGACAAGTACAAAGACTTTGTCAAGGCCGGTGCCACGGTGTTTGGTGTCTCGCGCGACAACATGAAGTCACACGACGATTTCAAGCAGAAGCTGGAGCTGCCGTTTGAGCTGATCGCCGACACCGAAGAAAAGATGTGCCACATGTTTGGTGTGGTCAAAAACAAGATCATGTACGGCAAGAAGGTCAAGGGCATCGAACGCAGCACCTTCCTGATCGGTGCCGACGGCACCCTCAAGGAAGAATGGCGTGGCCTGAAAGTACCCGGCCATGTGGACGAGGTGCTGGAAGCGGTCAAGAACCTCAAAAAGACCGCCATCGCGGCCTGATACCACCGGTTTTGCCAAACCCTGGAGACAGGACCTGCCAAAACACACCGTCCGGCGTCGTTGTCAGACAGCTCGTGCATAATGATTTGCATGTTGTTGACAGTCACGCCAACTCGCTTTGAAACAGCCGCCCTGGTGACATGGCGGCTGTTTTGCTTTTAGCCCCCATACCTCATCACTTCGAGAGTTTTCATGCCCTTGCCCTCTGCTCCTACCAAACGCGCCGCCTTGCTGTCACAACAAGAGTATGAAACACCCGCCAAGACGCGCCCGAAGCAAAAAGCCACGGTCAGCGCCGAAGTGCCCGAACCGGTCAAGGCGGCCGAAGTCCTGACCAGCAGCCCGGCCACAGCCACACCGCCCAGCCGCAGCCGGACCAGCAAAGCAGCGCAACCCATCCAGGCAGATCGGCCCGTAACCACACCCGAAGTTGTGCGCCCCGCCGCTCCCAAACCGGTGGAACGTTCCCGCGCCAAATCCAAGCGTTTTGAGGGACCCACCCGCCTGTTTGTGCTCGACACCAATGTGCTCCTACACGATCCGAGTTGCCTGTTCCGTTTTGAAGAGCACGACATCTTCCTGCCGATGATCGTGCTTGAAGAGCTGGACGCCCACAAAAAGGGCATGACCGAGGTGGCGCGCAACGGCCGCCAGACCAGCCGGTCACTGGACGCACTGGCCGAACACCAGGGTGGCGACATCACCAGCGGCCTGCCGCTAGATGCCACCGGCCACACCGAAGCGCGTGGCCGCCTGTTCTTCCAGACGCAGCTGCTCAGTTACGACCTGCCTCTGAGCCTGCCCCAGGGCAAGGCCGACAACCAGATCCTGGGTGTGGTCGAAGCCCTGCGCAAACAACACGCACCGCGCGAGGTGGTGCTGGTGTCCAAGGACATCAACATGCGGGTCAAAGCCCGCGCGCTGGGCTTGTCCACCGACGACTACCAGAACGACAAAACCCTGGAGGACGGTGACCTGCTGTATTCGGGCGCTTATGCCCTGCCCTCTGACTTCTGGACCACCCACGGCAAATCGGTGGAGAGCTGGCAACAGGGTGCCCACACCTTCTACCGCATCAGCGGCCCGGTGGTGCCGCAGCTGCTGGTCAACCAGTTTGTCTACTTCGAATCACCCGGTGAACCCAGCCTGTACGCCAAGGTGACAGAAATCCGGGGCAAAGTGGCGGTGTTCAAAACCCTGCGCGACTTCACCCACCTGAAAAATGCGGTCTGGGGCATCACCACCCGCAACCGCGAGCAGAACTTCGCGATGAACCTGCTGATGGACCCCGAGGTCGACTTTGTCACCCTGACCGGCACCGCTGGCACCGGCAAAACGCTGATGGCGCTGGCATCGGGTCTGACACAGGTGCTCGATGAACGCCGCTACACCGAAATCATCGTGACGCGTGCCACCGTCAGCGTCGGCGAAGACATTGGTTTCCTGCCCGGCACCGAAGAAGAGAAGATGGGCCCGTGGATGGGGGCGCTCGACGACAACCTGGAAGTGCTGGGCAAAACCGACACCGCCGCCGGTGAATGGGGCCGTGCCGCCACCAACGAGCTGATCCGCAGCCGCATCAAGGTCAAGAGCATGAACTTCATGCGCGGGCGCACCTTCCTGAACAAATACGTGATCATCGACGAGGCCCAGAATCTGACCCCCAAGCAGATGAAGACCCTGATCACCCGCGCCGGCCCAGGCACCAAGATCATTTGTATGGGCAACATCGCGCAGATCGACACGCCCTACCTGACCGAAGGTTCATCGGGCCTGACTTATGCGGTGGACAAATTCAAAGGCTGGGCACATGGCGGCCACATCACCCTGGCCCGGGGTGAACGCTCTCGGCTGGCCGACTTTGCCAGCGAAGTGCTTTAAATTGAATAGCTACTAGCCCTGACAACGTAAGGGCTAGAGGCCGTTTTGATGTAAGAAAGCTGAACGGGTCTGCGCAGACCCGTGCCAGCTGGCCTAAAAGTCGCCAGTGCCGCCACTGGCCAAAGACTCGAACTTTGTGATGTTTTTCAGGAATGCCAGTTTGACAGTCCCGGTCGGGCCGTTACGCTGCTTGGCAATGATCACCTCGGCCACACCAGGCTCTTTGGAGGTTTCGCGGTTGTAGTAATCGTCGCGGTAAATGAACATGATGATGTCGGCATCCTGCTCGATGGCGCCGGACTCGCGCAAGTCACTCATCATCGGGCGTTTGTCGGGGCGCTGCTCCACACTTCGGTTCAGCTGCGACAGAGCAATCAAGGGGCATTTGAGCTCCTTGGCCAACATTTTTAAACCCCGCGAGATTTCACCCAGCTCAGTAGCTCGGTTTTCACCGTCACTGCCATTGGAGCCACTCATCAACTGCAAGTAGTCCACCACGATCAGGCCCAACTGGCCACACTGACGCGCCAGGCGGCGCGCGTTGGCCCGCAGTTCGCTGGACGTAAGACCCGCAGTTTCATCAATGTTCAAGGAAATGGTGCGCAACTTTTCAATGGCCTCGGTCAAGCGCGGCCACTCGTCGTCGGTGAGTTTGCCGGTGCGCAGGTGGCCCTGGTCGATGCGTCCGATTGAGCCCACAATCCGCACCGCCAACTGCGCCGCCCCCATTTCCATCGAGAACACCGCCACTGGCAGGCCCTCGTTCATGGCTACATGCTCGGCGATGTTGATGGCAAACGCCGTCTTCCCCATCGACGGACGCGCAGCCAACACCACCAAGTCACCCGCCTGCAACCCCGCTGTCATGCGATCCAGGTCATAAAACCCGGTGGGCACACCGGTGACGTCGTTCGGGTTGTCGGCCATCTCCTGGACCCGATCCAGCAAATCCACCACCAGCGTGTCCATGCTCTGGAACCCTTGCTTGGTGCGCGAGCCCTCCTCGCCAATGTTGAAAATCTTCTGTTCTGCCTCGTCCAGGATGGACGCCACCGGTCGACCCTTGGGGTTGAAGGCGTTGGCCGAGATTTCTTCGCTGGTGGACACCAGTTTGCGCAGGATCGAGCGGTCACGCACGATCTCGGCGTAACGACGGATATTGCCAGCGCTGGGCACATACTGCGCCAACGCGTTCAGGTAACTGAGCCCGCCCACCTCTTCGGCCTTGCCCAAGCTCTGCAACTGCTCAAAAACCGTGATCACGTCGGCAGGTTTGGAAGCGTTGATCAGCACGGTCATCGCCGAGAACACCGCACGATGTTCATAGCGGTAGAAATCTTGCTCGGTGAGCACATCACTCACCCGGTCCCAAGCAGCGTTATCCAGCAACAGCCCGCCCAGTACACTGGACTCAGCCTCAATGGAGTGCGGCGGTATACGCAGCTGCGCCACTTGGCGGTCTGGGACCAGGTCATCTTGAAGAGCGGGAAAAACAGCAGACATGGGAGATTCCTTGAAGCTTGAATACTAAGCCGTGATGGTTGGGGTGTCGAGTAACAAGCTGGGGGTGACGTCTGTATAAACTGTGCACAAGCTGTGCAAAGGCACAAACGGTGATTGCACCAATACAAAAGCCGCCAGGGTTTGCACCCGGGCGGCTTTGTCAAGCAGCGTCTGCGGCTTAAGCGGTTTCGCCGTAGACCGACACGGTGATGTCCACCACCACGTCGGTGTGCAAGGCCACACCCACGGTGTTGTCGCCAACCACTTTGATGTGGCCAAGCGGCATACGGATCTGAGCCTTGGTCACGGCAAAACCGGACTTGGTCAGCTCTTCAGCGATGTCGGCATTGGTCACCGAACCGAACAAACGGCCATCCACACCGGCTTTTTGGGTCAGCTTGCAGGTGGTGCCTGCCAGCTTTTCACCCAAGGCTTGTGCTTCAGCCAGCTTGGCGGCAGCCGCTTTTTCGAGCTCAGCGCGGCGGACTTCAAATTCTTTCTTGGCGGTTTCGGTGGCGCGACGGGCGCGGCCAGACGGAATCAGAAAGTTGCGGGCGTAACCGTCTTTGACTTTAACGATTTCACCGAGATTGCCAAGGTTCACCACCTTGTCGAGCAGAATGATTTGCATGGTAGGTAGTCCTTAGATCTTGTGCTGATCGCTGTAAGGCAACATGGCCAAGAAGCGGGCGCGTTTGATGGCGGTGTTGAGCTGGCGCTGGAAAATGGCACGGGTGCCGGTCAGGCGTGCGGGGATGATCTTGCCGTTTTCAGCAATGAAATCACGCAGCGTGTCGATGTCTTTGTAGTCGATCTCTTCAACACCGGTCACGGTGAAGCGGCAAAAGCGCTTGCGCTTGAACAGCAGGTTTTGCGCTGGGCGCTTTGGGCGCTTGTCTTTGTTGTTGAAACGTTTTGGTCCGGCCATGATGGACTCCTTAAATATTTTGAAATGCGTTACTCTTGAGCAAATTCTTGGATGTGGAACACAACGTGTTTTGCACCACGCGGCGTCGCCACAAAACCCTTGAAATTCCAGCTGCTACCGATGTCTTGTCGGGCCAGTTGTTCTGCAACTGCACCAAAAGCCACCGATTTCATGACTGCCTTGACTTGCCTTAACTGACCCGCCTCAACCATCTCTGATGCATGCTCCAAACGACAGTTGAGAGCAGGAATTCCGGACGGCGTGTACCTCAAAACCTCGATTTCAAGAACGCTGGCTGTCAGGTGAAGGTGGTTGGCAAGGCTCACTGCAAGCTGGTTAACAAAGGTCTCAAGCCTGGTATTCGGCTTGCTGTGTCTTGCGAGCGTCTTCGCGCTCGACCGTCTTCATCATGGAAGAGGGGCCGGTTTCGGCTTTTTTCTTCAACACGGTCAGATGGCGCAACACCGCGTCATTGAACTTGAAGGCGTGTTCGAGTTCAGCCATGACGGCCTGATCGGCTTCGATGTTGACACACAGGTAATGCGCTTTGGCCAGCTTGTTGATCATGTAGACCAACTGGCGGCGACCCCAGTCTTCGACACGGTGCACTTTGCCACCACCAGCGGTGATCATGCCCTTGTAGCGTTCCAGCATGGCGGGAACTTGTTCGCTCTGATCCGGGTGGATCATGAGGATGATTTCATAATGACGCATTGAGACTCCTTGTGGAAGTACCTCGAAAGAGGCGAAAAGCCACCCCCAGCGTCTGATTGGGGTGTGGCAAGGTAAGCCAAATATTATAGCTTTTTGTTTGAGCCTGGCTGCCTGGCTCAGTGAGCCGATTTCACGGAGCGTGTCAGCGCACTCACCAGCAGCGTCATAACCACCCCTGCAGTGATGCCAAATACACCAGCAGATATGGGCTCAATACCAAACCAGAGGCCCGACCCCTGCCAGCCCCAGTAGGCACGTACCCCTGGCGCATTGATGAGCATGTAATACACCGTGACACCCAAACCGCTGAGCATGCCGCTGACAGCAGCCCAACGGGTGACACCGGTCCAGAAGATCCCCAGAATCATCACCGGCACAAAAGCAGCGCCCGCCAGAGAGAACGATGCCGACACCAGGATCAAGATGTCTGCAGGTTTTTGAGCGGCCACATAGGCTGCCAGCAAAGCCATCAGCAACAGCGAAAACTTGGACAGCATGACCCGACTGACCGCCCCCGAGGTCTCACTGTTTCCGCGGTAAAACAAGTCGTGGGCCAGCGCGTTGCCGATGGTGAGCAACAAACCGTCTGCGGTAGAGAGAGCGGCGGCCAGCCCACCCGCCGCCACCAGTCCCGAGATGACATACGGCAAACCACCGATTTCGGGGGTGGCCAACATCACGATGTCTGGCCCCAGCCTGAGTTCGGCAAACTGCAGGATCTGATCACCGTTGATGTCACTGACGGATATCAGCGACGGGTCCAGCCTGGCCCACTGGGAAATCCAGGACGGCAAATCATCAAAGCGTTGCCCGACCAGATGGCCCATGATCTCAAACTTGACCAAAACTGCCAAGGCTGGCGCAGCCAAGTACAAGAGTGCAATAAACACCAAGGACCAGGTGGCCGAATTTCTGGTTTCGATCACCGACTGGGTGGTGTAGAACCGTGTCAGCAGATGCGGAAGGCCTGCAGTGCCCACCATCAGACAAAACATCAGCGCCAGGAAATTCAGCCGAGAGGTGTGAAACCTCTCTTGTTCATCGGGTGTGCCATGGGGATCACCGGCAAACGGATGCGTCTGCTCTGACATGCCTGCCAAGGGTTTGGCGCGCTCCAGGTTGTCGTACATGGCCCGAGTCCATTTGTCGCGAGCGCTGGTTTCATCACGCGGCAGTGCGGCCAGCGCGCGCCTGGCGGCCACGATCTGGGCCTCGTCTGCATGTGCCAGAGTCAGGCTTTGAATCTTGTCTCGATGCCACTTCTTTTCAGCTTCCAGTGACTGCGGCAGGTTATTGAGCTTGAGGGCAAAGTCTCTTGCTCGTCGTGCATATTCATTGACCACCTCCTGCTCGGCCGGGGACGCCATCAAACGTCGCTCCAACTCGGCAATTTTGGGCAGTTGCTGACCATAAACAACCGGCGCCATAGGGTTGCCAAGCTGTTTGTAAGCCAGCCAGGAGACCGGGATCAAAAAAGCCAGGATCAGCACCACATACTGGGTCACCTGGGTCCAGGTCACCGCACGCATGCCACCCAGGAACGAGCAGACCAGCACGCCACCTAAGCCCAGCAAAATGCCGATTTCGAACTGTACCCCGGTCAAACGCGAGGTGATCAAGCCCACCCCATAGATTTGCGCCACCACATAAGTGAACGAACACAACACGGCGGACCAGGCCGCAATGATGCGAGGCCAACGCCCACCAAACCGGCGGCCAAAAAAATCGGGCACCGTGTAGAGGTTCATCTTGCGCAAATGAGGTGCCACCAAGAGCGCGACCAGGCAAAACCCGCCGGTCCAGCCCAGCACATACACCAAGCCACCTGGCTGAGAACCGGAGCCGGAAAAACCCTGTAAATACAAGCCACCCGCCATACTGATGAAGGAAGCCGCACTCATCCAGTCTGCGGCAACTGCCATGCCGTTGTACATGGCCGGGATGCGCCGCCCAGCCACGTAGTACTCAGACGCTCTGGAGGTGCGGTCGTAGATGCCGATCAGGGCATAAAGAAAAACTGTGGCAAACAAAAAAATGGCGCCAACCCAGATCCTTTTAAGTCCGATGCGTTCAGCCAGTCCGAGGGCCAACACAAAAAACAGGAACATGAGCACATAAAACAAAAACCGTTTGTGGATGCGCCGTGTGTACCTGCCGAAATCCGGGTCAACAAACTCTTGAGCGCCATCTGCACGGTTGGCCAGACGCGCATAAACGGCCACGATAACGATAAAAATCAACAGACTGCCCTGCGACGCAAACCAATACGAAATCGGCCAGCCAACCAAGCTGTGTTGAAGATCGTGGGCAAAAAAGACGATGCCAAATGAGCCCAGAAACCAAACCAGCAAAAGCCAAGCCTGCAAGCGTGTGAAGCTGGCTATGGGTTGGCTTTCAGGCAGGGGCAGCTCTGGTCTCATCTGCTGGAGATGATGGCACCCGGTGGTGCCAAGTTCTCTAGGTGTTTGCTATTGACTGGCCAGGCTTTGCCAGGTGGCAACCACGGTGTCCGGGTTCAGCGAAATCGAGGAAATACCTTGCTGCATCAACCACACAGCAAAGTCAGGGTGATCGCTGGGGCCCTGGCCACAGATCCCGATGTACTTGCCCTGGGCGCGGCAAGCAGCAATCGCCTGACTGATCAAGGCCGTGACCGCCGGGTCACGTTCATCAAAATCCTTGGCCAACAACTCCAGGCCGGAATCTCGGTCCAGACCCAAGGTCAACTGGGTCAGATCATTGGAACCGATCGAGAAGCCATCAAAGTACTGCAGAAACTCATTGGCCAGGATGGCATTGCTGGGAATCTCACACATCATGATCAGCTTGAGATCCAACTCGCCACGTTTGAGCCCGTGCTCGGCCAGCAACTCGGTCACCTTCTTGGCTTGGCCCAGGGTTCGGACAAACGGCACCATCACCTGCACGTTGACCAGCCCCATGGTTTCGCGCACACGTTTGAGTGCCTCACACTCCATCGCAAAGGCCTCACCAAAGTCAGCACTGACATAACGCGCGGCACCGCGAAAACCCAGCATCGGGTTTTCTTCTTCGGGTTCGTACCGACTGCCACCAATCAGCTTGCGGTACTCGTTGCTCTTGAAATCAGAGAGCCGCACGATGACCGGCTTGGGCCAGAAAGCCGCGGCAATGGTGGCCACACCTTCAGCCACCCGATCCACGTAAAAGGCGCGCGGCGACGCATGGCCACGCGCAACAGACTCCACCGCTTTTTTGAGATCGGCATCGATATTGGGATAGTCCAGGATGGCTTTCGGGTGCACACCAATGTTGTTGTTGATGATGAACTCGAGCCGTGCCAGACCCACACCGGCATTGGGTAACTGGCAAAAATCAAATGCAAGCTGTGGGTTGCCCACATTCATCATGATCTTGACAGGGATCTCGGGCATCGCACCACGCTGAACTTCGGTGACCTCGGTTTCCAACAGGCCGTCATAGATGAACCCAGTGTCCCCCTCGGCGCAACTCACGGTGACCAGCATGCCGTCCTTGAGCACCTGATCGGCATGACCACAGCCCACCACCGCGGGAATCCCCAACTCACGCGCGATGATGGCGGCATGGCAGGTGCGCCCGCCACGGTTGGTCACAATCGCCGAGGCGCGTTTCATCACCGGTTCCCAGTTGGGGTCGGTCATGTCAGTCACCAGCACATCACCGGGCTGCACACGGTCCATTTCGCTGATGTTGTAGACCACCTTGACCGGGCCGGTGCCGATTTTTTGCCCAATGGCACGCCCCTCGGCCAACACAACGCCTTTGCCTTTGAGCTTGTAGCGGTGCTCCACCTTACCCAAAGCCTGGCTTTTGACGGTTTCCGGACGCGCTTGCAAGATGTAGAGCTCACCATCAATTCCGTCCTTGCCCCACTCAATGTCCATCGGCCGGCCATAGTGGGCCTCAATGACCAAGGCGTAACTGGCCAACTTCTGGACCTCGGCATCGGTGAGTGAGTAGCGGTTGCGCAGCTCGGTCGGGACATCCGTGGTTTTCACCAGTTTGCCCATGGTGGCTTTTTCTTCGGGTGTTGAAAACTGCATCTGGATCAGCTTGGAGCCCAGATTGCGCCGGATCAGCGCGAGCTTCCCCGCCTTGAGCATCGGTTTGTGGACATAAAACTCATCGGGATTCACCGCACCCTGCACCACCGTCTCACCCAGACCATAACTCGAGGTGATGAACACCACATCTTCAAACCCTGACTCGGTGTCCAGGGTAAACATCACACCGGCAGCCCCCAAGTCAGAACGCACCATACGCTGAACACCCGCACTGAGCGCCACATGTTCATGGGCGAAACCTTTGTGAACCCGGTAACTGATGGCACGGTCGTTGTACAGTGAAGCGAACACCTCGCGCATCTTGTGCAGTACCTCTTCAATGCCGGTGACATTGAGGAATGTTTCCTGCTGGCCTGCAAAAGAGGCATCGGGCAAATCTTCGGCAGTGGCCGACGAGCGCACCGCAAACGATGCAGAGGGGTTGTCACCACACAACACCGTAAAAGCCGCACGGATATCACGCTCGAAATCTGCCGGAAAAGGCTGGCTTTCCACCATGGCACGAATTTCAGCTCCAGCCACGGCCAAGGCATTGACATCATCGGTATCCAAGCCCGCCAAACGGTCATTAATTTTTTGACTCAGATTGCCATGGGCCAGGAACTCCCGGAAGGCATGTGCCGTGGTGGCAAAGCCGGTGGGTACTTTGACACCTGTGGGCAAATTGGAAATCATCTCCCCCAAGCTGGCATTTTTGCCGCCGACCGAATCCACATCGGTCATTCTCAAGTTCTCAAAGGGGACGACCAAATCGGTCGATGCAAAAAGCGCGGTCATGATAAAACTCCAGAAGTTAAAAAACTGGTCATGACCGCCGTGTTTTGCGCACAGTGGTCAACGCGCAGCCCATTTCCGTCTGTTGTGGTGTTCTCGGTGGGGCGCTGCGCGGCAAATCGATCCGATAATAAGAATTGTAGGCTTGCGCGACGCCGAGTCAGCCCGCTGAAGAGACTGAAATTGACAGATTGCGCAAGTCACCCAACCTGAGCCAGCCTGCACATGCCAAACCGCACTGTTTTTTTTGTCTCTGATGGCACCGGCATCACCGCCGAAACCTTTGGCAATGCCATCCTGAACCAATTTGAGGCGAATCTGCACCGGGTCAGGTTGCCGTTCACTGACAGTGTGGACAAGGCACACACGGTCGTCAGACAGATCAACCATGCGTCCATGATTGACAACAAGCGCCCCATTGTTTTTCTGACGCTGGCCAACACCGAGGTGCTGCGGGTCATCTCCGACAACTGCAGCGGCATGCTGATGGACATGTTCGGCACCTTTGTCCACCCATTGGAAGAAGAACTGGGCCTCAAATCCAACCACCGTATTGGGCGATTCAGTGACTCGAGCAAAAGCGAGGAGTACCAGTCCCGCATCGAAGCCATCAACTTTTCCCTGGAGCACGATGATGGCCAATCCAACCGCGATCTGGAAGG
Organism: Rhodoferax sp. U11-2br; assembly: GCF_018619435.1. Lineage (GTDB taxonomy): Bacteria > Pseudomonadota > Gammaproteobacteria > Burkholderiales > Burkholderiaceae_C > Rhodoferax. The sequence continues at coordinate 150,656 of NZ_JAHFZF010000005.1, read as the reverse complement.
CTCCGACGTGATTCTGATCGGCGTCAGCCGAAGTGGCAAAACCCCAACCTCGCTGTACCTGGCCATGCAATACGGACTCAAAGCTTCGAACTACCCTCTGATTCCGGAGGACTTTGAGCGCCAGGACCTGCCCGCCGTGCTCAAAGCCCAGCGCAAGAAGCTGTTTGGTCTGACCATCCAACCCGAACGGCTTAGCGAGATCCGCAACGAGCGTCGACCCAATTCCAAATACGCTTCTCTGGCCAACTGCCGCCACGAGGTCAAGGAAGCGGAAGCCATGATGCGGCGGTCCGGCATTCGGTGGTTATCCACCACCACCAAATCGATCGAGGAAATCTCGACCACCATTTTGCAAGAGCTTCGCCCGGAGCGATTGACTTACTGAACAGACTGCGGTTTGCCCTGGCCACGGGCCTGCGCCCGCCACACCCAAGACCCTTGCATCAGATTGAAGCTCTTTTTACTCAGCTGCGGGGTGTTGTGTGGCCACCTGGTTTTGATCGGCTGGTGGGGATTGAACTCACCGGACCAGCCAGACCTGGCACCAGCACCTGTACAGACGCGACAGATTTTGGAACCCTCTCCCGCAGAGAAACTGCCAGCACCAATGTCCCAGGCCCCTGGCGACAAGCGCCCGCCAGCCGCCAAGCCCGTCAGCAACCGGACAACCCCTGTGGTGCAGGCAGCACAACCTACGCCAAGGGGAGACAGCAACGCCCCCATCCCCTTGCAGACCGGAGCCAATGCAGAGCATGGGTCACAGGCTAAAGCCGACAGCGCCGCCCCCACGGCGGCCTCGACGCCCGAATCGACGGTTGGCGGCAGAAATACATCTTCAAGCGGGGTGCACTTGCCATCCAGCCAGGCAGATTACCTGAACAACCCGCAGCCGCCCTACCCTGCACTGAGCCTCAGACTACGAGAAAGCGGCAAGGTCATGGTGCGGGTGTTGATTGGCAGGAACGGCCTAGCGTTGCGGGGTGAAATTGTTCAATCCAGCGGATTTGAACGCCTGGACCAGTCGGCCTTGAGAGCCGTTCTGGCCTGGCGTTATGTGCCCGGCAAAGTAGACGGGCAGGCACAGGACATGTGGTTTGATGTCCCGATCAGCTTCAGGCTGCCCAACTAGCCACAACCGTGTTGGTCAGAGGGCCAAAGCGGCAATACCCGCTCGTGCGATTTGTGCATCCTCGCTGGACTTGACACCGCTGACACCCACCGCACCCAGGCACAACCCATCCTTCAGGATCGGCACTGCACCTTCCAACAAACCGTCTACCGCAGGCACACTCAAGAAGGCAGTGCGCCCCCCGTTCACGATGTCTTCATAGGCCTTGCTCTCACGCCGACCCAAGGCGGCAGTATGGGCCTTGGCTGGCGCGATGTGGGCGGTCAATGCGGGTGCACCGTCCAGGCGCTGCAACCACAACAAATGGCCACCGTCATCCACGATGGCAATCGTCACCGCCCATTGGTTGCGCAGCGCCTCGGCTTCAGCAGCTGCAGCAATTTGCTTGACATCGGACATTTCAAGAAACATTTTGGTTTTCATCAACAGAACTTTTTCATGAGCTAAAACGTCAAGCATAACGGCGTTCAAGCAGCGCTGTGCCTCTGTTCAGGTCACAAGTAGCCTCACGAAAAGTAGGAACTTGCATCCGCTTTTTTGGAAAGAGTGCCTGCCCACGCTTAAACTCTGCGCGTCTTCATGTTTTCCGGCAGTAAAGGAGTATTGGTATGACCGATCACATTCAATCGATTGACCGCAGCTACGGCTTGAACGCTGGTGCACAACAGCGCAACCGCGTCTTGCGCAACACCTATTGGTTGCTGGCACTCAGCCTGGTGCCAACCGTTTTGGGTGCATGGTTAGGTGTCGCGACAGGCATCACCCAATCTTTGGGTGGTGGTCTGGGATTGATCCTGTTCTTGGGTGGGGCGTTTGGTTTCATCTTCGCCATTGAGAAAACCAAGAATTCGGCCGCTGGTGTGCCGGTGCTGCTGGGTTTCACCTTTTTCATGGGTCTGATGTTGTCGCGCATGATTGCCATGGTGCTGGGCTTCAAGAATGGTCCGGAACTGGTGATGACCGCCTTTGGTGGCACGGCCGGTGTGTTTTTTGCCATGGCCAGCCTCTCCAGCGTGATCAAACGTGACCTTTCCGGCATGGGCAAGTGGCTGTTTGTGGGTGCACTGGCTATCATGGTGGGTGGCATCATCAACGTGTTTGTGGGCTCCACCGCAGGCATGATGGCGATCTCGGTGATGGCGATTGGTGTGTTCAGCGCCTACATGCTGTACGACCTCAAGCGCATCATCGACGGCGGTGAAACCAACTACATCAGCGCCACTCTGGCACTCTATCTGGACATCATCAACGTGTTCCAGAGCCTGCTGGCCCTGCTGGGCATCATGGGCGGCGAACGCGACTGATCTGCTCCCCGCACGCCCCAAGCGTCAGAACAAAAGGCCCATCCGGGCCTTTTTTCTTGTTTTGTGGATGGGGCGTCGTGGTTGAATCAAAATCACCCTTTGCCGATTCACTCCCCTTTTGCGCTTCACCCTATGTCCAGACGCTTGCTGATCCTTTGTGTGGCCTTGCTGCTGGTCGGCTGCGACCTGCTGGGCCTGGGGCCGGACCCCAGAATTGCCCAAAAAGAGGCAGAAGCCAAAGCCGTTGGTGCCGCTTGCCGCAATGGCCTGCGCGGCATCGAAGACTGTTATGCCCTGAACAAAGGGGTCAACAAGGCGGCCATTTACGCAGGCTGGCTGGAAATGGACGCCTATATGCGGGAAAACAAGCTGGAAGGTCAGCGCGCCGAGATTGTGGCACCTGCGGCAGCGGCCTCAGCACCGGTCGAAGAAGTCATCGAAGAACCCAAACCAAAGGCCAAAGCCAAAACCAAGTGACACCTGGTTTGCCCAGGTACACAAGGTGAGCCCGTCAACAAACCCGCGTCTTACGCGGCCAAGTCAAAAACGGCCATGCTCTCCACATGCGCTGTGTGCGGGAACATGTTGACCACACCTGCAGCAGTGCAGCGGTAACCCGCCTGATGCACCAGCAGACCTGCATCCCGCGCCAGGGTCGACGGATTGCAACTCACATACACAATGCGTTTGGGTGGCGTCCAGGCCTGAGCACCCGGGGTCGGTGGCAATTCGGAGGTACCCAGGCGTTGCCGGTGCAGTTCGGCCAAGGCCAGCGCCAGAGCAAACGCACCTTCACGCGGCGGATCCACCAGCCATTTGTCCGCCACGCCGTCCTTCACCAACATCTCCGGGGTGATCTCAAACAGGTTGCGAGCTACAAAAGAAGTAGTGCATAGCCCTTTATTGATAAGGGCTTGAGCACGATTTTCTTCATAGTTCTGAAGCGCGCGTGCGACCAGCACCTCGCTGCCCTCAATGCCCAAGACCTCCGCCGCCTGGGTGGCGATGGGCAAGGTGAAGTTGCCCAAACCACAAAACCAGTCAATCACACGTTCGTTGTGTTGTGCATCGAGCAAACGCAAAGCCCGCGACACAAGCACCCGGTTGATCTGCGGGTTGACTTGGGTGAAATCCGTCGGTTTAAACGGCATGGTGATGCCAAACTCAGGCAACGCGTAAGACAGCGCCTCGCCCCCTTCGTCGAGCAGACACACTGTCTCCGGGCCCTTGGATTGCAGCCACCACTGAACCGGCGGGTTGGCTGCCGCAAAAACACGCAAGCGCTGTAAATCTGCCTGGCTGAGGGGCTCCAGATGCCGCAGCACCAGGGCAATCACCTTGTCGCCACAAGCCAGCTCAATCTGCGGGCAGGTTTCCACCGCGTCGAGTGAGCCAATCAGGTCGCGCAATGGCATCAGCATCGCACTGACTTGCGGTGGCAACACCGGGCAGACCGCCATGTCAGCCACATAACGGCTTTTGCGCTCATGAAAACCAATCAACACCGTGCCTTTTTTGCGGACAAAACGCACCGACAAACGAGCCCGGTAGCGGTAGCCCCAGGTCGGCCCCTCGATCGGTCGCAGCATCTGCTCGGGCTTGACTTTGCCCAGATGCCACAAGTTGTCTTCCAGGGCACGTTGTTTGACCGCCACCTGCGCGGCGCTGTGCAAGTGCTGCATCTTGCAGCCACCACAGGCGCCGGTGTGCAGGCCAAAATGCGGGCAACCGGGCTGCACACGCTGGGATGAGGCGCGATGGATCTGGGTCAGTGTGCCCTGCTCCCAGTTGTTCTTGTGGCGGTTGATGTTGGCGCTGACCCACTCAAAAGGCAGAGCACCTTCAATAAAAACCACCTTGCCATCGGCCTTGTGGGCCACACCTTGGGCGTCCAGGTCGAGGGATTCGACCTGCAGCCAATGGTCAGGATATGCCGCCACAGCGGTTGTTTCGTTTGTATCTGTCATGGAATCAAGGCAAAAAATGACGTGCAACGTCAAGCCCGGCCGAGCCGGGACACCACTTAACGGGCTGGCAGGTATTTGGTGGGGTCAACCGGCTTGCCTTGGCGGCGCACCTCAAAGTGCAGCTTGACACGGTCGGCGTCACTGCTGCCCATCTCGGCAATCTTCTGCCCCTTGAGCACCGACTGGTCTTCCTTGACCAGCAAGGTCTGGTTGTGGGCGTAAGCGGTCAGATAGACGTTGTTGTGTTTGAGGATGATCAGGTTGCCATAACCACGCAGGCCAGCGCCCACGTACACCACCCGACCGTCGGCGGCAGCCAAGACGGGTTCTCCAGCCTTGCCACCAATGTCCACACCCTTGTTCTTGACATCGTCAAATCCGGCCAAAATCGTGCCGTTGGCGGGCCAGATCCAGTTGATGTCGTCTTCTGCCAGGGCTGGCTTGCTCGCGGCACTGGCTGGCGCCGATGCCGGAGTTGCGGGTTCGGAGGCCGTAGCCTGGGGTGCCGACGCGGGTGTGGCGACCACCTGTGGTTTGGTGACCGGTTTAACCACCACTTCGCTGCTGACGGGTGGCACCACACGCAGCACCTGACCCACCTCGATGCGGTTGGGGTTTTCTAGCTGGTTCCAGCGCACCACCTCCTGCATGCTCTGGCCATGTTCCAGGGAGATTCTCAGCAAGGTGTCGCCGGGTTTGACGGTGTAGTAGCCCGGCTTACCCGCATTCTCAAAACCTGGTGGCTGATTGACCGGCGCTATCACGGTCGGAGTAGGCGCAGTGGGTGCGCCCTGCCTGAGCGGTCGGTCCTCCACCGGTGCGCGGTTGAGGGTCTTTGAACCACAACCCACCAGCACCAGCGTCAACAACGCCAGACCCATCCCCCAACCAATTCGTCGAAACTCACGCATCATAAACATCCTGTCATGCAATACCCGATTTTAAAGGGACGAAATGAACCGCCTCCATCACGGTCTGGCGTAGGCCTTGTGGGGTCTTGTCAACCACCACCAAAGCCTGGCGCCCGGGGCTCTGCGCTCCAGCCGCCACTGGCGCCACCAAGCGCCCGCCCACCGCCAACTGATCCAGCCAGCAAGTTGGCAAGGCTTCACCCCCTGCAGCGGCAATGATGCCTGCGTACGGGGCACCCTTGGCATACCCCAGCATCCCGTCACCAAACAACAAATGCACATTGGCCAGACGGAAAGGCCGCAGGTTGTCGCGTGCTTTGTCATGCAAACCGCGCAGCCGCTCGATCGAATACACCTCGCTGCACAAATGACTCAGCAAAGCGGCCTGGTAACCACAGCCAGTGCCGATTTCCAGCACCCGCCCCAGGCGAGAAGTCTGGCCCTGCAGCAACAGCTCCAACATGCGCGACACCACACCCGGCTTGGAAATGGTCTGGCCCAGCCCAATCGGCAGGCTGGTGTCTTCATACGCCTGGTTGACCAGCGCGGAATCCACAAACCGGTGCCGCTCCACCTGCCCCAAAGCGACCAGCACACGCTTGTCCGAGATGCCTTGTTGCGCCAGTTTGTTGACCATGCTCAAACGCACCGCACTCGAATCCATGCCCAGCCCGGTCGGTGCAGGTGCGGGACGGTGGCTGGCCAACCGGCTTACAGCTGGTGGCGGTGGTACTGCGGTCTGGATTGGCCCCAGACGCGCCGGAAAGCCTGGCCGGGCTTTGACACCCGCCTGACGATGGCTCGTCATCAACCCGGCCCCATGCCCGCAGCCAGGCGCGCGGCAGTCTGCGCCCAGTAGCCCAGGCTGTCGTGGTCGGTCAGGTCGATCTTGAGGGGGGTGATCGCGATATGGCCCTGTGCGGTGGCGTGAAAGTCGGTGCCATCGGCATCGTCTTTGGCCGCGCCAGCGGCACCGATCCAGTACATGGTTTCATTGCGTGGGCTGAGTTGGGTGATGACCGGCTCAGCCGCATGACGCCGCCCCAGACGGCACAACTTGACATGGCCCAACTGATCTTCGGGCAAGTTGGGGATGTTGACATTGAGCAGCCAGGCGCTGCTGCCCAGCAGATTCTGCTGCGACATCTGTAGCACCAGGTCACGTGCCTTGCGGGCCGCGGCGTCCAGGTGCAACCAGTCACGCTGGACCTGGGAAAAGGCGATCGAGGGAATGCCAAACAGGTAACCTTCCATCGCCGCACCCACGGTGCCCGAGTAAATGGTGTCGTCACCCATGTTGGCGCCGTTGTTGATGCCCGACACCACCAGGTCCGGCCGGTAGTCCAGCAGCCCCGTCAGGGCGATGTGCAGGCAGTCGGCCGGTGTGCCATTGACATACCGGAACCCGTTGGCCGCCCGGTGCACATACAAGGGTGAATGCAGCGTCAGCGCATTGGACTTGGCGCTGTTGTTGTGTTCCGGGGCCACCACCTCGACCTCGGCCACGTCTTTGAGGGCCTCATACAAGGCCACGATGCCCGGTGCCTGAAAGCCATCGTCGTTTGATATCAGAATTTTCATGCGTCCACCTTGTGTCTGAAACCATTGTAAGTGGCGCCCTCACACCGGCAGCAGACCTCCCGCCCGGGCCAGCATCAACACCGCCACCCCGACACAAAACCAGGCAAACACTTGTTGCAGACGCGTGGGGTGGACCCGGCTGGCCAACCGCCTGCCAGCCAGCAGCGCCACGATGGCGCCAGCGGCAAACGGCAGCGCAATGGCCCAGTTCATGGCACCGTGTGCAGTGGCAGACACCACGCCACTCAAAGACACCAGCGCCATCACCGCCAACGAGGTGGCGTGCACACTGCGAATGCTCAGATTGGTGTAACGCGACAGGGCTGGCACGATCACAAAACCACCGCCGACCCCCAGCAAACCACTGAGCAAACCCGACAACAGGCCGGTGCCCGCCAACACCTGGGCACACGGGCGTGTCCAAATCAAGCGCTGGTCCACGGAGCTCAGCACACAAGGCGCTCGCGCCTGGGTGGTGGCTGGGGCAGCAAGACTGCGCCAGGCGCTGTACAACAGCACGGCGGAGAAAGCCACGATCAAAGGCCGATTGGGGATGTGTTGCGCCAGAAAAACGCCGAACGGAGCCATCACCATACCCGCTGCGCCCATCAAGGCCGCAGCACGGTAGCGCACCAGCGCTTCACGCCAGGCCAAGACGGCCCCCAGCGAGGCCGCGGCGAACACCGCCAGCATCCCGATGGGGGCTGCTTGCTGCACCGACAGATGCAGTCCAAACACCAGCAAAGGCACCGACAGAATGCCACCCCCTGCGCCAGTGAAGGCCAACACCAGGCCGATCACCGTGCCCAACAATGCAACCCACATCATCTGCGCCACACTTAGCCTTGGGTTGTCGCCATGACGGAAGCAGGCATCAGCCAGAACGATGTCACCCGCCCATGGCCACCCAGCTCAGCCAGATGGGCGCCGATGACAACAGCTGACAACAAGACAAACACGTACAAAGTGGCGCTTACTCTGGCACGAGGAAGGTGGACTTTTCAAGCAATACACCCGGGCTGTCCAGCGACTCAATCTTGAAGTGGATCTCGTGTGAGCCGGGTTTGGCACCCTCAAATGGCAACTGGACACGCACCGGCACGGTCCGCGCCTCGGTCGAGGGCACACTGACCGTTTCCTCCGAGGTCAGCACCAAACCCGGCAGGCCTTCCACCGACAAGCGATAACGCTGGCCACTTTCGGTGGCATTCATCACCTGCAAGCGGTACACGTTTTCGGTTTTGCCCGCTTCCACCACGCGCGCCATCACACCGCGGTCACGCACCACGTCCACCTTGAACGGTGTGCGGGTGAACAGGCTGACCATGATCGCCAACACAATCGTCAGCAAAATACCGGTGTACACCAGAATGCGCGGCCGGAACACATGACGCAGTGTCTGCTTCTGTGTCCACTTGTTGAGCATGGCGTTTTCGGTCGAGTACTTGACCAGACCACGCGGGTAGCCGACCTTGTCCATGACGGTGTCACACACATCGGCACAGGCACCACAGCCAATACATTCGTACTGCAATCCTTTGCGGATATCAATGCCGGTCGGACAGACCTGCACACACAGGCTGCAGTCGACACAGGCACCCAGGTTGAGCTTGGTGGGGTCTGCCTTCTTGGAGCGTGCACCACGCGGCTCGCCACGTTCGGCGTCGTAGGTCACGATCAGGGTGTCTTTGTCAAACATCGCACTCTGGAAACGGGCATAGGGGCACATGTGTTTACAGACCTGTTCCCGCATGAACCCGGCGTTGCCGTAAGTGGCAAAACCGTAAAACAGCACCCAAAATGTTTCCCAGGGACCAAAGTCCAGGTTCGCCAACTGGCTCATCATGGCTTGCATGGGCGTGAAATAACCCACAAAGGTGAACCCGGTCCAGACCCCGATCAGCACCCAGATCAGGTGTTTGGCCGTTTTGCGACCCAGTTTCTCGGCGGTCATCGGGCCTTCGTCCCGGCGAATGCGGGCCGAGCGGTCCCCTTCCACAAATTTCTCAACCCACAAAAAGATTTCGGTGTAGACCGTCTGCGGACAGGCATAACCACACCACAACCGACCCGCCACCGCAGTGAAGAGGAACAGTGACAAAGCGGCAATGATCAGCAAACCGGTCAGGTAGATGAAGTCCTGCGGATACAAGACCAGACCAAAGATGTAAAAACGACGCACCCCCAGGTCAAACAGAACGGCCTGGCGCTGGCCCCACTCTACCCAGGGCAAACCGTAGAAGATGATCTGCGTCACCCACACCATGATCCAGCGCCAGTTGGAAAACACCCCTTTGACACTGCGCGGGTAAATTTTTTCGTGGGCGGCATACAAAGATACCAGCTGTGCCTCGGGCTCGGTTGGCACCGGGGTGATGGGTATCACCTTCTTCTCATTCTTCAATTCGGCATTCATTCGTCATTCCTCAAAAAATGGGGGCGGCACGCTGCGCTGCGACAGCGCATCCATCTGTGCCAGAAATTCGTCACGGGTCAGGCCTGAAAAATAGGGATGCCAACGCCGTTGCTCCAGCACCGTGCTCACCGCTCGCGCATGCTGTTCATGCCCGGCAAACAGCAAGGTTTCGTCAGCGAGTGTAAAAACTTTTTGCATGACACTGTCCCACAGGTCCTGCGGCGCATGCGGATAGGACTGATGGGGACAGGTCGTGACCGCCAACAGCCCGCCACAGAACACGCGGTCGCGCCAGGCAAAACTCAGACAGCCGCGGGTGTGACCAGGGGTAGCCAGTACCCGGATCATCCCCTCGCCAAACGGCAGCGAGGTCTGCGCCACCTCGCCCTGAACCAGGGGTGCCCCCAGCTTGGTCAGCAGACCAGGCTCATGCGGGTGCAACGCATCATGCTGATGGGTTCGCAACACCCAGCGCAAGCGCAGGTCACGCTCGGCCAACAAGGCCAACAGCACCGGGATATCGCGTGCGCGCGGGTCAATCAGAACCGCGTCTTGGGTGTGGTCCGCCAGCAGGTAACTGAACTCGCCGCTGTCACTGTCATTGAGGATGCGAAAGTACATGTCATGCACCCCGCAGCGGCTGGCGCTGGTGGCTGTCTGGTGTGTTGTTGATCATGGCCGCCGATGTCATTTTCTAGACATAAATCAAGAAACGTGCCAGCGGACGCACGCAACCAGCGCCCAACAGAATCAAGCACTTAGCCAACACCCGCGCCCCACGCACGACGAGCGCGCCTGTCACAAAGCGCTATTTGTCAGAACAGACTGCCAAAAATGTCAGCAATCTAATGGCCACAGCAAACGGGCCATTGGCTCAGATTCAGGCAAGCTCGCCTTCACCAATCAGCAGCCGGCTGTCTGACAGGTATTTGTGGGGTGGGATCTCCAGATTGGTGGGGGCGGGTTTGTTCTTGAACACACGTCCGGCCGAATCAAAGGTCGACCCGTGGCAGGGACAGAAGAAGCCGCCGTTCCAGTCCTGGCCCACCCCTGGGTTGGCCGTGCCCTTGGCCACAGCGCTGGGTGAGCAGCCCAGGTGGGTACAAATGCCCACTGCCACCAGATATTCGGGTTTGATCGAACGGCTGGTATTTTGGGCATAAGCGGGCTGCTGGCTCTTGACCTCTGACCTGGGGTCCACCAGCCGCTCATCCAGTGTGGCCAGGTCAGCCAGCGTTTCTTCGGTCCGGCGCACGATCCAGACCGGTTTGCCGCGCCATTCCACAGTTTTCATGGCGCCCGGTGCCAAGTCTGAGATATCGGCCTCCACGGCGGCCCCGCTGGCCAGCGCCCGCTCACTCGGAGAAAAGCTGGCGACCAGGGGAATGGCCACGCCCACCGTAGCCACCCCGGCCACCGCCGCCGTCAACAGCACCATGCTGCGACGCTCGGCATCATGATCACTGGCATTGGCAGCCAGCGCTTCAAAGGTGTTGGAAGCAGACATCACATTCTCCTGAAGTACAAAAAGGGAAAGCAGCACCCGATAAATCAGGTACTCCCCTGTTGGGTATCAATAAACGTGCCACGCCAAGAAATTCAAAAACCCCTTCTATTTCAAGCACTTAAAAAGTTGATCAAAACAATCAGGTTCCACCCCGGGGGAAACACTGCCAGATTTGACAGACTGGCAGTCAGCTGGCATACACTCACAAACACACCACACCCTGCGCTGAACCCACCTGATGAAACCACTGCCTGAGCTCATGTCTTTCCTGGAGGGGCTGCCCGAGCCACACATCCTGTTTGACACGCAATACCGCATCCTGGCCGCCAATGCCGCCTACCGGCGCCAGTTCAGCCCGGAGCGCAGCGTGGTCGGGCGCACCTGTTATGAGGTGTCGCACCACTTCCATCTGCCGTGTGACCAGGCCGGTGAATCCTGTCCCCTGCTCAAGGCGCGCGAGTCGGGCCAGCGTGAACGGGTGCTGCACCTGCACCACAGCGCCAAAGGGGAGGAATATGTCAATATCGAACTGGCACCCTTGCTCAACGCCGACGGTGAACAAGCGTTTTTCATCGAGAAGATGGAGCCGCTGCGGGTGGCGCAGGGCCAATCCCGAACCCAGGGGCTGATTGGCCGATCGGCACCGTTCCAGCAGATGCTGACGATGGTGGCGCGGGTGGCGCCGTCGATGGCCACGGTGCTGTTGCTGGGGGAGTCCGGTACCGGCAAGGAGTTGCTGGCACAGGCGGTGCACGAGGCCAGCCCGCGTGCGGCACGCGCGCTGGTGGCGGTGGACTGCTCCAGCCTGCCCGAGAACCTGTTCGAGTCCGAACTGTTTGGCCACGAGCGCGGCGCCTTCACCGGTGCCAATACAGCCCGTGGCGGGCTGGTCGAGGCAGCCAGCGGCGGAACACTGTTCCTGGACGAGGTGGGCGACATCCCGCTGACCATGCAGGTCAAGCTGCTGCGCCTGCTGGAGACCGGCACCTACCGGCGCGTCGGCAGCGCCGAGCAACGCCATGCGGACATCCGGGTGGTGTCAGCCACCCACCGCCATCTGGACGAGATGGTGGCCCAGGGTAAGTTCCGTGAGGATTTGTATTACCGCCTGAGCACCTTCCCGATCCATCTGCCCGCGTTGCGCGAACGTCGAGACGATATAACGCTGCTGGCCCAGGCACTGCTGCAAAGGGTGGCCGGGCCACGCAATCTCCAGCTCAGCCCGGCAGCTCTGAGCCTGCTGGAGCAACAGGACTACCCCGGCAATGTGCGCGAGTTGCGTAACCTGCTGGAGCGCTCGGCGCTGATGTGTGATGGCGAGGTGCTGGAGGCCTCCCACGTCGAACAGGCCCTGCAGTCAGGTGGGCGCCCGCGAACCGTTTTCTCGCCGCCGAACCTGAACAGCCCAAGTGCGATACTGACGGGCACCGCTGTGCCGACAGCCGCCGCCGGCACACTCAAATCGGTCGAACGCGCCATGCTGCAAGACTTGGTGAACGCCCATGTTGGCAGCCGCGCCGATTTGGCGGCGCGCTTAGGCATCAGCGAACGCTCGCTGTACCGCAAGCTCAAAGCCCTGGCGCTGACCTGAGCCCTGAAACACTACCAAGAATATAGCTACTCGCCCTTTTTTAATAAGGGCTAGAGGCCATTTTTTTCAAATTTCTGGGCTTCAGCGCATCTGGAAGACCTTGACCGCGCGCACCAGCGTGTCAGCGCGGGCCGTCAAGCCCTCGCAGTCAGCGCTGGCCTGTTGGGCCAACTCTGCGTTTTGCTGGGTGACCACATCCAGCAAGTGCATCGCCTCACTGATTTGCGTCACCCCGGCGGCCTCGTCCTGGGTGGCTTGAGTGATCTCGCCGAGCCGGGCCGACACCTCACACACCGCATCCACCGCCGTGCGGATGGTGGTGGCGGCCACGTCCACCGTGAGGGTGCCCTGTGACACCTGTTCGACCGAATCGTGGATCAGCTGGCGAATCTGCTGCGCTGCGGTGCTGCTGCGCTGCGCCAGGGCCCGCACCTCGGCGGCCACCACGGCAAAACCACGGCCATGTTCGGCCGCATGGGCGGCCTCCACCGCCGCATTGAGCGCCAGCAAATTGGTTTGGAAGGCCAGTTTCTCAATCACCTCAATGATCTCGGTGATGCGGTCCGACGAGGACTCGATGGCATGCATCGAGGCCGACACCTGGTCAATCGCCCGCGCACCCTCGCTGGCCATGGCGCTGGCATTGGTACTCAGGGTCGACAAGGCATGTGCGGTGTCGGCGGTGCGTTGGACGGTGTTGGCAATCTCGCGCACGGCCGAGGTCGTTTTTTCGACCTCACCGGCCTGGGTCTCGGTGTGGGTGGACAGCTCCACACTGCCTTGATGGATGTCTTGTGCCGCCAGGTTGGCGCCTCTGACCTCGGCGCGGACATCGGCCACGATGGCGCGCATGTTGAGGTTGCTCAGCCACAAACGGCGCATCAACGCCCCCAGCGGGCTGGTGTTGTTGTAGTCAATCTGGCCATTGAGGTTACAGCAGGCCAGGTCATTGGCCAAACGAGTGGCCTTGTTGATGGGGTGCACCAGGGCCCGGCGAAACCAGGCCCAGAACAAACCAGCACCCACCAAGCCCGCAGCCCCCTGGGCCGCCAGCAAGGTCTGGACATCTTGCCCGGCCAACACCCAGGTGGGCAACAAGGCCAGCACCAGGATCATTAACAACCCCAGGCCGGTGCGCTGGCTCAGCGTGATGCGGTGCAATTTGCCCGCCCAGTCGCGCCAGCCCACTTGGCGCAGACCACCCGCATGCAGCCTGACGCGGACCTTGCCGCTGGCGCGCTGGGCGTGCAGCAGTGCGTAGGCCTGTTCGGCCGCCTGGATTTGCGCACGTGTGGGCTTGAGCCGGACCGACATGTAGGCGCAGGGTTTGCCGTTTTCCATCACCGGCACCACGTTGGCCTGCACCCAGTAGTGGTCACCGTTTTTGCGGCGGTTCTTGACAATGCCAGACCACGGCCTGCCACGCCCGATGGTGCCCCACAAGTCCTTGAACGCCTCGGGTGGCACATCCGGGTGGCGCACGATGTCATGCGGCTGGCCCAGCAGTTCGGTGTAGTCAAAACCACTGGCTTGCACAAATGCCTGGTTGCAGTGGGTGATGATGCCTTTGGTATCGGTGGTGGACACCAGCGTGACGCCGTCTTCAAGCTCAAACTCACGCTGGGTGACAGGAAGGTTTATTTTCATTCTTGAAACAACTTGTGGCAACGACAAACACAGAACCGCGACTATCAGGGAGCGTGTAAACCCTAGGTTTGTTCTATATCAAACGGGTTCATTTTTGCCAAAACACCACAGTCACAACGCGATGGCCTGCGGCATTTGTGCGACATCACACAGACAGCCCGTTCCGGCACAGCCACCATCGGCTTGTTTTTAGCCAATACACAAGGACACCATGAACCACCCCACCCAAACGACCCGGCCCGACAGTTTGCGGCAGCAAGCGGGCATCCACATTGAACAAGGTGCGGTCACACCGGGTTACGCCGCTGATCGCCCGCAGGTGTTGCTGCGGCTCAACGCAGCCCTGGCCACTGAGCTGGTGTGTGTGCTGCGATATCGCCGCCACCATTTCATGGCGCGCGGCATCCACTCCCAGGCTGTGGCCGCCGAATTTCTGGCACACGCCAACGAGGAAATGGGCCATGCCGACCAGATTGCGGCGCGCATCGTGCAGCTCGGCGGTGAACCTGATTTTTCGCCAGCCACCTTGCTGGAACGTAGCCACGCCGACTACACGGACGGTAAGAACCTGTCCGACATGATTTCTGAAAACCTGATTGCCGAGCGCATCGCCATCGACAGCTACCGCCGTGACATCGTTTACCTGTCTGACCAGGACCCGACCACACGGCGCCTGCTGGAGTCGATTCTGGCGGTCGAGGAAGAACACGCCGACGAGCTGGCTGACCTGTTGGACGGGCTACCACCCGCCCCTTCCCAAACCCAAACCAAGGACAAGCCATGAGCATCAGCACCATTCTTCTGATTGTTCTAATCCTGATGCTGATTGGCGCGATACCCAGTTGGCCGCATAGCCGAAGCTGGGGTTATGGACCCAGCGGCGGCATCGGGTTGGTGGTGCTGATCATCGTGATCTTGCTGGTGCTGGGGCGGATCTGAATCCGGTGTGAACAGCGGCTGAGCCAAGCCCAGCCAGATACAGGCCTCATGCGAGGTCATCACCGAAATATTTCAAGAAATAGCTATCAACTAGATAGCTATTTGTTCTTATAAATCAACGGTCAGAAGGCAATTTTTCACAAAATCAGCGTTCCAGCGCAGCGCGCAGATCCGCTTCGGTGCTGACAAAGCTGATGCGTTTGACCTGGTTTTGGTCCAGCTCAATCAGCGTCACCGCATCGGCTTGGCGCGGCCAGGCGGCGAGTGTGGCCTCATCGGTGGACACACCGATCGGGTAAGGCAATTTCTTCAGCGCAGGCAGCGCAAAGGTTCGGGTGATGATCCCGGGCATCTTGCCCATGTCGGCCAGATACACCGCGTTTTTGCGGGTCAACTGGTCTGGCGGCAGCTTGTGCAACACCTCCTGCACCAGGTTGGAGGCCTGGCGGCTGGCCGAAAACATCAGCAAACGGGTGTCGGTGTCCATCTGCCATGGCTTGTCGTGCTGGTCTTTGAGTGCCAGCGCAGGCACACGTTGGCCCACCTGCACGGTGGATGCGGTTTGTGCGCTTGCCACCGTGGGCAGGCCAGCGGTTGCGGCGAGCAGGCTGGTGACCATCAGCGCGCTGAAGGCACGCCGCGTGGACTGGGCCGCGGGAACAAATGGAAACATGGACATCGCTCAAAAAATGATGAAGAAGGACTATGACGCGGCCTAAAGTGGGGCGTGTACAGAGCTTACCTCCTCGTGCTGACGCTCTACCAAGCAACGCCCAGAAAAGCCCCCAAGCCAGCACTACAGCAGCGACAACACCACGCGATGGATCAAAGCACCGCCCAGCACCAGCCAGACAAACAGCACACCTGCCAGTAGCAAAGGTTTGAATCCCGCCTGGCGAACGGCCGACAAGTGGGTGGTCAAACCCAGGGCGGCCATCGCCATGGCCAGCAAGGCCGTGTCGACCTCAGTGACCCACACCGCCACCGGGTGCGGCAGCCACTGCAGGGAGTTGAAGGCCACCACGGCGATGAAAGCGAAGGCAAACCACGGAATGCTGATGTTTGACCACCTGCCCCTCGCTTCACAAAGCGGGTCAGGCTGCGGTGCAGGGCGCTGATGACACGCCAGCCAGACTGACAGCCCCATCAGAAACGGGGCCAGCATCATCACCCTCACCATTTTGGTGATGACGGCCGTGTCGGCTGCCGCGCTGTCCACCGAGTGGGCGGCCACCACCACCTGGGCCACTTCGTGAATGGTCGATCCAACGTACAGGCCAAAACCATGGACACCTCCGCCAACCACCGGCCAGTGCTGGTTCAGCGCAAACAGCCAAGGATACACCCACATGGCCAGCGTGCCAAACACCACCACCGTGGCAACCGCCACGGTGACATGTTCGGCGCGGGCCCGCAGCACCGGCTCGGTCGCCATGACCGCTGCCGCACCACAAATCGAACTGCCAGCACCGATCAAGATGGCTGCGTTGGGCTCCAGCTTTAGCCAGCGTGTGCCCAACAGGTAAGCCAGCGTGAAGGTCGAGCCCAGCACCAGCGCATCGATCAGCACCCCGGCCAGGCCCACCTGACCGATATCGTGCAGCGTCAGGCGCAGGCCGTACAGGACAATGCCCAGGCGCAGCAGCTTTTGTTTGGCCACCGTCACACCGGGCGCACAGGGCGCAGCCAAGCGCCCATACACCGTGTTGCCGAGCAAGATCCCCAGCAAGATCGCCAGACTGAGGGCACTCAGGCCATGCTTGCGCAGCCAGTCCAGCTGACCCAATGCCATCGCCACACCGGCCAAGGCGCCGCTGAGCAACACACCCGGCGCATAACGCTGCAGAACTGGGCGTATGTGTGTCATGGGTATCAGGGGATGGGCAAGCTGTGCCAAGTCGCTGCGGGTCATGGTGTTGCTGAACGGGAAAACAAGTGTTCAGCGACTGTAGGACGCCGCTATTTATTTGTAAAACAGCTTATTCAGCTAATAATTAGCTATCCAATCGCTATACAACCCACCCACACCATGTCTGTTTTGCGTCTGACCCTGCGCCAATTGCAGATTTTTGCGGCCGTGGCGGGCTGTGGCAGCACCACAGCAGCCAGCACACACCTGGCGCTGTCCCAGTCGGCCACCAGCTCGGCCATCAACGAGCTGGAGCGCCTGCTGTCACAAAGCCTGTTCGACCGCAGTGGCAAGCGCCTGCTGCTCAACAACAACGGCCGCGCCCTGCTGCCTCGTGCACAAGCCTTGCTGGATGCAGCCATCACCATTGAGCAGAGCGCCCAGGATGGTCTGGCCCAGGCACACACCCTGCGCATTGGCGCCAGCACCACCATAGGCAACTATGTGCTGCCAAGCTTGTTGCGCCAGTTTCTGCAGCAGTCAGCTGCGCCAACCAGCGCCTGGCAGTCGCATGTGCTGATTGGCAACACGGAGGTGGTGTGTGATGCGGTCGCGGCCTTTGAGCTGGATGTGGGCCTGATCGAAGGGCCCGCACACCAACCCACACTGAACATGACCCCCTGGTTGCAGGATGAACTGCTGTTGGTGAGCGCCCCGGACACTCCGCGCGAGATTGACCCGCAAGATGCAAATGCCCAAACAGCCGAGGTGTCCACCGTGTCGCTCGACACCTTGCGCGAGCGGGTCTGGTTACTGCGTGAACAGGGCTCAGGCACCCGCGAGAGCACCGACCAGCTGCTGTTGCCCTACCTGAACTCTTACCAGCGCAGCTTGGTGCTGGGCAGCTCAGAAGCCATCAAGCTGGCTGCTGCCGAGGGCCTGGGCGTGGCCTGCCTGTCACACTGGGTGGTGGCAGACTTCATCGCGACCGGGCGGCTGCAGGTGGTCACCAGCCCTTTGCCAAGCATGCGTCGCCAGTGTTACCTGGTGGTCCACCGGGACAAAAGCCACACGCCGGCGCTGCGCCATTTTGTGACGCAGGCCAACCTGTATGCCACTGCGCGTGCGGCTTTGGCCCCAAGTTATTGAACGCTGTGTGTCAAGCCGCTGCACCGAAGTTGTCCGGCATCTGGATCGCCACCACCTCACCCCGGGCGGTGGCTACACCATCGGCGTAGACCGTCGCCTCTACCACCACCTTGCGGCCCTTGATCTCCTTGATGCGGCCATGAATCTCCAGCGTGACGTTGATCGGGGTTGGTTTGAGGTAGTCCACATGCAGAGAGCCGGTCACAAACCGGAACGCTGGCAGGCTGTCCATCGCCCGACCCTCTTGCCGGTACATCGCCGCTGCAGCAGTGCCGGTGCCGTGGCAGTCGATAAGCGAGGCCAGCAAGCCGCCGTAGGTGTAACCCGGCACAGCGGTGTGATACGGCTCGGGGGTGAAACGGGTCACTGTCTCATCCCCATCCCAATAGGTTTTGATACGGTGACCATGCTCGTTGTTGGCACCACAGCCATAACAGTGCGACAGGTTGTCAGGGTAATACTCTTGAAAAGCTTTCATGGGGCATCCTGCAAGGGTTAGGGGCAACAGCGGGCCAAATGTAGCAGCCAGCGCCCCGGCACCCAAACGAGTCAATCGGCCGGGAAGGCCACCACATGGTCCGCCGCAAGGCGGATGCCAATCTGTTCACCCACCGCGTGGTTGTGGTGCGAGGGCACCAGCGACAACACGCGTTGGCCGCTGGGCAGCAGCAAACCATACAAAAACTCGGCCCCCCGAAACGCCTTGCTCTCGACCCTGGCCAACAACGGGCTGCTGTCGTCATGCTCGATGTCATCGGGCCGCAGCAACACGTCCACCAGACAACTGTGGGTTCCGTCCGGGCCGACCGTCGGGCGGCATGACACCGGCACCCGGGCGTCCAGCACACCCAGTTCAATCGACACCTGCTGCTGGCCCAACACCTCACCCGGCAAAAAAGCACCCTGCCCGACAAAGTCGGCGACAAAACGGTTGACCGGTCGGTGGTACAGGTTGTAGGGCGTGTCCCACTGCTGGATGCGGCCCTGGTGCATCACACCCACCCAGTCGGCCAGGGAAAACGCCTCGTGCTGGTCGTGGGTGACGATGAGCGCAGTGCTGGCTTCACGTTTGAGGATGTCACGCACCTCAATCGACAAGCGCTCACGCAACTCCACATCAAGGTTGGAAAACGGCTCGTCCATCAGGATCAGACGCGGGCGTGGCGCCAGCGCACGCGCCAGGGCCACCCGCTGCTGCTGCCCGCCTGAGAGCTGGTGCGGGAACTGGTTAGCCTGGCCACTCAGCCCCACCAGCGCCAGCAGCTCTGCCACCCGCGCCGCCGCAGCAGCCTTGGACTGGCCGTGCAGGCCAAAAGCGACGTTGTTGGCCACCGTCAAATGGGTGAACAACGCGTAGTCCTGGAACACCATGCCCACACCACGTTGTTCGGCGGCCAGCATCCAGCCGGGTCGGCTGACCAGGGTGTTGCCAATGGCCACCTCACCCTGCTGGATCGGCTCAAAGCCCGCAATACAGCGCAGCGCGGTGGTTTTGCCACAGCCCGATGGCCCGAGCAGGCAACCGATGTCACCCTTCTCCAGGGAAAAACTCAGGTCGGTGATGACCGGGCGGGTGCCGTAAGACTGCGACACCGCTTGAAGCAACAATTCAGGCATAAAGATCAACAGCGCAGGTTATCCGCGCGCCAGGTCAAAAACAAAATCGGGACCAGCCCCACCAGCACAATCGCCAGCGACGGCAGCGCCGCGCGCTCCCACTGGCCCTCGGAGGTCATCTCATACACCCGCACCGCCAGCGTGTCCCAGCCAAACGGGCGGGTCATCAGGGTGATCGGCATCTCTTTCATGATGTCAACAAAAGCCAGCGCAGCGGCGGTGCTCAGGCTGGCGCGCAACATCGGCAGGTGCACCCGCGCCAGCAGTCGGCTGGTGCGCGTGCCCAGGCTGCGGGCCGCTTCATCCACATTGCGGGTGATGCGCTGCAGCCCACTGTCCATCGGGCCAAAACCCACCGCCAAGAAACGCACCAGATAGGCCAGCAACATCACCAGCAGAGAGCCTTTGAAAATCTCGGTGCCCTGAAAACCAAACCAGTCACGCGCCAGGTTAATCAAGACATTGTCCAGAGCCGCCACCGGAATGAACAGCCCCACCGCCAGCACAGCACCCGGAAAGGCGTAACCCAGCGTGGCCAGGCGCTGCGTCCAGCGCATCAAGGCGCTGGGCCGCTGGCGACCGGCATACGCCAGCAGCACCGAGAACACTACAACTAACAGAGCACCCAGCCCAGATAATATAAGGGAGTGCCAGGCAAAAGACCAATAACGGGCGTCCAGGTCTTGCACCGCCACATCCAGCGTCCACACCACCAGTTGGGCCACCGGCACCCCAAACGCCAGCAGCAGCACCAGCCCCGAGTAGAGGGAAGCCAGCGCAGCCATGACCGGTGACAACACAATGCGGCGCGATACACCGCTGCGCCCCACCGCCGCATAACGCATCTGGGCGCGTGAACGCTGCTCCAGAACCACCACCACCAGCACAAACAAGATCAGTACCGAGGCCAGTTGGGCGGCCGCTGGCAAAGAAAACAGGCTGTACCAGGCCTTGTAGATGGCGGTGGTGAAGGTGTCGATGTTGAAAATAGCCACAGTGCCGAAGTCGGCCAGGGTCTCCATCAGTGCCAGCATCAGGCCAGCCACGATCCATGGCCGCGCCATCGGCAGCGCCACCCGGACAAAACCTTGCGTGCGCGACAAACCCAGCGACTGCGCCGCCTCCAAGGCCATCGCCCCCTGGGTGGCAAAGGCGTTTTTAGAGATCAGGTAAACATAGGGGTAAAGCGCCAACGAAAGCACCATCACCACCCCGCCGCGAGAACGCACTTCAGGCAGGCCGGTGATGCCCCAGCTTTCACGCAACCAACTCAGCAACGGGCCGCTGAAGTCCAGCAAGTCGATGGCGACAAAGGCCGTCACATAGGCAGGTAGCGCCAGCGGCAAAAGCAGCGCCCAGTCAAACAGGCGACGCCCCGGAAACTCACACATGGCCACCAGCCAGGCCAGTGACACCCCCAGCAGCGTCACCCCGAAGCCAACACCCAACAACAGCCAGAAGGTGTTGACCAGCAGCTCCGGCAACACAAACTCACTGAGGTGCGACAGGATTGAGCCGTCGATCCGGGCGAACGACGACAGGCTGACCGCCACCGGCACCAAGACCAGCGCGGCCAGCAGCAGCGCAAACAGGACCCAGCCGTCGACCCGAAAGCGCTTTTGGGGGGCGGTGACCGCAGTGAATGCGGTCGGCAAGGAGATACTGCCCTCAGGCACAGACACCCCGGATCACTTGTAACCGACGCGGTCCATCAGCTTGACGGCCTGCGCCTGCAGACTACCCGCTTCTTTCACATTGATCAGGTTCGGCTGGAAGCTGCCCCAGGCAGCCACGGTGTCCGCAGGCTTGACCTTGGGGTTCACCGGGTACTCCAGGTTGTTGTCGGCAAACAAGTTTTGTGCCCGATCTGACGACAGCCATTCGATCAGCTTTTGTGCGCCAGCCGGGTTTTTGGCATGCCGTGTCACACCCGCGCCAGACACATTGACGTGGACACCCGCTTCTTTGGACGTCAGGTTCTGGTTGGGCCAGAAAATCGCCAGCGGGTATTTGGGCTGGGTCGCCATCAAGCGGCCATAGTAATAGGTATTGACCACCGCGACCGCACATTGGCGGTTGGCGACCGCCTCCATGGCCTTGGTGTCATCGGCAAAAGGTGCGGTGGCTAGGTTGTTGACCCAACCTTTCACAATCGCCTCGGTTTTGGGTTCACCGTGCTCGGTGATCATCATCGCCACCAGACTCTGGTTGTAGACCTTCTTGGCAGTGCGCAGGCACAGGCGCCCTTTCCACTTGGGGTCAGCCAGGTCTTCATAGGTCGACAGCTCGGACGGCTTCACCATGGTGGTGTTGTAAACAATGGTGCGTGCGCGCACCGACAGGCCAAACCACTCGTTGCCCGGGTCGCGCAGGTGGGCGGGCACGTTGTCCTGCAAGGCCTTGGACTGGACCGGGCGCAACAGACCCTGGTGCGACGCTTGCCACAAGTTGCCGGCATCCACCGTGAGCAACATGTCGGCGGGGGTGTTCTGCCCCTCAGCCTTCAGGCGCTCCATCAGCGGGCCTTCGGCACCGGTGATGAACTTGATCTGAACACCGGTGTCACGGGTGTAGGCATCAAACAGCGGTTTGATCAACTGCTCGGCGCGGGCGGAATACACCACCACGTCTTCGGCGGATGCACTCAATGCAGTAGCGGCCAGAACAACGGCGGCCATCAGTGGCGGAAATGTCATGTCGGAAGGTCCTTCAGCAAGTTGTTGACAGAGCGTTCATCTTACATCGAATGCGAATAGTTATCACTTGTAGGGAAATCATGCATAATCCATCGCCAATGGGAATAACTCTCATTTAAACCAATGCAACCTGCCCCCTAAGGTGCAAGGTGCCAGCCACCCGCTTCGTGAACCCAGAAACAGGAGAGCCTTGTGTGCCAAACCCACGCCATCGCTGACCATACCGCCACCAAGCAGGCCAATCCAGCTGTCGAAACAGCTGCGACCGTTCAGACCACCACAGGCTCACGCCGACGCAAGCTGTGGGAACTGGAAGACCGCGCGTTTTGCCCGGTGATTGGTGTCTGCCTGCCGATTCCGGTCCTGCGGCGGGTGGTGAACAAGACATTTCGCGGGCACAACGTCGACACCGATTACGCCCTGCATTCTGGCGCCGTGGGGCAATGTGGCAGTCGCACCCCCTTGGCCGAAGGCATGCAGCGCGAACTGGAGCAGCGATATGCCCTGGCAATACGTCAGGCCGCCAGCGTCAAAACCACCGAGGCGCTGGGCCACTGGTGGAATGAGGCTTCACAAAAAGACCTGGCTGGCCCGCTCTGGGCCGCATTGACACATCCGCGCTGCAGTACTGACCTGGAGCGCCAGATCCTCGGTGAAGTGCACATGCTGCAACACCAGGTGGGTGCCGCACAACGCGCTGACCTGCAACGCCTGCAAACCCTGACAGATCACAACACCACGCTGACACGTGAGCTGGCCAATGCGCAACAACGCATCGGCCAGTTGGCCAGCGAGGGGGCGAACCGCCTCAAGATGCTGCAAGACCAAGTTTTACAGCTGCGCACCGAAGTGATCACCCGTGACACCCGCCTGGCCAGCTTGCAACAACAGTTGAGTGCCCTGGAGGCCTCGGTGCCAGACCTGGCATGCCGCACCAAACAGGCGGCGGACCTGGCCCAACAAGCCAAACAGATCCAGGCCCTGGAACGTGCCTTGCAGCAGGCACAACAGGACAATGAGCGCAACAGCCGCGTGATCGACATCCAGGCTGCTGAACTCAAACGCCTGGCGCCGCAGACCGACGCAGCGCTCACGGATGCAGCATCTGCCCCTCTCAAACCCGTCCAACTGGAGGACCGTGCCGTATTGTGTGTGGGTGGGCGCACAGCCAGTGTGCCGCAGTACCGCGACATCATTGAAAGTGTTGGCGCCCGATTTGCCCACCACGATGGTGGTGAAGAAGAAAGCCTGACCAAACTCGACACCACGCTGGCAGCGGCCGATCTGGTGATCTGCCAGACCGGTTGTATCAGCCACAACGCCTATTGGCGCGTCAAAGACCACTGCAAACGTACCGGCAAACAATGCCTGTTTGTGGAAAACCCAGGTACTGCCAGCCTCAAACGCGCCCTGTCGGAGTTACAGCACACCGCTGTGGCATGAGTTGCTGCACCCGGATGGATTGACCAAACCCAGACCGTTGACGGCCTGGGTTTGGTGCTGGCTTATTTGGTCAGGATAAGTTTGCCCAGTTTGGTGACCTGCAGGCGGTAAATCACACCCTCATGCTCGATCGGCACCGACCTGAAACCACGCAATACTGCGGCGCTGGACACAGGCGCTGGCGAGCCCAGACCACGCAGGTTGGCAGACTGTGCCCCCAAAGGTTGGGCGGCAACCCCTGCCTGGGTATCGTGAGCAGACTGCTGTGCCATCACTGCCCGGGCTCCGTGACAAAACCGATTTTGCGCAAGCCTGCCCGCTGTGCGGCCGCCATCACTTGCGCCACACGTTCATAACGCACCGCCTTGTCACCCCGCAAGTGCAACTCGGGTTGCGGCTCACGCGCGGCCTCGGTTTGTAACAAACCCGGCAAAGCAGACTCACTTACCAGGGCTTCGTTCCAGTAGTACTGGCCCTGCGCGTCCACACTGAGCCGAATGGTCTGCGGCAAAACCACTTGCTGCTGGTTGGCTGCAACCGGCAAGTCCACATTGACCGAGTGCTTCATCACCGGAATGGTGATGATGAAAATAATCAGCAACACCAGCATGACATCCACCAGCGGTGTCATGTTGATCTCGCTCATCACATCGTCTGCATCGGATTGGGTTCCAAAAGCCATGCTCAGGCCCCCTTCTTCATCACCACAACATTGCTGGCACCGGTCGAATTCACCCGTGCCCCCGTTACAAAGAAGGCGTGCAGATCATGGGCAAAGCTGCCCAGCTTGTTCAGGATCGCCTTGTTGCCACGCACCAGGGCGTTGTAACCCAGCACCGCCGGAATCGCCACCGCCAGGCCCAACGCCGTCATGATCAAGGCTTCACCCACCGGACCGGCCACTTTGTCGATGGTCGACTGACCCGACATACCAATACTGAGAAGCGCATGGTAGATGCCCCACACCGTGCCAAACAGACCCACAAAAGGTGCGGTTGACCCCACCGACGCCAGAATCGCCAAGCCAGACTGCAGGCGTGCCGTGATCTCATCCATGGCATTGCGCAGGCAACGTGTCACCCAGTCGCTGACATCCAGACTGTCATGCAGATGCACCTTGCTGTTGCGGTGGTGTGCGGCAGCTTCCCGACCTTCAAGAACGATCTGGCGAAACGGGTCCGACGGATCCGAACCCAGTTTATCCAAGGCAGCGGCAAAGTCTTCGCTGTGCCAGAAGTCCACCGCCTGTCTGGCCTGCTTGCGGTATTTGATGATGTCCAGCGTTTTGAGTGCAATCACGATCCAGCTGGCCATTGACATCAGCAGCAACAGCACAGCCACCCCCTTGGTCACCCAGTCACCCTGGGTCCAGACATTGACGATGCCGAATTGCGATTCCATTGACAACACTCCTGATTAAAAAAACTAAGTTACTCAAGCACCCAATTGATGGGCACGTTAAAAGACATGGTGGTGGGCACGCCATTGCGTTTGCCCGGGATGTAACGCCATCGCATCACTGCGGTCAGAGCAGCCTGATCCAGTGCATCAAACCCACTGGACTTCACCAATCGGGCACTCACCGGCAGGCCATCGGTACCAATCAACACACTGTGAATCACCAAACCCTGCTCACCACGGCGCTTGCTGGCCAAGGGGTACACCGGCTTAGGGTTCTGTAAATAGTCCGCATCACTGGAAGGCAACACCACACTCACAGGTGCGGGAGGTGCCGGTGTCGGCGACTCCACGGGGGCTGCGATGGGTGCCGGTGGCGCAACGGGTACAACCGGCACCGTCCAGGCTTCAGGCGCCGGGGTGTCGGTCCGTACGGCCAGTGTTTGTGGCACCACGGGGATTTTGGTTTGTGTCACCGGTCGTTTGACCACCACTGGCGGCGCAGGCGGCATCACACGGGGTGCAGGTGGCTCAACGAACTCACTCAGCATTTGTACCGGCACCACCATCTCAACCGCCTGACGCAACAAGCCACTTTGCAGCGCCCACAAGGCCAGCGCGTGAAACACCAGCACATAGGCCACCACCACAAAAGGTCGCCGGTCTGCGGCCGTCATCGACAACCAGGTTGAGCGACGCTGTGTCAAAGACCTCATTTGCGCAAAACCCAGGCCGCCGCCACAAAAACCATGACCGCACTGCCCCCAAGAATGAAAAGTGTGTTCATGAAACAGCCCTTTCGAAGTAAATAACAACTTTCATTATAAATACGAGTAATTCGCATTACATGACGTCGGTCAAGCATTTTCTTGTTATTTGCGGACCCAGACAGCGGGCGCAGCCCCTTCAGGCACAAACAAACAATCACAACCCGGCTCCAAACGGACACAGCCACACAAAGCCATGACGATTTCCAGTTCATCACGCAACAGACGCAGCACGTGCGCCACACCCAAAGCACCGGCATTGGCCAGGCCATAGATGTAGGGGCGACCAATCAACACCGCGTTGGCACCCAGCGCCACGGCTTTGAGCACATCGGTGCCGCGGCGAATGCCACCGTCCACCAGCAAGGGAACATCGGCGCCCAGCACCTGGCGAATGCGCGGCAACACGGCAGCGGTTGTGGGTGCGGTGTCCAGCGTGCGCCCACCGTGGTTGGACACCACCAGGCCCGCCACACCCAGTTGCACCGCCTGGCGTGCATCGTCCGGGTGCATCACACCTTTGAGCAGCACCGGTAATTTGGTTTGAGACAACAGCCACTCGATATCGGCCCAGCTAGTGGCGACTTGTAACAAGCCGCCACACAAAGCACTTTGCCCCGGCACCTGAGTCGAGGCGGGTGCGGGTGGCAACCCCGCCAGATTCACCGCAGACACCCCTGGCGGCAGATGAAAGCCAGCACGCCGCTCGCGGTCACGGGCGCCATTCACCGGGGCATCCACGGTCACCACCAGTGCCTCATACCCTGCCCGTTCGGCGCGCTGCACCAGTTCACGGTTAAAAGCCCGGTCCGGCGTCAGGTACAACTGAAACCACAAGGGGCCACGCTCCGGGTCCCTCACCACCGCCTGGGCCACGGTTTCGAGCCGGATGCTGGCCTGGGTACTCAGCACCAAACCCGCCTGCTGGGCCGAAGCGGCGCAGGCGGTGGCGACTTCACCGTCCGGGTGCGCCATACGCTGGTAGGCCACTGGGGCCAAAAAAATCGGGTGTGCCAGGGTGCGCCCAAGCAAGGCCACCTGGGTATGTGCGCCACTCAGATCACGCAAAACCCTGGGTTGCAGCAGCTGTTGTTGCCACGCGACCACATTGGCTTGCAAGCTCAACTCGTCAGCAGCGCCACCACTGAAATAGGCCCAGGCATTGGCATCGAGTCGGCTGCGCGCCAAAACCTCGTGGTCTGCCAGACTCACCACACCCGCAGGCAACCCTGCCAGCGCAGGCGTTTGTTCGCTCATGTGTCCGCCCAGCCACGCAGCAGGTTGTGATAGACCCCGGTGAGTGCGGTGGTTTCGTCACTTTCACCATGTTGCTGGCGCAGGCGCAGCAGGTTCATGTCCAGCTCAAACAACAGACGGCGTTGTTCATCGCTGCGCACCATGCTCTCGATCCACAAAAAACAAGCCATCCGGTGACCACGTGTGACGGGTTTGACTTGATGCAGGCTGGTGCCCGGATACAGCACCGCGTGCCCTGCAGGCAGCTTCACCGTTTGTTCACCATAGGTGTCGGCAATGGTGAGTTCACCACCGTCGTAGTCGTCCGGGTCGTTCAAGAACACCGTGCAAGACACATCGGTGCGCACCTTCTGACCATTGGACAGCGCCCGGATGGCGTTGTCGATGTGGTTACCGTAGTAGTTGCTCTCACCCCCATAACGGTTAACACGGGGCGTGAACACCCGCTTGGGCAAGGCCGCCGAGAAAAAAGTGCTGCTGCGGTCCAGCCCGCGCAGCACCAACGCCCGGATCTGCTGCGCGGCCTCACAGTCGTGTGGCAACTGCTGGTTGTTTTTGACCAGCGCTGCCTGCTCACCCGCGCTGGCGCGCCCATCCCCCCAGGGCGCGCTGGCCAGCAGCTCGCTCACGTTGCTGACCTCGTCAGGCGTCAGGATATGAGGCAGCGTCAGCAACATGGTCGTCAGAACTTGAAGCTGCCAGTGACCTGGATCAGGCGGCCCGCACCGGGAATGTAATGCCCGGAGTACAGCTGGTCAGCGTACAGCTTGTTGGTGATGTTGCTGACACTGGCCTTGAAAGTGACCTTCTCGTTCATCTTGTACTCAGCCATCACATCGGCAGTGACCCAGCTGGGCACTTCCCAGCCGGGGTTGCGGATCGGTGTCTGACGGCCACGGAAGTTGATGCCAGCCCCGACACGCCATTGGGCGTTGAGCTGGTAGGTGTTCCAGAACGAGCCACTGTGGTAAGGCGTGTTGGAGGGGCGTGTGCCCTGACCTTCCGAGCCCGCCACACCGACGTCAATCTTCGCCACCGGCATCCACATGTACGAGGCATAAATTTCCCACTGCGGCGTGAGCCTGCCCGCCACGTCAATCTCCGCCCCGGCCACATGGCGTTTGCCCGACAGCGTCACCAGATCGACCAGCGGATCGGTGTTGCGCTCATGCAGTTTGGTAGAGCGAAACACCGCAACCCGGGTGGTGAAGCGCTGGTCTTCGGTATCGAGTTTGGCTCCCAACTCGATGTTGACACTCTGCTCGGGCGGGATATTGGCATTGGTCGCCCCCAGAGAGTACGCATCACCGGAGGTGTTGAACGAGGTGGCTGCCGAGAAGTGGTAGGAGTGCAGATCATTGGGCTGGTACAACAACCCCACACGCTTGCTCAGCTCCGACACCTTCATCTGGTAACTGGCTTGCGAAGCCACATTGGAGTTGGACAGGTTGTAACTGGTGTAGTCGCCACTCAGATGGTCAAACCGCAGCCCGGCCAGCACCTTCCAATGTGGCGCAACTTCAACCAAGTCCTGCATGTAGGCACCCCAGCCGCTGGAGGTGTAGTCACTGGTTGTTCGCAGCACCCGAGATGCCTCGTTCACCCAGGCACCATCGTCCGGTGTCCCCACAGTGGTAGAGGGTTTGGTTGGCACCACACCACCCTGCGTGGCCGAGCGGGCACCGTAGACCGCTTTGGTTTCACGCGCCACATCAACCCCGGTCAACAATTCGTGCTGCAAACCCCAGGCCTGGAACTTGGTCTGGTAGTCACTTTGGGCATACAGGGTGTCCATGTCCTGAATCTTCAGCTGGGTGCCACGCGTCAACACGGTGGCATTGCTGAAATTACTCAGGTTGGCATTGGTCACCGTCGGGCAAGCGGCGTTAGGGGTGTAAACACCTGCCTGGTTGGTGCTGCCCTGGCACAAGCGCACCGTACCCGCCCGCTGATCACGGGTGTATTCACCCTTGCGAATCTGGGTTTTGAGCGTGCTGTCAGCATCAAAACGGTGCGTGTGGGTGAAGGTGGCGGTGGAGGCGGTGCCCGCGTTGTAATCACTGGCCATGCCGTAATACGCGGTCGGATCCAATGGCAAGGTGGTGGTTGAACTGGCGGGAGAAGTTGCCGTGGGTTTAATCCACGGCATGCCGTAGTTCATGCCATTGTTGTTGTCCAGGTGGTAAAGGCTGGCAGAGAATTCGTCTTTTTCACCAATGTTCCAGCGGTAGGTGGCTGAAATACCCTTCTTGTCCAAACTGCTGCCAGCACCGTTGTTGTCGGCCTCGGTGACCATGGTGTTGATGCGCAAGGCGGCATCGTCGGCCGTCTGGATGTTGAAGTCACCCACCACACGGCGGTGGTTGTGGCTGCCCACGGTCACATCCACCTGGTTGTCACCAAACAGAGTCGGCGCCTTGTTGACCAAGTTCACTGCGCCACCGGTGGAACCACGGCCAAACAGCATCGAGGCGGAGCCACGCATCACCTCCATACGATCCAGACTGAAGGTGTCACGCTCATAAAAAGCCGGATCACGCATGCCATCCACAAAAATGTCGCCGGTCGAGGCCAGTGAAAAGCCACGCAGCTTGATGTCTTCCTCTCCGCCCTCCGCCGCCTGGAACGAGATGCCTGCTGTCACCTTCAAAGCCTCTTTGACAGTGTCCAGATTGCGCTCATCAATCAGCCGCTCGGTCACCACGGTGACCGACTGGGGAATATCGCGCAGTTGCTGCACACCCTTGCCGATGGTGGTCTGGGTGGCGCGAACCGAGTCACGGCCTTCAGGCGCCTCAGCCTTCTCCTTGACCACCACCGGCTTGAGGGTTTTGTCATGTTCCGTGGTGGCTTCCTGCGCCAGCGCACTCATGGAACCCGCCAACAACATGGCACCAATAGGCAGAAGCTGCGGATTAACTATAGCTTTAGTAGCGTTACACCCTTTTACCATAAGGGCTACAGGCTTTTTTTTAGGGATTTTTGGATGTGGTTGTGTCATAGCGTGTGGTACCTGATGGGGTGTTGGCTGGCTAGGACACAGTCACCACAGGACGGTGACGTGACTTGACTGGCTGGTGAAGGCTGACCGCAGGGGGATGAAGGCAGTCGCCGAAAATTTAGTCTATCACAAATACGAATCGTTCTTATTGTGAAATATCATACGCTGATCAATCACCACAAGGACCCTCATGAAACTTCATTCCCTGTCTCTGGCTGCGGCCCTCGCCCTGGGCTCTTTGACTGCTCCCGGCTTGTTGCCAACTGCGACAGCCCAGACCGCTGCTGCAACTGCCAGCAGCCAAACCAGCGCGACCCACGCCGCCGTGGTGGCGCAATACGCCACACTGGTGCACGCCAACTACCAAGACGTGCATCAGGCAGCCCTGGCACTGCAAACAGCGGTCAACAGCTTTTTGGCGACGCCTTCGAGCACGACGCAAGACGCAGCCAAACAAGCCTGGCTGGCCGCTCGTGAAGCCTACGGCCAGACAGAGGCCTTTCGTTTCTACGGTGGACCGATCGACAGCGACAGTGGCCCGGAAGGCCGCATGAACGCCTGGCCCATGGATGAGTCCTTTGTGGACTCGGTCCAAGGCAAACCCAACGCAGGCCTGATCAACAACAAAAAATTTGCCATCAACCGCAAAAACCTGATCGCCCAGAACGAGCGTGGCGGCGAAGAAAACATTGCCACCGGCTGGCACGCGGTCGAGTTCTTCCTGTGGGGTCAGGACTTGTCCGAAACTGGCCCGGGTGCACGCAGTTTTGAGGATTTTGTGGATGGCAAAGCCCCCAATGCCGAACGCCGCCGCCTGTACCTGAAAACCGTGATGGACCTGCTGGTGGATGACAGCGCCAACCTGGTCAAGGCCTGGGCGCCCGATGTCAAAAACAACTACCGCGCCAAGTTCGAGAAAGGTGGCAAGGAGTCGGTGCGCAAGATGCTGGTTGGTCTGGGTTCGCTGTCGCGCGGTGAACTCGCCGGTGAACGGCTGGAAGTGGCGCTCAACAGCCAGGACCAGGAAGACGAACACTCCTGCTTCTCTGACAACACCCACCGTGACGCTGTCACCAACGCCAAAGGCATCCAGAACGTCTGGCTGGGCAGTTACAAACGGTTGGACGGCACCGTGGTCAGCGGCCCCTCGTTGCGCGACCTGACCGCGCTGACCGACGCGGCACTGGCCGAAAAAACCTCACAACAAATCGCCCAGTCGGTAGCCGCTGCTGAGGCCATCCAGGCGCCCTTTGATCGCGAAATTATGGGCGCCAAAGACGCCCCGGGCCGCCAGCGCATCCAGAAAACCATCGCCAGCCTGACCCAGCAAAGCAAAGACCTGGTGGCTGCCGCCGGTGCGGTGGGCATCAAGAAGCTGACCTTGGTCGAGCCGTGATGCAGGCCCGCCTGCCATCGCAGCCGGAACTTATATAAGAAATTAGCTTCCAGCCCTTATTCCATAAGGGCCTGAAGCTATTGTTTTTAATATTCCTGCACCGACAGTCGGATGGAGTTGTCCAACCCGGCACCCTGCTCTGACGCCTTCAACAACACCCGCGCCAGCTCATGGGCGGGTGTTCAATACCTTCTACTGAAGGCTGAGAATCCACTTGGCCAGTTTGCTGGCATCGGCCGGACTCACCGACGCATTGGCCGGCATGAACGGCAAGCTGGCTTGACCTTCCTTTTGCCACCCCATACCCGCAGGCATCGGTGTGCCTTTGAGAATGTGCTGCGTCAGGGTGGCCTCGGCGTCCTTTTTGCCTTTGTATTTTTTGGCCACCGCCCTGTAGGCCGGCCCCAACACCTTGGTCTCGACCGTGTGGCAGGCCAGGCAACCCTTGGTTTTGGCCAGAGCCTCGTCTGCCTGGGCGGCTCCAGCCAACAGCAGGCCAGCGCCAACCCACAGGAATAAGCTGCTTGTTTTCATTGTGTGTCTCCATGCATGAAAGAAAACGCTCCGTCTGAGCATCGGATAACCATCTTATCTTAAATGCGAATGCTTCTCATATATAATGAAAGGCTTATCTAGCAAGCCAAGCCAGACCAGCTCATCGCTCACAGATTGCCCGACGATGCGCACCAGCAGAGCCAGCCACATCACACACTTTTTAAAGGATGTTTCATGGCGAATTGGCGTACTTCTGGTGATTTTTCACTGACCAAACTCTCCCTGTGCCTGGGGCTTGCTTGGGGCACCGCCGCAAGTTGGGGGCAAACCGCACTGGCCAACGAACCACAGGCACAAACATCTGCCACGCTCAAAGTGGTGGTGGTCAGCGGCAGCCGGGTCGAGCAAGAACTCGATGATGTGCCAGCCACCATCACCACCATCACCGCGCAAGACATCGCCAACCAAAATCCGACCGACCTGGAGGACTTGCTCAAAAACGAGGTGGGTGTCTCGGTGCGAGCCCAGCCGAACCGGGCCTCTGGCGTGTTCTACAACACCGGCCGCGGTGGCAACGAGGGGGTCAACATCCGAGGCCTGGAGGGTGACCAAGTACGCCTGCAGGTGGACGGCGTGAGCTTGCCAGCCACCTACGAAAGTGGGCCTTACGCCGCCGGACGCGGCGATACGCTGGAGTCCGAAGGTTACAAGCGTGTGGAGATCTTGCGCGGTGCATCGAGCACCCAGTTTGGCTCCGACGGGCTGGCCGGGGCGGTGAGTTTCCTGACCAAGGACCCGTCCGACCTGCTGACCCTGGGCAATACGACCCAGTTCAACCTGAAAACCGCTTATGCATCGGCAGACAACTCGGTGCAAGTGGCTCCTAGTTTTGCCTTCAAGGGTGACACCGTTCAAGGCATGGTCCTGACCAGCTTCCGGCGTGGCCACGAAACCGACAACATGGGAACCAACGATGTGGCCAACCTGAACCGCACCACGCCCAACCCGTCCGACACCGAGGTGGATTACCTGCTGTCCAAACTGATCATCAACCCAGGCGGTGGTCACCAGGTCAAGCTGACCATGGAAACGCTGGACCGGCAGAACGACACCAACATCCTGAGCTTTTTTGGTGACCCGTTCACCGTTGCTACCCTGACACAAGTGGATGCGCGGGAAAACATCTCCCGTGATCTGGCCAAGATCGACTACCAGTACAGCCCCACCCGAGCGACCTGGTTTGATGTCCTGCGCACCAGCGTCTATGGCCAGCGCTCCGTCAACCACCAATACGGCTTTGAGGCCCGCTCCACCAATCCCCTGGTGCGCACCCGTGACACCGACTACTCGGAAGACACGGTGGGCGGCAGCATCCAGTTCGAAAGCAGCGCCGGGCGCGACATCACCCACAGAATGGTGTATGGACTGGATGTAGCACAGACCCAGGTGGCCTTGGTCAAAGAGGGCTACAACAGCAGTGGCACCGCGTTTGTCAACAACACCAGTTTCCCGGACACCGACTACAGCACCTTTGGCGCCTTCGTGCAGGACGAGATCAACTTGGGCGCGGTCAGTGTGACCCCCGGTTTGCGCTACGACAGCTTCAAGCTCTCACCCAAAACCAGCGCGCTCTACCAGGTCAACAACCAGACCACACCGTCCGAACTGAGTGACTCCGCGCTTTCACCCAAACTCGGTATGGTGTGGCGACTGGCACCCATGACCAACTTCTTCACCCAGTACGCCCACGGCTTTCGTGCACCCAAAGCCAGCCAGGTCAATGGTGGTGTAACCAACCTGACAGCGACAGATCCCTACACCTCCATCGGCAACCCCAACCTCAAGGCAGAAACCAGTGACACCCTTGAAGTGGGCCTGCGCGGCGGTGATGCCACGCGCCGCTACAGCGTCAGTGCTTTTCGCGGCAAATACAAGGACTTCATCGCCAGCAATGTGCTGATCACGGACAACACCAGGCCTACACCCGACGTGTACCAAAGCATCAACCTCAACAATGTCACCATCCAAGGTGTCGAATTCCGTGGGGACTGGTCCTTTGCCAAAGGCTGGACAGTTTCGGCGGCCTACGCCCATGCCGAAGGTGACTCGATCAACAATGGTGTGAAAAAACCTCTGGACACCATTGACCCGGACAAACTGGTGCTGGGGCTGCGCTACACCCATGGCGCCAGCTGGGGTGTGGAGAGTGTGTTCAAAGCCGTTGATCGCAAAAAACGCAACCCCAACGCCAGCGGTTACACACCCGGCGGTTACTCGGTGATGGATGTCTCTGGTTGGTACGCGTTCAGCAAAGCCACCCGGTTGACAGCAGGCATCAACAACCTGTTTGACCGTAAATACGTCGAATGGGCCGATGTCCGCAGTCTGAGTGCCAGCAGCAATGTGGTGGATGCCTACAGCCAGCCCGGTCGCAACTTCACGGTCAGCCTGACCCATAGCTTTTAAGCTCAGCTGATGTGTTGTTTATCACTTGCCCAGCGCATGGCGCTGCGGCTGCTGGCCTGGTGTTGTTTGCTGTGTTTGCCACTGACATCCTTCGCCGCATCGGTGCTGTTTGTCACCAGCAGCCCGATCACACCCGGCAAGTTTCGGGCTTTGTCGGCAGTGGCAGCGCCTTATGGCATCCAGGTCGAAGCAAGGTTTGTTGAAAAACTCACCAGTGTGGATGCAGGTCTCTGGAAAGGCTTTGACGTGGTGATGTTTGACGCACCGCGCGACCACATCCAGGAGGCCATATCCGCCAAAGTGAAAGACGCACTGCCCGCCCTGGCGCTGGCCAGAACACCGGTGTTGTGGTTACACACCAGCCAGCCGCAATGGCAACACCTACCCGACGACCTGGCCAAACGCCTGCACGCCTATTACGTGAACGGTGGACGTGCCAACAACGCGGGCTTTTTTGCCACCCTGGCCGCCCATCTGGTACACCGACCTTGGCACTACCTGGCCCCACCCCAGGTGTTTGCCGCCACAGCCATCTACCACCCCAAGGCGCCCCAACTGGTGTTTGACAACACCGCAGCCTACCTGCGCTGGAGGGGTGATGTGCGGGGCAAACCAGTGGTGGCGATTGCGTTTCACCAGCAGTCCATCGCCGCAGAACAAACCGGTCTGATCGACGACCTGATCACCCGCATCGAAGCCGCCGGTGCGGTCCCGCTGGCCTTCTACAGCCCGGTGATGGACAACAGCGCCATCACCCAGCTGCTGGTCCCCGAAGGTCAAGCACTGGCCAACGTGCTGATCAGCACCCAGATTTTGCTCAATCCAGAAGGCCGCCGCGCCGAGTTTGACAAGCTGGGCATCCCGGTGATCCAGGCCATGGCTTACCGAAAAGCGGATGCAGACGCGTGGGCGCAAGATCCGGTGGGCATCAGCCTCATGGACGTACCCTTTTACCTGTCGCAGCCTGAATATGCCGGTGTGTTGGATGTGATGGTGGCCGCTGCCACCAACAAAACCAGCGAACAGGTGCAAGCCATCCCCGAACAAACGGCGGCGGTGGTCGGCAAAGCCCTGGCCCTGGCCCGCCTGACCCGTCTGGCCAATGCCGACAAAAAGGTGGCGATCATGTTCTGGAACTATCCCCCGGGCGAGAAGAACCTGGGCGCCTCTTTCATGAACCTGCCCACCAGCCTGGAAGCCACCCTGGCGGCCATGCAGGCAGCAGGTTACCGCACCGAGACACCCGATGCGACCACGCTGACGCGCCAGATGCAGCGCCTGCTCAAACCCTTTTACCGTCCCGGCACTGTGACCGAAGAAATGGACGCGCTGGTACGCGACGGCCTGGCTGAACTGATGCCGCTGGCTACCTACAAAACCTGGCTGGCCAGCCTGCCCGACGCGCAGCGCGAGGCCTGGGTCACGGCGGTGGGCCACCCCGACAAGTCGGTGTTTCTGGTGCAGCGGAATGGCAAAACCTACTTTGCGATTCCACGCCTGAAACTCGGCAACATCAGCATCCTGCCGCAACCACCCCGTGGCGAGCCGGTGAGTGATGGGGTGTACGCCAAAAACAAGGCCATCTACCACTCCAGCAGCGCGGCACCGCCGCACTCCTACATGGCGGGCTATTTGTGGATGCGTGAGCAGTTCAAGGCCGATGCCTTGGTCCACTACGGCACCCATGGTACCCAAGAGTGGTTACCCGGCAAGGAGCGCGGCCTGTCGGTGGACGACTACCCCTTGCTGGCGATTGGCAATGTGCCAGTGATCTACCCCTACATCGTGGACAACATTGGCGAGGCGGTGCAGACCAAACGGCGTGGCCGCGCAGTCAACATCAGCTACCAGACCCCGCCGTTTGCCCCGGCCGGGCTGCACTCGGTGTTGACCCAGTTGCACGACGATTTACACGCCTGGCTGGCCCAGGACGAAGGTGTGGTCAAAGAGCAGTTGCGCGCCCAGCTGATGGCGACCGTGGTCAAGGAACGCATTGACCTGGACATGGGCTGGGGCCAGACGCGCATGGCGCAGGAATTTCCCGCCTTTGTCAACGCCCTGCACGACCATTTGCACGAGCTGGCCCAAACCGCACAACCCTTGGGTTTGCATACCTTTGGCAAAGGTGCGGGCGAACATGGCCAACTGGCCACCGTGTTGATGATGCTGGGGGCACCGTTCTGGGAAGCCACTGCCATGCATCTGAACGGCACAACACAAGACGCGGACGAGGCCATCGTGGCTGACTTCAGCAAAATAGCACAGACCGCGCCCTACCAACTGTTGCGCCGCCACCTGGTGGAAGGCGCAGCCGTGGACACCCTGCCGCCCAAACTCCAAGCCATGGTGGCCCAAGGCCAACGCTGGTTTACCGACCTGCAGGCGGAAGGTGAAACCCGGGGCCTGCTGGCGGCGCTGGACGGTCGCCACATCGCCACCTCTTACGGCGGCGACCCAATCAAAAACCCCGATAGCCTGCCCACCGGGCGCAACCTCTACGGCTTTGACCCGTCTCGCGTGCCAACCCAGGCCGCCTGGAAGGCGGGCCAGGAAGCACTGGACAAACTGGTGGCGGCGCACAAATCAAAAACCGGTGTGACACCCTCCAAATTCACCTTCTCCCTCTGGTCGGTCGAAACCATGCGCCACCAGGGGCTGCTCGAAGCACAGGCCCTCTGGGCGCTGGGTGTCGAGCCGGTCTGGGATGCGGGCGGACGGGTGGTGGACGTCAAGCTGGTGCCACGCCAGACCCTGGGTCGACCGCGCATCGACGTGGTGTTGTCCGCCACCGGCCTGTACCGCGACCACTTTCCCAACGTGTTGAAACAGCTGGCGCGAGCGGCGCAACTGGCCGCACAGGCCACCAACGAGGCCGACAACGCGGTGGCCAACAACACCCGCACGGTGGCCGGGCAACTGGCAGCGCAGGGCTGGCGCACCGAGGCCGCCCAGAAAGCTGCCGAAACCCGGATTTTCGCCAGCGCCTCCGGCAACTACGGCTCCGGCCTGGACGATGCGGCACTTGCAACCGACACCTGGAAAACCCAGGCCGAAGGTGACCGCAAAATGGCCGAGCTGTACCTGCGCAAAATGCAGTTTGCCTATGGCCCGGATGAGGCCGATTGGGGCAAAAGTGGTTCCGATCTGGCCAGTGCCGCCGGGGCCGATGGCAGCACAGCTGTCAACCTGTACGCCACCCAGCTCAAAGGCACCCAGGCGGCGGTGCTGGCACGCAGCTCCAACCTATACGGCATGCTCACCACCGACGACCCGTTCCAGTACCTGGGGGGCATTGCCGCCGCTGTGCGTTACATCGACGGCAAAGCGCCTGAGCTGTTGATCTCGAACCTGCGTGGTGCGGGCTCCGGCAAGGCAGAAGATGCCGCCAGCTTTTTGGCCAAGGAGCTGGCCACCCGCAACTTCCACCCCGGCCATATCCAGGCGCTGATGCAAGAGGGTTATGCCGGCACCACCCAGATGCTCGACAGCCTCAACAACTTCACCGGTTGGACCACCGTGGCGCGCGAGATCGTGCGTGATGACCAGTGGCAGGAATTTGCCGACGTGTATGTGCGCGACAAACACCAACTGGGCATCACACAGTGGATGGAGCGCAACAACCCACATGCCCTGGCACAGATGATGGAACGTATGCTGGAGATGGCACGCCAGGGCTACTGGCAGGCCGACAGCGCCACCGTGGACGAGTTGAAGGCACGCTACAAGGACCTGGCGCAGCGCTTTGACGTGCGCACCGACAACCGGAGCCTGCAGGAGTTTGTGGGCCTGCCAGGTTACGGACTGAGCCAATCTCAAGTGCCCCAGGAGGCCTTGATGAGCCCCGCGACCCCTCGCGCTGTGGACCGACCCGTCGCTGCGCCAGCTGCGGCCCCCGCTCCCCAACCGGCACCTGCGCCTGTGCCGCCCCAGATCACCGGTTTGAAACTGGAGCCGGTTCAGCCGGAGGCTCCAAATGCCTTGGAGCCCTTGTTATTACTCGCACTATCGCTATTATTTTTGGCACCGCTGGCCGGTGCCTGGCAACAATGGAGAACACCATGAGACCCTGGTTACCCCTGCTCACTTTGAGCCTGATACTGACGGCCTGTGCCAGCCCGCCCCCCGAAGCTAACCCAAGCCATGTGTTGACGGACCGCATCTGGGATGTGCGGGCGGGCCAGTTCATCAGTCCCCAACAAGCCTACCAACGCGCGGGCGCCACCCGTTATGTCTTGCTCGGTGAAAAACACGACAGCGCCATCCACCATGCGCGCCAGTTGCAGGTGCTGCAAGCGCTGGCAGACCAGGGGCGACAACCCGCCCTGGCGCTGGAGCAATTCGATGTCCAACACCAGAGTGCCCTGAGCGCAGCGCAAAACACCGGCACCACCGATGCCGAAGCCCTGGCCGACGCGGGTCGGCTCAATCGCGAGGGCTGGCGCTGGCCGATGTACAAGGCACTCATCAACCACGCCGCACAACAGCACTGGCCATTGCTGGCGGCCAACCTGTCGCGCGCTGACGCACGCAACATCGCCCTGGGCAAAGTGGCACCCGAGTTGCCGGTGTTGTCTGCAACCCAGATGGCCCACCTGGAAGACGACGTGGTTGAAGGCCACTGTGGGCATCGCCCCAACCCCCAACTGCTGGCCCGCATCGTGGCAGCCCAACGGGCACGTGACCTGCAGATGGCCCAGGTGCTGGACAGCGTGCCCGGCCCGGTGGTGTTGGTGGCTGGCGCGGGCCATGTGCGCAGCGACCGCGCTGTGCCCCAGTACCTTGCCGAACCCAGCCGGGCTCTGAGCATCACTTTTGTAGAGGTGGTTGACGGCCAGCTCAGCGCCAGTGACTACGACAGCGCGGGGTTTGACCTGCTGTGGTTCACCGCCGCCACACCCCGGCCAGATGCCTGCGCCAAACCCCTGACCGGCCTGGTGGCCCCAGCCGCCGCGCCAGCCCAGCCCCCAGAATCCAAATGAAAGAAAGCACCATGATTGAACTGTTGATGTACCAAATTGGCCAGCTGTTTTTGCTGCCTGTCTTGGGGCTGGTGGCCCTGCTGTTTGTCTACGCGCTCTACGCGCTGGGCGCCTTTGTGGTGCAGGCCCTGCAGCGGCGCCAGCCCGAGCAGGGTCGAGGTTTCCCGCTGCTGCGCCACGCCGAGAAGTTCCCGCAAGCCAGCGAAGATGAGCTGGACTTATTTGCCCACAAACTGCTGGAGCCCGAGCGCCTGGCCAGCCGCATTGCGCCGATGCTGGGCCTGGTGGGCACCATGATCCCGATGGGGCCTGCCCTCAAATCCCTGTCCGATGGCAACCTGGCGCAGGTGTCAGGCAGCCTCACGGTGGCTTTTTCGGCGGTGATTCTGGCGCTGATTGCGGCCAGCATCACCTACTGGGTGTCCAACGTGCGCCGCCGCTGGCTGGCTGAAGAAATGGTGATCCTGCAGCAAAGGGCCAAGCCATGAGCCTGAAGCTGCTGCACGAACCCGAGAACGATGACCCGATCCTGTCGGTGGTCAACATCATCGACATCTTTCTGGTGATCATCGCCGCCTTGTTGATCACCGTGGCGCAAAACCCGATGCTCAACAACTTCAGCCAGCGTGACGTGACCGTGATCACCGATGCAGGCAAACCGACCATGGAGATGATGGTGAAAAAGGGCGAAAAGATCGAGCGCTACAAAGCCAGCGGCCAGATCGGCCAGGGTGAAGGCGCCAAAGCCGGCACCGCCTACCGCATGAAAGACGGCGGCATCGTCTACGTGCCGGAGTAAGCCTCGAGTTGACAAGCGGCTGGGCGGCGGTGCCTGGTCTTGCTGACCAACCTGGCATCGCCTTCAATGAGAACGGTTCTTGTTTGTATACTGTGGTCAAGCCACTTCTTGCCCGTTGTGGCTGGCAAACCGTTTTGTCACCCTCATCGACCCGCCCGCATGAAACCTCACTGCCTGTATTGGTGCCCCACCGTCACACCAGACGTGTGGTCGGGCGCCGTGCGGGTCTGCCAGAGTTACAAGCCAAAAGTGCCTCTAGCCCTTATTTAAATAGGGCTAGCAGCTATTTATTTTGAAATACACCAAGCCCAGTCTCATGCACCTTTCTTTGACCTCAGCTACTGCTCCAGCCACGCGCTGGCCGTTCACCACCGAGGCCCAGCCTCTGCTACTCACGGCGACGCTTGGGCTGATGCTGGCTGCCCCCCTGCACGCGGCCGACACGAGCCCCCCCCCCGGAGAACTCACAGGCGGCGCCACCACCGTGTGGGTGGATGGCAAAAACGCGTTTTCTCTGCCCGCAGCCAACCTGAGCGACGAGGAACGCACCCGTTTTGCGATTGGCAACTCGTTTTTCAAGCGCAACTGGGTCGAGGCGCCCGCCTCCACCAAGGTGCGTGATGGTCTGGGGCCGCATTTCATCGCGCGCTCCTGCGGCGGCTGCCACGCGCTCGATGGCCGGGGCCGCCCACCCGAGGTCAAAGGTGGTCGTCATGAGCAGCCGGTGGGGCTGTTGATGCGCCTGTCGGTGCCCGGTGTGGCCGACCCCCACGAAGGGGTGTTGCCCGAGCCGACCTATGGCGGCCAGTTCAACAATGCCGCCGTGCAAGGTGTGCGCCCCGAGGGTGAGGTCACGTTGCGCACCACCCCCGTGCGTGGCCGTTTTGCCGACGGCAGCCGCTACACCCTGCAGCAACCGGTGTATGGCTTCAGGCAGCTGGCCTATGGCCCGATGTCACCCAAGGTGTTGGTCAGCCCGCGTGTGGCGCCGCAGCTGATGGGCATTGGCCTGCTGGAGGCGATTACCGAGGCCGACATCCTGCAAAACGCCGCCGACCAGGCGGCCAGCCCCGGCCCCATCAAAGGCCAGGTCAACCGGGTGTGGGACGCGGTGGCGCAAAAAGAGATGATCGGGCGTTTTGGCTGGAAGGCCAATGTGGCCAGCATCGCCCACCAGTCGGCGGGTGCCTTCCGCGGCGACATCGGCATCACCTCGGTCTGGGCACCCGGTGAGGGCTGCACACCGGTTCAGA
The DNA here is from genome assembly GCF_018619435.1 of Rhodoferax sp. U11-2br. GTDB lineage: Bacteria > Pseudomonadota > Gammaproteobacteria > Burkholderiales > Burkholderiaceae_C > Rhodoferax. The sequence goes on along the minus strand of NZ_JAHFZF010000005.1, from coordinate 109,099 downwards.
AAGATTGTTTGCAAGCGACCAGTGGCGGCCACGGCGGCGCTTTTGAGATCGACCAGCCCACGCTCGAGGACGTGGTGTTTTACCAGGCGGTGCTGGCCCCGGTGGCACGGCGCCAGATCAAGGACCCGCAGGTGCGCCAGGGCCAGGCCCTGTTTGAGCAGGCCGGTTGCGCCAGTTGCCACCGCCCAAGTTACACCACCCACCAGGGGCCCAACCCCAGCATGAGCAGCCCGACCCTCAACGGCCAGACCATCTGGCCCTACACCGACCTGCTGTTGCACGACATGGGCCCGGGCCTGGCCGATGGCCGGCCCGACTTTGCCGCCAGTGGCAGCCAGTGGAAAACCCCGGCGCTGTGGGGCATCGGCCTGATCCAGGCGGTCAACGGCCACACCCGGCTGTTGCACGATGGCCGGGCCAATGGGGTGCTCGAAGCGGTGTTGTGGCATGGCGGCGAGGCGCAGGCGGCACAACAGCAGGTCCTGCAGATGAGCCGCGCCCAACGTGCGGCGCTGGTGAAGTTTGTGGAATCGCTCTAAATGCTCTTTATTTCAGAGCTATATCCCCTTATTGAAAAAGGGCCGGAGGCCAATTTGATGCATCAAACCACACCCCATCAAGGTCTGCCCTTGACACCAGGCAACGGGCCTGCGCGCAGGCTGGCGCTGGCACTCGGCAGCGCCCTGCTGACCGTGGCCAGCCACGCAGCCACACCATCGGCAACCCTGGTACTGATGCCCATGTATTCCCCCGCCGAGGTGATGCAGGGCCTGTACAGCCAACATTTACCACCGCTGTCTCAGCGTTTTGCCTCCGAGGCCGAGGCCCTGGTGGCTGCCACCCAGCAGTATTGCCAGAGCTTGCCCACACCTGGGACTCCGTTGCGTGCCCGGCAAGCCGCCTGGACCAGCTTGCACACCCAATGGCAACACACCATGCTGGCCTGGGAAACCCTGTCCACCCCTGCGGTCGGGCCGATGTTGACCCGCCGCTCACAACGCCAGATCGACTTCTGGCCAACCCGCCCAGAGCTGCTTACCAAAGCGCTCGCCAAAGCGCCGCAGACCCTGGCCGACATGGAAACCGTGGGCACCCTCGCCAAAGGTTTGCCCGCCATGGAGCTGCTGATGACACAGTGGCGGCCAGTGGCAGCAGGCCAACGCAGCGGGTCGATCACCCCTTCTGAGGCCAGCTGCCGCTACCTGGGCCTGCTGGCGCAGGGCGTGCAGGTCGAGGCCACGGAGCTGGGAACGGAACTGGCCACCTGGGCAGCCAAAGACTGGGAGCAGACCCCGGACGACACTGCCATCGCGATGGCCGAGTGGGTCAACCAGTGGCTGGGCGGGCTGGAGCGCCTGCGCTGGGCCCATCTGGAGAAACCCCTCAAAACCGCACAAACCCTGGGTGAGACACGCAAAAACAGCAGCCCGCAATTCGCCCGCATGGGGCGCGAGACCAATCTGGCAGGCTGGCGCGCCCAATGGCACAGCCTGCTGACCCAAGGACGGCTGAGCGAGGCACAACGGACCCAACCACCCACACCAGGCCAGGCGCTGGTGCCGATTGAGGCACTGCTGCTGGGCCAGGGCCAGATCGCGCTGGCCCAACGCTGGGCCCAGGCGCTGGATGCGGTCAGCACCCGCATCGACCAGTTGCCCGCACAGGCCAGCTCGCGTGCAGCCGAGCAGCGCGAACTGCTGGCACTGACCGCTGCACTCAAAACCGTCACCGTCTTGTTCCAGAACGAGGTGGCCAGTGCCCTCGACATTGCGCTGGGTTTCTCCGATGCCGATGGGGATTGAGCCGCCCATCCAGGCGCTGACACGCCGCGCAGCGTTGCAAAGCCTTGGCCTGAGCGCCCTGACACTGCTGCCGCTGGGGTCAGCACTTGGCGCCACGGCCAGCCACACAGCACACAAGCGCCCCAGCGGGCAGCGTTTTGCCGCCTGCTGGGACAACTCACAGAGCCAGCATTTCGCCGGTTGGCTGCAGCTCGATGCCAGCGGCCAACTGACAACGCTGCACCAGCTGGAACTGCCCACACGGGGCCACGGCCTGGCCCTGCTGCCCGACGGCAGCCTGCTGGTCGCCGCACGTCGCCCGGGCGATTGGCTGATCCGACTGACGCCTGGCCAACCCGCCCAGTGGTTGTGGCAAGCCAGTGACCGGGTATTCAGCGGCCATGTGCTGGTGAGTGCGGACGGCTTGCGCATCTACACCACCGAAATCGACACCAACAACGGCCAGGGCCTGCTGGGGGTGCGTGACGCCCGCAGCCTGCAGCTGCAGACCGAATACAAGACTTTTGGGCTGGATCCCCATGCTGTACTTGGGCTACCAGCTACCCAATCAATAGCAAAAAAACATCCTTTGGCTGGCATGTTGTTTGTCGCCAATGGTGGCATCGACACCAGCGTCGAAACCGGGCGTGTCAAACGCCAACTGCAGCAGATGGACCCCAGCATTTGCTGCCTGCACCCCGACACCGGTGAGCGACTGGGCCAGTGGCGTTTGCCCGACCCGCGCCTGAGCCTGCGCCACCTGGCCTGGGCCCTGCCCGACCCCAGCCAGGCCAGCAGCACACCCACCCTGGGCATTGCCTTGCAGGCCGAACATGACGACCCGGCCCTCAAAGCCGCCGCACCGCTGCTGGCCCGGCTGAGCTGGGCCGATCAAGCCGACGGCGCCTTGTCTTTGGCCACAGGCCAACCGGCCCTCGCGGGTTATGGCGGGGACGTCACCGTGGCCAGGCGGGGACCCCAGGCGCAGTTTCTGGTCAGCGCCACCCGGGGCCAGGTGGTGGCTCGCTATGCATTGGATGGTCAGTATCTGGGCAGCACCCCGCTGGCCGAGGCCGGCGCCCTGGCGGTAGACGCCAATTCGGTCTGGGTTGGTGGGCGTGCGGGTGTGATGCGTGTGGCCACCAGCGCAGAGGTCAATCAGGCCAACACCACCCTGCCCGGCCAGTTGCACCCCTGGGCCAACGGCCGGGTCGACAACCACTGGCTCCACGTCTGAGCGCTCAAACAGCAGCTTTGAGCAGGGTGCCCGGCACGTGCCCCAAACCACCTTGAGCCGGGTCAATAGTTGTGGCTTGTTTGATCTTTGTCACAAACAATGCGAATCATTCCTATTAATATGCCAGTCATTCCACCAGCCCGTGAAAGCACCATGTTCACTTCCAGCGCCCTGCCAGGCAACGATGCCGCCCTGTTCCAAGCCGCGTCCAACGGGCCAACTGCGGCAGCTGTGGGCCAGGCGACGCACGCCAGCAGCAGCCGCGCCCAAGCCACCTTCCCATTGAGCATGGCCACACCGGGCCAGTTGCTGCGGGTGGCGGCCTTGCGTGGCAGCGGCATGGACCGGCGCATGACCGAGATCGGACTCAACGTAGGTGCAGAAATCCGTGTGGTGCAGCAACAAGGTGGCGGTTTGGTGGTGCAGCGTGGTGAGAGCAGGTATGCCCTGGGTGCGGGATTGGCGCACCGGGTGCTGGTGGCTGCCGTCTGAACCCGTGGCGATTTTTCATTTTTAGGAGCAGAAACAATGACAAGCTTGAGCGACCTGCAGGTCGGTGATACCGCCCGGATATTGGGTTATGGCGAGGGCGGCGCCAGCTACCGCCGCAAACTGCTGTCGATGGGCATCACCCCCGGCGTGTCGATCAGCCTGACCCGCCTGGCCCCCTTGGGCGACCCGGTGGAGATCCGGCTGCGCGGCTTTGCCCTGTCATTGCGCAAAGACGAGGCCAAGGCCTTGCTGGTGGAGAAACTGGCATGACGCAATTTACTTTGGCCCTGGTGGGCAACCCCAATTGCGGCAAAACCACCCTGTTCAATGCCTTGACCGGCTCACGCCAGCATGTAGGCAACTGGCCCGGTGTCACCGTTGAAAAAAAGAGCGGTTCCTACAAACTTGGCAGCACCGAGGTGGAGGTGATTGACCTGCCTGGCACCTATTCACTTGATGTGGTGGACGGTGAGGTGTCGCTCGACGAACGGGTCGCCCGCGACTTTGTGCACAATGGCGAAGCCAACCTGGTGGTCAACATCGTTGATGCAGCCAACCTGGAGCGCAACCTCTACCTCACCACCCAGCTGATCGAGATGGGTGTGCCGCTGCTGCTGGTGCTCAACATGACCGACATGGCCGCCGCCAAAGGCATGCAGGTCAACGTGGCCAAACTGGCTGAACAGCTCGGCTGCCCGGTGCTGCCGGTGGTGGCCAGCAAAGGCAGCGGCATCGCCGAGCTCAAGACGGCCATCAGCCAGGCGGCACAACAACAGCCACGCGCCAGCGCCCAGGTGGTGTATTCAGACGCCCTGCAAACGGCAGTGACGACCCTGGCGCACCAGATCCGTGCCCTGCCTGGCAAACTGCCTGCCCGCGCTGAGTGGTTGGCGGTGCAACTGCTCAGTGGCGACGATCTGGCGCAAAAAACTGCTGGACCGGAGATCACGGCGCAGGCCCGCGAGTTTGCGGCAATGCTGGGTGACGACCTGGACATCCTGGTGGCCGACGCACGTTATGGCCTGGCCAACCGGGTGGCGCAAACAGTGGTTAAGACCACCAGCAAACTCACGCGTGATGCCTCTGAACGGATTGACCGAGTGGTCTTGCACCGGGCACTGGGCATCCCGATTTTCCTGGTGCTGATGTACCTGATGTTCCTGTTCACAATCAACATCGGCGGCGCTTTTATTGACTTTTTTGACGAAGCCGCCAAGGTGGTGCTGGTGGACGGCACCACCGAGCTGATGACCCACCTGGGTTCACCAGAATGGCTGATCGTGCTGATCGCCAACGGCATCGGTGGTGGTATCCAGACGGTAGCCACCTTCATCCCGGTGATCGGCTTTTTGTACCTGTTCCTGTCGGTGCTGGAAGACTCGGGCTACATGGCGCGCGCCGCTTTTGTGATGGACCGTTTCATGCGCTGGGTCGGCCTGCCGGGCAAATCCTTTGTGCCGTTGATTGTGGGTTTTGGCTGCAATGTGCCAGCCGTGATGGCCACCCGCACGCTCGAGAACCGGCGTGACCGCTTGCTGACGATTGCCATGGCACCGTTCATGTCCTGCGGCGCACGCTTGCCGGTCTACGTGTTGTTTGCGGCGGCGTTTTTCCCGAGCAACGCGCAAAACGTGGTGTTTGGCCTATACCTGATTGGTATCGCAGTGGCCGTGTTGACTGGCTTGATCCTGAAAAACTCATTGCTGCAGGGTGATGTGGCACCGTTCATCATGGAATTGCCACCCTACCACCTGCCCACACTCAAAGGCATCCTGCACCACACCTGGGACCGGCTCAAGGCCTTCATCGTCAAGGCCGGGCGCATTGTGGTGCCGATGGTGCTGGTACTCAACTTCCTCAACGCGGTGGGCACCGATGGCAGCTTTGGCAACGAAGACAGCGACAAATCGGCCCTGGCCGAAGTCGGGCGCACCATTGCCCCGGCATTCGCACCGCTGGGTCTGAACGCCGACAACTGGCCCGCGGCCGTGGGCATCTTCACCGGCGTACTCGCCAAGGAAGCGGTGGTGGGTACGCTCAACGCCGCCTACAGCGCCCTGGCGGAGAGTGACGCCAAAGCGGCTGGGGACGAGCCTGAAGAGGCCGAACCCTATGACATGCTGGGTGGTCTGGCAGACGCCTGGGCCACCGTGCCCACCAATCTGAGCGACGCGCTGGGCAAATGGGCTGACCCGCTGGGGCTGGACATTGGTGATGTCAGCGATCAGGCCGCTGTAGCCGAGGAGCAAGAGGTCTCTGTGGCCACCTTTGGTGCCATGGCCGCGCGTTTTGACGGTGCTGCCGGTGCGTTTGCTTACCTGTTGTTCATTTTGCTGTATTTCCCCTGCACTGCAGCGATTGCGGTGGTGTACCAGGAAAGTGGCACCCGCTGGACCCTGTTTGTGGCCGCCTGGACAACCGGCATGGCCTATGGTCTGTCCACCATCGCCTACCAGGCTGCCATCTACGAGCGCCACCCGGGTGTCTCGCTGGCCTGGATCAGCGGTGTATTGGTGGTGTTTGCGGTGGTGCTGGCGGTGATGCGTTACCTGGGGCGTGAACCTGCCAGACCCGGACCAACGGCAAGCCTGACCCGCACGGCCTGAACCAACGGAGACAAGACCATGATCATTTCACGCCTGACTGCCTATTTGCAGCAACACCGGCGCGCCAGTCTGCACGACATGGCGCTCGGGCTGGACACCGATGCAGAGGCCCTGCGCAACATGCTGAGCATGCTCGAACGCAAGGGCAGGGTCAGCCGTCTGCCCAGTGGCACCCCCTGCAGCGGTGGCTGCGGCAAATGCCAGCCTGGCACCGTGGAGATCTATGAGTGGACAGGCTCGGCCCCAGCCGATCTGTCCACGCCAAACCGGCTGGCAACCCCGAGCACCCCGATACAGACCTGCGCCAGCCACGGCTGACCTGCACCACGATGGTGTCAGACACACCATCCTCAGGTCCACCCTCTTGGTCTGCTGCGGGATGTTCCCGCCCCCTTGCAGCCTCCCAACATGCGATTGGGTGCATTGCGCACCAAGCTTCCCACCAAGCACTGAAGTGCTGAGCGATGTCTCACGCAGAGATCGCTCAGTGACTGCGCTCACCCTCTTTTACAGCATCGGCGAGTTCAGCCTCAAATAGCGCCAAAGTTTCAATAGCGCTCAAGATAGAGCTTGCGTTTTAAATAAGAATAGTTATCATTAAATAAGCAAAGAAGCCACAGTTCCCAGACCTTTTTCTTGAGAGGACTCACGATGTCAAGCTTGCCACTGCGCCCATCAGCGCCATCAGATCGCACCTCATTGACAAGCTTGAGAACTTGGCCTGTGCCCTTGCCTCCAGGCGGTTTGACAGACAGCCAGGGTGAGATCAGCCTGGCGTTCAGGCGTTGCCACATGGCTTGGCTCACAGCGCACCATGGCCCTGCCGGCCACAGAACGTCTGGCGCCGAGGAATGCCTGGCCAACCTGGTTAACCAGCACCTGCAACTGGCCGATTTGCTCAGCACCGAAGGTGACTTGAACCGGGTCGCAGAAACACTGGCCGACATCCACCAGAAACTGCTGTTGTTCATTGCCGGTGCAACAACAGACCGAGCCTGGTCACAGGCGGCGCTCTGGCACGCCCGCATTACCCACAGAGCATTACTTCTTCATTTGTCAGAGCACGGCTGGCATCCTGCCATTGAACGCGCTTTACGTGCAGGCTGTCTCAGCATCCAATTGCCGGCAGCTGCACGTTGGCACTGAGGTACTTATTCCTCCAGCAGGCTGCGTAACATCCAGGCGGTTTTCTCGTGGATGTCGATGCGTTGCGTCAACACATCGGCCGTGGGCTGGTCGTTGGCAGCATCCACCACCGGGAAGAGCTTGCGGGCGGTACGTGCTGTGGCTTCTTGCGCCGCCACCAGATGGCGGATCATGTCGGTGGCCTTGGGCACACCGTCCACCTCCTTGATTGACGCCAGCTTGACGTATTCCTTGTAGGTACCGGGTGCCGGGAAGCCCAGGGCGCGGATGCGCTCGGCAATGATGTCGAGAGCGTTCCACTGCTCGGTGTACTGCCCCATGAACATCATGTGCAGGCTGTTGAACTGTGGCCCGGTCACGTTCCAGTGAAAGTTGTGGGTCATCAGGTACAGGGTGTAACTGTCGGCCAGCAGGGCTGACAAACCTTTGGCAATGGCCTCACGTTGTTTGGCATCGATACCGATGTCCATATTGGGCAAACTCAGTTTTTTCTTGCTCATCATCTTTCTCCTATAAAAATCAACCCAGGGCGGTATCGAGCACCATCATCAGGGCAAAACCGATCATCAAACCGATGGTAGCTGGTGTCTGGTGGCCATTGCGATGGGTTTGCGGGATCACTTCGTGGGACACCACAAACAGCATCGCCCCCGCTGCCAGACCCAGCCCGATCGGGTAGGCCAACGCAAACCCGCTTGACAACCCCACCCCCAGCAACGCCCCCAGCGGCTCCAGCAGCCCACTGGCTGCCGCCACCAAGACCGCCAACCGCGGTGTCAAGCCCGCGCTGCGCAAGGCCAAGGCCACCGCCAGTCCTTCCGGGATGTCCTGCAAAGCAATCGCGGTGGTCAAAGGCAAACCCACACTCATATTGCCTTGTGAAAAACTCACCCCAATGGCCATGCCTTCGGGCAGGTTGTGCAAGGCAATGGCAAACACAAACAGCCAGACCCGGTCATATCGCTCAGGAACCGGGCCGCTGCGCCCGGTTTGTTCATGTTCATGGGGTGTGAACTCGTCAAGCCCCAGCATCAGCAACACCCCCAGCGCCATACCCAACACCACCACCGCAGCACCCAGCGGTTTGTTACCCAGGATGTCCGCACCCGCTTCCAGGCCGGGCAACAACAGCGAAAAAGCACTGGCCGCCAGCATCATGCCTGCGGCAAAACCCAGCAGGCTGTCTTCAAGCTTCTGCGGCACACTGCGTAAACCCAAGGCGGGCAAGGCGCCCAGTGCTGTGGCAGCCAAGCCGGCCGCACCGCCCAGCATGGCGTAACGCAGGCCCGCGCCAAGCTCAACGGTCGCGAGTTGCAACAGGCTTTGTACCAGCAACACCAGCACACCAAACAACGCTAAGCCCAGGCCCAAAGCCGCAACACGGTGAGCACGGACATGGGCCCACAAACTCAGTCGCCAATCGGAAGAGCTCGGGGCGGATGGTGTCAAAACGGCAGTTTGTTCAGGCATAAGAAGTTCCGGCGCACACAGGCACAGGTCGGGGTGTTGGGGTCACGGTGAATCTCCTGAAAACAGGTCAAAAAGCTGCGAAGACTCACTGTACGACGTCAGGCCCCAAGACACCAATGGATTGTCTGGATGCCAGACATAGCCAATACCAATGACCGCCACTCTTTTGGCGTATCTCATGATACCCAGCACTCACACAACCACGTGGTAAGCAGGCTTGTTCATGATGCGTACCGCCTGTACCAGGGCATCCACCACGGTGTCTTGCACCGAGCTGCGCCGCCAGGCCAGCGCAATACGGCGCAGGGGGGCAGGCTCTTCAAACGGAATCGACACCACCAGGTCCGATTTGTACAGGTCGGACAAGGCACTTTTGGGCAACACCGACACACCGTAACCGGAGGCCACCATGGCACGGATGGTTTCGATCGAGTGTCCCTGGCGCATCGAGGCATCGGTGTGGCTGATCTCCGGGCACGCGTCGAGCACCTGTTCGCGAAAACAGTTGCCGGCCTTGAGCACCAGCACATCCTCGGCGCCGATCTCCGAGGTGCTGATGTGACTGCGCCCGACCCACGGGTGGTCTCGTGGCACCACCACCTCAAACACCTCGTCATACAAAACCTGGGTGTCCACACCGGGAACATCAAAGGGCAGCGCCACAATGGCCGCATCCACCGTGCCGTACTTGAGGTAGTCGGCCAGCAACGCGGTCATGCTTTCTTCGATGTAGAGCGTCAGACCCGGCGCCACCTGGCGCAAGGCCGGAATCAGATCAGGCAAAAGATACGGCGCAATGGTGTGAATCACACCGAGGCGAAAGCTACCCACCAGCGGGTCCTTGCCCGATTGCGCCACGGACTCGATGCGATCCACTTCCTCCAAGCTGATCCGCGCTTGGGCTACCACCCGCTCCCCCACCTCGGTCAGCGCCACATGGTGTTTGCCGCGCTCGATCAGGGTGACACCCAGCTCGTCTTCCAGACGTTGCAAAGCCACACTCAGGCTGGGTTGGGAGACGCGGCACTGCTCAGCCGCGCGGCTGAAACTGAGTTGGTCGGCAAAAGCCACCAGATAACGCAAGGCAGACAATTTCATGGGTACTTGAAGAGAGGGATATAGGCAAACACTATCGCATGTATAGTCAAAATAATGTTATAAATCATTGACTTACGTCATTAGGCCACACTCTCGCCATGGTTAAAGTGGGCCGGTGCCAGCTATTACAACTTCTATTGATCTGGATCTAATTTCGGGCACAACTCTCAACTTCAAGGACACAAAAATGAAACGACGCATTCTTGCAGCAGCAGTAAGCGCTCTGGGTCTAGCACCGCTCTACGGGGCGGCACAGGAACTGATCCAACCCATCAAACCCCCGGCCCAAATCAACATCGGCATGGTCGAGTTGGGCAAGAAGTTGTATTTTGACCCCCGACTGTCCAAGTCAGGGTTTATCTCCTGCAACTCCTGTCACAACCTGTCGATGGGCGGCACTGACAACATTCCGACGTCGATCGGTGACAAGTGGCAACAAGGCCCGATCAACGCACCCACGGTGCTGAACTCCAGCCTGAACCTGGCCCAGTTCTGGGATGGTCGTGCCGCCGATTTGAAAGCCCAGGCCGGTGGTCCGATCGCCAACCCGGGTGAAATGGGCTTCACCCACACATTGGCCATTGGTGTGCTGGAGTCGATTCCGGCCTATGTGCGCGAGTTCAAACAAGTCTTTGGCAAGGACAAGGTGGATATCGATCAGGTCACTTTGGCGATTGCCGAGTTTGAAAAGACCCTGGTCACCCCCAACTCGCGTTTTGACCAATGGCTGCTGGGCAAGAGTGATGCCCTGAGCCCGCAAGAACTGGCAGGCTACAAGCTGTTCAAAGAAAGTGGCTGCGTGGCCTGCCACAACGGCCCGGCTGTAGGGGGCGCCTCGTTCCAGAAGATGGGTGTGGTGGAGCCTTACAAGTCCACAGGTGGGGCCGAAGGCCGCAGTGCGGTGACCGGCAAAGACGTGGACCGTTTCATGTTCAAGGTGCCGACCCTGCGCAATGTGGAAATGACCTACCCCTACTTCCACGACGGCGCGGTCAACACCCTGCCAGAAGCTGTGGATGTGATGGGCCGCCTGCAACTGGGCAAGAAGTTCACAGCGGATGAAAATGCCAAGGTGGTGGCCTTCCTGAAAACCCTGACCGGTGACCAGCCCAGCTTTGCCTTGCCGATCCTGCCACCGTCCAGCGACAAAACTCCGCGCCCGACACCGTTCTCCAAATAAGACGATCCGTCAGGACACTTTGAAAATAGGGGCTTGAAGCCCCTTTTTTAATGTTTGGCCACCAGCTTGGCGTGGATTTTCTGGGTGGTACGCCACACCACCCACAACACCACCGGCACCAGCGCACCAGCGGCCATTTCGGGGTTGATCGGCAGCCCGGCGGCCTTGAGGGCCTTGCCGCCATACAGCAACAGGCTGATCACGTAATAAGAAATCGCCGCAATCGACAGCCCCTCCACCGTGCTTTGCAAATGCAACTGCATTTCCTGGCCGCGGTTGAGCTTGGCCAGCAACTCGTGGTTCTGCGCCTCCGTGGCAATGTCCACCCGTGTGCGTAACAAATCGCTGGCACGCGCCACCCGCCCCGACAGCGAGGACAAGCGCCGCGCGGTGGCGGCCACCGTGGCCATGGCGGGCGACAGGCGGTGCTGCAGGTACTCACCAATCATCTGGGTGCCCGGAATGGCTTTTTCTCGCAGCTCGGTCAGGCGTTGCCCCACCAACGTGTAATAGGCCTGGCTGGCAGAGAACCGATAGATGTGCTCTGCCGTGGCCCGCTCGACACGGGCCGCCAGCGACACCAAGGTGTCCAGCAACTCCTGGTCAGACGCGGTCTTGTTCTCCAACCGGGCGGTGATCGAGGCCAGCTCGTTCTCGGCTTGGGTCAACATCGGCCCCAAAGCCTTGGCCACCGGCAGGCCACGCAAGGCCATCAGCCGGTAAATCTCCAGCTCCAGCAAACGCCCGGCAATGCGCCCGGCGCGGGTTTGGCTGGTGCCCTCTGGGGCAATCACCAGCATGCGCTCGAACCCGTCTTCCTGCAATTTGAACTGGGTCAAGGCCCAGGAGTGCCCAGCCGGATGCTGGTAACCCCGTGCCTGCGCCGTGGGCCCCGGCGCCGCCGTTGCGTTCAAGGCGTTGCTGCCCATCAAGGACGCCACCACCGTGCGGGCACCCAGCCAGCGCATGGCCTGTGCCATCAGCGCCTGGGCATCGTCCAGCGGCGCATTGAGCATCACCAGCTGGATCGCCGACACGGTACACCCCGGGATCTGCCGCAACCACGGTGCAGGCACGGCCAGGTGCGACATCAGATCCGGCTCCACCGCATCCAGCAAAGCGTGCTGCGGCAAGGCTTGGACGATGGTGTAACGCGAGAACTCGTTGTGGCGCTCCCATTTGAAGGTGCAGTCCGCCAGGCGCAGGCGCAAGAAGTTGTCTTGTAAACACGCCGCTGCCAAACCAGACTGACCCGGCAGCTGGCGCAGATGCTCCCAGGCCATGTCGCGTGTCACACCCTCGTGCAACACCGCCACATCAACCACCAGCGCAGGCAGGCGGATACGGGCCGATGGCCGGGCATGCACCTCGTTGTGCAACACCGCGCGCTGACTGGCGTCAGGCGGCAGGAATCCGGTGGAGGGTGTGTCTGGGTCGTGCATACAAGCTATTTTGCAGGGCTTTTGTCAGTTCGCAGATGACAGACCAGTGCCAAACACCGCAAAAAACCCCGAATGGTGCCGTCCACACCACAACTCACCAGTCGGGTCCACACCCGGCCAGCTGCGCCACCAGGAAATCAATCAGGCGCCTGACCTTGGCCGACAGGTGCTGGCGGGTTGGATACACCGCGTAAATGCCCAACTCCCCGGCACGGTACTGCGGCATCAGCTCCACCAGCGTGCCTGCTGCCAGATCGGGCCCGACCAGGAAAGCCGGTTGCAGGATCACCCCCTGGTGGGCCAGCGCGGCAGCGCGACAAGTGTCGCCACTGTTGGTGCGAATACAGGGCTGGGTGCTGACACGCAGCTCTCCCTGCGGCCCATCAAAAGACCATTCATCCCTGCCCGACCAGTAGCTGTAGGCAATCACCGCATGCTCGGCCAGCTCAGCTGGATGCCCTGGTGTGCCATGGGCCGCCAGGTAGGCTGGGGAAGCACACAACACCAGTCGGGTGCTGCTGAGCTGGCGGCTGACCAGGGTCGAACTCTCCAGCCGGCCAATGCGCACCGCCAAGTCATAACCATCCTCCACCAAGTCCACCACCCGGTCGGACAAGGTGATGTCCAGCCTGAGCTTGGGGTGCTGCGCCTTGAACAGGCCCCACAGCGGCGCCAGATGCAGGACACCAAAGGTCACCGGCACACTCAGGCGCAGCAAGCCGCTGACCAGGTCACTGCGCGAGGTGATTTCAGCCTCGGCCTCCTCCAGCCCGGCCAGCAAAGCCTTGCAGCGGGCGTGAAACACCTGCCCCTCCTCGGTGAGCGACAGGCGCCGCGTGGTGCGATGCAACAGGCGCACACCCAAACGGGTTTCCAGATCCAGCACATAACGCGACACAGCGGCCTTGGACAAATTCAGCGTGTCTGCCGCTTTGACAAAACTGCCCGCATCCACCACCCCCACAAAGGTCTGCATTTCCAGGAAACGGTCCACTATCCCTCCAAGTGAAACAATCTATCTAAATTATCGCTATTTATCTTCTGATTCAAATTCAATAAAGTCCTCCTATGACTGACGCGAGGTCGCGCCAGAACCTTCAGGAAGACACCATGACCACAGCCCCTGTTTTCTTCATTTCACATGGCGCGCCCACCTTTGCCCTCGAGCCCGGCACACTGGGTGCGCGTCTGCAAGCCCATGGCCAGCAGCTCACCGATGTCAAGGCCGTGCTGGTGGTGTCCCCCCACTGGCAGACACGCGATGTGCAGGTCATGACCACGGCCCAGCCAAGCACCGTGCACGACTTTGGTGGTTTTCCGGCCGCGCTCTACAAACTGCAGTACCCCGCCAGCGGCCAACCCGACATTGCCCTGGAGGCGGCCCGCCTTCTGAGTGAAGCCGGTTTTGCCACCAGCACCGACGACCAGCGTGGGCTGGACCATGGCGCCTGGGTGCCATTGATGCATTTGTTGCCGACTGCCAATGTGCCCGTGTTTCAGGTCTCGATGCCCCGCAGCTTGAACGCCGCGCAGGCGCTGCAGTTCGGCCAGGCTCTGGCACCGCTGCGTAACCAGGGCGTTGTGATCCTGGCCTCGGGCAGCATGACCCACAACCTCTACGAGTTCAGCCCCTATGCCACGCAGGCGGAACCCTATGTGCAGGAGTTTGCCAGCTGGGTGCACGCAGCCGTGCTGGCCCAGGACACCAACGCCCTGCGCCACTACCGTGACCTGGCCCCCCACGCCCAGCGCGCCCACCCGACCGAGGAGCACTTCCTGCCCATGCTGGTGGCGTACGCAGCCCGTGGCAACGACCCGGCGCAGCTGATCGACGACAGCATCGAACACGGCGTGTTGTCAATGGCGTCTTATGTGTGGGGAGCACAAGCATGAACACCACCCCCTCCCACACGAGCGAGCTGCAGACCAACACGGCATCCGACCTGTCTTTGCGGCTGGTGCAGCCAGTACCCGCGCAGCCCCAAGGCCTGGTGATCCTGTTACACGGACTGGGCAGCCGGGAGACCGACCTGGTGGAGCTGGCGCAAGGCATGGCGCCGGACACCCTGGTGGTCCTGGTACGCGGCCCGATCACGCTGAGCCCGGGCCAGTTTGCCTGGTTCCGCCTGAGCTTTACGGGCACTGGCCCCGTGATCGACGCCGAAGCGGCCGAACGCAGCCGCCTGGCGCTGATCGAACTGGTGCAGCAGCTGCAGCGCCAATACAGCATCACAGCGGCCCAGACGGTGATCGCCGGCTTCAGCCAGGGCGGCATCCTGAGCGCCAGTGTGGCCCTGAGCCAGCCCGACTTGGTGGCCGGGTTTGGCCTGCTGTCCGGGCGCATCCTGCCCGAGCTGGCGCCGCACCTGGCCAGCCCCGAGCAACTCACACAGCTCCAGGCGTTTGTCAGCCATGGTCAACTCGATCCCACCCTGCCCGTAGCCTGGGCGCACCGGTCAATCGAACTGCTGACCAGCCTGGGTGTACAACACGAACTGCGGCTCTACCCCATCGGCCACGGCATCAGCCCAGCGGTGCATGCCGACTTTCTGGCCTGGCTGGCCAGCATCATGTGAGATCTGCACTGAAAGCCAACCATGTCACACCCTGACTTTGACACCCACCTGAGCCGCCTGTTTGCCGCCGCACGCGCCCAGCCCCCCACCACAGGCCCCCTGGTGCTGCTGCACATTGGCGACGAGCAGTCCGGTGTCGCCGTCGGCCAGAGCGCGGAACCAGCGGCCCGGCTGACGCTGGCCATCGGCGCCGAGTCCACCGCCCGCGAACATTTCCGACACAGCCCACCAAGCCCGCTGGAACTGGAAAACGCCATCATGACCGTCGAAGACGAGGTCACCCGCGCCCTGCCGCTGGTGACAACCGGGGCCACGCTGGTCACCTGCGATGCCAGCATCCGTGAGATCGCCTTGCTGTCTGGTGTGACCGCAGGGGAGCGTATGCAGCTGTCACTGGACGCGATGGAGCGTTGTTTTGATCGGCTGGCGCAGCGCTCACTCGGACGACCAATATCGTCAGACAACTTGCCCACCAGCACCTCCTTTGCCGCCAGCTTGCTGATCCTGCGCGAGTTCATGCACCACCTGCGGTTTGAGACCATCACGGTGCTGCAAACAGACACGCAGGCAACTCAGTAAACATAGCACTCAGCCCTTGTTTTATGAGGGCTAGAGCACAGTTTGACTTATCGTCGCACTTGATCTGGTGACGCCCCAGGCTCGCGGGGTCAGCACCTCACAGCTGGCGCTTCACATGCACCAACAGCCCCTCACACGCGTCCTCCACCAGGTCCAGTACGTGTTCAAAACCGTCCGCACCGCCGTAATACGGGTCGGGCACCACAGATGCTTTGTGCACCTGGCAAAACTCGGTCAGCAGGCGCAGCTTGTGCTGCTGCTCGGGCGGGCAGTCGTCTTGCAGCACGGCCAGGTTGTCCTGGTCCATCACCAGGATCAGGTCAAAGCTCGTGTAGTCCGCAGCGTTGATTTGGCGGGCGCGCAGGCTGGACAGGTCGTAACCGCGCTTGGCTGCTGCCGCCTGGGCGCGGCTATCGGGCGGGCTGCCGGGGTGGTAGTTGTGGGTGCCGGCCGAGTCCACCCGCACCTGCTGACCCAGGCCCTGTTCGGCCACTTTCTGGCGAAACACACCGTCGGCGGTGGGGCTGCGGCAGATGTTGCCCATACACACAAACAAAATTCCGTAAGGCATGCTGGTCTCTCATGATGTCAAGGGCGCCATTGTGCCGCAGTTCACAAGCCTTTTAGGCCTCTAGACCTTTTGCAAAAAGGGGCGAACACTATGATTGGTATAGCGAGCCGACGCTTTGGCAGCCCTTGAGGCGACCAGCAGCAAAAACCGCCCGATACGACGGTCATCAAGGCGCAGCCTGGTCATCGGGTATCGGGACTCAGGCAAAATCGACCCATGATCACTTCTGAAGCCCGGGCTCGCCAGCGGCGCGACCTGCCACCAAGCTTCAGGCCGTGACACCCCGCAGTTTGCGTTGACATGACCACCACCCTCCCCCCTGATCCCACCCTGAGCGCGAGCAGCGCCGAAGCGCTGAACCGCGACTGCTTCTGCCGCACGCTCAACACCCAGCGCCTGCGGGTTCAGCTGGAAGCCGACCCCAGCCTGCGCGGAATCACCGCACAAATCCAGCAGACCCGGCCGCATTTGTTCTCCAGCAGCGTGGTCTTTGTCTCACAACAGGTGCAAGCCCAGATATCGTCAGTGGTGGCTGCTATTGAACGTGTAGCCAAGCTGCCAGGCTACCAGGCCCAGGCGCTGACCCGTGCCAACCCGATTGCCCAGCATGTCTGGGGCCCGCAGAGTGTGTGTATGGGGTATGACTTTCACCTGAGCCAACGCGGGCCACAGCTGATCGAGGTCAACACCAACGCTGGTGGCCTGCTGCTCAGCGCCGCGCTGGCGCGCGCGCAAGAGGCCTGCTGCACCGAGCTGGACCCGGCCTTTGTCACCTGCGCCGGGGATGCCAACCTCAAGGCCGAGCTGTTCGAGATGTTTGCCACCGAGTGGCGCTTGCAGCGCGGCGCGTTGCCCTGGCGCACCGTGCTGATTGTCGACAGCGCACCGCAAGCGCAGTACCTCGCACCCGAATTCGAGTTATTTCGCCAACTGTTTGCCCAGCAGGGGCTGCAGGCTATGGTGGCCGACCCGAGTGAACTGTTGTGGCAAGGTGGCCAGCTGCTGTACCAGGGCACGGTGGTAGATCTGGTCTACAACCGCCTGACCGACTTCTACCTCGAAGACCCGGCCCACCAGGCGCTGCGCTTGGCCTATGAAGCCGGTGCGGTGGTGCTGACACCCCACCCCAACACCCATGCCCTGCTGGCCAACAAACGCAACCTGATTGCCTTGAGCCAAGACAGCCTGCTGGCCGCCTGGGGCGTCAACGCGGCCGACCGCAAGCTGCTGGCCACCAGCGTGCCCAGCACCCGGCTGTTGACGCCCGAGCGTGCCGACGAACTCTGGGCGCAGCGGCGCCAACTGTTTTTTAAACCCGTGGCGGGTTACGGCGCCAAGGCCGCTTACCGGGGTGACAAACTCACACGCCGCGTCTGGGCCGAGATTCTGGCGGGCGACTTTGTGGCGCAGGCGCTGGTGCCACCGTCAGAGCGGCAAATCGAGGTTGACGGTGAACCCACCGACCTCAAATTTGACATCCGCGCTTATGCCTATGCCGGCCAGGTTCAACTGCTGGCCGCCCGCATGTACAGCGGGCAAACCACCAACTTTCGCACCCCCGGCGGCGGCTTCGCCCCGGTCATTGTGGTGCCCGATTCGGAGAGCAACTGATGTGCGGTATTTGTGGTGAACTGCGTTTTGATGGCCGCGCGCCCGACATGACCGCCATCGGTCGTATGTCGGACCAGCTGGCACGCCGTGGTCCGGACAACGCGGGCACTTACAGCAATGGCCCACTGGCCTTTGGCCACCGCCGCCTGTCGATCATCGACCTGTCCAGCCACGCCAACCAGCCGATGGTGGACAGCGCACTGGAGCTGGCGCTGGTGTTCAACGGCACCATCTACAACTACCGCGAACTACGCACCGAGCTGCAGGCCCTGGGCTACCAGTTCTTCAGCGAAGGTGACAGCGAGGTCATCCTCAAGAGTTACCACGCCTGGGGTGACCAGTGCGTGACACGTTTCAAGGGCATGTTTGCCTTTGGCCTGTGGGACCAACGCAAGGGCGAGCTGTTTTTGGCGCGTGACCGTTTTGGCATCAAGCCGCTGTACCTGGCACAGGATGGTGAGCGCCTGCGTTTTGCCTCCAGCCTGCCCGCGCTTCTGGCCGGTGGTGGAGTCGACACCACACTGGACACGGTGGCCTTACACCACCACTTCACCCTGCACACCGTGGTGCCCGCACCGCGCACCGTGCTCAAGGGGGTGCGCAAACTGCCCCCGGCCACCACGATGTTGATCAACCCGGACGGCAGCCAGAGCCAGCAGGTTTACTGGACGCTGGACGCCACCCGCCCAAAGCAAGAGGTGTCCGAGGACCAATGGCTGGCCGCCACCCGCGATGCATTGGCCAAGAGTGTGGATAGGCGCCTACTGGCCGCTGACGTGCCGGTGGGCGTGCTGCTGTCGGGCGGGCTCGATTCCAGCCTGCTGGTGGGCCTGGTGGCCGACCATGTCGAGGACTTGCGCACCTTCTCGATTGGTTTTGAGGACATGGGCAACGGGACTGAGAAGGCCGACGAGTTTGAGTTCTCGGACCAGGTGGCAGCTCACTTCAAGACCCGGCACAAGCAGTACAGCATTCCCAACAGCGAGGTGCTCACCCGCCTGCCAGAGGCGGTAGAACAGATGACCGAACCAATGGCCAGCTACGATGTGATCGCGTTTTACCTGCTCAGTGAAAAGGTCTCGAAAGACGTCAAGGTGGTGATGTCGGGCCAGGGTGCTGACGAGGTGTTTGGCGGCTACTTCTGGTACCCGCAGATGGATGCAGCACAGGGCACACCGTTGGAGCGCTTCAGCCAGCATTATTTTGACCGCGACCACGCGGAGTACCTGCAGATGATCACACCCGCCTTCCAGGTGGGGGATGTGACCTCCGAGCTGGTGGCGGCTGAGCTGACCAAACCCGACGCCGATGCGTTTCTGGACGAGGTCTGGCGCTTTGATGCCACCACCCTGCTGGTGGACGACCCGGTCAAACGTGTGGACAACATGCCGATGGCCTGGGGCCTGGAGGTGCGCACACCGTTTCTGGACCACGAGCTGGTGGAACTGGCCGCCAGCATGCCGCCCGCACTCAAACTCAAAGAAGGTGGCAAATACCCGCTCAAGGCGATTGCACGCGGGCTGATCCCTGACAGCGTGATCGACCGGCCCAAAGGCTACTTTCCGGTGCCCGCGCTGCGTTATGTGCGTGGTGCGTTTCTGGACAAGATGCGCGAAATTTTGCTGTCTGAGGCCTGCCTCAAACGCGGCCTGTACCAGCGTGACTATGTCGAGAAACTGCTGGCCGAGCCCGAAGGCCCCGATGCTTTCACACGCATCAACGGCAGCAAGTTATGGCATCTGGCGCTGTTGGAATGGTGGCTGCAAGTGCATGTGGACCCGCTGGTGAGCTGACGCAAAAAGCCGCCCGGCAAGGAATGTTGCCACTTAGAATCCGACCCAGGTCAAGTTTTTTCCTAGCTCAAAAAGGAACAAGCCGCGAGCGCCACCGGATTTAATAATTAGGGCAAAAACGTGACATCTTGCCGAATTTTGAAGATTTTCTGCCATGAGCAAGCCGATCGGCACTCCCGCTGACCGCGAAGCAGGCTGGGCCTTGCTGGTGTACGCCATGGCGGCGCTGGTGGCAGGTTTGGGCTTGGTGCTGATGCTGCTGCAAGCCCGCACAGCCAGTGCCAGACTGGACTTTCTGGCGCCGGTGACGTTGCTGGTGATGGGCCTGACCACCGGTCTGCTGGTGTTCATCAGCCGGGCCAACCGTCGCCAGATTGCCCAGCTCAATGCCATGGGTGAAGAGCTCGCCGACTACGCCGCCCTGCTGGAACAAAACACCGATCTGCTGGAGCGCGCCCAGAACGTCGCCAACATGGGCAGCTGGACCAGCGACATTCCGGCAGACGACATCACACCCTCGCCCCAGGGCTGCAAGATTCTGGGCCTGCCTGCGGGCAGCCACATCCGTTTTGAGGATTACCTCGGCCTGGTGCACGAAGAGGACCGCGCCGACGTCAAAAGCGCCTGGAAAGACGCCCTCAAACAAGGGACGTTTGATGGGGAACACCGCATCCTGGTCAACGGTCAGCAACACTGGGTGCGCCACAAAGGTGAACTTGAGTACGAGCCGGGTGGCCAGGCGGTCAGTGCGCTGGGCATTGTGCAGGACATCACCGAACAGAAACACATGCGCATTGCGCTGAAAAACAGCGAGGCGCGTTACCGCACCTTGATCGAATGGACGCCAGATGCGGTTCTGGTGCACCGGCATACCCAGATCATGTATGCCAACCCGGCGGCGCTCAAGCTGTTTGGTGCGCCCGATTTGTACAGTCTGCTGCGCAAACACACCACCGATCTGATCCACCCGGTTGACCTGGACAGCCAGCGCACGCGCATGTTGCGCCTGGGCGGTGATGAAGCCCCCTCCAGCCCAGCCGAGGCACGTTGTATCAAACTGGACGGCTCACCGATTGATGTCGAGGTGCGCGGCACGGCCATCGAGTTTGATGGTGAACCGGCGGTGCATGTCTCAATCCGCGACATCACCCAGCGCAAACTGCTGGAGCACGAAATCCGCCAGCTGGCCTTTTACGACACCCTCACGCAGTTGCCCAACCGGCGCCTGCTCGACGACCGGCTCAGCCAGGCGATCAACGCCAACCGGCGCAGTGGTGGTTTTGGTGCGCTGATGTTCCTGGACTTGGACAACTTCAAACCCCTCAACGACACCTATGGCCACGGCGTGGGTGACTTGCTGCTCAAGGAAGCGGCCCTGCGCCTCAAAGCCTGCGTGCGCGAGATGGACACGGTGGCCCGTTTTGGCGGTGACGAGTTTGTGGTGCTGCTGACCGAGCTCGACACCGACTGGCAGAAATCACGCCAGTTCGCCGAAACCGTGGCGCTCAAAATCAAGACCGCCATGGCCAAGCCCTACTCGTTGCCACTGCAGGACACCAGCAACCCGGCGCTGCGGGTGGAGCACCGCTGCACGGCCAGCATTGGGGTGATGGTGTTCAGCAGCGCCAGCAGCCGCGCCAGCGCCCAGGACCTCACCAAATGGGCCGATGCCGCCATGTACCAGGCCAAGAACGAGGGGCGCAACCGCATCTGCTTCTCGGAACACTCGGCCACCGAGCTTGTCGACCACTACTTTTTCAATAGCTACAAGCCTAGTTAAGAAAAGGGCTAGAGACATATTTTCCGTAGAAAACCGGTGGACTGAGCCAGCCGCGCCTAGCCTACTTGTAGATTTTCTTGAGTAGCGCCAACAAGGTTTTGCGTTCTTGTGGGCTGAGTTTGGCGGTGACATCGCGCTCCAGTTCGGCCGCTGTTTTTTCAGCGCGACGCACGGTTTGTTCACCCAGCTCGGTCAGATGCAGCCCCATGGCGCGGCCATCGTTGGGGTGCGGCAGGCGTTTGATCAGATCGCGTTGTTCCAGGGCATTGACCATGCTGACCAGGTTGGGGGCCTGAATGCCCAGGGTGTTGCACAGCTGTTTGGAGGTGATGCCCGGGTTGTGGGTGATCAGCGACAGCACCGAGAAGTCCACCGTGCGCAACTCATACACCGCCATGCGTTCCATGAATTCAGCAATGATGACCAGTGCGGCCCGGCGCGCGTTGTAGCCCACCAGGGTTTCCAGGTAGCGGGTGTTGACCTTGTCAACAAAAGGAATCGGGTCTTCGTCGTCCATCATCAGACTGCAGCAACTCAAAACCTTTGAGCATAACCAACTAGGCCAGCCGGGCCTTGATGATGCTCAGCCGCATGGCAAATTCGGGCAGGATCCAGTGCTGCAGCGCCGCTGCGGGGTTCAGCCAGCGCGTGGCATCGGCCGCATCAGCGTCGCCTGGCCGTGCCTGCCGGATACGCAACCAGGCCCACTGCAGCAGTGTCAAGGCCAGCGCGCGCAGGTAGTCATCAGCCACCCAGTAGGCCAATGCCGGGTCTGCCGCACTGGCCGCCACCAGCTGCTGCGTCAGCGCTGTCAGTGTTTTGACCTGCCAGCTCAATGAATACAAGGTTTGATCGCTCTCATTTTCAAGATCAACCAATGACGCCAGCAAAGCCGTCAAGCCGGCCCCGCCATCGGCCAGCACCTTGCGCACCAGCAGATCAATCGCCTGAATCTCGTTGGTGCCCTCGTAGATCATGCTGACACGCGAATCACGCACGATTTGCTCAATGCCCCACTCACGCACATAACCATGGCCGCCAAACACCTGCAGGCATTCGCTGCTGCCCTTGAAGGCCTGCTCGGTCCAGGCCGCCTTGAGCACCGGGGTCACCAAGCTGCACCAGCGTTCGGCTGCGGCGCGGCGCTGTGCATCGGGGTGGTGTTTGACCATGTCCAACTCCAGCGCGGTGGTGTAGGCCAGCACGCGGCCACCGTCTATCCAGGCGCGCTGGGTGTCCAAAATGCGCCGCATGGCCGGGTGTTCCATGATCAGATCCGCTTGTGCTGCGGATGTGCGACGACCCGGTGCTCGCATCTGGCGGCGCTCCTGGGCGTAGGCTGCCGCTTTCTGCCAGGCGGCATCCAGCAAACCGATGCCTTGCAGCGCCACATGCAGGCGGGCCGCGTTCATCATGACAAACATGGCGTTCAGACCGCGCCCTGGCACACCCACAATCCAGCCGGTGGCAGCCTCAAAGCGCAAAACACAGGTGGCGCTGCCGTGTAGGCCCATTTTTTCTTCAATCCGCTCGCAGTGGACAGCACTGCGCATGCCGTCTGGCAAAAATTTCGGCACCAGAAACAGCGACAAACCCTTCGGGCCGGGTGGTGCATCAGGCAGACGTGCCAGCACCAGATGGACGATGTTCTCGCTCAGATCGTGTTCACCCCCTGAGATAAAAATCTTGGTGCCACGCAACTGGTAGCTGCCATCAGGCTGGGGCACGGCCCGGGTGCTCACCAGCCCCAGGTCACTGCCCGCCTGAGGTTCGGTCAGGCACATGGTGGCCAGCCATTCGCCACTGGCGACTTTCCCCAGGTACAGCGCTTTGAGTTTCTCACTGGCGTGGTGTTTGATGCACTCGTAGGCCCCGTGTAACAGGCCGGGCGCCATGGTCCAACCGTGGTTGGCGGCGCTCAGCATCTCGTACAACACGGCTTGCAGCACGGTGGGCAAACCCTGACCGCCATCCTCTGGCGCACAGGCCAGGGCCGGCCAGCCAGCTTGCCAGAAGGCCGTATAAGCCTCCTTGAAACCAGCGGGTGTGCTGACTCGCCCGGCTTCAAAGCGGCAACCGTGTTCATCGCCACTGCGGCTCAAGGGTGCCACCACCTCGGCCACGAACTTGCCGGCCTCCTCCATCACCTGGTGCATCAGATCGGCATCCACCTCGGAGAAAGCAGCCAGTGCCTGTAATTGCGCAGGCGCTTGCAGCACCTCATCCAAAACAAAATGGATATCGGACAGAGGTGGCTGGTAGTGCATGTTCTGGTGATCCTGGCTTAAAACGTGTGGTTGACACCGAGCATCACACCGGTCTGGGAGCCACCCAGGGCCGGGTTGCTACCCGCAGCACCCCCACTGACGGACACATTGACCAGACTCTCGTTGTCGACCTTGCCCAACTGTGCGTACAAGGTGGTGCGTTTGGACAGCTTGTAGAGGGTTCGTACCGCAATCAGTGAGGAGTCATAGTTGCTGACGTCTCTGTAGCTGAGCTTGGCATAGGTGCCATCCAGGGTCAGGGCTGGTGTCAGTGGGTAAGAGGCCCCCACGTACCAGAGGTCACTCTTGGGCCGGATGGTCGTGCCGTCATTGGTGCGACGGATCACACCACCGGCGAGCTTCAGGTCGGAGAACTTCACATAACCATTGAGCAACAAGCGGGCGTCTGATTTGCCACTGCTGGTCAGGCCAGCGGGCAACAGGGTATCGCTGACGCTGGCAGGTGTGCGACCCTTGAGCGTGTCGTAGCCCACCGCCGCACCCCAGCTGGCGGTGTCGTACTTGACCATGGCTGACCACTCCCGGCAGGCCTGCGCATCGGTGGCGCTTTCGCCAGCGCAGTTGGTACCCGCCGGTGACGGACCGGCATTGACTGTGTCACGCCCCAAGCTGTAGGTGGCGCCCAGGGTCACATCGCCGAATTTGCCTTTGTAGGCGATGGAGTTGTCGATGCGGGAGTTGGGGATGTAGTTGTCCAGCGAACCCAGCCCATAAACGGATGGCCCCACAATGTCCGAGTCCAGCAGCGTCCAGAACAGCATGGTCCATTGGCGCCCCAGTGTCACCGCACCCCAGTCACCACTGAACCCCACCGTCGACTGGCGCCCGAACAGGCGCCCGCCTTGGCCCGATGCGCCGGTGTCCGGGGCCAAACCCATCTCCATCGTGAAGATGGCGCTCAGACCACCACCCAGATCCTCTTTGCCACGAAAACCCAAGCGTGAGGGCAGCATGCCGGTGTTGGACGGCATGCGGTTCAAGGTGCCCACCCCGTTGACCTTGCTGACCGATTCGATACCGACATCCATCATGCCGTAGATGGTGACGCTTTGTGCCTGAACGGCACCCGCAACAACCAGTCCGGTGAGGCTGAGCAAACTTGCAATCTTCTTCATGCGTGTCTCCTAATTCATAGTGGTGGGATTGGCCAAACACAGTCTCTGAATGTTTGTTGTGGTGAGCAACAGGGTCTTTCAGCCGACCCGTGTCATTCGTTGCATGTGTTGTTTTTGCCTCTGCTGAAATCGGTGTGGGGCTAAGCAGCCGCTGTGTATTTTTTGCGCGCCGCACCCAGGTAGGTGTCGATCACGCGTGAATCGGTGGCCAGGTCTTTGGCGGGGCCGCTCAGGGCAATCTCGCCCATCTCGAGCACATAGGCAAAGTCCGCCGTCTCCAGGGCGGCTCGGGCGTTTTGCTCTACCAGCAGCGTGGTGACCCCGGTCTGGCGCAAGGTATCAATGGTGCGAAAAATCTCTTTGACCACCAGCGGGGCCAAGCCCAGGCTGGGCTCATCGAGCATCAACAGGCTTGGGCGCGACATCAGGGCCCGGCCCACCGCCAACATTTGACGTTCCCCCCCCGACAAGGTGCCAGCGGCCTGTTGGCAGCGTTCTTTCAAGCGTGGAAACAGCTGGTACACCACCTCCATCTGGTCCCGCCACTTGGGGTTGTTGAGGCGCACCTGGCGAAACGCACCGAGCACCAGGTTGTCCTCGACCGACATGCTGCCAAACAACTCGCGTTTCTCTGGCACCAGGGCCATACCCAGCATCACGCGCTCTTCCAGCGACAGCCCATGGATAGGCTGGCCGTTAAAAACCAGAGAACCTTGGGCAGGCAAGACGCCCATCAAGGCATTCAAAAACGTGGACTTGCCCGCACCGTTGGGGCCAATCACGGTGATCACACTGCCCTGGGGCGCTTGCAGGTTGATGCCGTGCAACACCTCGGCGCGGCCATAACCGGCGCGCAGGCCTGTAACAGTTAAAACAGGTGGGTTCATGGTGTGGCTTTCAAGCTGGGTTCAATGTTCCATGCCGAGGTAGGCGGCGCGCACCTTGGGGCTTTGCTGCACCTCTTCGGGGGTGCCCTCCATCAGCTTGGTGCCAAACTCCATCACCACGATGTGGTCGGTCACATCCATCACCAGGTCCATGTCGTGCTCCACCAGCAAAATGCTCATGCCCTCGCTGCGCAATTGCCGCAGCACATTGACCAGCGCCTGCTTTTCCTTGTGGCGCAAACCTGCAGCGGGCTCGTCAAGCAGCAGCAAGGCCGGGTCACTGCACAGGGCGCGGGCAATTTCCAGCAAACGCTGCGGGCCCATGGCCAGGTTGCCGGCCTGTTCATGCAGAGAGTGGCCCATGCCAATACGCTCGAGTTGGCGTGCCGCTTCGCGCAGCAGGCTTTGCTCCTCGGCCCGATCCAGGCGCAGCATCGACGACAAGGCGTTTTTGTGGCCGCGCAGTTGTGCGCCCAGTGCCACGTTCTCCAACACCGTCATCTCGGGAATCATCTTGACGTGTTGAAAAGTGCGGCTCATGCCGCGCGCCGCAATCTCGCGCGAGGACAGGCCACTGATGGTCTGCCCGCGGAACTTGACCTCACCCGCGCTCAGGCCCAGCACACCGGTGATCAGGTTGAAGGTGGTGGACTTGCCTGCGCCATTGGGGCCAATCAGCCCGACGATCTGGCCCGCCTGGATGGAAAAACCAATGTCTTTCACCGCCACCAGGCCACCAAACTGTTTGCGGATGTCCTTGACTTCAAGCACCAGATCGCCTGGTGCGGGTTTGCTGCGCTCAGGCAGCGGGGCCGCGTTGTGCCAGTCTTGCACCCGAGCCGGCTTGGGCAAAAAGCGACCAACCAGCGACCAAACCCCATCGGGCAGGTACTTCAACACCAGCACCAGCACGATGCCAAACACAATCACCTCGTAGCTGCCGCTGGTGCCCAGCAGTTTGGGTAAAAGAACCTGCAACTCGTCTTCCAGCAGCTTGGTCATCACCGCACCACTGATGGCACCCCAAACATAACCGGCGCCACCGAGCACCGTCATGAACAGGTACTCAATGCCCATCTTCAGGCCAAAGGGAGATGGGTTGACCGAACGCTGAAAGTGGGCAAACAACCAGCCCGACAGACTGGCAAACAGCGCCGCTATCAAAAAGATACCAACCTTGTGGCGCAGGGTATGGACCCCCATGGCCTCGGCCATCAAAGTGCTGGCACGCATCGCTTTGATGGCGCGCCCGGTGCGGGAGTCCATCAGGTTCAGCAACGCAAACGCCCCAAACAGCACCAAACCCCAGGCCAACACAAAAAAGCTGCGCCCCTGGCTGATGTCCCAACCCCACAAGGTGATCGCGGGCAGGCCCAAAATGCCGTCGTACTTGCCCAAGGCATCCAGGTTACCCATCAGGTAATACAGCGACAAGCCCCAGGCTATTGTTGCTAAAGGCAGGTAGTGGCCCGACATACGCAACGTGACCCAGCCCACCAGCAACGCGCTGATGCCAGTGATGAGTAAACCGGCCCATAGCGTGAGCCAGGGCGACCAACCCATGTTGACGGTCAGATAGGCGCTGGTGTAAGCCCCGATGCCGACAAACGCGGCCTGGCCAAACGAGGTGAGCCCACCAATGCCGGTGAGCAACACTAGGCCCAGAACCACCAGGCTGTAAAGCGCGATGTAGTTGAGCTGGGTGATCCAGAACTCGGGCACTGGTGACACGGCGTACAGCAGCATGCCAACTACGACCAGCACACGCTGAAGGTTGGCGTTGTGCGCCAAGTGCTGAAGTTGTGTGGTGAGCTGCATCTCAATGCTCCTCTGAGTGGCCGTCAGCGACCGAGCGCCAGAGCAGAATGGGCAACACCAGGGTGAACACAATCACCTCCTTGAAGGCGCTGGCCCAGAACGAACCAAACGACTCGGCCAAGCCCACAAACAGCGCACCCAGCGCCGCCAGCGGGTAGCTGTGCAGGCCACCCATCACCGCCGCCACAAAACCTTTGAGGCCGATCAGAAAACCGGAGTCGTAAAACACCGTGGTGGTCGGGCCAATCAACAGGCCTGACAACGCACCAATCAGCGCCGCCATGGCCAAGCTGGCTTGACCCGCACCATGGGTGGAGATGCCCATCAGCCGGGCGCCCAGGCGGTTCACCGCCGTGGCCTGCAACGCCTTGCCGTACAACGTGCGGCTGAAGAACTGGTACAGCAACACGATCAGGGCCAGTGAGGTCAGCATGATGATGATCGCCTGCCCACTGATGACCAACGGCCCGAGGTTCAGGCGGGTGTCCCAGAACGAGGGGTTGCGAAAACCTTCGGCGCCAAAAAACAGCAGGCCCAGACCCGTCAAGGCAAAGTGCACACCCACCGACACAATCAGCAACACCAGCGCGCTGGCATCGGCCAGCGACTGGTAGGCCAGCCGGTAGACCAGCGGGCCAAAGGCGGTGACGATCGCCACCGTCAGCAAGGCCTGCACCAGCAAGGGCAACTGCAACGGTGCCGCCCAGATCGCCAGACCAGACACCACGACCGGCGCGGCCAGCGTGACCAGCGCCGCTTTGGCGGCACGTTTGAAATCCCCACTGTGCTGCCAGCTCAGGCGGGCATCGAGCAGCGCGGCCAACGCCGCCATGATCAGCAGCAGCCAGACCGTGCCCGGCACTTTGCCGGTTTGAAAGATCGCCAGGGTGAGTGCGCCATAGGCGACAAACTCACCCTGGGGAATGAAGATGACTCGCGTCACCGAAAACACAAGCACTGTGGCCAAACCCAGCAAGGCATACACCGCGCCGTTGGTGAAACCATCGAGCATCAAAATGCTGGCTATTGAAAAGTCCATGACGACCTAGAAAAAATGAAAAGAGAGCCCGGCACCACCCGGCTGGAAAAGCCTCCAGCCCTGCGAGCTGGAGGGCAACGGCTTATTCAACCTTCCAGTCACCGTTGACCACCTTGAGCATCACACCGGTCTCGTTGGTGTAACCCCAGTGGTCATCTTTGGTCCAATTCAACACGCCTTGGGAGATCACCGTGCGCCCCATCGTCTCCAGGGCGTCGCGCAAGGCAGTGCGAAACTCTTTGGTGCCAGGTTTGGCTTTTTTGAGGGCCACCGGAATGGCTTTTTCCAGCACCATCTGCGCATCAAAACCATGGGCGGCAAACTGGTTGCGTGAGCCCGGGCCATAGGCTTTTTCATACTGCTGGACAAAGTCGACGGCCGGTTTTTTGGAGGGGTGGCTGTCGGGCAGCTGTTCGGCAATCACCGCCGGACCAGACACCACATAGGCGCCTTCCACCGCTTTGCCACCGACACGCATCAGGTCGCGCGAAGCGGCCGCATGGGTCTGGTAAATCTTGCCCTTGTAGCCCCGGTCCACCACCGCCATCTGGGGCATGGCGGCACCACTGCCCGAGGCCACGATCAACATCGCATCCGGGTTGGCGGCGGTCAATTTCAAGGCCTGCGCCATTACACTGGCATCGGATCGGGCAAAACGCTCGGTGGCCACCACCTTGATGCCGTTTTTGTCAGCCTCGGCCGTGAAATCCTTGAGCCAGCTCTCACCGTAGGCATCGGTGTAACCCAGAAAGCCCACGGTTTTGACCCCTTGTTTTTTCATCAGGCTGACCAAGGCATGGGCCATGACGTTGTTGGACTGCGGCAGCCGAAAGGTCCAGCCGTCTTTGCCAGGCGGCAACACAGCGGGTGAAAACGCCAGCTGCACCGTGTCGGCCTCAGCCGCCACGGCCGCCATCGGTATCGCCACCGGTGTGGCGGCAGAGCCCATGATGAGGTCGGCCTTGTCCTCGGTCACAAAACGTTTGGCGTTTTTGACACCGTTGGTGGGGTCGGAAGCATCGTCCAGAACAATGAGTTTGACTTTTTCACCCGCGATGCTGCTGGGCCACAGCTTGAGCTGGTTGCCAAGCGGAATGCCCAGGCCGGAGGCCGGACCGGTCAAAGGCAGGCTAACACCAATGGTGATGTCGGCCAGGGCGGCGCTGCTGAGCAGGGTGGCGGTCGCGGTGGTGATGAGGGTTTTGATCAGTTTCATGGGTTTGTCTCCAAAGGGTCTGTTGTCAAGCTGAGGAAGGAAAGGCTGTTTTTATTGTGCTGACGGGGGTTAACGGGGTGCCAGGCGCAGTGCGCCATCCAGGCGGATCACTTCGCCATTGAGATGGCCATTGGTCACGATGTGGGTGGCCAGCTGGGCAAACTCCAGCGGTTTACCCAAACGCGCCGGAAAAGGAATGCTGGCGGCCAGCGACTGTTGCACCGCTTCAGGCAAGGTGGCCATGAGCGGCGTGGCAAACAGACCCGGGGCAATGGTGCAGACCCGGATGCCGTGCTGGGCCAGGTCACGCGCCAGCGGCAGCGTCATGCCGACCACACCACTCTTGGACGCGCTATAGGCCTCCTGGCCAACTTGGCCGTCAAAAGCGGCCACGGAGGCGGTCAGCACCATCACACCGCGCTCACCGTCTTCTTGCGGCGCCAGCTTGGCACAGGCCGCGGCAAACAGGCGCGCCACGTTGTAGCTGCCCACCAGGTTGACGTTAACCACCCGCACAAAGTCTTCCAGTGGCGCGGCTGTGCCGTCTTTGGCAATGATGCGTTTGGCGGTGCCGATGCCGGCAATGCTCATCAGGATCCGGGCCGGACCCTGCGCCGCTGTGGCCTGGTCCAGCGCCGCCTGCAGGCTCTCGGTGTGGGTGATGTCGCACTGGCAGGCGATGGCGCGTCCGTCGCCGTAACGGGTATTGATGGTGGTGGCGACCTGTTGGGCAGCGGCCAGATTCACATCAAGCACAGCCACCCGGGCGCCCAGGCGGGCCAGCTCATGTGCGGTGGCTTCCCCGAGGCCGGAGCCGCCGCCCGTGACGAGTGCAGCCTGTCCTTCAATCTTCATGCGGGTTTCCTTGGTTGAAATGCTTTATTTTTCATAGCTATAAGCGCTTGATTGATAAGGGCTAGAGGCATTTTTCATTGCTAATTGCTGGTCAACACTTGTTGCTGGTTCCTGTGCTTGCTTTGGACTGGCTGAGGTTTCAGGATGGTGGGCAGGCTGTCGTCATGCAATTGCGCCACAGTCTGGGCGCGGTGGGTCAGGACTGCCCGCTGGTTGATCGAGCCTTTGTCGGTGACCTCGCTGCTCTCAATGGTGGGTGGCTCGGCCAGCAGGCACAAACGGGCGATGTGGCTGGAACTGCCGGTAGCGCTTTTGGCCAGGTCATCCACCACGCGCTGGAAATGTGCCAGCACCGGTGCGCTGCCCAACACCTCGGCCATCGGTGCGTTGTTTGCCAGACCACTGAGTTCCCGCACTTTCTGGGTTGGAAACACCATGGCACCCACCTCTTTGAGGTTGATGCCGGTGAGCACCACGTCCTGGATGTAGGGCGCACCGGCCGCGATGATCTTGGCCCGCAGCGGCCCGACACTGACAAAAGTGCCGGTGGCGAGCTTGAAGTCTTCGGCAATGCGGCCATCAAACTTCAGCCCCTGGTGCACATCGGTCTCGTCAATCCACTTGACCGCATCGCCCGAGCAGAAGTAGCCTTCTTCGTCAAAGTGCTCGGCGGTCTCGAACGGTGCACGCCAGTAGCCCGGCGAGATGTTGGGCCCGCGGTAACGCACCTCGGTTTTGTCACCCACATCCACCAGTTTGAGTTCCACCCCGGGGGCTGGCACTCCCAGGTCCCCCGCCTTGATGTGGGGGTTGGTGACAAAAATGGCAAACGGGCCGGACTCGGTCATGCCCAAGCCGGTGGTCATGACAATGCGCTCACCAATTTCCCGTTCTTGCGCCTCAAACAATGCATCCCAGATCGGTTGTGCCAGCGAGGCCCCAGCGTAGAAAAACATCTGGACGCGCGACAGCAGGGTTTTGCGCAACTGGGCATCGGTCTTCATGGCGTTGGCAATCGCCTCAAAACCGGTGGGCACATTGAAATACACCGTGGGTGAAATCTCACGCAGGTTGCGCAGAGTTTCCGCCATCAGCGCGGGCGTGGGTTTGCCGTCGTCAATATAGAGCGTGCCGCCGTGGTAGAGCACCATACCGAAATTGTGGTTGCCACCAAAGGTGTGGTTCCAGGGCAGCCAGTCCACCAGCACCAAGGGATCTTGGGCCAACACCGGCATGGACTGCGCCATCTGCTGCTGGTTGGCGCACCACATGCGGTGGGTGTTGATCACCGCCTTGGGCAGTTTGGTGGAGCCGCTGGTAAACAGAAACTTGGCGATGGTGTCGGGCCCGGTGGCTGACATGGCGGCATCCACCTGGTCGGTCACCGGTGTGGCCAGCAACTCGGCAAAGGTGGTGCTGCTGCGCCCCTCGATCTGGCCACGGGTCAAGACCACCTCCCGATTGGGATCCACTTCAGCCAAGATCGCTTTGCCAAACTGCATGGCATCGGCGGCAAACACCAAGCCCGGGGTCACCGTGCGCAGCACGTGGTGCAGCTTGCCAAAGTCCGAGCCAATGAGTGAGTAGGCTGGCGAGGTAGGCACAAAAGGAACACCCGCCACCAGACAACCCAGCGACAACAAGGCATGTTCCAGGTCGTTGCCCGACAGGATCAGCACCGGGTGTTTGTCACTCAGATGGCGGTTGATCAGCGCCTGGGCAATGCTGCGTGCCGCCGTCCAGGCCTGTGAATAGGTCACATGCTGCCAGTCACCGGTTTGGCCATCCGCCAGCCTGGTACGGCGCGCCAGGAACGTGCGGTCTGGTGCCACCTGCGCCCAGTGTTGGAGGCGGTCCGTCATGCGTGCAGGGTAGCCTTGCAGCGGCTGTTCGGCACGCAGATAACGCACACCCGGCACGCCGTCACGCAAGACAACACGGGTCACTCCAAACGTCAGGGGACGGTATTTTGCTGGGGTCATGTGGGGTCTCGCTCGGGTCTCGTTTTTTTGTTTTTTGAGGTCAGCGGCTGCGGGCTCAGGCCTTCTGCACTTTGGCGGCCCGCCCTTCCAGAAAGGCTCGCACCCGGTCTTTGGCCTCGGGGGCGCTCTGGGCAATGGCAGCCATCATGGCTTCGGTCATGAAGCCCTGGTCAGCGGGCTGATCGGCAATCCGCGGCAACACATGGGTCAACGCGTAGTTGGTCATGGGGGCGTTGCTGGCAATGCGCAGCGCCAACTCCAGCGCTTTGTCAAAGGCGGTGCCGGTGGGCACCAGATACTGCGCCAGGCCGATACGCTCGCCGTCCTGTGCGTTGTAGACACGCCCCGTCAACATCATGTCGGTCATACGCGCCGTGCCAATCAAGCGCGGAATACGCACCGCACCACCACCGCCGACAAAAATGCCGCGTGAACCTTCGGGCAGCGCATAAAACGTGGTCTCGTCGGCCACACGGATATGGCAGGCACTGGCCAGCTCCAGACCACCGCCCACCACCGCACCGTGCAAAGCGGCCACCACCGGCACCGGGCCATACTGCACATGCTCCAGCGCGGCATGCCACATGCGGGAATGGAACACGCCCTGGGCCGCATCACGTTCCTGCAATTCACTCAAATCCAGGCCCGCGCAGAAGTGTTCACCTTCGCCATCGATGACGGCAGCGCGCACACTCTTGGGCAGCTTCTCGAACAGATCGCGAATCGCCAGAATCAGGCCGTCGTTGATCGCGTTGCGTTTTTTAGGCCGTGTCAGGCGGATCACGGCGACCTCGGAAGTGTCGCCGTACAGTTCAAGTTGGATGTCTTTTTTGGTCATGGTCAGGACTTTCGATGGCTGGATTATGGTTATTAAATATAATTACAATCAAGTGCCTTTTCGGCCATTTTTCTAAGTGTTTCCCCTAGTTAGACAACATTTCAGGAGACTTTCATGGACTACAAAAACCTGGTTGCCATCGACATCCACACCCATGCCGAGGTGAGTTGCTGGAACCCGTTTGACAACTATGGAGAGGAATACGACCGCGCCGCCGACAAGTACTTTCGCAACAGCCGTCGGCCCACCATTGCGGAGACGATTGCCTACTATCGGGAGCGAAAAATTGGCCTGGTGATGTTCACCGTGGACGCCGAGTCGCAGATGGGCCGCAGGCGGGTGCCCAACGAAGAAGTAGCCGAGGCTGCCAAAGCCAACTCGGACATGATGATGGCCTTTGCCAGCATCGACCCACACAAGGGCAAGATGGGCGCACGCGAAGCGCGCAAGCTGATTGAGGAGTACGGCATCAAGGGCTTCAAGTTCCACCCGACGGTGCAGGGTTACCACCCCTACGACAAGATGGCCTGGCCGATCTACGAGGTGATTGCCGAACACAAGATGCCCGCCATCTTCCACACCGGCCACAGTGGCATTGGCAGCGGCATGCGCTGCGGCGGTGGCCTGCGCCTGGCCTACAGCAACCCGATGCACCTGGACGATGTGGCGGTGGATTTCCCCGACATGCAAATCGTCATGGCGCACCCGAGTTTTCCGTGGCAAGACGAGGCGCTGAGTGTGGCCACGCACAAGCCCAATGTCTGGATTGACCTCTCGGGCTGGAGCCCCAAGTATTTTCCGAAGCAGCTGGTGCAATACGCCAACACCCTGCTCAAAGATCGCATCCTGTTTGGCAGCGACTACCCACTGATCACACCTGAGCGTTGGATGAAAGACTTTGAAGACGCAGGCTTCAAACCCGAAGTGATGCCCGGGATTTTGAAAGACAACGCGGTGCGTTTGCTGGGCCTGGCCTGAGCGTATTCACCAGGACCAGACGCTGGGGTTGGTTTACTGACCCAGCGCCAGCTTCAGGCGGCCAATGCCTTCCTCGATCTTGGCCACATCTGCGGTAGCAAACGAGAGGCGCAGCGTGGCCACATCGGGGTCATGCGCGTAAAACGGCGCGCCGGGCACAAAAGCCACCAGCTGCTCGATGGCGCGTTTGGCAAAGTCGGCGGCGTTGGCTGATTTGCCGTGGGCACCTGTCAGGCGCGCCCAGAAGAACATGCCACCCTGAGGCGCGTTGAAGTCAATCGCATCCCCCAGGTCACGCTTCAAACACTGCGCCATGACGCGGGCGCGCTCGGCATAGGTTTTACGCACCACGGCCAGCGTGTCATTCAGGCGATCCATCGTCAGGTACTGGGCGCAAATGGCCTGGGTCAGGTTGCTGGTGTGGGCGTCGCTGAACTGTTTGCACATCACCGCCCTGGCCAGCAGCTCGGGCGGTGCAATCAGCCAGCCCACACGCAGGCCAGGGCTCAAAATCTTGCTGAAACTGCCGCAATGCGCGAGCCAATCGCGGCTGCCGGGCACCTGGTTGCTGAGCGCCAGCAGACTTGGTGGTGGCGCCGCATCAAAGTACAGCTCGCCGTAGGGGTCGTCTTCCACCACCAGCGTCTGGGTGCGCACTGCAATCTCCAGAATGCGTTTGCGCCGTTCCAGGCTCAGGGTGGCGCCGCTCGGGTTGCCAAAGGTCGGGATCAGGTAAACCAGTTTCGGCTGGTGTTCTTCGATCAGGGCTTCGAGTTTGTCGACATCCACACCGTTGGCATCAATCGGTGCACCAATCACCTGGGCGCCATAGAGACGGAAGCACTGGATGGTGGCCAAAAAGGTAGGCGCCTCCACAATCACCTTGTCGCCCGGGGAAATCATGCATTTGCCAAGCAGGTCGAGTGCCTGCTGGCTGCCGGTGGTGACAACCAGCCCCTCAGGCGCCACCGTGGCGCCCTTGCCCGCCATAAAACCAGCAATGCCCTCGCGCAGCGGGCCGTAGCCTTCGGTCGCGCCATATTGCAGCACCGGGCCGGGGTGGTTGGCCAACACCGCGGCGCTGGCCTGGGCAATGCCTTCAGCGTCAAACAAAGCCGGGTCGGGGAAACCACCGGCAAAACTGATGATGCCGGGTTTGCCCAGCAGCTTGAAGAGTTCACGGATGGCGGAGGTTTCAACGTTCTGGAGGCGGTCGGCAAATTGCATAGCGCAAAACTTTCAGGAAATAGATGTCAATAAGTGATTCTGTGGCCGTGGCCGCCGCAGCTTGCGCCACTTGGCAACCCGTAATTGGGGTAAATTGTGACCGATATGCAAGCCACCGCTCACAGGAACACCGATGCACAGTCTTGATGCTTTTTTTGCCGCGGTCAGGCTGCCCTCGATGCCCGAAGTGGCACATGGACTGATTCAGACGCTTAATGACGACAACACCAGTCTGCACGAGGTGCACGACCTCATCAGCCGCGACCCGGCCTTGAGCGCACGCCTGCTGCGGCTGGCCAACAGCGCCCAGTTCGGTCTGCAGCGTGGTGTGTATTCCATCGACGAGGCGATACAGATGGTGGGGCTAGCACAAGTGCGCACGCTGGCCCTGAGCGCCTGCATGAGCGATGCTTTCGAGCCACTACCAGGGCTGGATCTTCCTGCCTTCTGGCGTCACAGCATGGCTTGCGCCGCCTACGCGCAATGGCTGACAGCCCCACTGGAGATGGATGGCCAGCAGGCTTGGTTGACCGGCATGATGCTGCGCCTGGGCGAGTTGCTGATTGGCCAGGCCAACCCGCAGGCGCTGGCCGAGATCGAACGCCTACCCCATCCGCCCGGTGCCCGCTGGGAACGCGAAAAGCGTTTGATTGGTTTCTCCGAAGGACAAATCACCGCCGAGCTGGCGCGCCGCTGGAACTTTCCGATGCAAATCG
Organism: Rhodoferax sp. U11-2br; assembly: GCF_018619435.1. GTDB lineage: Bacteria > Pseudomonadota > Gammaproteobacteria > Burkholderiales > Burkholderiaceae_C > Rhodoferax. The sequence continues at coordinate 72,778 of NZ_JAHFZF010000005.1, read as the reverse complement.
TCCAAGCCTTGGAACGCGCCTACGACCCGCTGGTGGAACAGGCTTATTCGCGCCTAGGCGCAGTCGTGAACCTGGCCGGGCTGCTGGCTGACACGCCGGATGCTGACGAACTGGCAGTAGATGCGCTGCCGAATGACGTGATCAACACCCTGGGCCTGGAGGTGCGCTGGATGAAAGCCACCTTCCCCGCGCCCGATACCTTTTTGCAGTTGCATTAAGCCCATGAAGCCCGCTCAAATTCAGACCTTTTTTGCCACCCTGGCCGCCGCCAACCCGCAGCCTCAGACCGAGCTGGAATTTGCCAGCGTGTTTGAGCTGCTGGCCGCCGTGCTGTTGTCGGCCCAGGCCACCGATGTCAGTGTCAACAAAGCCACGCGTAGCCTGTTTTTGGTGGCCAACACACCGAAGAAGATGCTTGACCTAGGCTTGGAGGGGCTGGAGGGCTACATCAAGACCATCGGCCTGTACCACAGCAAGGCCAAACACCTGCTGCAAACCTGCCAAATGCTGATTGACCAGCACGGCGGCCAAGTGCCGCGCACGCGTGAGGCACTTGAAGCCCTGCCCGGCGTGGGCCGCAAAACCGCCAATGTGGTGCTCAACGTGGCCTTTGGTGAACCCACCATGGCCGTGGACACGCACATCTTTCGTGTCAGCAACCGCACCGGCCTGGCGCCGGGCAAAACACCGCTGGCGGTGGAACAAGCGTTGCTCAAACGCATTCCCCAGGCTTTCCTGGTCGATGCCCACCACTGGCTGATCCTGCACGGGCGTTATGTCTGCCAGGCGCGTAAACCGCGCTGCTGGCAGTGTGCGGTGGCGCCCTGCTGCGACTTCAGCCCCAAAACCCAAAGCGGATAAACACCATGACTGCGTCTGACCGCACACCCTTTGCCGACCTCAACAGCTTGACCAAATCGGTGGTTTGGCCGGTGATGCCCGAGGTGGGCCAGGCACTGATCCAGACCCTGAACAACGAGCAGGCCGACACCTTTGTGATCTGCCGCATCATCAAAAAAGACCCCACCCTGACCGCCAACCTGCTGCGCATGGCCAACAGCGCACTGTTTGGCCTGTCGGGCCAGGTCGATACCCTGGAGCGTGCCGTCAAGGTGGTGGGTTTGGCCAAGGTGCGGGCCCGCGCGCTGTCACTGTGTATGGCGCAAACCAGCCCGTTTCCGCCGGGCCTGGACCGCCTGGCCTTCTGGCGTTACAGCCTGCGTTGCGCCGGCTACGCGCAGTGGCTGGCCGAGCTGTGTGAGGTGGACGACCAGGAGGCCTGGCTGTGCGGCATGCTGCTGCGCCTGGGAGATCTGAGTGTGGTGCAGGCCCGCCCGGATCTGCTGCAGGGACTGGACACCCCTGGCATGACCAGCGCCGAACGCTGGCAGCTCCAGCGTCGTCTGGTCGGTTTTGACGAAGGTGAAGTGACCGCCGAACTGGCACAACACTGGGATCTGCCGCAGGCCCTGGTGCGCGGCCTGCGCCACTGTGCGCAGCCGCTCGCAGCGCCTGAGTTGTCGCGGTTGGCCGCCGTGCTGCATCTGGCGGCGCGGCTGGCCGACAACGACTCGGTGACTTGCCAGAGTGCGGCAGAACTGCCCAGCCTGCTGCTGCAGACCCTGGCACTGGACAGCATCACTCTGTTGGCCACCCAGCCCGATGCCGGCGCGGTGGCGGATGTGTCGATGTTTTTGTAGTTGAGCTGATCGACTTCAGGGCGCGCCAGGGGCAAGACTGTCCGACGGCGACAGGGACAACACCACACTCTGGCCAAAACCCGGCGCGACCTTCGGCCAGTCCTGTGCCCGGTTTACACGCTGCACCCCTTGCGCCAGCAAGCTGGCCACCCGGATCACGCCCGCATGGGTGACCCAGACCGGCGCTTGATTTGCCAGCAAAACCTCTTGCCAGGCGCTGCTCACACGCGCCATGACATCGGCCAGACTCTCCATGCCACCAAAACGGTGTTGCCAGAAGTCAGCTGTCCAGGCCTCATAGGCTGCCACCGGAATGTCGGCCCAGGGCTGGCCTTCATAACAACCAAAATTGATCTCGGCCAACCGGGCATCCGTGATACATGTCACATCCGGCCTGAGCCCTTTGATCGTCTGGGCTAGTAGCTCGCATCTTTGTAGCGGCGAAACCCATAACTGAGCACCCGGCGGCAAACCCGACGCCAGGGTCTGCGCCGCCTGCTGGGTGGCGGCCAGATCCGCTGGCACATCCAGCGCGCCGTAACACACCCCGGGCGCCACCAACGGCTGGGCGTGGCGCAGCAATAGCAAGTTCACAAACTCACCGCCAGCCCGAGGTAAAACGCCAGTTCACACACCTGCTGGGTGGCACCCAGACAGTCGCCGGTGAAACCTTGCAGGCGACGCCAGAACCAGCGTGTCATCAGCCCCCAAGCCACCAGGGAGGCCAGCAGCCCGTTGGCAAAAGCCAGCAGCAGGCTGTCTGTCTCCAGGTCAATCGCTATGAAGTCAGTAGCTATTTGCCCATATGTAGTAAGGGCCAAGGCCATAAAACACCATAAAAGCCCAATCACCAGCGCACCCGGGCTGATCTGATCGGCCAGCGGCTTGGACTTGGAGGTGGCGGTATTGCCCACATGTGGGAGCAGCCGGATGGTCAGCAGCGGCCAGGTGCGCGACACCACATGTGCCACAAACAGCGCCACCACCATCAGCGGGCCACTGACGTCGCCCAGCAGGCCCAGCAGCGTCACCTTGGAGAGCAACGCCAGCACCACGGTGATGGCCCCAAAAGCGCCCACGCGCGAGTCTTTCATGATGTCCAGCGCGCGTTGCCGGTCAAGGCTGCCACCCAGGCCGTCGGCCACATCGGCCAGGCCGTCCTCATGGAAGGCGCCGGTGATGAACACCGAGAGCACCGTGCCCAGCGCCGCCGCCACCAGCGGTGCCGAGCCGGTGGCGGGCAAGGCCATCAGCAACCCGGCGGTCGCTGCGGCCACCAGCCCGCCCACCAGCACCCCCACACCGGGAAAATGCCCGGCACTGGCCCGCAGCATGGCCGGGCTGTAACCCACCCAGTCCGACAAACGCCCGGTGATTGGTATACGGGTAAAGAACTGCAGGCTCAGCAGGTAGTGGCGAATGAATTGGGTCATGGCAAAGTCCAAGGTGACCTGAAGTGAAGAATTGTGCGGCAGTGGCAAAAGCGCAGGCTGTGACACTGACCGTGGTTTAGGTTTGAGCATCGATGAGCATCATGTCCACCCATGCCAAGGGTCGTGGGTAGGGCGGATGTCGAGGCCGATTTTAAAAAGCGAAGCGTCATGAGGCCTCGGCGTCCGCCCTGCCCGCGGCGCGGTTTAGGCCACAGACCGGTCTTTGGTATGCCTGCTTTCAAAAAGACAAAACCCTCAGCACGCGCAGGCGGGGACAGGCTCAAGGCCCGGGCCTCATGACGCTTCGCTTTTTAAAATCGGCCCAAACCTTGAGCCCATCCCCGCCTGGTTTTGTGGTTGACGTTGCGCTGTCAAAGGCCAGTTACCAAAGAAACAGCCCATGGCTCATGGTCAGCTGGCAGCGCAACACGCGTGATTACACCTTGACGCTGTCTTTGTTCTCCTGCTCGGCCACACCAGCCGACGCAAAACTCGCCATCTCGCGCAACATGGTGCAGGCCGACTGCAGCAACGGCCAGGCCAACGCACCGCCTGAGCCTTCACCCAGACGCAGACCCAGATCCAGCAAGGCTTGTACACCCAGATGCTGCAACATGAACTCATGGCCGCGCTCACCAGAGCGGTGGGCAAACACACAACGCTGCAACACCAGCGGCTGCAGGGCATGGGCCACCAGGATCGAACTGGTAGCAATAAAGCCGTCCACCACCACCACCCGGCGCTCGTGCGCGGCCTGCATCACCGCACCCACCATGGTGGCAATCTCCAGCCCGCCGATAGCGGCCAATACTTCCAGCGGTTCGGTCACACCCGCATGGCGGGTCAACACCTCACGCAGCACCGCCGCCTTGCGTTGCACCGCCGGGGCGTCCAGGCCGGTGCCAGCGCCAGTGCAGACATCGATGTCCAGCCCGGTCAGGCGGGCCAGCAACAGCGATGCGGCCGAGGTGTTGCCAATGCCCATTTCACCTAGCAGCACGGCGTTGCCGGGCAGGCTCTTGACGATGTCCATGCCGTTTTGTAAGGCCTGCTGGCACTGAGCGATGGTCATGGCGGGCTGCACCGAAGCATCCGCAGTGCCACCTTCGGCACCCGTCACCTTACGCACCATCAAGCCCGGGCGTTGTGCGTCCGATGGCAAACCGGCCAGAAAGTCGTGGTCCACACCGCAGTCGACCACGTTCAGGGCGATGCCGTTCTGTTTGGAGAACACACTCACCGCTGCGCCACCGGCCAGGAAGTTCTCGACCATCTGCCAGCTCACCTCTTTGGGGAAGGCCGACACACCCCGTGCCACCAGACCGTGGTCGGCGGCAAACACCACCATCTGGGCTTGGTCCAGCACCGGGTTGTCCGTGCCCAAGATCTGGCCGAGCTTGAGCGCCAGATCTTCAATCCGGCCCAAAGAGCCGAGTGGCTTGGTTTTGTTGTTGATTTTGGCCTGCAGTGCCGTGGTCAGAGCAGGCGAAGAGATGTCCGTCAGGACGGGAAGAGTGGTATTCAAAGCAGTCCCCTGTGCGTGAATGGTGGAGGCGCTGCCCGGCCTTGCAGCACCCATAACAACATCAGGCCGGTCTTCTGGCTTGGCGTCATCTGCCCCGTCACACCTTCCCGGCCTGGCAGCCAGTGGTTATTTGTGAAGGGCATCAGCCTTACAGCGTTGGGCACGCGACGGATTTACACCGTCTTCCCGATTCTCCTGCAGGCCAATAGCCTGCGGGCACCTGAAGCGCAGAATCATAGCAGCCCGCGCAGGCCTGTTTTCAGCGCACCAGGCTGTCGAGCGCCCCCGGCTCAAAATGGGTTTCAACAAAGTCGGCCATGCGCTCAAACACCGTTTCCAGTGTGGGCACAGGGCCACTCAGGCGTGCGCCAAACAGCGCCTGCAACGCCGCCGGATGCTCCATCAGGCCGTGCAAATAAATGCCCAGCACATTGCCCGCCGCGTTTTGCCAGCCCAAGCCATCGGGCAACACCGCGTGCGCCACGTCACCGGCCTGCGCCATGGCCGGGTGCTGGCTGGTCTGACCATGGTGGATTTCGTAGCCGGACACCGACACACCCGCCAACGCCGCCCAGGGGTTGGCCGCAGCGCCCGTTTGCTGGCCCAGCATGTGGGTGGCAAAGGTGCTGTGGGTGTGCTGCACGGTTTTGGCCATGTCGAACTGTGTGACCAGCGGCAACAGGCCCAGACCCGGTGCGTTGCCGTCGACCCCATGGGTGTCAATCAGCGCCTCACCGAGCATCTGCAGACCCCCACACACACCCAGCACCGCCCCACCTCGCGCGGCATGTTGGGCCACGGCGGCGTCCAGCCCTTGGGAACGCAGCCAGGCCAGGTCAGCACTGGTGCTCTTCGACCCAGGCAACACGATCCAGTCAGACGTGCTCAGGCCCGCCAGCTCGGTCGGTGAACGCACCCACTTCAGACGCAGACCGGGGATGTTCTTGAGCGGCTGGAACTCGTCCAGGTTGCTGATGCGCGGGTAAGCCACCACAGCCACGGTGAGGTTGACCGAACCTTTAGCGACCGAGCGGTCATCAAACACACCGTCTTCCTCGGGCAGACCGTGTTGCCACCACATCGGCAGCGTGGCCACGGTCGGAATGCCGGTCAGGTCTTGCAGCATCTGCGGCGCCGGTGCCAGCAGGCTGGCGTCGCCACGGAACTTGTTGAGCACAAAGCCTTTGATCAGGCCACGCTGCTCGGGCGGCAGCAGCGCCCAGGTGCCGTACAGGTGGGCAAAGGCGCCACCGCGGTCGATGTCAGTGACCAGCAGGCAAGCCGCGTTGCAATGCTGCGCCACCCGCATGTTGACGATGTCGCTGCCCGACAGGTTGATCTCGGCGGGCGAGCCAGCGCCCTCGATCACCACCACATCGTTCTCGGCGCGCAGGGCGTCCAAGGCGGCGGCAATCTGTGGCCAGACCTTGAGGCTGCGCCCGCGCCAGGGCAAGGCGGTGAGTTCGGCGCTGACCTCGCCCATCAGCACCACCTGGCTGTGGGTGTCGGCTTCGGGCTTGAGCAGCAGCGGGTTCATGCGCACATCAGGCACGGCCTTGGCGGCGAGGGCCTGGAAGTACTGGGCGGAACCGATCTCGCCCTGGCCATTCACCACCCTGGCGTTGTTGCTCATGTTCTGCGCCTTGAACGGCGCCACTTTGAGACCCTGGCGCGCGTAGTAGCGGCACAGTGCGGTGGCCAGCCAGCTTTTGCCGGCGCCACTGGTGGTGCCCAGGACCATGATGCATTTGGCGGTCATGTGGAGGTTTCCAAAATCGTTGTTGTTGTGTTGGTCAGCGCGGCCACCAGCGCGTCCTGCGCCTGTGGTGCCAGCACGCCCAGCCGGTACCAGCCGGGCAGACCAAAGGAGGTGGCATCGCGCAGCTTGATGCCGTGCTGGCGCAGAGTCGCCAGATCCATCGGCACAGGTGGCCGGGCGCAGAAGTAGTTGGCTTCGCTGGGCGCCACTTGCCAGCCCAGCTGTTGCAACAGGTCGATCTGCCGGGCTTTCCAGTCGCGCAAACATGTGAGGCTGTCGGCCAACCAGGCTTGCACTTCAGGGGATACCCAGGATTGCAACAAGGCGACGCCGTGGGCACCAAGCACCCACGAGGGCGCCATCAGCTTGAGTCGCTCAAAATCCAGGTCTTTTTGGCCTCCATCCCTTGTTTCAAAAGGGCTAGGCGCTATCAAATACGCTGCACGTACACCGGTCAGACCGAGTGCCTTGTTGGGGGTGAACAGCTGCCAGACCTGGTCCAGCTGAGCTGCGTTCAAAGATGCCTCGCCGCTGAGCCGCAGAGGCGCATACGCGCGGTCCAACACCGTGAACCGCGCTGTGTCCAGAAACCAGGGTTCATGGGACTGGCCCAGCGGGCTCGACGGCTCACAGGCCCAGCATAAGGCATCCGTCGGGTCATCACGGTGCAACAAGCCCCAGGCCTGGGCAGCGCGCGCGTAGTCACCGTAATGGTGGTCGGGCAGACACACGCTGCCCACACCCTGTTGCTTCGCCCAGGCGGTGAGCCGAAAGATGGCCTCACTGGCGCTACTGGCCAGCAGCACCCGCTCAGGCGCCACCCCATGAAAGGCCGCCAGGCTTTGGCGCAGGGTCGTGTAGGCCGGGTCGGGGTAATGGCTGGCATCTGCCGCCTGCACCGCTGCCAGCGCTTGCGGACACGGGCCACAGGCGTTGCTGTTGGTCGAGAAATCAAAGCGCGCCGCGCCCAGGGCATCGGCGCCGCCATGGGTCCAGGAGCTGTGTGGTATGTGTGTCATGAAAGAATGATCGCTCTGAAATAAAGAGCTAGCAGCGCAACAGGTATCAGGGCCAGCAGCACTTTGGATGCACACACGACAGCTTGGCCGGTATGCACGGCCAACGCATCCTTTCCCCCAGGGTTGAGCACATACACACCCGGTTTGCCCAGGTGGATGTGCAAAGCCAGCGCCATCGCGGCCATCGGCCAGCCGCTGTTGGGCGACGGCGTTTTGATAGCCTCACGCCGCAAGCTGTTCAGACGCAGACCACAAGTCAGGGCCAGCAGCAGCCCGGTCAGGCGGGACGGCAGCCAGTTCAGCACATCGTCGAAGCGTGCCGCCCATTTGCCGGCCCACTCCCAGTTCTGGCCTTTGTAAATGCCTTTGTAGCCCCACATCGCATCCGCCGTGTTGGCAAAGCGGTAGGCCACCGCCCCGGGCAGACCCAGCAGCACAAACCAGAAAATTGGCGCCACCACCGAGTCGCTGAGGTTCTCGGCCAGCGACTCGATGGCGCTTTCACGCACCTCGGCCTCACTCAGGCTGGTGGTGTCGCGACTGACCAGCCAGTTCAGGCGGTCGCGCCCGGCTTGCAAAGACTGCCCCAAAGCAACCTCTACCGCCAACACCTCACCTTTGAGCATGGCCCAGGCCAGCATGGGTTTGAGCAGCAGTGCCAACAACACAACCACCACTGCGCTGGCCAAACACCCGGCGATGCCAGCGTCTGTGACCAGGCTTGCCGCCCAGCGTCCGAGCATCCTGAGCATGTTCTCCAGCCACACGGCCGCTACGGTAAACAGAGCTAGTCCCCCTGTCCAATAAAGGGCCCCAAGCCAAAAGGCCTTGTAATCTGCAGCCTCTTCACGCGCTGCCAGCGGCGCGTTGCTCACCACCACCGGCACGGCCGAGCGCAAACCACGCTGCAAACGCCCCCCGGCCCAGCCCAAGTAATTGCCCATCCACACCACCGGGTGCAAGCGCAGCGGTGGCTCGCCGAACCAGCGGTCAACCAGCAAAGCCAGCAGCATGGCCAGGGCGGGAACGAGCAGACTCATGCTTATCAGGCTCTGGGCATTGGTTTGCCGGTTTGCAGCCCCAGACGTGCCAGCAGGGCCTGGTCTTCACTGCCTAGCGGGTTGTCGGTGGTCAGTAACTTGTCGCCGTAAAAAATCGAGTTGGCACCGGCCACAAAACACAGGGCCTGCACCGCGTCACCCATGCTCTGACGCCCGGCCGACAAACGCACCCGTGCCATCGGCATGGTGATGCGTGCCACCGCAATGGTGCGCACAAACTCCAGCGGGTCCAGGTCCGGCTGGTCAGCCAGCGGTGTGCCTGCCACCTTGACCAGGTGGTTGATCGGCACCGACTCCGGGTACGGCGATAAATTGGCCAGCTCAGCCACCAGTGCGGCACGCTGCAAACGCGATTCGCCCAGGCCCACGATGCCGCCACAACAGACGCTGATGCCCGCCTCGCGCACCCGCGCCAGGGTGTCCAGGCGGTCCTGGTAGTCGCGGGTGGAGATGATGTCGCCGTAAAAATCGGGGGCGCTATCCAAGTTGTGGTTGTAGTAATCCAGCCCGGCGTCGCGCAGCGTTTGGGCCTGGCCGTTCGACAACATGCCCAGGGTGGCGCAGGCTTCCAGCCCGGTGGCTTTGACGGTGCGCACCAGTTCGGCCACTGCTTCGATGTCGCGGTCTTTCGGCGCACGCCAGGCGGCACCCATACAAAAACGGCTGGCCCCGGCTTCTTTGGCGGCCACAGCGGCCTGGCGGACCGTCTCCACGCCCATGAGTTTGCTGGCCTGCACACCGGTGTCAAAGTGCACCGACTGCGGGCAGTAGCTGCAGTCTTCCGGGCAGCCGCCGGTTTTGACCGACACCAGTGTGGCCAGCTCGATCAGGTTCGGGTCAAAGTGGGCGCGGTGCACCGTCTGGGCCTGAAAGATCAGGTCGGAGAACGGCAGATCAAACAGCGCCAGCACCTGCTCCACCGTCCAGACCGGTTGGCCAGAGGCGGGGCGCTCGGGGTGTTGGTCCAGGCAGGCGTGAAAGTGCAACGGGCTGGTGGTGAAGTCAGTGGTGGTTTGGGTCATGGGATTTGCAAAAAAGTTGTTCAAAGAAAGCCGTCACGGGCCAAAGCCACTACCGCGCCGCCGAAACCACGTCATGCGCGTGGGCGTCTGGCTCGGGTGGGGCACAATTTTTCATCATCTCGTGCCAGGCCTCGTTGAAGTTGTTCTTGATGAAGGTCCGGGTGTGGGGCACGGTGCAGCGTGAGCAGTCCAGATGCGCCACACCCTGGTAGACAAAACGGTCTGACTTGGTGGAGTGGATGGCGCACTGGCTTTTGACCAGAATGCCCTCGCCGTCGGGCACACCCTCGTCGTTGAACCTGAAAAACGGGCAGGCACACATGTAGCAGTTGAGGTAGGCGATGTTGTGGCACTTCTTGCCCTCGGCATACAGCAGGCAAAAGTCCGGCTCCTTGGCCAGCATGTTGCTGAACTCGAAGTAATCCATGATCTGCTCAGAGGACAAGCCATCCTGCTTGAGCCTGTCCACAATGCTGCGGTGCTTTTGGTCGTGGTCCAGGAACCAGGTGATGTAGTTCATGAGGTTTGTGTCCTGTTGAAAAAGCAGCGCCTGTTGTGTTTCAGTCGTCGCTCAGTCTTCAATCCCACGCTGCGCCGGCACACCGGCCTGAAACGCGTGTTTGACCAGGGTCATCTCGGTCACAGTGTCGGCCAGCGCAATGATCTCAGGCGGGCAACGCCGCCCGGTCAGCACCACCGTCACATCCTTGGGACGGCTGCGCAGCGTCTGCAACACATCGTCCAAAGGCAACCAGCCGTAGATCAGCGGGTAGGTGATCTCGTCGAGCGTGACCATGAAGTAGTCAGCGCTCAGGATGGCGGCTTTGGCTTTGAGCCAGCCGTCACGTGCCAGCTGGGCCGAGTGCTCCAGGTCCTGGCTTTTCCAGCTGAAGCCATCGCCCAGGCCTTCAATCGGAATACCGAGCTGCTCAAACATGCGGTGTTCCCCAAACCGCGCCGAGGGCACTTTCATGAACTGGAAAATCTTCACGGCCTTGCCTCGGCCATGGGCGCGCAGTGCCAGGCCAAAGGCGGCGGTACTTTTGCCTTTGCCGTCACCGGTGTTGACGATGACCAGGCCACGGCGTTCGCCCTCGGGTTTTTCGTAGCGCTTGTCGGTGGGGGGTGTTTCGGTTTGCATGGTGTTAATTCGGTAAAGCCACCCACTGATTGGCCAGCGGGTGAATGGTGAGGCGGTGGTCAAACACGGCTTCCAGCGCACGGTGCGTCTCTGGGTTGGCACAGGCGCCTTGGTGGGTGATACGCCCACAGGCCATGATGACCATCTCGTAGGCGTGCAAGGCCATGGAAATTTCGTGCAGGACACTGACCACCGTCACACCGGTCTCCAGCAGGCAGCGCACCACACCGAGCCAGTCGGCCTGGTGCGGCGGGTCCAGATTGGCCAGCGGTTCATCCATCAGCAGCACCTGCGCCTGCACCGCCAGCGCGCGCGCCAGCAGCACCCGCTGGCGTTCACCACCCGAGAGCTGGCCCAGGCTGCGATGGCGCCAGTCCCAGGCCTGGGTCGATTTCAGGGCGATTTCTGCCGCTGCCAGATCCTGCGGGCTGGGCCCGGCCAGCCAGGCCTGGTGTGGCAGGCGGCCCAGCAGGGCCACGTCCCACACCGTCAAATCGTCGCCAGAGGACTCGTTTTGCCCGAGCCAGGCCAGTTGCCGGGCGCGGGTGCGGTGAGCCAAACTGTGGAGATCGTGCCCCAGCAGCTGCACCGTGCCGCTGTGGGGTATCAGCCCGGCCAGCACCTTGAGCAGGGTTGATTTGCCCGCGCCGTTGGGGCCGACGATGCTGGTCCAGCGGCCTTGTGGCAAACCCAGCGTGATGTTGTGCAGTATCTCGGTATTTCCGATGTTTGCCCTGATGCTGCTTGCCTGAATAGCTATGGAAGATGCAGCACTTGTCACTGGGCACCTCCGGCAAAACCAGCGCTGTTGCGGCGCATCAACCACAACAAATAGCCGCCACCCAGCACCGCCGTCAAAACACCGACCGGCAACTCCTGCGGCGCAATCAGCCAACGCGCCAAGGTGTCTGCGGCCAGCAACAAGACGCCCCCCATCAGGCTGGCCAGCAGCATCAGGCGGCCATGGGTGGTTTTGATGACCGAGCGCACCAGATGGGGCGCGGCCAGGCCAACAAAAGCGATCAGCCCGGTTTGCGCCACGGCGGTGCCGGTGGCCAGCGCTAGCACAGCCACCAGCGCGATGCGCAGGCTGCCCAGCGGCAAACCCAGGCTGTGGGCTGTGGCTTCACCCAGGCTCAGGCCATCGAGCACACGGCCCAACAAACCACCCGCTAACACGCACAGCAGCCACACCCCGGCCATCAGGGCACAGGCGGCCCAGCCAATGAACGCGGTCGAGCCCAACATGAAGGCCTGCATGGCCTGCAGCGAGTCGGGCGACAGCAGCAGCAGCATCTGTGTGGCCGCACCCAGCACCACCCCAACTACCACACCGGCCAACAGCAGCCGCAGCGTGTGCTGGACGCCGCGCGACAAGGCCAGTGTCAGCAGCACCGCCAGCACCGCACCACAGAAGGCGGCACCGGTGAGGCCCAGGCGCACCAGCAGGCTGCCGGAAAACGCGCTGACCTCGCCACCATTCATCATGTTGGCGCCCGCCAACATGCCGCCGCTGCCACCCAGCACCGCCAAGGTCAGCGCCACACCCAGCGAGGCACCGGAAGCGCTGCCCAGCAGATACGGGTCGGCCAGCGGGTTGCGAAACAGGCCCTGCGCCACCGCCCCGGCCAGCCCCAGCAGGGCCCCGGCCGCCCAGGCACCCAGGGTGCGCGGCAGGCGGATGTCGACCACAATCTGCTGCGCCATGGCGGTGGCCGTCGGGTCGATGTCCGGGTGCAGCAGCGGGCCGATCAGGTTCTCAAAACCGGTGCTGCCCACACACACACCCAGCACACAAAGCGCCAGGCTCAGCAGCAGCAACAGCGCCACCAGAAACGACATGCGGCCCTGCCTCACCGCTTAGCCCCCGCCGCTTGCTTGGGCGCCTTGTCACTCAGACACTGCGCCATCAGCCGCGCGCCCTCCCCCATGCGCGGGCCCGGGCGCACCAGGGTGTTGGCCTGTTCGGCATCAAAAATACACACCCGGTTGTCGCGCACCGCACGGATGCCTTGCCAGCCCGGGCGCTGCGTCAGGCCTGCGGCGTTGCGCGCACCCACCATGATCAGGTCCGGGTTGGCACGCACAATGAACTCGGGGTTGAGCTTGGGGAACGGGCCGAGCTTGGCGGGCACAATGTTTTTCGCCCCCAGGCGGGTCAGGGTTTCACCAATGAACGAGGACTCACCAGCCGCAAACGGCCCCTGGTTGACCTCAAAATACACCCGCGTGCCTTTGGCCGAGGCCGGCACCGACTGGGCCGCCGCCGATACCCCGGCATCGATGGCGCGCCAGACTTTGGCAGCATCGGGCACCGCCAGAACCTCGCCCAGTTTCAACACCACACGCTGCACATCGGCATGGGTTTTTGGCTCCAGGGCCAGCACCTTGAGGCCCAGCGCACGCAGGCGCTCACTGGCGCGCGAGGACACAGCCATCAACACCACATCCGGGCGCAGGGCGACGATGGCCTCGATGTTGGGGTCCAGCCCACCGCCGACTTGCGGCAGGCTTTGCAGGCTGGCCGGGTAATTGGAGTAGCGGTCCACGCCCACCAGACGGGCGCACTGGCCCAGCTCACACACGGTCTCAGCCAGCGAGGGCAGCAAGCTGACCACACGTTGTGGCGGCTGGGCAAAACTTACCGTCACACCCCGGTCGTCGGTGACCTCGTACGCCTGGGCCACACCCAGGCCGCAGCAGGCCAACACCAGCAGGCCCATCAGCCCGTGTGGGACACGGCGCCAAAACTTCAACATCATGCAGCGTCCTTCAAAGTCAGGGGCAGACCGGCCGCCAACAGGGTGACGCGCTGGCAAACTCCAGCCACCGCCTGGTTGAGCAGGCCCAGCGCATCCACAAAGGCCCGCACCTCGCGGCCCATCGGGATCACCCCCAAACCAATCTCGTTGCCCACCAGCACCAGCGGACCCGGTGCCTGCCGGATCGCTTCCAAAAGAAGAGCTACCTGCTCTTGATGGCTAAGGGCTTGAGGGTTATTTCTCATAAAAATTTGGGCAGATGCCGGGCTGGCCTCGGCCACGGCGGTGTCTGTGGCCAGAGGGGCATCAGCGGGCATCATGGTATTGGTGAGCCACAAGGTCAGGCAGTCGACCACGATCAGGGTGTCCGCACGGCTGTGGGTCGCAATCGCTTCGGCCAGTTTCAGGGGTTCTTCCACCGTGGACATGCCGGGCACACGCTCGGCCCGGTCGGCCTGGTGGCGCAGGATGCGCTGGCGCATTTCCTCGTCCCAGGGCTGGGCGGTGGCCAGCATCACGGCGCGGTGCTCACCGCTCTGCACCAGCCAGTCTCGCGCGAGCAGCTCGGCGCGGCGGCTTTTGCCACTTTTCTGACCACCCAGGATCAGTTCGCTGCGGGCAATGGAAAAGGTCTCAACCATACTGACGGCTCCAGTTTGACATGATGCGATGCAACTGCGCCACACCATCGGTCAGCGCGGCCGGGCCGGGTTGCAGGATGTCGCACGACTTGATCTCGAACAACTGCCCGGTCTTGACCGCCGTCACCTCGCTCCAGCCGACACGCGCCGCCACGTTATCGGGGCGAAACTTCTTGCCACACCAGGAGCCGATGATGATGTCGGGGTTGCGCGACACGATCTCGGCACCGTCGGCAATGATGCGGTGTTTGCCCAATGACTGAACCGCCAACTCAGGGAAGATGTCGTCACCGCCCGCGATGCCCATCAGCTCGGACACCCACTGGATGGCGCTGATGTGCGGTTCGTCCCACTCTTCAAAAAACACCCGAGGCCTGCGAGGCAAATTGGCCGCCAGCCCTTGTGTATCAAGCAGGTTCTGCTGCATTTTTTGCATCAAGCCACGGCCCGGCTCAGCCTGACCCACCATCGCCGCCAGCTGAAACAGCATGTCCAGGATGCCCGCCACACTGCGCTGGTTGAAGATGGTGACCTGCACCCCGGCGCGCACCAGGCTGCTGGCGATGTCGGCCTGCATGTCGGAAAAGCCCAGCACGCAGTCGGGTTGTAACGCCAGAATCTTGTCGAGTTTGGCGCTGGTGAAAGCGCTCACACGCGGCTTGTCCTGGCGCGCCCGCGCTGGCCGCACGGTGTAGCCCGAGATGCCCACAATGCGGTGTTCCTGCCCCAGCAGGTAGAGCCACTCGGTTGTTTCTTCGGTCAGGCAGACGATGCGCTGCGGACCCAGCGGCGCTTGAGCCCAGGCGGGCGCCTGGGAAGCCAGCGTAGCTTGACCCGTCACCAAACTGCTCCTTCGGGCGGCGAAAACAGTTCTACCGTCGCTTCCGGGCAGGAGGCAAACCAGGCATGGAAATAGCTGGCACGCACACTACCCAGTTGCCACAGCGCCTCACCCGTGTCAGGCAAGGGGTCGGTATCGGGCCGGGCGGTGCGGGCCACCGGCTGCAAAGCGGTTTCGGTGGTCGAGTAATGGAAGGTGTGTCCGCGCAGGGTGCCACTGCCCAGGCGCAACTGCTGAGGCCCGAGTGCGGCCAGCCGTTTGTGCATGGTCACGGTGCCGGGCAACAGACCCCACTGCGCAAACTGCTGGCCGTCCGAGGTGATCAGGGTGTCAAACAGCGCCATCATGCCGCCACATTCGGCCCAGACCGGTTTGCCCGCCGCGATGTGGGCTGCCAGGCTGGCACGTAACGCGGTGTTGGCCGCAATCGTCTGAGCATGCAACTCGGGGTAACCGCCAGGAATCCACAACGCGTCACAGTCGGGCAGCGCAGCGTCTGCCAGCGGTGAGAAAAACACCAGCTCGGCCCCCAGATCAGACAGGCAATCCAGGTTGGCGGCGTAGATGAAACAAAACGCGGCGTCACGTGCCACCGCGATGGTCTTCCCAGACAGCGGTTTGACAACCGGGGCGGCTGACTGCGGCACATCAGCGCCTGTGAACTCCACCTGCCAGCGCTGCACATCCTGCAGCGTCATCTGCCCAAGTGGCGTGGCCTCCAACGCATCTGCGGCGGCATCAAGCCGCTCCAACGCGTCACCCACCTCACTCGCCACGGTCAGGCCCAGATGCCGCTCGGGCAGTTGCAGGGCGGTGTTGCGCATCACCGCGCCCAACCATTGATCAGGATCGCGCACGCTGCTTTTGAGCATCAGCGCATGGCGCTCACTGGCCACGCGGTTGGCCAGCACACCAGCCCAGGGCAGGCCCGGGCGGTAGTTTTGCAGACCAAAGGCCAGCGCACCAAAGGTGCCCGCCATCGAACCCGCGTCAATCACTGCCAGCACCGGCAGACCAAAACGCTGGGCCAGATCGGCCGCGCTGGGGTCACCGTCAAACAGGCCCATCACACCTTCCACAATGATCAGGTCGGCGTCGGCCGCCGCAGCGGCCAGCCGGGCGCGGCAATCCGCCTCGCCGTTGATCCACAAGTCGAGCTGGTAGACCGGCGCGCCACTGGCCAGAGCGTGCCAATAGGGGTCCAGAAAGTCCGGCCCACACTTGAACACCCGCACCCGCCGTCCCTGGCGCGCATGCAAGCGTGCCAAAGCAGACACCACGGTGGTTTTGCCCTGGCCGGAGGCAGGGGCGGCGACGAGGATGGCGGGACAAGTGGTCATGGTGGAGCAGGTTTCAGATCAGCTTATATCGCCCAGGACAAGGAAACAAACGCATTGCGGCCGGGCATGGCATAACCATTGGACAACACATAGTTGGCGTCGGTCAGGTTGTTGATACGTGCCAACAAGCTCAGGTCCTTGTTGATTTTCCAGGTGGCGCCGACATTGAGCAGGCTGTAACCTGCCAACACATCACGACCGGTAAACGTCAAGTTGTTATCCACGCGGTCGCTGGAAAGCTTGAGTTCACCAAACACACTCACGGCACCCATGCGGTGGTTCACATTGAAGTTCAACACATTGCGCGCCACACGCACCAGGCGCAAAGCACTGGGTTGGGCATACGGGTCAGCATAGTCATATGACACTGCATAACGGGTGTCTCCCACCTGATTCTGCAAACTCAAAGTGACACCACGCAGCACCGCAAGGCTGCTTTGCGTGTTGGTTGCGGGATCAATAAAACCTTTGACCTCGTTGTGGTAGGCCACAACACCTGCCGACAAACTGCCTTGTTGGTATTTCAAACCCAGCTCGCTGGCACGGTTGCGCTGCGGGGTCACCGTCGTTGAACCATACCCGGGGTAATACAGCTGGTTAAAAGTCGGCGCCTGAAAACTGGTGCCCAGGCTGGCCACTGCACGCCAGTTCGAGCTGAGTTTGTAGCCCCCCGAGAACGCCCAGTTGTCAAAACCGCCAAACTGGGAGTTGTCATCGTGGCGCACCACGGCCAAGGCGTTCCAGTTGGCCTGATTGAGCGCATAAGAGAGCATGCCGCTGTTGATGTCACGCTTCTTCACCGTGTAATTGGTAGAACTCTCCACCTCTTCCGAGCGGGTTTCCAGCAGCACCGTCAACACGTCGGCGCCCAGGTTGATGTCGTTTTGCCAGCTGGCTTGTGTGCGATGGGTGTCGTACCTGCTACTGCCGTTCAGGGCACCATCGCTGTAGCGGTAATAGTCATTCACCGACTCATCGTCACTGCTGGCCAAAGTCAGGCTGGACTTCCAATCGGGTGCCCACTGGGCATCCCATTTCAGGCTAGCCAGATTCAGCACCGGCCTGGTCCAAGCGTCGGTAGTCAGTTTTGTCAAACCCAAGGGGTTGGTGGATGAGGTGCCATCAAACTGGTAGTCCATCTCGCTGTGCATCAAGCTCAAGCTCAGCAGGTGTTGCTTGGAAAGCTGGGCCGAGAACTTGGCATCCACACTGGACACCTCAAAACTGTCCTTGTCTGGGTTGTAGCTGCTGGCAACAGGGCTATTGGTCAAAGTGATGCCCGTTGCCTTTTCCTTGGACAAGCCCAAGCTGTAGCCTATGGCCCCATCACGCCCACGAAGGGAGGCACTGGCCTGACGCTGACCATCCGAGCCGGCACCCACACTCGCCGTCGCATGAAAGCCGTCTTCTGGCTCGCGGGTAAATATCTGGATTACCCCACCCACCGCATCCGGGCCGTACAAAGCCGAGGCGGCGCCACGCAAGATCTCGATACGCTCGATCCGATCGAGTGGCATGTTCTCAAAGGCCGCCGTGCCCAAGGTGGCGGACCCGACCCGAACACCGTCAATCAACACAATCGCTTGTGACGAGCTGGCTCCACGCAAGAATACGCCGGTTGCGGAGCGGTACCCACCGCTGCTGGTTATCTGCACACCAGGCTGGAACGCCAACACATCTTTCAAACTGCTTTGGCCAGCCAAATCAAGCTCTTGGCGATCAATGATCGACACGTCGGCAATCACATCCGTGACCGGTACCGCCACCCGGGTGGCCGTCACCACCACCTCATCCAAAGTCCCTTGCGCCTGGCTTTGCGCCAGCACCGGGGAAGCCACCAAAACAGCCAAAGCGGACGCACACAGGCGCACGGGTGCGCCACGGCGCACACAAGAAGCAATCAATTTCATAGTGTTAAAAGAACCATCAAAGTGCCCTCACCGTCGTCCCCGACAGCGCATGGGCGTCACGGTTGCACACCTTTTTTAAGAGTCTGCAGCCACCGTGTTGGCCGGTATCCGGGCTGGTGGAGTCAACCGCCATCACCTTCCCAAATGTCTGTCACGACATCCAGTGGCCTTGATGGCAGCAGAACCGAAAAGGTTCGTCCACTTACCGTTGCGGGGGCAGCGCAGGTTAGGTTGAGCTCGTTCAAGCGGCCCCCTCCTGCTTCCCGTTGAACCGCTCTGTGTGAACCACAGCGCGAGCACCAACGGGGCAATTCTAACTGGGCGCTCGGCTATGATCGTCGCCTTCAGGTGCCCGCAACCACCAGGTTTCGGGAGAATCGGGAAGGCGGTGCAAGTCCGCCACGTGCCCAACGCTGTAAGGATGATGAACCACGTTGTATGCCACTGGCGCGAGCCGGGAAGGTGCGTGGTTCAGATGATTCCAAGTCAGAAGACCGGCCTGAAAAACATCACTCGCTGCACGGCCAGGCAGCGCTTTTGTTTCACAAGACAGGGGAATGTCATGACATCTATCTCGGCACCAGCCACTCAAGACCAGCACGCCTTCACCCATGAGGCCCGCGAGGCGGTTTACCAAGCCATCTTCAAACGCCGCGATGTGCGCGGCCAGTTTTTACCCAAACCCGTGCCCGACGAGGTGCTGAGCCGCGTGCTGACCGCCGCCCACCACGCGCCATCAGTGGGCTTCATGCAGCCGTGGAATTTTCTGGTGGTGAAATCCGACGTGGTCAAACGCCGGGTGCACGATGCTTTTGAGGTCGCCCACAAGCAGGCCGCTCAGATGTTTGAGGGTGACAAACGCGCCACTTACCAGACGCTCAAACTCGAAGGCATTGTGGAGTCACCAGTGGGCATCTGCATCACCTGTGACCGCGCCCGCACCGGCCCGGTGGTGATCGGGCGCACCCACATCCCCACGATGGACCTCTACAGCAGCGTGTGTGCGGTGCAAAACCTGTGGCTGGCGGCACGTGCCGAAGGCCTAGGGGTGGGCTGGGTCAGCATCTTCAACGAAACCGCCTTGCAGGACGCGCTGGCCATTCCCCGACATATCACACCGATTGCCTACCTGTGTGTCGGTTATGTCAGCCACTTCAAAGACAAGCCGGAGCTGGAAACCGCCGGCTGGTTGCCGCGACTGCCGATACAGGACGTGCTTTACTTTGACAGCTGGGGCCAACGCGACGACCAGCAGGCGCTGGTGGTACACCTGCAACGCGAGGAAGCGTTGGCCGTGGCTTGCGGCGCCAACCCTCCCCTTGCAAACGCTGACAGCCTCTGCTAAAGGCACAGCGGGAGCCCGGCCCAGCTCGGCAAACCCTACAATGCGCGTCTATGTCGGACCTGACCCAAATCGACCAAATCACCGAACGTGTGGAACGCCTGCTGGTGCGTTATGAAGAACTCATGCGCACCAATGCCTTGCTCAACCAGCAGGTTGACACACTCACCCAGGAGCGGGATTCGCTCAAATCGCGCCTGGGCGCGGCACGCGCCCGTGTGGATGCTTTGCTGGAGCGCCTGCCGCAAGAGGCTGGCAGCAGCACCGTCAAACCGGCCTTCAAGACAGCGGCATCGCGGGGTGAAGCATGAAGCAGTTGGAAGTGCAGATCATGGGCCAGAGTTACCTGCTGGGTTGCCCCGACGGCGGTGATGCACGCCTGCTGGATGCGGTGGAGCGGGTCGATACCGCCATGTGCAAGATCCGCGATGGTGGCAAAGTGCGCGCCCGTGACCGCATTGCGGTGTTGGCGGCGTTGAACCTGGCGTTTGACTTGACCGACCAAAGTGCACGTCAGGCGCTGGCGGGCGCTGAGAGCACACCTGCCCACCCAGTCAGCCAGCCCTCGGAAAAGCTGGGGGCCTTGCTGGCCCGGCTGGATGAGGCCCTGAACCGGGACAACCGCCTGATCTGAGGCAGCGCTTACTGCACCTCGGGGCTGCTGGGCGGCAACTGCTCCGGCTGGCGAAAAATCAGCGCGGCATCCACCGCATCAAAGCGGTATTGCTGGCCGCAATAATCACAACCCACCTCCACATCCGGTCGTTCCTGTAGGATGCTGTCGACCTCTGGTGCACCCAGGCTCAACAACATACGACTGACCCGTTCACGGCTGCAGGTGCATGAGAAACGCGGACCCTTGTCACCTGTCAAAGGCTCGAACCGCAGCACACTCTCGTCCCAGAACAGACGGTGCAGGATGCTGTCGGCGTCCAGCGTCAGCAGTTCTTCGCGTTTGAGGCTGGAAGCCAGGATCGCGATACGCTGGTAGTCCTCGTTGAGGCCGATGTCGTCCTCGGGCGCCCGTGCTGCCGTGCCTGCCAGGTTGCCCACACCCTGCATCGGCAGGCGCTGGATCAGCAGGCCGGCGGCCACCTGGTCGTCAGCGGCCAACACAAGGGTGGTGTCCAACTGCTCACTTTGCAGCATGTAGTGCTGCAACACATCACTGAGCTTCTCGAGCTTTTCATGCTGATCACCAAACAATGGCACCACCCCCTGGTAGGGCTGTTGGCCGGGTTGGCGGTTTTGCGGGTCCAGCGTGATGGCACACCGGCCCAGGTTGTCCACATTCACCATCTGGCTCAGACTGGCTTCTGCATCCAAAGTGCCATTGAGTGTGGCTGTGGCACGTAGACCCAGGTCGGGCTGCACCTCCACCACCGCCAGTTTGACCGGACCATCACCAAAAATCTGTAGCACCAAAGCGCCATCAAACTTGATGTTGGACTGCATCAGCACCGCAGCGGCCGTCATTTCACCCAGCAGGTTTTGCAAGGGCTGCGGGTAGGCCCTGTGGGTGGTGTTGGCGGCACGGCGGCTCAGAATCTCGCGCCAGGCATCGGTCAGGCGCACTAGGACACCGCGCACTGGCAGGCCATCGAACAGGAATTTATGAATTTCAGACAAGTTGGGTTCCTAGGAAAATCAGGCGATTTTGTGCAAGCTGGCTTGAAAGCGCCGGGCGTTGGCCACATAGTGGTCAGCACTTTGGCGCAAGCCCTGCAATTGCTCGGGTGAGAGGTTACGCACCACTCTGGCTGGGCTGCCCAGGATCATAGAGCCATCTGGAAATACCTTGCCTTCGGTCACCAGGGCACCGGCACCGACTAGGCAACCCTGACCAATTTTGGCACCGTTGAGCACCACCGCACCGATGCCGATCAGGCTGTTGTCTCCCACGGTGCAGCCGTGCAACACCGCCTTGTGCCCCACCGTCACACCTGCACCAATGGTCAGGGGCTGGCCCACATCGGCGTGCAACACACTCAAGTCCTGGATGTTGCTGCGCTCACCAATGCGGATGGGTGCGGTGTCGCCGCGCGCCACCACACCAAACCAGATACTCACATCGTCGGCCAGCACCACATCACCCATGACCTGGGCGCTGTCGGCCACCCAGGCGGACTTGGCCACCGTGGGGCAGATGCCATCAACTTCGTACACTGCCATAGGTCTCTTTCACGTTTTAGATACCTAGAATTGTAGGATTGAGAAACCCACCATGACTTTGCCCCGCACGGACCCAAGCCAAGGCAGCTCGCCCAAACAGCCTCTGGCTGACGGGCAGGCATCGAGAGCGTGTTTGCGCGCCCAAGCCCTGCGGCTGTTGTTGCTGCCTGATACACAGGACAAAGCCCAGGCCGTGAGAGCCCTCAAGGTACAGGATTGGCCGCTGGATACCGGGACGCAGCTATCAGAACCCAAGGGCGTGCCAGGACGCCCACCACGCCCGCAGCTGGTTCAACCCAGCGCCCTGGCAAAACGTGCGGTGGGTACTGAGCAAGGCCGAGCCAGCCTGATCCACGCGCTGACACACATTGAAGCCAACGCCATCAACCTGGCGCTCGACATCGTCTGGCGCTTTCCCGACATGCCCGAGGCTTTTTACCGCGACTGGTGGCAGGTGGCGGTGGAAGAGGCCCTGCACTTTCAATTGCTGGAAGCCCATTTGCGCTCTCTGGGCCACGCCTACGGCGATTTTCCTGCACACGATGGTTTGTGGGACATGGCGGCCAAAACCAAGGACGATCTGCTGGCCCGCCTGGCCCTGGTGCCGCGCACCTTGGAGGCGCGGGGGCTGGATGTCACACCCGCCATCCGCAACAAGCTGGTGTCGGTGGGTGACCAAGCGGCTGCGGCCATCCTGGATGTGATCCTGCGCGACGAAATTGGTCATGTGGCCACGGGCAACCGCTGGTACGCTGCCCTGTGTGCCCAACGTGGCCTGGACCCTGTACGGACCTACACCCAGTTGGCACAGCGGTATACCGCACCGGTGCTCAAGGGCCCCTTCAACCTCTCTGCCCGGCGTGCTGCCGGTTTTACTGAGGCCGAGCTGACTGCGTTGTGTGGTACACCGCAGGCTGCCTGACCCCCGAATTTTTTAAGGCTTTTCCATGTCCGACTCCCCCCAGCGACCTGATACCAACCCAAGCACCACGAGTTCCTCCATGGCGATTGCTCGACAACCCATTTTGGACGCCAAACGCACAGTCTTTGGTTATGAGCTGTTTGACCGCTCGCTGACCAACAGCACCTATTCAGCGGCCAGTGATGCCGCGCTGTTGTTCAACCTGCTGTCCAACGCCGACAGCGAAATGCGCAACACCAGCAAGACCATTTTTATCAATTGCACCCACCGCACCCTGGCAGGCGGCCACCTTGAACTGATTGAGCCGGACCGCGTGGTGCTGGAAGTGCCTCCCATGCCCGAAGACCAGTCGGAACCGGAAGACATTGAAACCTTCCTGCAAACCATGATTGACGTCCATCGGCGAGGCTTCCGGCTCGCTTTTGACCATACCGTGATGTCACCCGCCTATGCCAACTGGTTGCCGCTGGCATCGTTTGTCAAGGTCGAAAACAACCGGGTCTCCACCGATCAACTCAAAACCATCGTCCGAGGCCTGGCTGAACACCCCGGCATCCAGCTGGTGGTGGAGAAAATTGAAACCCAGGAGGACTATGAAGCGGCGCTGTCGGCCGGCGCCAAGTTGTTTCAAGGCTACTGGTTTTCGCGCCCGATTCTGGTCAAAGGCCAGACCATCCGCCCGGCCCAGGCGGCGATCATTCACCTGATCAACCTGGTGCGCAACCAAGCCAGCACGGCCGAGATCGAAGAGGTGTTCAAACACGACCCGACCCTGTCTTTTAACCTGCTGCGGTTCATCAACTCGGCCGGGTTTGGTCTGAGTTGTGAGATCACCTCGTTCCGCCATGCGGTGATGTTGCTGGGCCTCAAAAAACTGTTCCGCTGGGCAGCCCTGTTGATGACCACCTCGGGTGCGGCAGGTGCCACACCCGCAGTGGGTTACGCCGCTGTGGTGCGCGGCCGCCTGATGGAACTGCTGGCGGCAGAACTGTTGCCACCCGAGGAATGTGACAACGCCTTTGTGGTGGGCATCTTCTCGCTGCTCGACACCATGCTGGGCATGCCGATGCGCGAGGCGCTCGAATCGATCTCGCTGCCACAGTCGGTGACCGATGCCCTGCTGCACAACAAAGGTGTGCTGGCACCGTTTTTACAACTCACCTTGGCCTGTGAAAACGCGGACGACACCCTGTTTGCAGAAACCGCCATCTCCCTGCATTTGACCGGAGACCAGGTGAACTGGGCGCACCTGCAGGCTCTGGCCTGGTCCGACAACCTCACCGCCTGAAACCGCAGCCTTAGCCGCGTGGGTGGTGCTGCGCGTGCAGGACTTTCAGCCGCTCGCGCGCCACATGGGTGTAGATGGTGGTGGTGGAAATATCCGCATGCCCCAGCAGCATCTGCACAGCGCGCAAATCCGCACCGTGGTTGAGCAGATGTGTGGCAAACGCGTGGCGCAAGGTGTGTGGCGACATCGGTGAGCTGATGCCCGCTGCCAGCGCGTATTTTTTGACCAGCATCCAGAACATCACCCGGCTCATGGCGGTGCCGGGTGTGGGCCCCTTGTGGGTCACAAACAGATCATCGGTGCTGTGCCCTGCCAGCAGCTCGCCACGCGCCTGTGCCAGGTAGCGCTGGAGCCACAGGCTGGCCACCTCACCAAAAGGCACCAGACGCTCCTTGTTGCCCTTGCCAAACACCCGCAGCACGTTGTCGCTCAGGCTGATGTTGAAGACCCGCAGCGAAACCAGTTCACTCACCCGCAAGCCACTGGCGTACATCAGTTCCAGCATGCTGCGGTCACGTACCCCTTGCGCGGTGCTGATGTCCGGTGCGGCAAGCAAAGCCTCCACCTGAAACTCTGTCAGGGTTTTGGGCAAGCGCAGGTGCTGTTTGGCCGACAGCATCTTCAAGGTGGGATCAGCGCTGACCAGATGTTCACGCAGCGCCCAATGGAAGAACCGTTTCAACACCGTCAGGCGCCGGTTGGCGGTGGTGGCCTTGGTGTGGGCATGCCGGGCCGCAAAATAGGCGTTGATGTCATCCTGCGTCACCTGCACCAGCTGGCGGCCTTGCGCAACCAGCCAGCTTGAAAACAGGGTGAGGTCTCGCCGGTACGCCATCAAGGTGTTTTTGGACAAGCCATCCTCGAGCCACAAGGCATCCACAAAGCTGTCGATCACCGGGTCCGGTGGCAAGCTTGAGGGCGCTGGGCGGGTTGGCATGGGGCACGGTCCTTGGCGGAAAAACAAAAAAGCCACCCATCTTTTGAAGGGTGGCTTTTAGGATTTGGCGGAAACGGAGGGAAATCAAGAATTCCACCGAAACCCGCATGAAATAAGGCTTTCCAGACCATCAGCTTTTTCCGGGGTCACACCTCGGGGTCACACTTTGGGTCGCAGTTGAAGAAGGCTCTACTGTACCCGATGGGTTCTGCCTGTGCAGTAAATGATCTTGCTTGGATATTTAGCTATCACCCAATATAGCGTTTCCACGCGGAAATATGTCCTTGCAGTAGTCCGTGTCACATCGAAAACGCTGGGTATTGAATTCATCCTCTGGTCACGAATCTGAACGGATCAGGAGGCTTCGCTGAAGTCCCAGCTACGCATTGGGTCGGTAGCCACCCGAAACGCAGCATTTGCTTGATTGAAGTCGACTTTTGCCCCTCATTTTGGTGACAGAATCCTTCAAGAGGGAGGGTTTCCAAGTGCTACTCAAGTCGGCTGACGATAAGTCCAAGAGATTGACTTTGCTTGAAGAACTGCAGCGTTCAACTCTGCTGGACTATTCACAAAAGAAGTGGCTCCGAGAGGAGCACATGCGGGTGAAAAAAGGCATACAGGGCGAAAAGGATTCAGCCTATTATTTGGACAGCTACTTCAAGGACGGCGAGAACCATGTGCTGCTGCATGACTTGCGCTTCGTCGTCGATGGCGAAGTTGCCCAGATCGATCACTTGATCATCAATCGTGGCCTTGGCATTTACCTGATTGAGACCAAGAACTACGCCGGTAATCTGGTCATCAATGACCAAGGAGAATTCACCGTCCAATACGATGATGTTCATTTCGGCATTCAATCACCAGTTGAACAGAGTCATCGACATGAGCGCATCCTGGTGAGATTGTTGGAGCGTCTGGAAATCGTTGGTCGTACCCAAAAGCAGCCGGATTGCTTCCATGTTGTCATGTTCCACCCGAAAGCCAGAATTCAAAGGCCGGATGCGAGGGTCTTTGACACCAGCAACCTGATCAAGGCTGATCAGTTTCCAACGTGGCATTCCAAGTTCATCGATTCCAAAGGAATTGGCACGATCTTTAAGGCGGCATTGAACATGCGCAGTCTGGACACCGTCAAGGAGTGGGGTGAAAAGCTCATGCGACAACATCGTCCTGCAGACTTGCTGTCTTTGCCCGATTTCATGCAGCCCAAGAAAGTGGCGGTTATGTCACCGCCAAAAGCCTCCGAGCCACAACTTCAAACCCCTCGCAAACCTGTTCCAGTGACACCACCCAAGCCGACGGTTGCCGCAGAGTCTCTCGAGCCAGCTAAGAAATTGATTTGTGCTCACTGTGGCTCAAAAATCAGCTACCCAGAGGGCAAATTCTGCTGGAACAACACCAAGCGTTTTGGCGGGTTGCAGTACTGCAGAGATCATCAGGGGCTGTTCACTTGATGGCTGGGTAGGGACATTCATCGGAAACCGAGCAGGGATCGCAACCAGATGGATAAAGCCACCATCAGCTATTACGAACAAAGCGCCCAAGCTATTGCTAATCGCTATGAGGCCGTATCAAATAGCCTGTCAGCCCATTTTGACTTGGCATTCAGAAACAAGTCCAAGGTGTTGGATATCGGATGTGGTTCTGGACGTGACCTAGCCACGTTGAGCAAGCTTGGCCATGACTGCTATGGCATTGATCCCACGTCAGAATTCGTGATGCTGTCTCAGCAACTGCATCCGGAACTCTCTGGACGGATTGCCACGGGTGGCTTGCCGGACCTACAGCCGCCATTCGGTGGAGACTTTGATGCCATTCTCTGTTCTGCGGTGCTCATGCACATTGACGTAGCCGACCTCGCAGCCTCTGCTACCGCGATCAAAAGCTGCCTTAAGGCCGGAGGGCGACTGCTGTATTCAGTGCCCAGCAAGCGGTTGGATGTCGTCGCAGACAACCGGGATGCCAACGGCAGACTGTTCATCCCTGATCAGTCCGGACGGCTGCAGAGGATCTTCGAAGGGTTGGGATTTCAGAAAATATCAACTTGGGCGAACTCTGACAGCATGGGACGCGATGGCGTTGAATGGGAGTCCGTTCTGATGGAACTGCGCGGTCCCTGATGGACGCCGTTCCGTTCATCTCCAACAATCCCACTGTGGAAGATTGTTGGCGTGGTGTCGTTCTATATGGGCGCAACACAGCCAGCTACAAGTTTGCTCTGGCATCGGCATTGCTGGACATGCGGCCCGTGGCTGGTCAGTTGATCAAGCTGGAAGATCTGGCACCGCACTTTGCCAAGCAAATTGCCCGACATCTTGTTGAGTCTCCAAAGCAGATAACAACCAGCAAGGGCAAGTTTATTGATGCGTGCTTGGCATTTAACCAAGACCAAAATCTCAACAGCTTGGTGGATGCCACGGTGGCTCACGGGTTCACCAATGTGATCGATGCTTTTCACGTGGTTGGGTCAGGGCCAGTCTTGCACAAGTTCTTTGAAGATGAACGCAGAGCCAACAAAGGCATCCGGATCACAGACGAATTCACCAAGTTGGCTGAGGGGATTCAATCGCCGAACTTTGCCCAAGAAGTCGAGTCCCGATGGCGGTTGGTGGAGATGGCATGGAATCTGGGCATCGCCGTCAACCTTCTCAACGTCAAGCATGATCATGTTGCGGGAGAAATCTTCACGTTTGACAAGGGTGCACGACGGAAGACCGTTACAAGCAGTCGAGCAGCACTCAACGGATACCAGAAAGGCAAATGCTTCTATTGCTATGCAGACTTGTCGCTTGTCGGTGAAGCCATGAATGTGGATGTGGATCACTTCTTTCCACACAAACTCAAGCAGCATGCCGGAATCAATGTGGACGGGATATGGAATCTGGTCCTGTCATGCAATTCTTGCAACCGTGGTACCAACGGAAAGTTCGACAGGATTCCATCGGTCAATCTTTTGCAGAAACTTCACACTCGAAACGAGTACCTTATTGGGAGCCACCATCCATTGCGCGAGACATTGATGGCGCAGACGGGATTAACTGTTTCTAAGCGCATCACTTTTTTGGATTCGACATACAAGCGGGTTCAACTTAATCCGGGTTTTGCTTGGGAGCCTGTTGAGAAGGTTTCCTGAGCAGGCTAAATCTTGAGGCCAAATATCAAGTTAATAACTATAAACCTCACCATCTCAACCCTTAAGCTATCTAGCTCAAATGGTGACGTTTGACTAATCGGTAATCAAATCTTCCAGTTCAGATTCATCCTCACCGGTGAAACCATAATAAGCTGCATCTCTTCGGATAAATGACTGGCCTACCAAAGCCCAATCATTGCTGAGCTCTGAAGCAATTGCAATTGATCTGGTCCACGTACTGGAACCGCAGGTAGGAGACATCAACTCCTTGATCCTTCTGGAGGATATCTTTGATGTCTCTTCAGAGACGCCTTCAAGATGGCTGAGAATCTCATTTGACAGTTCGGTCTCAACCGTTGCTGGTTGGCTGCTTGCATGGGTGCCAGCCAAATGCGTCATGCCCCCAACCTGTCCAAGCCAAGTTGACCCCTCAAAGATGTCGTGCAACATCATGGCATCGGTATAGCCCACAGTCAGAAAGACCTTCTTGTCACTGGTGGGGTCAGCTTTACGAATGGAACTTCTACCAACCGCTTGGTAGGTGGTGTGCAATCTGAAGGCCATTTGGGTCTCTTCCAGACCAAGACCAATCTTCTCCATCAGCCACCGGGTTTCCTGTGGGTTGGGATTGGTCACCGCCAAGGCAGCAACATTGTCATGGTCCTGAAACTCGTTCAAACCATGGCTGGAAGCAGGAACCTTGATGGCGTTCTGTGGCATCAATGCTGACCCGCTGAAGTAGCCGTAATTGTTGTTCGTCTGGAGCAGGAAGGATTGCCCCTTGAAGTACTCCGCACTGAGATTGACCAGTTGGTCGATGACCCTTTTGCCTTGCTCAGTCTGATTGGGTGCGCCATCATCGATATTTCTGTCCAGGTTGTACCTGCTGCTGTTGTCTTCAGGGTGCAGCAAGTGACCAACATAGACATGCATCCCCTGATCCTCATGGATGTTGCGAAGGCCATCCTTTGGGAATGCAGGGTGATCGATGAAGGCGACCCCGAACAGTCGAGTCCAGAACTGATGAAGCATGGTCTTCTCGAACAGTGCTGACATGAACACGACTTCACCAAATCGACCAATCCAATCCGGGGTGACATACCGTGCGATCAGAAACTCTGATTCAGATGCCACCCGTTTCGGATTGGCTGGATCGAATGGCACATCGGTATATGTCCGACCCAAGATCGCCTTGGTCTTTGGCGTCATCACCATTTCACAGCGCATGATGTCATTGTGAACAGCGGTAGCAAGGGGCTGGGAGGTTGTGTACTGCTCTCCAGCCTTTCTTAAGCCCTGCGTGGCCAACGTTTCCACCCAATCCTCTTGACCCCATGCCGGTATCACCCGATGACACTTACTCGCATCAATGGCAAACACGTCCAGAAAGTGATCCAGTCCCTTCTCCGCCCGTTCTCCCAGATGGACCTTGAGGAACTCGATGGGTGTGAACCCTTCATCAATGATCACCCGCCAGTGCTGCGGTGTACGCAAGTCCGAAATGATCTTCAGAAATGTCGTTGTGGTGAGGATGACCACCCGTCCACTGTCTGGAGCCGCTTCATTGATCATGTCGGTGGTCTGCACGGATACCGGCACACCTTCCATCGGCTTGGATTCCGAGTGGATCAGATCGACGTCCCGATCAGACTCATTGGCCAGAATGCGGCTTCTCAGATTCTCTGCCGTCTGTTCGATCAGGCGGATGGTGGGAGCCACATAGATAAAGTTCTGATGGGCATGGTCAGGACTGGCGATGTACTCAATCGCGGCCCTTGTCTTGCCTGATCCGACAGCCGTGGATACCGCATAGGCGACCAGTTGAATTTGTTTGGTAGCCGTGTTCATTTCAAATCCTTCAGAGCATCGCTCAGTTCCTGCCGTTCAGCCTTCAGCCCCTCGGCATCCTTCTTATCCAACTCAGCCATCCGCATACCGGCCAGCCCAAAGGCCACCCGCAGAGACGCACCAAAGCACTCCAACGTTTTGGGCGGTGCATCACGATACGTTCGCTTCATCCGGCCATCCTTGGCGCTCCAATGGCTGCCAGTGTGGATTTCTGACAGGGCACGAACACGACGGGACAGCTGATAGATGAAAGCCCTGTCCGACTTGAAACGGGTGGGCCATTGCTCCCACATCGAGAACATGGCAAGGGCGGTATCAATCACGACATCACCGGCCACGGTGTCGCCAAGGGCCAGCAACTGTTCAGCCGTCTGGCGCTCGTATGTGGTGGTGATGGCTCCAGCAGCATGGCTATCCAATGAGGCCGCAGCATGGGCCGACAGAGCCAGCCAGCGACCTCGCAACAGTTCCCATGTGGGGTTGGTAGGGTTTTTGGTTCGCCTTGCTGTGATGCTGTCCAGGTAGGGTTTCAACTCGGCCAGCGTGATGGCTTTCTGGAGTGGATGCCCATGGCGGCGAAGGGTTCGTTTGTGAGCTTCGCAGTAGACGCTGTATCCAGCTACCGGCTCCGCACAGTGACTGGCGGTACAACGCTGGGACATGTTCTCAATCGGTTGGGGGAATCTGTCCACAAGGGTAGACAGAGACAGGGGCGAAAAGGTTTGGGGGCGATAGCGATGGAACGACTACCGCAGGGGCAGTGTACGACCGATGTGGCGCGGTAATGGTGGCCTGCTGGGAATCGGGGGCAGTGGTTCAAACTGGCCTTGCACTTTGGACCTGTGCGACTGGGTTGCCGTGGTTAACGTAGCAAAGCACCCCCCATTTGGGGGATAGCCAAACCGAGTGGAGTACCTGAAAATAGTCAGTTAAGTGATACAAACAAATATTCAATAGTGCATCCCCATGCCTAAAGCGCCATACGCCGCCGAGATTCGAAAAACTGGATTTGTACTGGAAAACGACGTGGCGCAGACACTTCGCGCCTCTGGATGGACAGTCATCAGCAACAAGTTCTATGTAGACGACTCAGAGGAGAGCGTCAGAGAAATTGATCTTGTCGCCTACCGGGTGTCGAAGGTCCAGCACTTCGACGTCTACACGGTATTGATCGTCAGTTGCAAGAAAAGTGAGGCCAACGCATGGGCGCTGTTGGCACGCGATATAAACCTTAAGGATCCGAACTCAGATTGGTGGCCACTCCACGCATGGTCAAACGACAAGGCGTTGGCATTTCAACTTGCGGCGAGTGGTCGGGCAAAGGCATATCACGATGCGGCCAAAGGACATGGGGTCGTCGATGCCCTCTCACAACCGGATGTCGAGGTCTTTGCCTTTCAAGAAATGGACAAGGGCACCGGTAAACCTCAGAACGACAAGCCAATATTCGGCGCTATTACTTCTTTGATGAAGGCGCAGGCCTATGAGCTGTCCGCATTGCCGGGTCGGAAGAAGGCACCGGCGGTATACCAGTTCAATTTACTGTCAGTCGTTGATACCGACCTCATCCGCCTCAAGTTTTCAAAAACGGATATCAAACAAACGGAAGTCGACACGGAGCATTATTTGGCACGGTACATAATCCGTAAGCGCGAAGTATTTGCACGGATCAGATTCGTTCGAGCTGGAGTTTTCTCGACGGTATTGGAGGACTATGTCCGACTACATCTCGCTAACTGCAAGTGGTTTGCCACTGAGTGCGATGCCTTCTATTCTGGGGTTATCCAAGATTGGAATCGATCAGATACCTTGCTTGATGATTTCTTTCGCAAGATTCGTTTTGCAGTGGAATGGAGGCTGGAGGGGCATTTCGAACGTGAGTTCGATTTGTCTAAGCCAGCGCTCTATTGGGACAAGACAACCAATGCCCCCCGTATTGGATTCGAATTACCTGATGACGTGATTGATTTCATGACAGAGGATAGTGCAATTAAGAAGTACTTTGCTGACGCCTTAAAGTCCGTCTTCAGATACGATGGTCCATTCAGTGTTAGCTTCGATATACCGTTTTGAGTGGACTATCTGGAGAACTGAAAGTCGGCTTTGGGTATGAAACTGGTATCTAATATCCCGCAGCACAGTACCGCTTAACCGTTGACTGAGACAGCTTGAACTGTTTGACCGTCACAGAGATGCTGGCCTTGTTCTCCTGCTTCCATTTCCTGACAGCTACCGGGTCAGCCTCAAGTGGCCTGCCCATGCTGACCTTCCCCTTGTGCGTTTTGCCAGTGCGCTAAGGGCGGCTTCGTTCCTTCATCAGTTTTCGACCCTGCGACAGTAACCGACGATGGAGGTATGCCTCGTATCCGCTGGTCACTTGAAAGCTCTATGTCAAAAGAGGTTGTCGAACTACCTGAAACTTTGCCGCCAGTTCTGTCCAAGTCCTCGCCGCAAGATCAACCCTTAGGTGCCAATCGCGGTCCTCCACGAAGCGACTGCCACCGTCTACCACGCAAGGCAATAAATATTTGGCGTTCGAGTGCCAGTGGTTTCGAATATCAGGACTGACTTGATCGAGATATTGGCGGACGACAACTGTCAGAGTATTTGGCTCATTTAAGTGATGAAGCGTTGTCATTAGAGCGAAGGCCGCAAACAGGCTTGGCCTACCCTTGGACACGGTGTATATCAGCGCCCGAGCAGTATCACCCGCCGGATTCTTTTCCAGCACACGGAAAGTGTTCCGTCGAGTATTGAATCGGAGGCTTTTCTCGAACCAAAAAATTTGATAGTCATGCTCATCTGGGTCATAAGGGACGATTTCCACCTGTGGAACCCCCTTTGAATCCCAATAGGATAAGACCTCATGCCACGTTGGTATGGGGTCCAATGCAGGTCGGAATTCGATAGATTTGCTGCCTTGTTGTTTCACTTTCACTTTCAGTTTTCCTTATATTGTCCCTGAGGGACGTCATCGTCACTTGCTGTTCGGTATGGAGACTTGCGGTGTTACCTGATCTAGCGTTGTAATCGCGGCACTAGGCTGCATCCCTGACACGCACTACCAGTCTGGCGGTTGATGCCATGGTCCCGCGCAATGGATGCTGGCCTCTCTTAGGCCATCCTTGTCATCAGATTACTGACACTGGTTTTGTGCCAGACACCACCACGAGGAGTGAGCATCCCACGCTCGTTCAATGCCTTGGCAATACCACCAAGTGAGGTAATGCCTTCAGCCTTGATGGATTCAATGACTGGCTTCAGGTTGGTGGCGTGACTATCTGCCTTCAACTTGATGGCTGACAGTGCAGCAGTATTGCCCTTAGCGGCCTTCAGCAGGGCAGCAGCCCCATTGGGGTTACCCAGCACAGTTCCCCTCTTCTTGGCTTGCTGAAGGGCTTCCTTGGTGCGTCTGGAGATAGCCTCGGCTTCCTGTTGGGCTACCAACGCCATGATGCCAATGGTCAGGTTATTGGCTTGGGGCAGATCGGCAGCCACGAACTTGACACCAGCATCCTGAAGGGTCATCAGGAAGGCAGCATTACGGGACAGCCTATCAAGCTTGGCAATGACCAGTGTTGCCCCTGTCACCTTGGCTAGGTGCAGAGCCTTGGTCAGTTGTGGTCTAGCGTTCAGCTTGCCTGTCTCCACTTCGGTGAAGGTCTTGATGATGTCGCCACCAATGGAGGAGGCATAGCGCACCACTGCTGCCTGTTGAGCTTCCAGACCAAGGCCAGACGTTCCCTGCTGGGCAGTGGACACGCGAAGGTAGCAGACGATCTTGGACATGATTGGCCTTGGGTATAAAACAGCGTAATGTGCGTTACGCCATTCTATACCCATTCAAAACCGAGTCCAGACCACCATTGAACAGTGACCATAGTTTGAGACTAGGGCTAGATGTGCTGAGAATTCAGCGTATCACTACCACCAGACCACCAGACCACCACCACAAGCCAGCCAGGGCACCACCCAGGTTCAATCCACAGGGCAGCGACGGGGTACACGGGGGGAAGACCGTGCGGAGAATGTCGAGCTACCCTCTAAGATTTTTGGTATATATATCCGGCAACCCCACAAAAGGAAACTATGTTTAGATTCATGCTGCATGAGCGCAAGATAAAGCGGGCACTTCGCACAATTGCCGGACAGCGCGTCACGATGATCCTTCCGGGAAATTTTCCCGTGATTGAAAACTCTCCTACGCACACAGAAGAGTTTGAGATTGCAGTTCGTACCGCTCACATCCGGGGATGGGTTGAAGTGCTTCACGAAAATTTGCCGACTGGTCAGATACAGTTTCAGGGGAATACCCCCCAGTTTCCTCAATGTCTTACACCTCAGACTCACTATCGGCTTACCGATGGAGGGTGGGCAGTTATTCACGGGGACCACACATGGCTAGTTGCAACTTTTATCGTTAGCTTTTTAGCGCTTGTGGCATCAGTCGTCGCTGTCGTTCAAGGTCTACCAAAGTAGACTTCAGCATTCCCCTTCAGCATGTCGTCAATCATCGAGTCACACCACACGGCAAACCGAACGTCCAACCAACGGGCAAAGAAGATGGCAAGCTTGGGGTGTGTCTTGGGCCGCCTGTGTTATGACCACTAGTGGATTCCTTAATGGGGGCTTTTGCCCTCA
This sequence comes from Rhodoferax sp. U11-2br, assembly GCF_018619435.1. Lineage (GTDB taxonomy): Bacteria > Pseudomonadota > Gammaproteobacteria > Burkholderiales > Burkholderiaceae_C > Rhodoferax. The sequence goes on along the minus strand of NZ_JAHFZF010000005.1, from coordinate 38,341 downwards.
TTAGATAATCAAATTGCACCACTTACTCTTTGGTACTTTGGTTTTTGAAGAACTCCAGAAAATCTTTGCCAAAGTGCTGCACAGCCTGGTTAATGCTGAATTAGCAATCAGCACGAAACATGAATATGAGGTTGCCAGTGATACTATGCTTCTGGGAGTACCACTAGCACTTTCTCGAGTTTTATGAGTAAGTCGGTCAGCTGTTTGCTTTGTGCTTCGTCTGCAGTGTCGCTGAGTATTGTCAACTGCCGGGCAACTTCTCTGAGTTCGCGCGATGCAGACATCAGCCTAGCCTTCATGTGTTCGTTTTCCACATCTCTTCGAACGAAAGCTTCGTGGATCATGATCGTTGAAAGTTTGTCTGATTTCTTTAACTGTTCATCGATGTTCCCAACCGCAGCGCGAAGCTCAGTCATGGCGGCCAAAACGTCGCCCATTGATCGCTGTTCAGGGTTGCTACTTGCTCTGAGTACTTGAAGATCAAGTGCGACAGAGATTGGCGTTTCAAGCTTGCCGGCATCAATTTGCAGCGACTTCACTTGGGCTGCAATCTCGCTTTTTGCTGTATCGACACTGTCTAAATCTCGATGATCCACGTGAATGGTTCTGCTTCCGGCGACATCGAATGGAATTGAGTCTCCCTTGCGAATGAGTTGCACAAGCGGCTTCCGAATCGCGTGACGAATTGCAAGCTCGTAGAAGACGTTTGGGTTTCTATCGGTCAAATCTGCAATCACAAGTGGATCGTCGACGATATGCTGAATAACCTGGCTCGTAATCATTCCAGGTTCTGAAATGTGATCTGCGCGTACGGCATGGTAGCCAAGAGCTAGAACTGCTGGTGCAATGACGTGCTTGAAGACCTGATCAGACCGCTTACGTGTTTCAGAGTCGGGATCGCCGATAGGCGAAATGACGAAGCAAATGCGTTCAGACATATGATGGATACTCCAGATTAGGATTATGCAGACTAACCTACAGGTAACTGGGCGGCGCAGAAAGCTGCGCATGTCTGGTTCAGCATAGTTAGATTTTTCATTTTGTGAGGCGCTCTTTGCCCGTGACCTTGAGCTTTCCTTCGGCCTGTTTCTTTGCTAATGGCCCCACCCTACGGAACACGGAAAGAAGAATTTTCAACTTCATTACCGGGTTGCTCTGCACCTTCTGATCGATGAGTTGTTCTTGCGCATCCGTAAGGCCGAATGCTTTCACAAGGCTTTTTGAAGCGTTCTCGCAGAACGTGATTTGCCGCTGCTTGAGGTCAAGGTTTTCCTTCGCAAGGTTGATCTTTGAGAGTTCATAATCAATCGATGCCTTCTGGATACTACGATAGAGATCGTGCACAGAGCCAAGCGACTTACATACGGTTGTAACGATGCCTGCGACCGTAACAGCAACGGCCAGTAGTTCAGTAAGCTCTATGAAGCCAGGGGAGGCATATTGAATGCGTTGAACCTCGGGCCTAAGCTTCGGCGGAATCTTGTGAAAAAGCTGATTAAAGAAGTTGACAGTGCTGTAACCACCTCTCCATGGAAATTTCCCGTAGATGTAGTCTATTTCTTCTCGCCGTGCGATTGGTAGATCAGGCACCAGTGAATATGCAAAACCGTATAGTTGGATATAGTCCTTCGTGGTGTCGGAGAGTTCTTCTAGACCCCAACGGCCATCTAATTCAATTTGGGTTGTCTTCGCTTCAAATGGCATAGAGGCCCCTGGAGAAATATAGCCGATATACCGTAGGTATGTTGCGGTATAAAGTGACAGCATCGATTGTAAACCGTACTAAAAAGCATTAGCCCATTTAATTAGTTTCACCCATTTTTAATAACGATAAGACCAGCACTTTCGAGAATTGGCATGCATCGCCCCGTTGTTGACACTGAGTGACATCGCCACGCTCGGGTATCTCCAAAATGGCTGATATCGCTCAAAGTCCTGCACTGCAATCCAGCCGATCACCACCACACCCAACCGACCGCCTTAACCATACCTACGTTTCCCTTCCTCCTATACCTTTTGGGTTTGCCCATCAGGGCCAAGCATGGTCCCGATAAATAGAGACCATTGGTTGCGGTCTTCCTAACATGGCCCACCACATCAGCGCTACAGCCAGCCATGTCGACTTGGATAAAACTTATCCGTTGATCGACACCCGTGAAAGGTCTAACTTCCCGAACATCAGCTTGGACATCGCGGCGTCTAGTACCTCGATAGGGTAACCAGCGCAACTCCCATAGCGTCTAGCCACCTCAGCAGTTGTATGGCCTGTCATTGCATCGTGTTGGTCTTCAGCGATACCGGAAGCGCGAGAGAAGTGTTTGAAGGTGTGGCGAAAGCTGTGAAAAGTCAGCTTGTCAGTCTTGACACCGCAGGCCGTCAGATACCGGCCAAACCATGCACCCCATGCAGAGCTATGGTTCCTGACCTTGTCGCTGCGGTCAATGCCGGGGAACAGCCACCCTGCCCCATTGGATGGCGCTGGCAGCTTGGAAACGTCCTTGAGGTAGTCCAGCAAACCCAACCGCACCAACTCAGGATGCACAGGAACCCGTCTGACGTTCTTGGCCTTGCCTTTCAACTTCTGCCCCAACTCAGGACGGTGCCTGAAGTGGAAAACTGTTATTCCATCGACTTCGTACAGACCATCGGTCCTCAAGGACAGGATTTCATCCAGCCGGGCTCCTGTGTAAAGAGCAAGCAGAGGACACCAGAAGGCGGCATCTCCCCTGCCCCCGGTTGGCCTAGCTCCAGCCGAGAATACCGGGCTGTCAAACAGCGTCTGTAATTGGTCACCAGTGAAGGCATCCCGTTCCTTCTCCCCGGAGTCAGCATTGCGAATCTTGACGTACTGCAGCGGGTTTTCTTTGATGCCCAGTTTGTCATCCTGAAGACAAACAGTGAATGCTGCTTTGAGCAAGTTGAATCTGGCCTGCACTGTGGCTGGCTTGACCCTTGTAAGTTGGTCATCCCGCAGGGCCACAAAATGGGACTTGGCTATATCGGACAGTGGCAAATTTCCGTGGAGTCTGATGAACTCTTTGACCATCGTGTCGGCCGTGTCCGTCGTCCGATGGGATTTCTCCGCGATTCCCTTCCAGTAGTCGATCACCTGCGCCAATCTAAGGCCACCTTTAACGGCTGCAGGCGTCACTGGTGTGGCTGGGTCAGCAAATGTTGCCCTCAATGACTCAACGGCAGGAGCCTCCGGGGTTTCGATCAACTCGCCTCTATTCCGGGCAGACTGGGACTGCAGGGCTTTCAACCGCGCCTTCAGGAACTCCCGACGCAGTGTCTTGAATTCGGTAGACTCCGTGCCAGCCTCAATTCCAAGGCCACACAGCCAATCCGACAGTGCGGCATCAATGGGTGAGGAGTCCCCCCTTGCATACGCCCTGCTGACCTCGGTCATTGTGTCGTTTGTCTCAGCTTCCAGCCGTGCGAATTCATCCTCGCCCATGCCCTCGGAACGCATCTCTTCGTCAGCGGCCAGAATGTGCCCCTCTAGGGCCTTGACAATGGCTGGGATCATCCCTGCGGTCAACGTAGCGGCTTTGGCGGGCTTCTGGCGCTCTCGTACAGCCTCAAACTCCGCATCGTAGAAGGTAGCCAGCTTGGCAGCCTCACGCTTGGCCTCTGCAATTGTGGGGAACTCGCGCAGGCTCTTCCTGATGGACTCTTGGCCGTAATGCTGTCTGAGGTCTTGAGAAATTTTCTTGCGGAAGTACCAGACACTTCCACGCTTGACCAGATTTGTTTGAGTTCGCACCTTCATGGCTCCGATTATGGAACCCTTGGGGTCACACTCCGGGGTCACACTTGGGAGAAGGCAAATGGTCTGGCACCAAGCAAAAAGCCTAAGTTCCTTGTGAATCAATCACTTAAAACTTAGGCTTTTACTTTTTGGCGGAAACGGAGGGATTCGAACCCTCGATGAGGCTCTACACCCCATACTCCCTTAGCAGGGGAGCACCTTCGGCCACTCGGTCACGTTTCCTGAAATTCAGAGCCGCGATTATGTCACGACTTCGGGGCGTTTTTAACGAACAGGTGCCTGATCCAGACCAAAAGCTTTGTGCAAAGCTTTGACGGCCAGTTCCATGTACTTTTCGTCGATCACCACCGAGGTCTTGATCTCGCTGGTGGAGATCATCTGGATGTTGATGCCTTCTTCGCTCAGCACGCGGAACATGGTGCTGGCCACACCCACGTGGCTGCGCATGCCGATGCCAACAATCGACACCTTGCAGATCTTGGTGTCACCCACCACCTCTTGCGCGCCGAGTTTGGGCACCACCACGTTTTTGAGCATGTCCATGGTCTTGGCATAGTCACCATGGTTCACGGTGAAGCTGAAATCGGTTTTGCCATCCTTGCTGATGTTCTGGATGATCATGTCGACTTCCACATTGGCGTCGGCCACGGCACCCAGGATCTGGTAGGCCACACCGGGCTTGTCGGGCACACCGAGCACGGAAATCTTGGTCTCATCACGGGTGAACGCAATGCCGGAAACAATGGCTTGTTCCATGTTTTCATCTTCCTCAAAAGTAATCAGCGTGCCAGACTTGGCTTCTTCAACAATATCGATATCCCAGGGTGTGAAACTGCTCAATACACGCAGCTTGACCTTGTACTTGCCAGCAAACTCGACCGAGCGGATCTGCAGCACCTTGGAGCCCATCGAGGCCATCTCGAGCATTTCCTCAAAGCTGACGGTCTGCAGGCGGCGGGCTTCTGGCACCACACGCGGGTCGGTGGTGTAGACACCATCCACATCGGTGTAGATCAGGCATTCGTCGGCCTTCATGGCGGCGGCCACCGCCACCGCCGAGGTGTCCGAGCCACCGCGACCCAGCGTGGTGATGTTGCCCAAGTCGTCCAGACCCTGGAAGCCGGTGACGATCACCACCTTGCCTTCGGCCAGATCAGCGCGCACACGCTGATCGTCAATCGACTCAATCCGCGCCTTGGTGTAGGCGCTATTGGTACGGATCGGCACCTGCCAACCCGCGTAGCTCACCGATTCGAGCCCCTGCGCTTGCAGGGCAATCGCCAGCAACGCACTGGAAGCCTGCTCGCCGGTGGCGGCCAGCATGTCAAGCTCGCGGTAGTAGGCATCGGTCAGGCTGGACGGGGTCAGCTCTTTGGCCAGACCCAGCAGACGGTTGGTTTCGCCACTCATGGCGCTGGGCACGACCACCATCTGGTGACCGGCGCGTGCCCATTTGGCAACGCGTTTGGCGACATTGCTGATGCGCTCGGTCGAGCCCATCGACGTGCCGCCGTATTTATGAACAATCAAGGACATGTTGGGGTGTGAGAGGCGTTAAAAACTCAGGGATTGTACCAATGCAACTCTGGGCCACGCCGCTCACACAAGCCTGTACCGACCTTCAGATGCAGGGCATGACCACGGGTCTGGCACGCGCCAATCTGATGCATCAGTTCGTCGAGCTGGGCGGCGCTGGCCGTGGTCTGATGGCAACTCAGCAGCCAGTGCCGCAGCACATTGGCAAGCCGAGGTCGACTCAAGCCCTGCAAGGCCTTGATGCGCGGTGGCACACCCACCTGGGCCAGATCCTGCGCCGCCACCTCCAGCAGCAAAGCCTGGGCTTGGGCGGCATGCGCGGCGCTGCGGGCAAAGGTGTCACGAAACTGGGGGAAACAGGCCTCCAAGGCTGGCAACAGACGCGCACGGATGCGGTTGCGGGTATAGCGTTCGTCGACATTGCTTGGATCGGTCACAAAATCCGCCCCCTGCCCGGCCAGCCAACGCCGCAGCTCGCCACCACTCACCCGCAACAAGGGGCGGTGGTAAGAGATGCCTTCACGTGTCCAAGTGGTCGGCATGGCGCTCAAACCCGGCAGACCGGCGCCACGGCTCAGCGCCAGCAGCATGGTCTCGATCTGGTCGTCAGCGTGGTGTGCAAGTGCTATGGAGGGCATAGCTACCTGCCATTGATTCACAAGGGCTAGAGCCTCAAAAGCTTTGTAGCGGTGGCGACGGGCGGCATCCTCGGGACTTTGCCCGGGCAGCGGCTGGGCCTGCACTTTTTGCACCGTCAGCGGCACATTGAGTGTGGCACACACCTGTCTGCAATGGATCTCGAAATCGTCTGCGGCAGCCTGCAGGCCGTGGTGCACATGCACCGCACTGACCTGCCCCGGCCATTTTTGGACGCAGGCCAGCAGCAAGGCGGTGGAGTCCGCGCCACCGCTGTAGCCCACCACCAGCGGCAAGGTCGGCTCAAAAACCGCCATCGCTTGCTCAAAGGAGCAGGTCATGGGTGTGGCAACAAGTGGAATGCGGATGGCTTGGTGACCACCGTGGGTTCAAGCAGTTTGCCCCGGCGCTGATCCGGGACAACCCCAAGCACCGGCTTATTTGCCGGGCTTGATGTCGGTGAACCGGCCATAACTCTGCAGCCGGTCAAAACGGCGCTGCAGCAGCTCGGGCGTCTTGAGGTCACTGAGCTGGCGATACGCGTCGGTCAGGGCACGCTTGAGGAAAGTCGCCATCTGTTTGGTATCGCGGTGCGCACCACCGACCGGTTCGTTGACAATTTTGTCGATCACACCCAGGGCCTTGAGGCGGTGTGCGGTGATGCCCAGCGCGTCGGCCGCGTCCTGCGCCTTCTCGGAGGTTTTCCAGAGGATGGAGGCACAACCCTCGGGGCTGATCACCGAATAAATCGAGTACTGCAGCATCAGCACCTGGTCGCCCACCGAGATCGCCAGCGCGCCGCCTGAGCCGCCTTCACCGATGATGGTGACAATGATCGGCACCTCCAGCTGCGCCATCTCGAAGATGTTGCGGCCAATCGCTTCGGACTGGCCACGTTCTTCGGCGTCAATGCCGGGGTAAGCGCCAGGCGTGTCGACAAAGGTGAACACCGGCAGCTTGAACTTTTCAGCGGTTTTCATCAGCCGCAAGGCCTTGCGGTAACCCTCGGGCTTGCTCATGCCAAAGTTGCGCAGGCCACGTTCCTTGGTGTCGCGGCCTTTTTGCTGGCCAATCACCATACAGGGTGTGCCATTAAAACGCGCCAGCCCGCCAATGATGCTGAGGTCGTCGGCAAAGTGCCGGTCACCGTGCAACTCAACAAAATGGGTGAAGATCTCGTTGATGTAATCCTGCGCATACGGGCGCTCGGCGTGGCGGGCAATCTTGGTGATCTGCCAGGGCGTCAAGTCGCTGTAGATGTCTTTGGTGAGTTGTTGACTCTTCTTGGCCAGCTGGGTGATTTCAGCCGAAATGTCCACCGCTGACTCGGTCTGCACATAACGCAGCTCATCGATCTTGTTTTCCAGCTCGGCAATCGGGGTCTCAAAATCCAGGAATGTTTTTTTAGCCACAAAAGCTCCATGTCATCTGTTGGGATGGCTGCCATCCGGCGCACCGGCTTGGGCTCATCAGGAAAAACAACGGCCTATTTTAAGGCCGCTCAGTAAGTGACCGGTAGGGGGTCCAACGAGCGCCAAATATACCAAGTGGCCACGGTGCGGTAGGGCGCCCAGGCCAGCGCCACCTCGCGTGCGTCGCTGCGGCTGACCACATCACCCGAAAAATAACACTTGCTGATGCCATTGATCAGGCCCACATCGTCCAGTGGCAACACGTTCGGGCGCATCAGGTGGAAGATCAAAAACATCTCAGCCGTCCAGCGGCCAATGCCGCGGATGGCGACCAGCTCGGCGATGATGGCCTCGTCGTCCATGTCGGTCCAGGCGTCCACATGCACCGCACCATTGTCAAAGTGCAAGGCCAGGTCGACGATGTACTCCACCTTGCGTGCACTTAAGCCCGCAGCACGCATGTCGTCGATCTTGAGTTTGAGCACCTGCGCCGGTGTGATGTGTTCGGACAACGCGGCAAAACGGTCCCACACGGTCTGCGCTGCCTTGACCGAAATCTGCTGCCCGACCACACTGCGCGCCAGCGTGACAAAAGCATCTCCCCGACTTTGCAGACAGTGCTGTCCAAACTGAGGAATCAACCGCTTCATCACGCGGTCCTTTTTCATCAGGTGTTTGCAGGCGTCAGCCCAATAGGTCGGCGCGAGCGTTTCGCTCACCAATAATTCTGTAGCAGCCATCGCTTATTCAACAAGGGCCAGAGGCATAAAACACATAGAAACCATCACTTGGCCACTTCCCAGGTCGTCCCGGCTGCCGAATCTTTCAGCACAATGCCTTGGGCCAGCAGTTGTTGGCGGATCTGGTCAGCCTCGGCGAAATTTTTGGCCGCTTTGGCGGCGGCGCGCTGGGCAATCAGCGCAGCGATCGCGGTCTCATCGAGCCCCGCACCGGCCTGCAAAAAGGCTTTGGGGTCGCCTTGCAACAAGCCCAGACAAGCGCCCAGGGCCTTGAGTAAACCCGCCAAAACAGGTGAACGGCTGCGGTTGACCTCGGTGGCCAGCTCAAACAACACCGCCACCGCCTCGGGTGTGCCAAAGTCGTCGTCCATGGCTGCTTTGAAACGTGCGGCAAAAGGCTCAGCCCAGTCGATGTTGACCACGTCGGGCGTGGCCAGGTCGAGTGCGGTGTACAGACGTTTCAAACCACTGCGGGCGTCATCCAGGTGCACATCGCTGTAATTGAGCGCGGTGCGGTAATGCGTGCGCAGAAGGAAAAATCGCACGGTTTCGGGGTCAAACTTGACCAGCACGTCGCGGATGGTGAAGAAGTTGCCCAGGCTCTTGGACATCTTTTCGTTGTCGACCCGGACAAACCCGTTGTGCACCCAGAACTTGGCCAGCGGCTGGCCACTGGCGCCTTCACTCTGGGCAATTTCGTTCTCGTGGTGCGGAAACTGCAGGTCAGCACCGCCGCCGTGGATGTCAAAGGTTTCCCCCAACGCCTGGCAGCTCATGGCAGAACATTCAATATGCCAGCCGGGCCGACCCGTGCCATAGGCATAACCCAGGGCAGCGGCGTCCCATTTGGCATCCTCGGGCTCAGAGGCCTTGGCGGCTTTCCACAGCACAAAGTCCAGCGGGTCTTCCTTGCCGTCCTGCACCGCCACGCGTTCACCTGCGCGCAACTCATCCAGCGATTTGCCCGACAACTTGCCGTAGCCGGGGAATTTACGCACCGCAAAGTTCACATCACCGCTGCTGGACTGGTAGGCCAGGCCCTTGGCCTCCAGGCGCTGGATCAGACTCAGCATCTGCGGCACATGTTCGGTGGCACGGGGCTCCAGCGTGGGCGGCTCAATGCCCAGCAGCGCGATGTCGTGGTGCATGGCCGCCACCATCTCGTCGGTCAGCGCGCGGATCGGGATACCTCGCTCGAGCGCACGTTTGATGATCTTGTCGTCGATATCGGTGATGTTGCGCACATAGGTGACGCGGTAACCACTGGCTTTGAGCCAGCGCTGCACCACATCAAAAGCCATCATCATGCGCGCGTGCCCGATGTGGCACAGGTCATAAATCGTCATGCCGCACACATACATGCGCACATGACCGGGCTCAATCGGGGAAAAAGGTTCCAGCTCTCGCGAGAGCGTGTTGAAAATGCGCAAACTCATGGATGTCAAAGATTCAAGTCAGGTGGCTGCGGTCAAAGCCGATGTTGTTGGGGCGGTGGCTTGCGCCAGAGGTAGCTCGTCCAGATCAGGCCGATCCGTCAAACGCTTAAAAGCAGACCCTCCGCTACAATGGAAGGCAGTATAAAGCCCTGTCAGCTCCCGCCGGTTTCGCGGCCTCCATCTCACTTCTTCAAACCACAGTGTCCATGAAACAGGCTCACAACGCCCTTTACAAATCGCTTCGTTTGCTGGTTCTGGCTAGCGCCTGTGTGGCAGCCAGCGCCTATGCGGACGACTACGCTGATGTCAGCCAGCTGGTGCGCACCAACAAGTTCAACGAGGCCCTGACCCGGGTCGACAGCTACCTGGCCAGCAAACCGGGTGACCCGCAAATGCGGTTTTTCAAAGGTGTCATCCAGCGCAACCTGGGCAAAACAGCGGAAGCGGTCACCACCTTCACCCAGTTGACGCAGGACTACCCGGAGCTGCCCGAGCCCTACAACAACCTGGCCGTGTTGTACGCCGGGCAAGGCCAGTACGACAAGGCAAAGCAGGCACTCGAGATGGCGATTCGCACCAACCCGAGCTACGCCACCGCCCATGAAAACCTGGGTGATGTGTATGCCCGGTTGGCCAGCCAGGCCTACAACAAGGCCTTGCAACTCGACGGCAACGCTGCCGCTGTGCCGCCCAAGCTGGCCTTGATTGCCGATGTTTTTAAACCCAACCTGAACAACAGCCGCAACCCGGTGGTGGTTGCCGCTGCTGCGTCAACAGCAGCCAAACCCGCACCGGAACCCGTCGCTGCACCAGCGGCCAAGCCTGCGGCCCCGGCTACACCCGCTGTAATACCTTCTGCACCGGTGGTGGCAACCGCTGCCAGCCCAGCCACGACAGCTGCGGCCAGTGCTCCTGCCACCAACAACGCAGCCACAACAACGGTGGCTGTCAACGCCGATTCCCACAAAGCGGTCGAGGCAGCTGTGCTGGCCTGGGCCAAAGCCTGGTCCAGCAAAAACATGGATGGCTACCTCAAGGCCTACAGCCCGGACTTTGCGCCGCCGGGCAAACAGTCTCGTGCCGCCTGGCAGCAAGAACGCCGTGACCGCATCGTCGGCAAGAAAAACATCAGCGTCACACTCAGCGACTTGAACATCCGAGTCAATGGCGAGCAGGCCGTGGCCAGTTTCCGCCAGGCCTACAAGGCTGACAGCCTCTCCATAGCGAGCCCCAAGACCCTGAACCTGAAGAAGTTGGGTTCGGCTTGGCTGATCACGCGGGAATCGACGGGTCGTTGAAACCATTTGTAACCCTGCCTGCGGGCAACTCCGTCACGGGGCACCTGTTGTGCCTGTCCATCGCATGTCCTTGAAAGTTCTCAGTGCCATTTGCTGCGTTTGCTTAGCTGGTTGGGGCCTGCCGTCCAGCCACGCCAGCACCTCGCCCAAGCCCAAACCTATGGTGGCCCGCGCCGCCGCCCCCGCTCCAGCTGACAAGGAAGGCCTGGCCGAGGCGCGACTGATCCAGATCTACCGCTTGATTGGCCGCTCGGACACCCGCACAGCCCTCGACGAGGCGCAGCGGCTGGTCAAGGACTACCCCAACTTCGCGCTGGCCCAGTTGGTGTATGGCGACTTGTTGTCATCGCGCACACGGCCGGTCACTAGCTTTGGCGACGTGCCAGCCAACCAGCTCAAGGCCCATACGGCGGCGCTGACTTCCTTGCGTGCCGAGTCGGCAGCCCGCCTCAAAGCTTTGAAAGAGCGCCCACCCGAAGGCTACATACCGGCTGAATTTGTGCGACTGTCACGCGCCGTCAAACACGCCATTGCGGTGGATGCGGCGCGCTCGCGCCTGTACCTGTTTGAAAACCGGGCCAGCGGCCTGACCTTGATCGCGGATTACTACATCTCGGTCGGCAAGCTGGGGGTCGAAAAAAACACCGAGGGTGACCAACGCACCCCCTTGGGGGTGTATTTCATCACCAGCCAGTTGGATCCCAAAACGCTCACAGACTTTTACGGCGTCGGCGCCCTGCCCATCAACTACCCCAACATGCTGGATGTTCGGCGTGGCAAAACCGGGGGAGGCATCTGGTTACACGGCACACCATCGGACCAGTTCTCGCGACCACCGCTGGCCAGTGATGGCTGTGTGGTGCTGGCCAACCCCGACCTGCAATACATCATCCAGACGGTGGCCATCCGCAGCACCCCGGTGGTGATTACCAACCAGCTCAGCTGGGTGCCGCAGGACCACACCAATAACCAGTTGGGCCCTTTTGAAGCGCGTCTGAACGCCTGGCGCAAGGCCAAATCCAGCGGCAATCTGGCAGAACTCACCAGCTTTTACGCCAGTGACTTCAGCAACGGCAGCAAAAACCGTGGTGACTGGCAGACGGTGCTGGCACGTGAGGTGGCACAAACACGTGGCCGCGAGCTGGAGCTCAAGGACTTGTCCATGTTGCGCTGGCAAGACAAGGAAGACACCATGGTGGTGACCTTTGGTGAAGTGGCCGCAGGCCAGCGCACCGGCACCAGCAAACGCCAGTACTGGTCGCACCGTGCCGGTCAGTGGACCATCATTTACGAAGGGACCCGGTTATGAACTTCAAGAGAAAAAGCGCCCTAGCCCTTGCATCTATTGCCTCTGCAGCTCTCTTTTTGACAGCAGGTCAGGCAGCAGCACAGACGCTGCCACAGGTCAAGTTCGCCACCTCGGCGGGGGATTTTGTGGTCGAACTCTACCCCGACAAGGCCCCCAGGACGGTCGACAACTTTCTGCAGTACGTGCGTGACAAACACTACGACGGCACCATTTTTCACCGCGTCATCCCCAACTTCATGGTGCAAGGTGGTGGTTATGACGCCAAATATACTGAAAAACCCACCCGAGCACCCGTGGTGCACGAAGGGCGTCAGGCGCTTGAGAAAGGTGGCCCGCGCAATGTGACCGGCACGCTGGCCATGGCCCGCACCGGTGACCCGCAGTCGGCCACAGCGCAGTTTTTCATCAACGTCAAAGACAACGCCTTTCTGGATCCGGTGCTGATTCCGCCGGGTGATCCGGTGCCCAAGTTTGAGTACCAGGGCCGTGTCTATGAAAATACACCCCGGGCCAGCTTGCTGGGTGCCAGCCAGCTGTATGGCTACACGGTGTTTGGCCGGGTGATCTCGGGCATGGCGGTTGTTGAGAAAATCAAGTCAACACCGACCGGCTCGGGCGGTCCTTTCCCCACGGACGTTCCCAAAACGCCCATTCTTATCAACTCTGCAACCCTGGTGAAATAAATCATGAGCAACCCCCAAGTCGAACTCCACATTGCCAAACACGGCGTCATCACCCTTGAACTCGACCAGGACAAAGCCCCCAAAACGGTGGCCAACTTTCTGAGCTACGTGGCCAAAGGCCACTACAACAACACCATTTTTCACCGCATCATCCCCGGCTTCATGGTCCAGGGTGGTGGCATGGAACCCGGCATGGCGCAAAAAGACTGCGACGCACCGATCACCAACGAAGCCAACAATGGCCTGAAAAACGTCAACTACAGCGTGGCCATGGCCCGCACCGGTGACCCACACTCGGCCACCGCCCAGTTTTTCATCAACGTGGCTGACAACGGCTTTTTGAACCACACCGCACCCAGCCAGCAAGGTTGGGGCTACGCAGTGTTTGGCAAAGTGGTGGCCGGCAAGGAAGTCGTTGACGCCATCAAGGCCGTCAAGACCGCCCGCCGCGGGTACCACGACGATGTGCCGGTGGAAGATGTGGTGATCGAAAAGGCTGTGGCGCTGTAAACCTGCTCTGCGAAAGTCGGCTCGCTGTGTCGCCCCAGGCCAACATACCGAGCCCCGTCTCGGCCAGCTTGAGCAGCGCAAGCTGGCCGGAACTCATTGCCCCAGCGCACTGGCGCTGTATCGACCTCATCTCGGATCTGCATTTACAAGCCAGTGAAGCGGCCACCTTCGAGGTCTGGCAACGTTACCTGCGCAGCAGCAGCGCAGACGCGCTCTTGATCCTGGGCGATTTGTTTGAGGTCTGGGTGGGTGACGATGTGGCCAAGCTGCCACCCGGTCAGCCACTAGGCTTTGAAGCCCAATGCCAACAGCTACTGGCAGAGGCGTCCCAGCACATGACCCTTTTTTTCATGCACGGCAACCGCGACTTCTTGCTCGGTGAAGGCTTTGCGGCGGCCTGCGGCATGACCCTGCTGACAGACCCGACCGTGTTGGTGTTTTACGAGCAACGCTGGCTGTTATCCCACGGCGACGCCCTGTGTCTGGACGACACCGACTACCAGCAATTTCGAAGCAGCGTGCGCACAGCGGCCTGGCGCGCCCAGTTTCTGGCCAAACCGCTGGCTGAGCGTCTGGCGATCGCGCGCAGCCTGCGCGAGCAAAGTGAATCCCGCAAAAGCAGCGGTGCCAGTTATGCCGATGTGGACACAGCGGCTGCCCTGCAATGGTTACAGGCCGCGCAGGCCAGCACCCTCATCCATGGCCACACTCACAAACCAGCAGATCACTGTCTGAACCCGACAGCGGACACACCCAAACACCGGCTGGTGCTCAGTGACTGGGACGCCGGTGCCACACCGCCCCGGCTGGAAGTGCTGCGTCTGGGCCTTGGGGCCACACCGTTACGCTGGACACCCAGGTCTCAAACACCGCTGGTCTAGCCATCTCCACAGTTGCATCCTTCGGCTGCGTTGACAAAACCCTCGGCACAGGTCGACCCGCAACACGGGTTCAGTACAAATACAAAAAGGCCCATCCGCCTTATTTTTAAGCACCACCCGCTCTCTATTCAAGAGCATGTGATGCGCGACAGGGGTCTCGCCAGGAGATCGGTTCAGAAAGTTTCCCAGTCCGAGTCTGCTGACCCGGTGGCTGCCGTCGGGGTCGATTTGGTGGTCACTGGCGGAGCTGGCGTTGGGGCCGGGCTAGCTGCATTCAGACGCGCTGGCACGGCACTGCGATTGGCCGGTTTCAGGGCTGGCCGCTGGGAGGCAGCCTTGATCTGCGGTGCAGGCGCCGCCACGGGCAACGCACCTGTGCTCCCAAGCCCCACACTCTCCCCTTCCTTCAGCCTGAACACCGCCACCGTCTGCACCAGGTCCTGCGCCTGGCTCTTGAGGCTGCTGGCAGCTGCCGCCATTTCTTCCACCAGTGCGGCATTTTGCTGGGTGGCCTGATCCATTTGTGTCACCGCTTCACCGACCTGGCTCACACCCTGGCTTTGTTCATTGCTGGCGGCACTGATCTCGCCCATGATGTCAGTCACACGTTTGATTGAGGTCACCACCTCGGTCATGGTGGAGCCGGCTTGATCGACCAAGGCAGAACCATGCTCCACACGTTCGACGCTGTTGTTGATCAGGGTCTTGATTTCTTTGGCGGCTTGGGCACTGCGTCCGGCCAGGCTGCGCACTTCAGAGGCCACCACCGCAAAACCGCGACCCTGTTCACCGGCTCGAGCGGCTTCCACTGCGGCGTTCAAAGCCAGGATATTGGTCTGGAAGGCAATGCCATCGATCACGCTGATGATGTCGCTGATCTTGCGTGACGCTTCATTGATGCCTTTCATGGTGTCGACCACCTGGGCCACAACTTCACCACCTTGCACCGCGACGCTGCTGGCACTCATAGCCAACTGGTTCGCCTGGCGTGCGTTGTCAGCGTTTTGTTTGACGGTGGAACTGAGTTCTTCCATGGATGCGGCAGTTTCTTCCAAGGCACTGGCTTGGGACTCGGTGCGGCTGGAGAGGTCATGGTTGCCTTGGGCGATCTCGGAGCTGGCGGTGGCCACCGACTCTGAGCCCTGGCGCACGCGCTGGACCACACCGACCAGGTTGGTCTGCATTTTGGAGAGGGCTTGTAACAGGTGGGCGATTTCGTCTTTGCCGTCTTGTGGCAGGGTCTGGCTCAGGTCACCTTCACCAAAACGCTCAGCAGCGCTGCTGGCCAGTGTGATGCCTTGGGCAATACCGCGCGAAATACTCCAGCTGGCAAACACCGCGATGCCCACACACAGGGCCAGCAGCGCGCCGCCAACGAGGTAGAGTTGGCCGAAGATGGCTTCGATGTCTTTGTTGATCTCACGAACATTGTCGATTTGACCGTCTACCAAAGCCTGGGTCACACGGATGTAATCCGCCGTGGCCGGCGCCAGCTTGTCACGCACCAGGGCCTGGGCACCTGCGTCATCCCCCGCGGTTTTCAGGGCATTGACCTGTTCGCGCGTCGCCAGGTAGCCTTTGCGCACTTCACCCACGTCAGCAGCGCGCTTGAGTGCTGCTTCGTTTTTGGACAATTCCAGGAACTTCTTTTGTGTCGCTGTGGTCCCGGCGCTGGTGGCGGTCATATCGTCTTTGAAAAAATCGAACATGGCTGTGCCAGGGGAGTAGGCCGCCGCCAAGGAACGTGCCGAGTTCTGGCGAACATCGCCTTGCCACTTCTCCGCCAGGTCCAGCAGCTCGGTTTCGGTTTCCATCAAATCGGTGGCCTGCAAGACCTGCTGCATGCGCCATGCGGTAAAACCCGACAGCACCAAAAAAGCCATGGTGATGGCAGCAAAACCCAGGGTCAGTCGGGTGGAGATTTTTAAGTGGTTCATGATGGTTGGACCTTGTCGCCTTTGTGTGGATTCTCAGAACTCTGATTGCGACAGGATTCTTGCAGGGTTTGCGCCATTTTCAAAGCAAGCGTGTCGGGCGAGGTGTGGTCACCAAGGGCCTGCTGCCAAATACTACCGCTATTGGTACACATTGGACGGTCAAGACATCAACGGATTACCCGCCCAAATCAGTTGCCAACGTGCGTTGCAAGACCGTGGCCGCAGCCCGATGGAGGGCTCAATGGGGCCTAAAGAAATATGCGGCTTCTGCCGCTGCGCTCAATTGAGCAAGCGCCCCTCCCTTTGCACCCAGTTGGGCGCAGGGTTTGCAGGGGAGCCCAGATCAATCAACCTTGCAAGGCACGGCAATGGGCTTCACCTCACGCCCAGTGCCCTGCTGTCGCGAGGCACGGCCCTGTTGACTCAGGGCTTCAACAACACCTTCAGCACATTTTGCAGGCGTCGTGCGGCAGCGGCATCGAAGCCGCCGCCCAGCACCACGGCAGCGTCCTGCCCCCAGGTCTGCACCGGTGCCGGGTCGTTGCGTTTGGTGAGCAATTGCAGTTGCAACATGCGCCGGTCACTGATGTGTTCAGCCGGTGTTGGCACCTCAGCGGCCATCTCCAGGCGCAGCAGTGCGGTGCTGGCGTCTCCTGCAGGTGCCTGGGTGACGGCTTTGGACCAGGCGGCGCGCACCGCCGGGGCCACACGGCTGCCCAGCTCTTGCACGCTGGGCACCAGCTCGGCATCCCGTTTTTCCCAGGCAGTCAGCAAGTTGGTCAGCGCCTCGCCATGGGCTTGGGCGGCCAGTTTGCGCAGCGCCTGCTGGGCTTGTTCAAACGCGTCACGCTGGGCGCGGAAGGCCGCATCACCCAGGCGCGGTGCGTCAAAACGATCCCCAGCCGGGGCGCGCTCAGATCGGGCATCTCGGAAACCACCCCGGTCATCGCCACGTGCACCCGGACGGGCATCACGCCCACCGTCACGGCCACCTGGGCGGCCGCTGTCTTTGCGGTCACCGAACTTGCCACCGCGTGCAGGCAACGCAGGCGCTTCTTTCTTCATGCCTGGGCGGTCATCACCGCGCATGGCCACTACCGGCTTACGAGCCACCGGTTTGGCCACCTCAGGCGCAGCCTCGGCAGAGGGCTCCGCTGGCGCGTCGTCATTGGGGGCGGCGGCGTCAGCTGCAGTATCAGCAGCAGCCTGCCCTTGTTCCGCCTGGGCTTGAGCCGATTTCTCATCAGAAGTCTGCGCAGCAGCGGCCACCGCCGCCTGGGCCTGGGCCTGGCCACGCAAGGCAGCGTCCAGCGCGGCCATGGCGGTCTTGATGGCCTGGGCGTCACCCGAGGCGTTGGCGGCTTGGAGCGCCTTGGAGGCATCCAGCACAATGCGGTCACGTTCACTCAGGGCGTTCTGTGCCTTCTCGCGCTCAGCCGTCTTGCGGTTGAACGCCTCGTCAATCGGTTTGCGGAAGGCATCCCATAGTTTTTGCTCATGGCGGCGGTCCATCGGCACGCGGTGTGCCTCGGCCTGCCAGCGCTGTTGTAATGCCTTGACGGCGTCGATGCGCAGCACCTCCTGGGCACCCAGTTGCTTGGCCTCGTCGATCATCGCGTGACGGGCCGCCAGGCTGACTTTTTGCAAGGCTTCGAGCGGCGCTGCGGCCTCGTCGATGGCGGCTTTCCAGAGGGTGTTCAACTCAGCATACATCTTCTCGCCGACGTGGCCGGACTCGCGCCAGCGGTCGCCAAACTGGTGCAGCACCCGGTTGAAACCCTTCCAGTCGTCGTCCAGCGCGGTGCGGTTGGCCTCGGCCCAGGCTTTGACCTCGGCAATCAGGGCCAGGCGCTGGGCGCGGTGTTCCGCCGTCTCGGCCTTGAGTTTCTCGAGCCAGACTTCAACCACCTTGTGGGCTTCGTTGCAGGCGTCGTCAAAACGCTTCCACAGACCGTGGTTGGGCACACCCCCCTGGTCGGTCAGTTTCCATTGCTCGCGCAGGCTACGCAGGGATTCCTGCATCTTGCGGCCACCAATGGCCTGGCCTTCGGGACGCTTGAGCAAGCCCTCGGCCTTGCTCACCAGCTCTTCGCGCAACTGGTCGGCACGCCAGCGTTGCCAGCCTTCCAACTCACCGGCGGCGGCCAGGGCACTGCGGGCCTGGTTTTCGAGCTTGTCGTCGATCAGTCGGCCAAATTCCTTGAGCGCATTGCGCAAGGCGTTGGCGGCACCGGCGCTGGCTTTGCCATGGCCTTCAGCCACTTCCTGCTCCAATTTGGTGAGCGCATCAGCCACAGCAGACGTGGCCTTGGCCTTGATTTCGGGGTCTACCGGGGCTTTCGGCGCCTTGACCACCGGCTCCAGCGGGATGCCGCGCAACACGCGCAATTCGTCGGCCCAGACCGGCACATTGGGCAGCGGCGCGCTGGCATCTTCAGCGGCCAACACGGTGGCGCTCAGGGCGGCCTGGAAGGCCTCCCAGACCAGGCCCAACTGGGCCTGTGAGGCCTGCAGCTGCGGCACAAACTTGGCGTCCACACTGGGCCAGTTGGCATCGTTGGCCAAAGCGGTAGCCTCGGCCTGCCAGTTGCTGACATCCACGCTGAGTCCAGCCTGGGCAGCCTGGGCGTCTTGCCAGGGTTTGGTCGACAACACCTCGATGCGCTGGGCCACCAGCACGGCAGCCTCACGCTGTACCTGCACCCGGTGCTGCAAATCTTCGATGGCACGCACCCGCTCCACCAGCTGGGCTTTCAGGCCAGCCAGGGGCTCCTTGCTCAGCGGTGCACCAGCCTTGGCGGCGTCGCGCTGCCAGGCCAGGGCGTCGGCCAGGTTCAACTTGGACGCAGCCAGCAGCGCCTGGGCCTTGTCGGCCCACTCCAGCGCAATGGTGGCTTGGGTTTTGCTGCGTTTGATCTCGTCGAGTTTTTCACGCAGCAATTTGGCTGCACCCTTGTCCTTGCCACTGAGCTCCTTGAACACCTGCTGCAGCTGCTCAGGCGTGGGGCCACTGGCCAGCCAGTCGCGGATGCAGGCCATGCGTTCACCCGAGGTCTGGGCAGAAAACGCACCGTGCGTCATCTTGTCCAGGGGGTGGGCCTCTTGGGTTTTGGCTGGCGCGGCAGCAGCGTCAGTGGTGGGTTCTGCAGGGTTGTTTTTGGAGAAGGGAAACATCGACATCGCACGCACAAAAATAAAAAGTGCCTGCAGCTGAGCGGCAGGAGCAAACCTCTATTTTCGCCGCGTTTTGGTGCAGCTTCGAAAACATTTGTTCAGATCACCTATGGCGCTAGTCGGTGGCCAGGTTCAACTCGGCACTCGGCTGCCATTTGGCCTCGGGGGACACCGCCTTGGCGGCCCCCAGAAACAGCCGTTCTGGCGGCAGTTTCTGGCTCGCCAGGTAGTCGCGCACGACCACGCCACGTTTGAGCGCCAGCGCCTGCATGGCCGACTCGGAGGCATCCAGATGGGTCAGCAACAAGGTCTCCATCTCCTCGACCGGGATGTCCTTGGTCAGCCCGATCAGGTTGCGCGGCTTGGGAAAGTCCCCGCGCCGATAGACGCGTTTGAGCAGCTGCGGGTATTCCTCGCCCGACACCGTGATCGGGGTGGCGGTGGCCTGTGCCTCGGCAGCAGGCAAGGTGCGGCGTTTTTCACCGAGCACCAGGGCCTGCAACTGCTGGCGTTTGTAGGCTTCACGCTCGGCCTCCAGGCTGGCGGTGCCGACCACGGTCATCTTCAGGGCAGGACGTTCTTGCAGCACCTTGGCCACCTTGTCCAGGCTGGCTTTGGCGGGCTCAGTCAACAGCGCTGAACCGGCATCGAAGCTGATGGTGCTGAGCTCCTCACCGCCGCTGCCGCCAAACAGGTTGGCGATCAGGCTGAACGGTGCGGTGACGGCCCGCAGAATCAGGTTGCCGATGACCTTGAACACAATCGGCATCAGGCGGAACTGTGGGTCGTTGAGTGAACCACTGATGGGCACGTTGAGGTCAATCACGCCGTTGCGGTCGGCCAGCAAGGCCACCGCCAGCTTGACAGGCAGACTTCTGGTGGCACCGGGCACCGCGTCGCCAAAACGCAGCTGGTTGAGCACCAGTTGGTTGCTGGCGGTGAGCTGGCCGTCGGGCTGCACCTTGTAGGCCACATCCACACTGAGCTTGCCACGCTCGATGCCATAACCCGCGTACCGCGCCGAGTAGGTGGACAGCGGCGCCAACTCCAGGTCACGCACCTTGCCCCGGATGTCCAGCACCATCGGCTGCACCAGCGGGTTGATCTTGCCCAGCACCTCAAGCGTGGCGCTGCCCTCGGCACGCCCGCGCAGTTCCAGGTCAGCCAGTTGCAGTTCGCCCGCTGCCGTCTGCGAGGAAAAGGCGCTGAGTTTACCCACCAGTTCACTGAGGTCGGCGGTGTAATTGGGCTGGATGAAGTGGTCGGTGAAGTTGATGCGCCCCTGCAGCAGGCTGATCGGGCCAAATTGGATCACCGGTGCCAAGGCCTGGCTGACTGAAGCCGGGCTTGACGCGGCGGCAGACACCGCCGGTGCGCTGGCAGGCACTGCGTTTTTAGAAGCACCCTGCCCTGTATTCACAGGGGCTACATCGGGTTTTTTCATCACATCCTGCAGATTCAGACGCCCCTCTTGGTTGAGGATCAGCCGGGCATAAAAATCACTGAGCACCGTACCAGCCACCTTGACCTGGGTGGCAACACCAGGCGCCAACGCCAGGTCCACACCGCTGAGGCTCAGGCTTTTCCAGCGCAACAGTTCTTCAGCAGCCACAAACGGCTCGGTTTGCGCCAGGCTGCGCGCCTGCAGGTCGTCCAACCGGGCGTCACCCGTCACACGCAAACTCAGGCCGCTGGGCTGCTGGGCCAGGTTGAGGCGGCCTTTGAAGCCGGCGTCAGCCCGCAGCAGCGCCACATTCAGACTGTCCAGAAAGTAAGGCGCCACCGCGTGCAAGGGCAAACGCTCGGCCACCAGTTCACCCTTGAGCGACAGCGGGCTCACTGCACCGCTTCCGCGCCAGCTCAGCTTGCCAGGTTCGGTGTGGCCATGGCGCAGCCGGGTCGACAGGCTGATGTCAAACGGCGCACGGCTGGCCGTCGACAGCTTTTTGAGTTGCAGACTCAGATCACTGAGCTCCAGCCGCACAGGCTGGGCGGGTGCCCTGTCCAACAGGCTCAGCGTGCCCTGCTCCAGCTGCAGCCGATCCACACTCAGCAGCCAAGGCTTGTCGGCACTGGGGGGCTTGGCGGTTTTTGCGGCCTTGGTACTTGCGGCGGCAGTGACGGGTTGTGGGGCTGGAGACTGCACTTTGAACCAGTCTTCATACATCCAGCGTCCGGCTGCGTCACGCACCAGGCGCGCATTCGGCTGACTGAGCTTGACAGAGCCCAAGTTGACGGAGCGGGCCTGGGTATCCACCAGCACATCAGCCAGCTGCAGCTGTTGAATGCTGGCCAATGCGGCTTTTTGGTCACCCGTCAGCACCAGTTTGTCCAAGGTCAGCTTGGCCAGTTGAACGCGGGTTGACGTCGCCCGGGTGGCGCTGGCAGCGCGCCAGTTCAGCGTCAGATCGGTACTCAAGCGCCCATCCAGCTTGGGCTGCAGGTACTCACTAACATAGGGGGCGGCCAGCACCAGTGGCAGCTCGCTGAGTTGCAGCGCCACCTCAGCCACCTGGTCGGTGGCGCTGCCTTTGAACTGCAGGCTGGCACTGGCGAGCTTCGCGCTGCCCTCAAACGGCAGCGCCTGGGTGAACGGCCAGGCCAGGGCACGGGCTTGCAGTTGCAGCGACTTCACATTGAGCTGGGTGGGTTTGGGCAATGCAGCGTCCCGCCAGGTGAGCTCACCGTCCTGCAACAGCAGCTCATCCACCGTGAGCTGCCAGGGGGTGGCCGGCGTTGCGGCTACGGCTTTGATGTCATTTTGGCCTGCAGCCCTTATGCTACCTGGGCTAGCTGCTTCACTTTTTAAAACCTTCCCACCGGATTTCTCGGCGACCAGCGTCATCAGCTCCAGGACACCGGCGCGGTCGCGGCGCAGTGTCAGTTGCGGCTGGGTGAGTTCGATGCGGCCCAGCTGCACCTGGCGCGCCAGAGGGCGCACGTCTTTGAGCTGGATGCCCAGACGTTCAAAGGCCAGCAGCTCAGCATCACTGCGGGCCGAGGTCAGTTGCAGCTGACGGGCTGACAGCTGGCCACTGAGCTTGAAGGCGGTCTGGTCGGTTTGTTCAAAGGCGAGCTGAAGGTCTGCATCGAGCACCGCCGAGCGCAGACGCACCGGCAGGCTGGCCGGCCAATACACCAGGTAAGGGGCCAGGTCCAGGTCCTTGACCACCAGATGGGCGTCGGTCTTGCGCGTCTGGGCAAAAGGGGTGGCAAGGGCCGACGAGTCAAACTGGCTGCCATTGAGCTCAAAAGCCAGTCTGGGGCTGACCAGCACCTCGCGTTTGGAATCCAGGTTGCTCAGGAACGGCACACTGAGCTGCAAGCGACTCAACTGATGGACCTGATTCCTGGGGCCATCGGTGAAACGCACGGCGCCATCGGACAACACCAGGTTGTAGAGCGCAAAACGCAGCGGCTCGGCGGGTGTCGGGGCTGGCGCGTCCTCCGGGCCGGCCAATCTGGCGAGTACGTCATCCACATCGTAGCGGCCTTCTCCGGTGTGGGTCAGGTTCAAACGTGGCGAGTCCAGCACCAGCGCATCCACCACGGGCGCCAGCCGCAGCAGCGACTGCAGTTCCATATCGATAGAGAGCCGGGCCACCGTCAGCTGCGGCCCGCTGGCCGCATTCGCTCCAGCCACCAACAGGTCAGACACGCTGAGCTCCAGCGACCAGGGTCGGAAATCTACCTGACCCACAGTCACCTGGCGCCCAAGCAGCTCAGTCAGGCGGCTTTGTGCCTGCGATTTGAGCAAAGGCGGCAGCGCCAGCCAGCTCAGCAACCACAACAGCACCAAGCCCACCAGCGCCCAGGCGCCACGGCGCAGCCAGATCAGAGTCAGAGGATGTTTGCGAGTTGGGGTGGGGTTGGCTTGATCGGTCGGCATACCCGGATTTTGAGCGCATCAGGCGGCAAATCGCGGAGAAAAAAGCCACGGAATTCCACAATTTTTGGAATAACAAATGAATTTTATATGGTTGACTCGACATATAAAACCCACCTAGAATCCGCCCAACCCGTTCATTCCGGGATTCCATCAGGCTGCCGATCCCGGCAACATCAAATCTCTGCATCCACAAAAAGGACGTCAAACGCAGGATATTGATAGCGTAACAACCCAGGCGAGTGTTCAGTTCTGCAGCATCCTATGCCGCAAGTGGAACCCTCCGCGCAAGAAGGAGAAGCTATGTCAGCATCTACATCATCGTTGTCCCAAAACCTGCGACGCGCCACCGCGACGGTCGCCAAAGGTTTTTTCGACATCACCCACAACAGCATCGCCCTGATTGGCGTGGCTGTCATTTTTATCGCCATCGCCTTGTTTGCCCGCCCTGAGTTGCGTGAACTGGGTGAAGTCAAGCTGTTTAGCTGGCTGCAGGAACGTCAGGCCGAAATCTCCGGCCTGGTCAAGGATCCGGCCGCCATCGAACGCGCCACCGCGACCAACCCCAAGGACTTGCCCAAGCAGCAGGCCACGGTGGCGCTGTGGCTGAGCAAAAAATACCATGTGGCGCCGGAGCCTATCAGCGCCATCGTGTCTGAGGCGTTTGAGGTCGGCAGCCGTGTGCGGCTGGACCCCGCTCTGATTCTGGCGGTGATGGCCGTTGAATCTGGCTTCAATCCGTTTGCCCAAAGCCATGTCGGCGCCCAGGGGCTGATGCAGGTGATGACACGGGTGCACAAGGACAAGTACCAGAACTTCGGAGGCGAATTTGCCGCCTTTGACCCCTTGGCCAACCTGCAGGTGGGTGTCAAGGTGCTGCTCGATTGCATCCGCACCGCAGGCTCCGTTGAGGGTGGCCTCAAAAGTTACGTTGGTGCTGGAGCCGATAACGATGACAACGGCTACACCGTCAAGGTGATGGCCGAGTACACCCGGCTGCAGCAAGTCGCCTTGGGGCGAGCGGTACCGGCTTTTCTGCCGGTGGTGATTGCGCCAAAGGAAGAGACTTTGCCAACACCCGCATCCAGCCAGATCAGCGCCTCGGTAAAAACCGGTGACAAATCAGCCACCGTGGCGTTGAACTGAGTCCACTCAGTTTAAAATCTCTCGGGTACGCAACTGGCGATAGGCGCCCCGCCCGCACGGGTCTGGCGGTGCCGATGTGGGAACACCACGGGGGAGCGTGCCGCACTGTCCGTTGGGCTTGTGCGTTTAGCCGTTCGCCTGGGCAGCCCTGGTGTCATCCATTGGATGACGCTCAGGCCCATAGTCTTATAGGACTGCCATGTTTAACCGCAATATTCTCATTGAGCAAACCGACCCCGAGCTGTTTGCCGCCATCCAATCCGAAAACCAACGCCAGCAAGATCACATCGAGCTGATCGCCAGTGAAAACTACGCCTCACCCGCCGTCATGGCCGCACAAGGCACACAACTGACCAACAAGTACGCTGAAGGCTACCCCGGCAAGCGTTATTACGGCGGCTGCGAGTTTGTCGACATCGCCGAGCAGCTGGCCATTGACCGTGTCAAACAGATTTTTGGCGCTGAAGCGGCCAATGTGCAACCGCATTGCGGCGCATCCGCCAACGAAGCCGTTTTCCTGGCTTTTTTGAAACCCGGCGACACCATCATGGGCATGAGCCTGGCCGAAGGCGGCCACCTGACCCACGGCATGGCGCTGAACATGAGCGGCAAATGGTTCAACGTGGTGAGTTATGGCCTGGACGCCAACGAAGCCATTGATTACGACGCCATGGAACGCAAGGCCCATGAAACCAAGCCAAAGCTGATCATTGCCGGCGCCAGTGCTTACTCTCTTGCTATTGATTTTGAGCGTTTCGCCAAAGTCGCCAAGGATGTCGGTGCGATCTTCATGGTCGACATGGCGCACTATGCGGGCTTGATTGCCGCCGGTGTCTACCCCAACCCGGTGCCCCATGCCGACATCGTCACCAGCACCACCCACAAGAGCCTGCGCGGCCCTCGCGGCGGCATCATCCTGATGAAGGCACAACACGAGAAAGCCATCAACAGCGCGATCTTCCCCGGTCTGCAAGGTGGCCCGTTGATGCATGTGATTGCCGCCAAGGCGGTAGCGTTCAAAGAAGCGCTGCAACCCGAGTTCAAGGTCTACCAACAACAGGTGCTGACCAACGCACGCATCATTGCTGAAACGCTCACAGAGCGTGGCCTGCGCATTGTGAGCGGCCGCACCGAAAGCCACGTCATGCTGGTCGACCTGCGTGCCAAGGGCATCACCGGCAAAGAAGCCGAGGCCGTGCTGGGCGCCGCCCACATGACCATCAACAAAAACGCGATCCCCAACGACCCGGAAAAACCCATGGTCACCAGCGGTGTGCGCATCGGCACCCCAGCCATGACCACCCGGGGTTTCAAAGACGAAGAAGCCCGCCTCACTGCAAACCTGATAGCAGATGTGCTAGATAATCCAAGGGACAACGCGCATATTGATGCGGTACGCGCGAAGGTGAATGCGCTGACCGCCCGCTTCCCGGTCTACGGCTGAGCAGCGGCATGAAATGCCCCTTCTGCAGCCACCAGGACACCCAAGTGGTGGAAACGCGGGTGTCTGAAGACGGGGGCTTCATCCGACGAAGACGGCGCTGTCCGTCCTGTGACAAACGCTTCACCACCTACGAGCGCCCGGAAGTGAACTTTCCGGCGGTGGTCAAAAAAGACGGCAGGCGCATCGAATACGAGCGCGCCAAACTGCTGGCCTCCATGAAACTCGCGCTACGCAAACGCCCGGTGAGCACCGAGCAGGTCGATGGTGCCGTGGAGCGCATCGAAGAAAAACTGCTCAACCTGGGCCTGCGCGAGGTCTTGTCCACCCGCATTGGTGAACTGGTGATGTTCGAGCTGAAGAAGCTCGACAAAGTGGCCTATGTGCGTTTTGCCAGCGTGTACCGCAGTTTTGAAGACATCGATGACTTCAAGACGCTGGTGGATGAGGTGGGACGCTAGTTGTACCAGGTTGTTCGCATGCGGGTGGCAGTCAAGATGCTTCGTCTCCAATGAAAATCTCGCTCATTGTCTGCACAAAGAATCGCGCGCCCCAACTCAACACAACGCTGAAAAAGTTGTCTGAGCTACAGACAGCAGATCCCTGGGAAATGATTTTGGTGAACAACGGATCTACTGACAATAGTCAGAAGCTGTTGGAAGATTTTTGCGTACTTGATCCAGAACACCGAAAGGTCTTTTTCGAACCCAAATCTGGTGTCTCACATGCACAAAACACAGGGTTACAACACGCCACCGGCGACATCATCGCCTTCAGTGATGACGACTGCTACCCGGAACCTGACTATCTGAACACAATCAGAGCGTGTTTTATTGAGAGTCCCATTGATTTCCTGGGTGGGCGGGTCCTGCTGTTTGACCCTCAAAATGCAGCCATCACGATTCAAACCTGCCCAGACCGGATAGATGTCCACGCTCATAGCTACATCAAAACCGGGATGATCCATGGTTGTTCAATCGCCTTCACACGTGAAGCCATTGAAACAATAGGTGGGTTCGATCCGGAAGTCGGCCCCGGAAGCCCGTTGAACAGCGGCAACGACATCATTACCCTGATTCGCTGCTCGGCCCATGGATATCGAGGGGCCTATGACCCGCGACCTGTGGTGTACCACCACCATGGTCGCAGTTGGGGTCATGACATTGACAGAATTCTGCGTCGATACGATGTATCACGTGGTGCGGCCTACTACCTGGGCCTGTATTACAAAACCACACGCAAGGCCTACTTGTGGCCAACGTTCAAGCATGTTCTCGCCCAAATCCTGAAAGGCCGGTGGTTCAGTTTAAAAAATGAAATATTGGGGGCCTATCTGTATTCCGTTGTATTAAAAAAAAGGAAACGCTCAGGCCAGTGAGTTCAACCGCTGATCCCCCCAGATTCACCATTCATCAAGTTGACCAGCACCCCAAGCCATCTATGACGGCACACTCCAATGTTATGAACAGATCGGCTGGATTCTCTTTGATTGAACTGATGGTGGTGATCTCCATTGCGGCGATTCTTGCAACCTTGGCTGTGCCCAGCTTTCAGGGAATGATCGCCTCCTCCAACTTGACATCGACCACCAACGATCTGGTGGCCACCTTTGCCCGTGCCAGATCAGACGCGATTCGCCGTGGCAAGCGGGTGACCGTGTGTATGAGCGCCGACGGCGTCCAATGCACAACATCGGGCGCATGGTCACAAGGCTGGATCATGTTCAACGACAACGACCACAGTGACGCCAACGCCGATGTTGATGCGGATGCCGACGAAACCATCAGCGCCGTTGCTGCCGCCCTGAGTAATCAACTTGTCATCGCAACCAAAGGCAGCATGCCCTATGTATCCTACAGTGCCGATGGTCAGGCCAAGCTCATGAACGGCGGCTCGGGTGCAGGCACGATCCGTATCTGCAGCACCTCATCGGCATTGTCCAACGACACCCGTGCGCGCGACATCGTGATCAATTTTCTAGGACGCGTCAATATTGTCAAACCAACGGGGGTGGCTGCCAATTGCCCGGCGCCAACCTGAAGCCAGTAAGCCTTTTCTTGCGAGTGCTTATGCCATCCTCCCATTTACCAAACCAACGTGGTTCCAGTCTGATCGAGATCCTGGTGGCCTTGCTAGTTACCAGCTTTGGCCTGTTAGGCATGGCGGCCCTACAAGCGCGAGCCATCAAGGGCAACCAAAGCAGCATGCAAAAAACCCAGGCTGTGGTGATGAGTTACTACATCCTGGATGCCATGCGTGTTGACCAGGCCCAAGCCAAAGCTTTGGCCTACAACACCGGTGCGCTGAACGCTCAAGGAGTGATCGGACCCATTTGCAGTGCAGGCGCTGTTACTGGCACAAGCTTAGCAGCCAACAACCTCAAGGCCTGGATCACAGCCGTCAAAGCCGAAGTCGGCCATCCAGACGACACCACCACCTGCGGTGCCGTGTTGTGTGATGCGGTGGGCGACTGTCGTATCCAAGTGCGCTGGGACGACAGCCGTGCTGGTGGCTTAGGGGTTCAAATGGTTGACACCAACACCAGACTCTAGGACTGATCTGATGACCCATGTCCATTCCAAAACAAGGCGATCGTTTGTTCGCTGTGACTGCACCTTGCCCCGACGTCGTCAACGGGGATTGACTCTGATCGAGTTGATGGTGTCTCTGGTACTGGGATTGATCCTTGTCGGGGGCGTGCTCAGCATCTTTGTCTCCACCACCCAGACCGCCAGAGTCAATGACAACCTGATGCGTATTCAGGAGAATGCCCGTATGGCATTTGACCTGATGGCGCGAGATCTTCGCGAGGCAGGACACAACCCGTGTGGCTCCAAATTGGTGGCTAATGTACTGCGTTCATCTGGGGCGATACCGGTTTGGGCCAACTGGAACGCTGGCACGCTGCGTGGTTATGACAACACCCAGGATGAAACAGGGATCAAAGCGTTTGGCACAACAACGAATACGCGAGTTTCGGGCACCGATGCGGTTTTGATGATCAAGGCAGACTTAGGTGACTTTGCTGTTGTGTCGCATGACACAGCTGACTTTCAATTTGCTCTGGCAACAGGCTCCAACTTTCAGGAAAACGACATTGCCTTGGTCTGTGATGGCAAGAGCGCCGCCATTTTCCAGATCTATGATTTTTCACCCAAGAGCGGGGCTAACAAAGGTATGAATATTTCCCACCAAGCTGACTCTACAAACATCAACTGCAGCAATTTTTTAGCGTACACAGCCCCGGCATCCAACTGCCCCGCAAACACCAAGAAGTTTGAAATCGGAGCCGAAACGCCCGAGCTGAAAATGGCGCCACTGGGTTCGTATTTTTGGTACGTTGGCAACGCTGAGGGTGGCAAGCGATCGTTGTACCGAAGCAAGATCACACGCTCAGGCAATGGCGGCAAAACCATCATCATGTACCCGGATGAAATGATCCCCAATGTGCAAGACCTCCAGATCACGTACCTGACCAGAAATGGGACCACCGGTGCTCTTGCCAATGACTGGGTCGCCGCCAGCTCAATCACAGACTGGGCGGATGACAGCCTAACGACCCAGGTCGTTGCGGTGCGTCTCGATTTGACTTTACAAAGCACAGAGAACGTCAGTAGCAGCCAGAGCCCGATTCAGCGGCATCTGATACACATCGTGGGTCTGCGCAATCGTGACACTTTTATTGAGCCGGCGTCATGAACCATCTTCAACACCGCCGGTCTCTTGGACAACACTGCCACCAACAGGGGGCGGCGTTGATCGTGAGCCTTATTTTGCTGGTTATAGTGACGCTGCTGGGACTTGCAGCCATTCGTGGCATCACCCAGGAAGAAAGAATGGCTAACCATAGCCTGGACAGAAGTCTGGCCTTCCAAGCCTCTGAAGCCGCCTTGCGGGAGATTGAGCAACTCATCGAAGCCAAAAAGCCAACACCTACAGCTGGCTGCAGCAAAGTGGCCAACTTGATGAGTTGTGCACCACCAGCGGCAACCGACACACCACGCTGGCTTGAAAGCACTTTTGCATCTTGGACAGATTTGGACTTGCCCATCGGCTCTGGGAGTCTGGCGGTGACACCTCAGTATTTTGTGGAGTATCTGGGTGGGAACTTCGAGTGTCAGCCTGGTGAAGGAACGTCTTCAGGAATTACCTGCAAACGCTACCGCATTACCGCCCGTAGTAACGACGGCACCGGTAGCAGATCATCTGTGATGCTGCAATCCATCTATGCCACGGACTAGCCGAACAGCTCTCTCTTTGAAGGAGTCGCCATGAGATACAGCAACTACATAGCCCTGAGTGTCAAGTCTGCCGCGCTCACTATGGCAACTCTGGCAGCTTTGGCGTCCAGTGCGGTCACCATTCCGACTGATCCGCTGATTACCCAGATCAAAACACCACCGATGGTGATGCTGATTGCCAGCAAGGACCACAAGTTGTTCGTGGAAGCCTACAACGATGCCAGTGACCTGGATGGTGATGGCAAACTGGACCTGCGTTTTAAGCCCAGCATCACCTACTACGGACTGTTTGATTCCAAGGTCTGTTACACCCACAACGGCGTTGACAAAGGTAATGACGGCGTATTTACGCCATCAGCAGCGGCAGGTACTAAGAATATATGCACCAACAGTTGGTCTGGCAACTGGCTCAATTACGTAACCACCAGTCGCATTGATTCACTTCGCAAAGTGCTTTACGGCGGTTACCGTTGGGTTGACAACGACACGGACACAGTATTGCGTCGTGCCTACATTCCACAAGATGCTCACTCCTGGGCCAAGGAGTACACCAGCGAAACAGTGGATGGTTACAAAATCAGTGACTACACACCGCTGAGCCAACCAAGTGACGATACAAAAAGGCATTTTTTTGGAAACTTGACAGCCAATGCAACGACCAACTGCAAAAATCCGGATACTTGCAGCAACTTACCCCCACTGCTGTCAGTGGTAAAAAATTCCAATCTGCGCGTTTGGGACTGGGCGTCCAAAGCCGCACCAGTGCTTGACGGAAACCATGGAGGCACCCGCGAGAACTACACAGTACAAGTCAAAGTTTGCACCGCCAGTTTTCACGAAAACTGCAAACAATACGGCAGCATATATAAACCTGTTGGATTGCTACATGATTATGGGGAAAACGATTCCATGTTATTTGGTCTGTTGACAGGCAGCTATAACAATAATATGTCGGGGGGTGTTCTCAGAAAAAAAGTTTCTTCTTTCAAAGACGAAGTCGACTCCAGCACGGGGATATTCAAATCCGACGCAACTATTGTCAATACGTTTAATCGTCTTCGCATACGAGATTTTAATAACAACAGAACAGACTACGCTTATCGAAATAGCAGTTTGCGTACACGCCTCATGAGCGAAGGGGAGTATGTTGATTGGGGCAACCCAGTTGCAGAAATGATGTACGAAGGTCTACGCTATTTTGAAGGAAAATCCAGTCCAACACCAGAATTTGATACCTCCGGCAGTCATGACGAAGCCCTGGGTTTACCCAGGGTGGCAAAATGGAATAACCCATTCATTGGTGCCGATGACAGCATCACCAGAAATCTGAGATGTTCCCGCCCCAATATGCTGGTCATGAGTGATGTGTACCCGTCTTACGACGGTGATCAAATCCCCGGGTCACCTTTTAGTTCATTGACTGGCGACATCAGTGGTCTCGACGCCAGCACTTTGTTAACCAAAATCAGCGACACCGAGCCCGATGTGAAAGGTCTGCGATTTGTCGGCCAGTCTACCAACACCAACCTGGACTACGCACCATCACCCAAGACGGTCACCTCACTTTCGACTGTGCGGGGGCTGGCCCCTGAAGAACCCACCAAACAAGGCAGTTACAACGCAGCGGCCATTGCGTATTTTGGCAAAACTAATGATATATCCAACGCTGCTGATACTCAAAATTTGAACACCTTCATACTGGCGTTGTCTTCTACATTGCCCAAATTTGAGGTACCCGTAAATGGCAAAAAAATTCAGATTGTGCCATTCGCAAAAACAATCAATGGCCTTTCTGCAGACAGGACGAAAGGAAAATACCAACCAACTGACCAAATTGTTGATCTTTATGTCACCAAAGATGACTTAAACGGCCCCACCAAAGAAATGGTGTTCAAGATCAACTATGAAGCTGATGAACAGGGCAATGACTATGACATGGATATCATTGCCGAGTACACCATCAAGAAAAATGACGATAACACGGCAACTGTCCAAGTTGAAGTGACCCAACGAACCACGGGTAGCAATCAAAATGTGGGTTATGCCATCTCAGGCACCAATCGGGATGGCATTTATCTGGTGGCCCAGGATACCAATGATGCTCTTAATTACTTCTTGAATGTTCCGCCGGGAAGGAATGCCCGCCACTGTCAAGACGAACCTAATCTTTCATCCGACGAATGCAAAAGACTGCCTGGGCTCACCAGCGCCAATCCCAAAAGCACACAGGTGTTTACATCTGGCACAGGCGATTCAGGACAGTTTTTACAAAACCCATTGTGGTATGCCGCCAAGTGGGGTGGTTTTAATGACATCAGTAACAACAAGACACCTGATTTGCCCAGTGAATGGGATACCAATGGGGATGGTGTTCCTGACAACTATTTCCTGGTACAAAACCCGATTTATTTACGTGACTCACTCAAAAGCGCTTTTGACAACATCTTCAATGCCAGTTCCAGCGCAAGCAATGTCATCGCTAACAGTACCAGTATTACCGACAGCACCAGTACACAAGTTTTTCAGGCCCGTTTTGACGCCAACAAGTGGTCGGGCGACCTGGTGGCCTACCCGATCACCACGGCGGGTCTCAGCATCACACCGGTTTGGCAGGCGCAGCATAGGATGCCTGCTCCAGCTGACCGCAAACTGTTTGTGCGTACACCGAGTGGCGTCACCAAACCATTTGTGTGGAATGAGCTGCCATCTGCAGACAAAGCTTTGTTAGATGCTGACTCCAGCTCTGCCAACAACAGTTCAGATGTGGTTGCGTACCTGCGTGGCTCGCGGGACAAGGAAATCAAAGGCAGTACCGGCATCTTCCGCGAGCGCGTCAGCCTTGAAGTCAATGTCGCACCGCTGGGTGACATCGTGCACTCATCTCCCTTCTTTGATCAAGACAATGATGTGTTGTATGTCAACGCCAACGACGGCATGCTCCACGCCTTCAGGGCCAGCGATGTCAAAGACAGCTCTGGCAATGTGCTGCATAAAGCAGGCAGTGAGATCTTTGGTTTTATACCGTCTGCCGTTGTATCACGGCTCAAGAACTTGACCAGCCCAGGCTACACCCATGAATTTTTGGTGGACGGCGACGTAGTGGTATCGCCCAAAACGGCAGAAACTGGTGATAAACGCCTGTTGTTTGGCACACTGGGTCGCGGTGGCAAAGGTTTGTTTGGGTTGAATGTCACCACGCCAACAGGTTTTGGCACTTCCGACTTTTTGTGGGAATACACACCCACCGGTGACAGCAGCGCCATCAGCGATGGTGTCAAAGACACCGCAGTCAATGCCAACACAGATCAGGATTTGGGCTTGATGCTAGGCCGCCCTGTGTATGCAAAGATGAACTATGGCGACAATGGCACAGGGGCTGTGATTGTTGGCAACGGCTACAACAGCACCAGTGGCAAAGCGGTCTTGTACATCTTCCTGCTGGATACCGATGGCAAGGTAGCTACCGTCAAAAAGCTGGACACGCTCATTGCAGGTGACAACGGCCTGGCCACACCCAGCGTTTTGGATGTCGATGGCAACGGAACGGTTGACTACATCTACGCAGGTGATCTGAAAGGCAACGTCTGGAAGTTTGATGTTCGAGGTAAAACGACGGCGTCTTGGTCTGTCGGTTTGAGCGGCAAACCATTGTTTGTGGCCAAAGATACTTCTAACAAGCTACAACCCATCACCTCGCCTATCACCTTTGCCACCGACACCGTTGCTGGTGACCCCCATGTGGGCAAACGGTTTGTCTTTTTTGGAACGGGCTCGTATTTCCGCTCTGTGGACCCAGCTGACGCCTCTGTCCAAAGTTGGTATGGATTGATCGATGAGGACGAGGTCATCACAGATCGAACCGCCTTAAAACAAAGGTCCGTTGCTATCACTGGTATTTTTGATAACAAGCCTGTTCGCGGCTTTTCAGTGGCGGAGCCCAACGACATGGTGGGAAAAAAAGGCTGGTATATCGACTTTGAAAACCCTGCGGGCGAACGAATCGTCACAGAACCGATGTTTTACAAGTTTGCTGTGCCTGCGTTGGTGGCGAGTTCCATCATCCCCGCCACTGGCGACCCATGCATTCCAGGCGGCTCGGGTTACCTCAACGTCATCAACCCATTCAATGGCGCAGCGACGTCACTTGGCATCCTCGATGTTGATGAGAACAAGAGTTTTAAAAACGATGTTGTTTCCGGTTATGTTATCGGCTCAATAGATCTTGGTGTTGGTTTGCTGAGTCGAGTGACGCTCGTTGGCAACCGTCTGGTTGTGGGTGGCACCGACCCCAATAATCCAGTAGAGGACATTCCGCCTAATTTTGGAGTCACACCGCTAAAAGGCCGTATTTCATGGCGCGAAATCATCACAGACTGACCAACATGCACAAACGTTCCCACGCAGGTTTTACCCTGATTGAACTCATGATCACCGTGGCCATCATCGGCATTCTGGCGGCGATTGCGCTGCCCAGTTACCAACAACACGTGTTGCGCACGCGCCGCGTCACGGCGGGTGCCTGTTTGATGGAAATGGCCCAGTTCATGGAGCGGCAATATGCCACAGCGATGTCTTATGCAGTGGCCCTGCCAACAGATAGAACAAGCTGTGATAACGACTTAGCTGGGTCATACGTGTTTGCATTTGCAAACACGCAACCCACCACCACCACCTACACGATCAATGCCACACCGTCCGGCGCCCAAAGCAGTGACACCCGATGCGGCACACTGTCCATCACACAAGCGGGTGTCAAGGGTGTCTCTGGCACCAGTTCTGCGGCAGAGTGCTGGCGTTGACAGCCGATGCCCACCTTGAACTTGGCCCTGCGCTTGGCCCACACTGCACTGCTCCTCACCTCCCCCAACCCCCGCGTCGGCTGCGTCATCACCGGCCCGGACGGCCAGATCTTGGGCCAGGGCCACACTCAGCAAGCTGGTGGACCCCACGCTGAGATCATGGCGCTGCGTGACGCCGCCGCACAAGGCCACTCGGTTCAGGGCGCCACCGCCTATGTCACGCTGGAGCCGTGCGCTCACCAGGGCCGCACCGGCCCGTGTTGTGATGCGCTGATTGCCGCGGGCATTGCCAAGCTGGTGGCCACCAACACCGACCCGAACCCGCTGGTAGCAGGCCAGGGTTTTGCACGTATGCGGGCCGCTGGCATCGAGGTGGTGGTGTTGCCACCCGATGACCCGCTGGCGGTGCAGTCGCGTGAACTCAACATCGGCTTTTTCAGCCGCATGGTGCGCAAAACTCCGTGGGTGCGCGTCAAGATTGCCGCCTCGCTGGACGGCAAAACCGCATTGAGCAATGGCGTCAGTCAGTGGATCACCTCGCCCGAGGCCCGCGCCGATGGCCATGCCTGGCGTGCTCGCGCCTGTGCGGTGCTCACCGGCATGGGCACCGTGCGCGCCGACAACCCCAGATTGGATGTGCGGCTGGTCGACACCCCCCGGCAGCCCGCTGTGGGCTTGGTCGACAGTCGTTTGGAGTTGCCGCAGGACGCTCATCTCTTTGTAGCTGGTCGCCCTTTTTACATCTGGGCTACAGGCCAAAATGATCACAAAGTTCAGGCACTTGAGGCGCGTGGCGCCCGGGTGTTCCAGCAGCCAGGCGGCCACAACCAGATTGATTTGGCAGCCATGCTGCAGGACATGGGTCGCCTGGAGATCAACGAGTTGCATGTGGAAGCCGGCCACCGGCTCAATGGCGCCTTGATGGAAGCCGGGCTGGTGGACGAGTTTCTGATTTACCTGGCGCCCAAGCTGCTGGGCCAGGGGCGGGATATGGCCAGTTTTGGCCCTTTGACCGAGCTGTCACAGGCGCTGCCGCTGGTGTTTCAGAGCACCCAGATGGTCGGTCCGGACCTGCGTGTGCTGGGCCGGGTTCAGGGGCGAGACGTCTTTTAGTCAAGGTTTGACAGCGCTGTTTCTGGGCATTGGCTCGTTTCCCTGCGAAAATACGCCGATGTTTACTGGAATCATCACCGGCCTTGGCCGTATCTCTGCCGTTTTGCCTTTGGGCGACTCCGCCAGCCACGGCAAACGCCTGACCCTGGACTGCCCTGCCCATTACCTCGACGATGTGGCGCTGGGCGACAGCATTGCGCTCAATGGCGCCTGCATGACGGTCACCTCGCTCAATACCGCAGCGCAGCAGTTCACCGTTGACATCTCTTCGGAGTCGCTCAGCAAGACGGCTGGCCTGGATACCATCGGTGGTGTCAATCTGGAAAAAGCCTTGCGCGCCAACGACCGCCTGGGTGGGCACATGGTGTCTGGCCATGTAGACGGCATTGGTCAAGTCACCCGCTTTGAGCAGGTGGGTGAGAGCTGGATTCTGCAGATCAGCGCACCCAGTGCACTGGGCAAGTACCTGGCCTACAAAGGCTCGATCACGGTCAACGGCGTCAGCCTGACGGTCAACCAGGTGCAGGATCTGGCTGAAGGCTGCTTGGTCAGCATCAACCTGATCCCGCACACCTTGCAGAACACCACACTGGGCAGCTTGCACAGCGGCGCCCACGTTAATCTGGAAATTGACCTGATTGCGCGTTATGTCGAGCGCATGCTCAGCCCAGGCGCGGTGCTGGCTGCCTAGTCTTTTTGGTCGCACAGACCCTTTCTGTGCATTCAAACCTATTTTTTATGACTACTCCTCAACCCGTCGCCATTTCCCCTGTTGAAGACATCGTGGCCGACATCAAGGCTGGCCGCATGGTGATCCTGGTCGATGAAGAAGACCGAGAAAACGAGGGCGACCTGATCATGGCGGCCGACTTTGTCACCGCCGAGTCGATCAACTTCATGGCCCGCTACGGCCGTGGCCTGATCTGCCTGCCGATGACGCGTGAGCGTTGTGAACTGCTGCAATTGCCCCCGATGGCGGTGCGCAACGGCACCAAGATGGGCACCGCGTTCACCGTCTCGATCGAAGCCACCGAAGGTGTCACCACCGGCATCTCGGCCGCTGACCGCGCCCGCACGGTGCAGGCGGCTGTGGCCAAAAACGCGGTGGCGGCTGACCTGGTGCAGCCCGGCCACATCTTTCCGCTGCAGGCCGTTGATGGCGGTGTGTTGATCCGCGCCGGCCATACCGAAGCCAGCTGTGACCTCGCTGCCATGGCGGGTTGCACCCCGGCAGCGGTGATCTGCGAGATCATGAAAGACGACGGCACCATGGCGCGGCTGCCCGACCTGAAACTGTTTGCCGCCGAACACGGCCTCAAGATCGGCACCATTGCCGACCTGATCCACCACCGCAGCCGTATGGAGTCGCTGGTGGAGCACGTGGGCCAGCGCCCGCTCAACACCGCGTTTGGCCAGTTCACCGCCCATGCCTTCAAGGACACCACCGCCCACGGTGTGCACTTGGCATTGGTCATGGGGGAATGGGCGGCTGACGAAGCGGTGCTTGCCCGTGTG
Organism: Rhodoferax sp. U11-2br; assembly: GCF_018619435.1. Taxonomy (GTDB): domain Bacteria; phylum Pseudomonadota; class Gammaproteobacteria; order Burkholderiales; family Burkholderiaceae_C; genus Rhodoferax. The sequence continues at coordinate 876 of NZ_JAHFZF010000005.1, read as the reverse complement.
CACGAGCCGCTGTCGGTGCTGGACGCGCTTGAAAAAGACCGCTCCATGCACTCCTGGAGTCTGGAAGCCGCCCTGACACGGGTGGCTGCCGAGGGCAAAGGCGTGGTGGTGTTCCTGAACTGTGGCGAAAGTGGCGCGCAGCTGCTGGCCCAGTTTGACGGCACCGCACGCGCCAGCCATGGCCCCGAACGTGGCCACCTGGACCTGCGCACCTACGGCGTGGGTGCACAAATCCTGCGTGAATGTGGTGTGCGCTCAATGAAATTGATGGGCACCCCCCGGCGCATGCCCAGCATGACCGGCTACGGCCTCGATATCGTCGGCTACGTCAAGCCCTAACCTTTACTTTTGATCCCAACACCATGCAGCTTGCAGACCAAGGCGCACTCGACGCCACCGACCCCCGCCTCAACGGCAAAAACCTCAGCATTGGCATCGTGCAGGCGCGCTTCAATGCCGACATCACCAACGCCCTGACCCAAGCCTGCCGTAGCGAACTGCTGGCCATGGGCGTGGCCGAGAAAAACATCACCCTGGTGCAGGTGCCCGGTGCGCTGGAGGTGCCGTTGGCCCTGCAGGGCCTGGCGGAAAACCTGAAATATGACGCCCTTATTGCATTGGGCTGCATCATCCGTGGTGAAACCTACCACTTTGAATTGGTGGCCAACGAGTCGGGCGCAGGCGTGAGCCGCGTGGCGCTCGATTACAAGGTGCCCATTGCCAACGCCATCCTGACCACCGAAAACCTCGAACAAGCCGTGGCCCGCCAGACCGACAAGGGCCGCGACGCAGCCCGCGTTGCGGTGGAAATGGCCAATCTGCTGGAAAGTCTGTCATGAGTGAATCAAGCCACCCCGGCCCCTTTAAACCTGTCTC
>NZ_JAHFZF010000004.1 GCF_018619435.1 Rhodoferax sp. U11-2br | reverse complement strand
GGGTGGGGACGTGGGAGGTAGGCATGGGGCAAATTGTCGCCCATCACCTAAACTTCGGCGCCATGCACGACACAAACCTGTTTTTCGACCCGTCCCTGCGCTTGACGGTGGTGTTTGCCACGGTGCTGATGCTGGGCTTGTTGCTCAAATTCTGGCTCAGTTCACGCCAGATCCGCCATGTGGCCCAGCACCGAGACCAAGTGCCCGCCGCTTTTGCCCAGACCATCACCCTGGTCGCACATCAGAAAGCCGCTGACTACACCGTGGCGAAAGCACGTGTCGGTTTGGTGGAGATGGCACTGGGTGCGGTGGTTTTGCTGGGCTGGACGCTGCTGGGTGGCCTGTCCGCGCTGAACCAGTGGCTGGCGCCCTGGCTGGGTGTGGGTTTGCTGCAACAGCTGGCGGTGTTGGTCGGCTTTGCGCTGATCAGCGGCCTGATCGACCTGCCACTGTCGCTCTACCAGACCTTTGTGCTGGAGGAGCAGTTTGGCTTTAACAAAACAACGCTCAAGCTGTGGCTGATGGACATGGTCAAAGGTAGCCTGATCGGCGCCTTGATTGGCCTGCCGATTGCGGCGCTGATCCTGTGGATGATGGGCGCCAGCGGCGGCCTGTGGTGGTTGTGGGCCTGGTGTGTGTGGATGGGGTTTAACCTGCTGTTGCTGGTGATCTACCCCACCCTGATTGCGCCGATGTTCAATAAATTCACCCCGCTGCAGGACGACGCCGTCAAGGCGCGGGTCACGGCCTTGATGCAGCGCTGCGGTTTTTCAGCCAAGGGCCTGTTTGTGATGGATGGCAGCAAACGCAGCGCCCATGCCAACGCCTACTTCACCGGTTTTGGCGCCGCCAAACGGGTGGTGTTTTTTGACACCCTGCTCTCCAAGCTGAGCCCGGCCGAGGTGGACGCGGTGCTGGCGCATGAGCTGGGCCATTTCAAACACAAACACATCATCAAACGCATTGTGTCGATGTTTGCGATGAGTCTGGCCGGGTTTGCCCTGCTGGGCTGGCTGGCCACCCAAACCTGGTTCTACACCGGTCTGGGGGTGATGCCCAATCTGACCGCCCCCAATGACGCGCTGGCGCTGCTGCTGTTTCTGTTGGTGATGCCGGTGTTCAGCTTTTTTGTCTCGCCATTGTTGGCCCAGCTGTCGCGCAAACACGAATTTGAGGCCGACGCCTACGCCATGCAGCAGACCAGCGGGCAAGATTTATCCACCGCTTTGCTCAAGCTTTACGAGGACAATGCCTCTACCCTGACGCCCGATCCGGTGTACGTGGCGTTCTATTACTCGCACCCCAGCGCCTCGGAGCGGCTGGCGCGTATGCTGCCGACACCGGCCTAGGCCGCGCGTCAAGACTGCCACCACTCTCGCCAACTTAGTGAGGAAATATGCGTGTAGCCCATACAACACGAGCGCTCAAAGCTACAGAGATAGTAGCAAATCTGGCCAAACTGGAAGGCTGGACCCTCTCGGGTGACGGCGACAGCCTGGCCATCGAGAAGCCTTTTGGTTTTGCCAATTACTACCAGACCGTGGCCTTTGTGAACGCGGTGGCCTTCATCGCCCATTCCGAAGACCACCACCCCGAGCTGATCGTGCAACCGCGCCAATGCCTGGTGCGCTGGCGTACCCACGACGTGCACGGCATTTCGCCCGCCGACTTTGCCTGCGCCAAGCGGGTGGACGATCTGCAGCCCGAGACCATCGCCAGCTGATGGCGACACCCAACTTGCAAAACGGCCTGATTGTGGCCAACTATGGCCGCCATTTCCTGGTCGAAAGCGCCTTGGGCGAGCGGCGCATCTGCCACTCACGCGGCAAAAAAAGCCAGGGCGTGGTGGGTGACCGGGTGTGGTGGCAGGCCTCGCAGGACGAGGGCACGATCGAGAAAATCGAGCCCCGGCGCAACCTGTTTTACCGTCAGGACGAGGTGCGCACCAAATCCTTTGCCGCCAACCTGGACCAGGTGCTGATCCTGATCGCGGCCGAACCCGAGTTCTCCAGCAGCCAACTCTCGCGCGCACTGATTGCCGCCGAAGAGCAGCACATCACGCCAATCATTGCGCTCAACAAAAGTGATTTGAGCGCACCCTTTGCCCGTGCCTGGGCCTGGCTGGCGCCCTACCGGCAGATGGGTTACGACGTATTGCCGCTGGCCATGGTGCACAAAACCGAGACCGACCGGGACGCCCTGCTGCAACGCCTGAGCGGCAAAACCACGCTGGTGCTGGGCCCCTCGGGCGCGGGCAAAAGCACGCTGATCAACAGCCTGATTCCGGGCGCGCTGGCACAAACCGGCGAACTGTCACAAGCGCTGAACTCGGGCAAACACACCACCACCAGCACCACCTGGTATTGGCTCGATGGCGACAAGACCACCGCGCTGCTGGACTCGCCGGGGTTTCAGGAATTTGGGCTGAACCACATCGACCCGGCCCAGCTGGCCGCCTACATGCCCGACCTCAAACCGCATGTGGCGCACTGCAAGTTTTACAACTGCAGCCATTTGCACGAACCCGGTTGTGGCGTTATGGCTGCGGTCGAATCGGCCTCTAGCCCAGGTGAAATAAGCGCTAACCGCTACAAAATATACAGTGAGCTGTACGCCGAACTGAAACAGATCCGGCGTTACTGAAGCGCGACTACGACGCTTGCAGCAGCGATGCCAGCGCCTGCAACAAGGCATCACATTGCTGCGGTGTGCCCACACTGATGCGCAGGTACTGCTCGATGCGTGGCTGCTTGAAGTGGCGCACCAGCACGCCATGTGAGCGCAGGCCAGCGGCCAAAGTCGCCGCGTCAAACAACGGGTGCCGGGCAAACACATAGTTGGCTTGCGAGGGCAAGACCTCAAAGCCGAGGTCTTCGAGGGCCAGCACCAGGCCTTCACGGCTGCTCATCACCTGCTGGCGGGTACGCTCGAAATAAGCCGTGTCTTCCAATGCCGCCACCCCACCGGCAATCGCCAAGCGGTCCAGCGGGTAGGAGTTGAAGCTGTTTTTGACCCGCGTCAGCGCCTCGATCAGGTGCGCCTGGCCACAGGCGTAACCAATGCGCAAACCCGCCAGTGAGCGCGATTTGGACAAGGTGTGCACCACCAGCAGGTTCGGATAACGCGCAATCAAAGGCACCGCGCTCTGGCCGCCAAAGTCGACATAGGCCTCGTCCACCAGCACCACCGATGTAGGGTGCAGCTGCAGCAGTTGCTCGATGTCGGCCAGCGGCAAACCGATGCCGGTCGGCGCATTCGGGTTGGCGACCACCACACCGGCCACCGACTGGCCCGGCGCCAGCGCGTAGTCGGCCACGGCCAGGCGCAAACCCTCACGCAAGGGCACGGTCTGGGCGCTGATGCCGTAGAGCCGACAGTAGACCTGGTAGAAGCTGTAGCTGATGTCGGGCATCAGCAGCGGATGCGCCTGCTGGAAGAAGGCAAAAAATGCGTGTGCCAGCACCTCGTCCGAACCATTGCCAACAAACACATGTTGCTCGGCCAACCCAAGCTGTGTGGCGATGGCCTGGCGCAAGGCGCTCGATTCGGGGTCAGGGTAAAGCTGCAGGCCCTGTTGTGCCGCCTGCGTGATGGCCGCCACCACACGGGGTGACGGCGGATAAGGGTTCTCGTTGGTGTTGAGTTTGACCAGACGCTCGATCTTGGGCTGCTCACCGGGCAAATACGGCACCAGCTGCGCCAACACCGGACTGTAGAAGGACGACGACATCAGGAATCACTTCAAAATAAAGAGCTACATGCCCTTTATCCATAAGGGCTAGAGGCCAATTTCTCTTACAAACTAGCCCAGCAGCCGGGCCAGCGTCAACAAGGCCAGCATCAGCACCCACATGACCACGGTGCGCCACACCAGCCCCACCACCACCGCCAGATGCTGCAGCTCAGGACCGGGGCGACCGGCCGACACATCCTCGTCCAGCGGCATGGCCGCGCTTGGGCTGGGCATGTAAGCACGTGCACTGCTGCCACGCAAAGCGATGTTCACCGCACCCGACATGGCCGCCAGCACCAGACCGTCGTTGCTGGGGCGGCCTTGCTGGGCGAAGCGCCGCCAGCTGTCGATGGCTTCCTCAAAATTGCCGACCACCGCAAAACTGATGGCGGTGAGGCGGGCAGGTACCCAATCCATCAACGCCCAGGCGTGGTGGGCATTGTCTTGCGCGGCACGGCTGACAGGTTGCAGGTGCGCCTGACTTTGGTGTTGCCAGTAACGGGCGACAAACTCGGCCAGGCGGTACAACACCGCCCCGGTGGGCCCCAGTCCCAACACCGCCAGCACCGAAAACCAGGCCAGCACCCCAAACACATGGCGGTGTGCTGCCAATACCGAGATTTCAATCACCTGCCCGATGATTTCGGTGCGCGGCAGATCGCGGGCATCCATGTGCTGCCAGTCGGCCAGCAGGCGACGCGCCTTGGCATCGTCACCCTCGGCCAGGGCGTCACGGATCTGGGTGAAATGGAAACTGAACTGGCGAAAGCCGAGCGAGGTGTAGAGCACCAGCGCACTCCAGAGCACCGCCAGCGCCCAGCTGACAAAAAAACCCAGCAGCCAGTAGATCAGCAGCGCCGCCAGTGCGGGCCCACCCACCGCCAAGTACCAGACCAGCCAGCCATGCACCGGCTTGCCAGCATCGAGCATGCGCGCGCACCAGCGCACCCAAGACCGCATGGCCATGTGGATCGGATTGCCACGACCCAAAGGCCGCGCCTGTTCCAGCAGCAAGGCAAAAAGCACCGAGATGAAGCTCATGCAATGATCATAGCGGCTGCGCCCGGCTGGCTCTGGCCTCAGGCGCTCAAAAACCGGTAAAAGTTACGCAGCATGCCTGCGGTGGCACCCCAGATGTACCGCTCCTGCGAGCCGTCCTGATATGGCATGGACAACCAGTGACGCTCCACCCCCTGCCACAGCAGCTGATGGTGATGGTGATGGGCCGGGTCCATCAGGAAGGAGAGCGGCACCTCGAACACATCCGACACTTCATCGGCATTGGGCTGCAGGCGCAGGCCGGGTTGCAGTAGTGCCACCACCGGGGTTACCAAAAATGCAGAACCGGTGGTGTAGAGCGGCAACTGACCCAGCACTTCCAGCCCATCCGGTGCCAGCCCGACTTCCTCATAGGCTTCGCGCCGGGCGGCGGCGATGGCATCAACATCCTCTGCATCGACCTTGCCACCCGGAAAAGCGATCTGTCCTGCATGGGTGGACATGTGCGCGGGACGCTGGGTCAGCAGCACGGTGGGTTCCGTGTGCATCACGATGGGTATCAGCACCGCCGCGTGCATCGGCGCGCGGTCCATGAATTTTCTTTCAACCACCAACTCAGGTTGCCAAACCGGGGGCGCCAAAAAACGCTGACGCAAGGCATCGGGCTGCAGCCTGGCTACAGGCACTGGGGGCAAATGGGTGTCCACCTGAATCACCGGCACCTGGCGAGGGTCCATCACGGGTGCGGAAGTCATGAAAGCTCACACGCAGACGTAAAAAAACCGCCACTGTCACCAGCAGGCGGTTTTTTGGGAGGCATGGGCTGCCTTATGCGGCCACAACCGCGACCTTGCGGGCCGGCAGTTTTTCCTTGATACGTGCCGACTTGCCGCTGCGGTCGCGCAAGTAGTACAGCTTGGCACGGCGCACGTCACCACGGCGCTTGACTTCGATGCTGGCGATCAGCGGGCTGTAGGTTTGGAACGTACGTTCAACACCTTCGCCGCTGGAGATCTTGCGAACGGTGAAGCCGCTGTTGAGACCGCGGTTGCGCTTGGCAATCACGACACCTTCATAGGCCTGGACACGTTTGCGCGTACCTTCAACCACATTCAGGCTGACAACCACGGTGTCACCAGGGCCAAAGTCGGGCACTGTCTTGTTCAGACGAGCAATTTCTTCTTGCTCAAGGATTTGAATCAGATTCATAAAAGACCTCAAATGATCTTGCAAGCGCCAGTATCAGGATTGACACAGGCCCAAGGCGACATGCGCTTGAGCGGCCCCGCAGAGGATCGGTTAGCCTGCTATTATAGCCTGAGCAGCACAGCCTCGTCTTCGGAGCTCAGCAAACCGGCTTGTCGGGCTTGGGCCAGCACATCCGGACGCAGTCTGGCTGTCAGTATCAAACGTTGGTCACGCCGCCAGCGTTCAATACGCAGGTGGTGGCCCGATAACAGCACCTCGGGAACAGCCCTGCCCTGCCAGACCTCAGGGCGGGTGTAGTGCGGGCAGTCCAGCAAACCGTCCAGCGCCGGGTTGAAGCTGTCCTGGGCATGGCTGTCCGCATCACTGAGCACACCTGGTTGTAGCCGTGCCACCGCATCGAGCAGGGCCATGGCTGCAATCTCGCCACCCGACAGCACAAAATCACCCAAGCTGATCTGCTCGGTCACATGGGTGTCGATAAAACGCTGGTCCAGCCCCTCGTAACGACCACACAACAAGATCGCCCCCTGACTGCGGGCCCAGCGGGTGACCGCGGTGTGGGTCAGAGGCTGACCGATAGGGGAAAACAACACCACCGGGGCGTCATCAGCCCGCTCCTCACGCAGACGTGCCACACAGTGCGACAACGGCTCAGCCATCATGACCATGCCCGGCCCCCCGCCAAACGGCCGGTCATCGACCCGACGGTAATTGCCTTCGGCATAGTCGCGGGGATTGCTCAGCTTGACCTTGACCTGGCCTGATTCAAACGCACGTCGGGTGATCCCGGTCGTCAAAAACGGGGCAAACAGCTCAGGAAAAAGCGTGACCACATCAAATTGCATGATGTGTGCCTCAGTAGTCGGGTTGCCAGTCCACTAGGATGCGTCGGGCAGCCAGATCCACATCATCGACATAGGCCGCGACAAAAGGAATCATCCGCTGCAGGGTCTGGCCGTTAACCTGATCCTGCATCACGAGCACGGTTTGTGGGCCGGTGGACAGCAGTTCAGAGACTTGCCCCAGGCTCAGACCCTCACGGTTGACCACAGCCAGCCCGATCAAGTCGACCCAGTAATACTCATCTTTCTGAGGTGTCGGAAAACTCGACTTGGCGATAAAAATACGCGCACCACGCAGAGCATCGGCCGCAGTGCGGTCATCCACCTCGTGCGCAGAGGCCACCACGGTGTCCGAATGGGGTTTGGCTTCTTTGATTTTGAGCTGCCCAACACCGTCAAAGGTTTTGACACCTTTCTCGGTGGGCAGCAGGAACCAGCGCTTGGAAGAAAAAAGCGCCTCGGGATCGGCGCTATAAGGCAGGACCTTGAACCAGCCCTTGACGCCCCAGGCGTCTGCGATGCGCCCGACTTCGATGGCGTCTGCCGGCAGTTCGGCAGCCTCAAGGCCGGGCAGCATACTCACTCTCAGGCAGCTTTTTTGGCAGCCTGGTTCACCAAACGCTCCACAGTGGGCGACGCTTGAGCACCAACACTGCGCCAGTAGGTCAGGCGGTCCTGGGCGATACGGATGCTTTCTTCATTGGCAGTGGCGATCGGGTTGTAAAAACCGATGCGTTCAATGAAGCGACCATCACGACGGGTGCGCTTGTCAGCAACCACGATATTGAAGAACGGGCGAGCCTTAGCACCGCCACGGGCGAGTCGAATGACGACCATAATTGATCCTTTGGGAAGTGGCTTTTGAATTCCACGAAAATTGGCACCGAGCCCGACGTTTGAGACACGCGACTTGACCACCCGGCCAGCGACACGTCAGACAACCCAGTATTATATCTGTTCCAACACCATGCCAACCATTCGCCCCAGCACCCTCGACGACATCCCCCACATCACCGCCATTTATGCCCACCACGTGTTGCACGGCACCGGCACCTTTGAGGTCGAACCACCGAGCGAAAACGACATAGCGCAACGCCGTGCCGATGTGATCAACAAAGGCCTGCCCTATCTGGTGGCCGCCGACGGTGAGCGGGTTCTGGGTTATGCCTATTGCAACTGGTTCAAGCCAAGACCGGCCTACCGGTTCTCAGCAGAGGACTCGATTTACATCGCGCCCGAGGCTGCTGGCAGCGGTTTGGGCCGAGCCCTGATGGCAGAGCTCTTGCGCCAGGCCGAGCTGGCTGGTGTGCGCAAAATGATTGCGGTGATCGGTGATTCAGCCAATGCTGGGTCCATTGGGGTGCATCGCAGCGCAGGTTTCCGCCATGTGGGCATCCTGGAGGCCTGCGGCTGGAAGTTTGACCGCTGGCTGGATGTGGTGCTGATGGACAGAGCACTGGGCTTGGGCAACACCACAGCACCCGAGTAACACCAGACTCACAAGCCCTAGAACACCTGCAGGCTGATCCAGTAGGCCACCGCAGCCACAAAAGCGCTGGCCGGGATGGTCAGAATCCAAGCCCAGATGATGTTGCCGGCAACACCCCAGCGCACCGCGCTGGCGCGCCGTGTGGAGCCCACACCCACAATGGCACCGGTGATGGTGTGGGTGGTGGACACCGGAACGCCCATCGCGGTTGCCAAAAACAGTGTCAGCGCGCCACCGGTCTCGGCACAAAACCCACCCACCGGCTTGAGCTTGGTGATCTTCTGGCCCATGGTTTTCACGATGCGCCAGCCACCCAGCATGGTGCCCATCCCGATGGCCGAATAACAAATAACCACCACCCAGTTCGGCGGAGAACTGTCGCCCGCCTGCGCATACCCCGTGGCAATCAGCAGCATCCAGATGATGCCAATGGTCTTCTGCGCGTCGTTGCCACCATGCCCGAGGCTATAGGCACCGGCGGAAACCAGTTGCAGTCGCCGAAACCATTTGTCGACCTTCAGGGGACGATAGTCTCGGCACAGCCACGACACCAATACCATCATGATGGAGCCCAGCAGGAACCCCAGCAAAGGCGACACAAAGATGAAGATCACAGTCTTCATGATGCCCGAGATGATCAAGGACGCCACACCGGCTTTGGCAATCGCGGCCCCGGCAATCCCGCCAATCAGGGCATGGGATGAACTGCTCGGAATACCGTAATACCAGGTGATGAAATTCCAGGTGATGGCCCCCACAAGCGCCCCAAACACCACATGGGTGTCCACAATGCCGGGCAGGACCGTGCCCTTGCCAACGGTAGCAGCCACACTCAAGTGAAAAATGAAGATGGCAACGACATTAAAAAATGCCGCAAAAACAACGGCCTGACCAGGCTTGAGCACACCGGTGGAGACCACCGTGGCGATGGAGTTGGCGGCATCATGAAACCCGTTCATGAAGTCGAACACCACCGCCATCAACACCAGGACGACGACCACCCACGCAGCGGTTTGCACAGTTTCCATAACTAAAGTGCCACCGTTGATCAGGAATTCTCGAGGATGATGCCCTCGATCAGATTGGCCACGTCCTCACAGCGGTCGGTGATGGTTTCCAACAATTCATAAATGGCCTTGAGCTTGATCAGCTCACGCACATCAGGTTCTTCGCGGAACAACTTACTCATTGCAGTGCGCAAGACACGGTCTGCGTCACTCTCCAGTTTGTCGATCTCATCACAGGTCTTCAGAGCGGCTTCAGCGGTGGTTGCTTCGGCGATCTTGCTCAGCAAATACACCGCATCACGCAAACGCTCACAACATTTGACACTCAAGTCGGTCAACCGCTTGATCTCGTCCGTCATGTGGTGGATGTCGTACAAGGCCATGGTTTCGGCCGAGTCCTGAATCAAATCGGCCACGTCATCCATGGTGTTGATCAGGCCATGGATTTGTTCACGGTCAATCGGTGTAATGAAGGTTTTGTGAATGGCTTTGTTGACCTCGTGGGTGACACGGTCTGCCGCACCTTCGGCATGGTTGACTTCGCGGTGGTACTTCTCACGCAGCTCAACGTCGCTGTAGTTGGCCACCAAGTTCGAAAAAGCCTTGGCCGCCACCACAATGTGGTCGGCATGCTGGTTGAACATGGTGAAAAAATTGGTATCTCGCGGAAGCAGCTTGCCAAAAAACACGGTATCTCCTTGGGGAATAAGTCAGTTTGATGAACAAACTGTTAACAGCAGGAGTTTAACCGTGGCAATTTGCTGCACCGCAACAACGAAAATGCCCCGCAACCAGGATTGCGGGGCACAGCACCTGTCACAGGTGAATCGGGTAGAGGGCTAGATCAGACTCAAGCACAAGCAGCGTCTTTGACACCGTTGGCGGCGTCGGTGTAGTCCTTCACCTTGTCAAAGTTCAGGTACTGGTAGATCTTGCCACTGGCCGCTGTGAGCACGCCCATGTCGGCCATGTACTCGTCCTTGGTCGGGATACGACCCAGCTTGGAGCAGATCGCGGCCAACTCGGCACTGCCCAAGTACACATTGCTGTTTTTACCCAGGCGGTTCGGGAAGTTGCGGGTGGAGGTGGAAAACACCGTGGCACCTTCCTTGACCTGTGCCTGGTTGCCCATACACAGGCTACAGCCCGGCATTTCCATGCGTGCACCGGCACTGCCCAACACGCCGTAGTGACCTTCTTCGGTCAGTTGTTTGGCATCCATCTTGGTCGGTGGTGCCATCCACAGCTTGACCGGGATGTCACGTTTATTTTCGAGCAGCTTCGACGCTGCGCGGAAATGCCCGATGTTGGTCATGCAGGAGCCAATGAACACCTCGTCGATCTTGGCACCGGCCACATCCGACAGGGTCTTGACGTCATCCGGATCGTTCGGGCAGGCCACGATGGGTTCATGGATGTCTGCCAGGTCGATCTCGATCACACTGGCGTACTCGGCATCCGCATCGGCTTTGAGCAGCTGCGGGTTGGCCAACCAGGCTTCCATGGCTTTGATGCGGCGGTTGATGGTGCGCACGTCCGAGTAACCATTGGCAATCATCCACTTGAGCATGACGATGTTGCTGTTGATGTACTCAATGATCGGCTCTTTGTTCAGATGCACAGTGCAGCCTGCGGCGCTGCGTTCAGCGGATGCGTCGCTGAGTTCAAACGCCTGTTCGACCTTGAGGTCGGGCAGGCCTTCAATCTCCAGAATGCGCCCAGAGAACACGTTTTTCTTGCCTTGTTTGGCCACGGTCAGTTCGCCCGACTTGATGGCATACAGCGGGATGGCGTTGACCAGATCACGCAATGTGACGCCGGGCTGCATCTTGCCTTTGAAGCGCACCAGCACACTCTCGGGCATGTCCAGCGGCATGACGCCGGTGGCGGCACCAAAAGCCACCAAGCCAGAACCTGCCGGGAAACTGATGCCAATCGGGAAACGGGTGTGGCTGTCGCCACCTGTGCCCACGGTGTCAGGCAATAACATGCGGTTGAGCCAACTGTGGATGATGCCGTCACCCGGGCGCAGCGGGATACCACCGCGGTTGCTGATGAACTCCGGCAACTCGTGGTGCATCTTGACGTCGATCGGCTTGGGGTAAGCCGCCGTGTGGCAGAAGGACTGCATCACCAAATCGGCGCTGAAGCCCAGGCAAGCCAGGTCCTTCAACTCGTCGCGGGTCATCGGACCGGTGGTGTCCTGTGAGCCCACGCTGGTCATCTTGGGTTCGCAGTAGGTACCGGGCAAGACGCCCTGGCCTTCGGGCAGACCACAGGCGCGGCCGACCATTTTTTGCGCCAGGGTAAAGCCCTTGCCTGTGGCTTTCGGGTTTTGTGGCAGGCGGAACAGGGTCGACACCGGCAGGCCCAGCGCCTCACGCGCCTTGGCTGTCAGGCCACGGCCGATGATCAGGGGAATGCGGCCACCAGCGCGGACTTCGTCAAACAGCACTTCACTTTTGAGAGTGAACTCCGCAATGACAACGCCGCCCTTCAGCGCTTCTCCTTCATAAGGGCGCAGCTCGATGGTGTCACCCATGGCCATCTGGCTGACGTCAAGCTCAATGGGCAGGGCACCCGCGTCTTCCATCGTGTTGTAGAAAATCGGGGCGATCTTGGAGCCCAGACAGACACCACCAAAACGCTTGTTGGGCACAAAGGGAATGTCTTCGCCGGTGAACCACAACACACTGTTGGTGGCTGATTTGCGGCTGGAGCCTGTGCCGACCACGTCACCCACATAAGCCACCAGGTTGCCACGCGCACGCAGGTCTTCGATGAACTTGACCGGGCCACGTTTGCCATCTTCCTCGGGGGTGATGCCATCACGTTTGTTTTTGAGCATGGCTAGCGCATGCAAAGGGATGTCCGGGCGGCTCCAGGCATCAGGCGCTGGGCTCAGGTCGTCGGTGTTGGTCTCACCAGTGACCTTGAGCACGGTCAGCGTGATGCTCTTGGGTACTTCCGGGCGGCTGGTGAACCACTCGGCATCGGCCCAGCTCTGCAACACGGCCTTGGCAAAGGTATTGCCTTTGTCAGCCTTGTCCTTGACATCGTGGAACTGGTCAAACATCAGCAGGGTCTTTTTCAAACCCTCGGCTGCCACAGCCGCTACTGCGGCATCGTCCAGCAGGTCAATCAGCGGTGTCAGGTTGTAACCACCCAGCATGGTGCCCAGCAGTTCGGTGGCCTTAGCGCGGCTGATGAGTGAACACACTTCCGTGCCATGCGCCAACGCGGCCAGATAACTGGCCTTGACCTTGGCCGCATCATCGACACCGGCTGGCACACGATGTGTGATCAGGTCCAGCAAGAAGGCTTCCTCACCCGCTGGCGGGTTCTTCAGCAACTCAATCAAGTCAGCCGTTTGTTGCGCCGTCAATGGCAAGGCAGGGATACCCAGAGAGGCACGTTCGGCAACGTGGGCGCGGTAGGCTGGCAACATAGTTCAATCTCCTTTTTGAATCGGCAATACAGGCGGTGAGGGGAAGCAGCGGATCGGCTTAGTGAACCGTGCTCACTGGGGCAACAGTGGCGGCCGGTGTTGGCGCTGTCTGTTCAGTCACCACCGGCAAAGGTTCTAGCAAATTGGGCTGCGGATTTTTCGTCATGGCATCTGCCACTGCCACTTGCATGGGGGTCATGCAGGCATCGGCCAGGCGGGAGCCTGTCTTGTGGTTCATCAGCATCGACTTGTTGGACAGCTGCAGCCAGACGGCACCGGCCACAGGGTCCTCCAGCCGAATCGCACCGGTGCTGCTCACCACGGGAGCCATCTTGAATTTGAAATTCTTGCCCCAGACATCAAAGTAGCCTGGCGCAGCCGCCTCGGAGGCCACATTGACCACAACACCCAACTCACAGGGCATCCGGCCTACTTCGACGCGTTCGGCAATGGCCAACTCTTGCGGGCTCAGTGCGGCATCCGCAGCACGCATGCCCGAGGCCATTTGCGTGGCTTGTGTTTTGAGTTCAACCCGGCTTTTCGACTTTGCCGTGACCAGTTTCTTTTTGACCGGGGCTGGGCCAGGCGGCTGGGCATGCACCGTTGTCAAAGCGGCAGCCATGCCCAAGACCATCAGCGTCACCAAGGGCTTGAACCATCCACGCGTTGTAGGCGTCGGAATTACATTCTTCATCTCATCTCCTGTCGTCCACATGGACCGAACTCACAACACAAAATAGGGGAAGGCCGGGTCCTGGTGATCCAGTTGGGCCGTTTGATACGCTTTTTCAAGCACTTGCCAGTAATAGCGGTAGCTGGCTCGGTCATGTAATTTGCCTGCCACCGAAATCGGGGCCCAGTCGGCCGCATGAGCGGCACAAATGATATGACTGGCTTGCTCGACCTCGCTCTGCGCAGGGGTAAAAGCCGCCAGAATCGGGCGAATCTGGTCGGGATGGATACTCCACATGCGGGTATACCCCAGCTCGCGACTGGCCCGCAAAGCGGCTGCCCGCACCACATCGGGTCGCTTGAATTCGGTCACCACACAATGCGCGGGCACCTTGCCAAAGGCATGACTGGCGGCGCTGACTTCGAGTTTGGCACGCACCACCAGCGGGTGGCTGAACTGGTCATAGGTGGTCTGGGCACCGGGCTCAGCCACCGCCATCGCTGAGGCCGGAATGGCGCCACCGTGCGCCGAGACAAAGTCCATCAAGCCAAAACTCAGGGATTGCACCCGGGGGTGCGCCGCGATGGCGGCAACCTGCTGCACCGCCAGTGGCGACTCGATCAACACATGCAGCGGCAACGCCTGGGCACGGTTCGAGCTTGCCAGCGCCGCATCAATGACCCGCGCTGCCCGGTCCACATCCGCAACACCATCAACTTTGGGCAGCATCAGATGGCTCCAGGCCGCCCCGGCTTCACCCAGGACAATCTGAACATCTTGCTCAAACGCTGGGTGGTCCACCGGATGCACCCGCACCGCGACCCGTCGGGCGCCATTGATTGCTGTGTTTTTTGTAGCTACCGGCCCTTTATTGACAAGGGCTGAGACCATAAATGCATGGTCTTTTTCGCCCCCGACCGGGGCGCCATCCTCACAGTCCAGCGTGACATCAAACACACAGGTGCCGAACTCCTCGGTCATCTCGGCCTGCAGGGCCAGTGCCTTGAGCATCCGAGACTCAACACCACAGTAGTGGTCACACACCGGCAAGGGCGCTGCAACCGCAGCGCCCAGCAGCACATGGCGAGGATGGGTCACGTTGGTGTGATTCAGCTAGCTGCGTTCAGAGCAGATGGGCCACGCCAGCCTGTTCGTCTTGCAACTCTTTGAGCGTCTTGTTGATGCATTCCTGGCTGAACGCATCAATGGCCAAGCCTTCCACAATTTTGTACTCGCCGTCAACACAGGTGACAGGGAAGCCAAACATGGTGTCCTTGGGAATGCCATATTCGCCATTGGACGGGATGCCCATGGTGACCCACTTGCCGTTAGTGCCAAGTGCCCAGTCATGCATGTGGTCGATGGCTGCGTTGGCGGCAGAAGCTGCCGAAGAAACACCACGTGCGGCGATGATGGCCGCACCACGCTTGCCCACAGTCGGCAGGAAGGTGTTGGCGTTCCAGTCATGGTCGTTGATCATGTCTTTCACGCTGTTACCGTTGACCGTGGCGAAACGGTAGTCGGCGTACATGGTGGGTGAATGGTTGCCCCACACGGCCATTTTTTCGATGTCTGCCACAGCCTTGCCGGTCTTGGCCGCCAATTGGCTCAAAGCGCGGTTGTGGTCCAGACGCAGCATGGCGGTGAAGTTCTTGCGCGGCAGATCCGGCGCACTCTTCATGGCGATGTAGGCATTGGTATTGGCCGGGTTGCCAACCACCAGCACCTTGACGTTGCGCGAGGCCACCGCATTAAGCGCCTTGCCTTGGGCGGTGAAAATTTCAGCATTCACGGCCAACAACTCGGCACGCTCCATACCCGGGCCACGCGGGCGAGAACCAATCAACAGGGCGTAGTCCACATCCTTGAACGCGGCCAGCGGGTCGCTGTGCGCCTCGATACCGACCAGCAGCGGGAAAGCGCAGTCCTGCAATTCCATGATCACACCCTGCAGCGCCTGTTGTGCTTTTTCAACCGGCACTTCCAACAGGCTCAACACCACCGGCTGATCCTTGCCCAACATCTCACCGGAGGCTATGCGAAACAGAATGGCGTACCCAATTTGACCAGCTGCACCAGTAACAGCAACGCGAACAGGCTTCTTGCTCATAGTAAAACTCCAGAGATTGAGGTAGTAAATTCAGTGGGTGTCGGGGCGGATGATCCACTTCCATCTGCGCCAAGCCAAACGAGTGTACCTCCGAAAATCAAAAATCGTCAACTTGTCTTATGTCTTATATAAGATATGATTCGCCAAGCTATTCCTGAGAATTCAACCGCTTCCTGCCATGCCAACCCCGCCCGAAACCAGCCCTGAACGCGAACCGACCCCGGTGGTTGACGCCGTGTCAACCAGCAGCAATGCCACGCCCGCGTTCAGCCCGTTGTACCAGCAGATCAAAGGTTTGATTCTGGGCAGCTTGCGCTCCGGGGAATGGAAACCCGGAGAGATCATTCCGAGCGAAATCGAACTCGCCGCGCGCTTTCGGGTCAGCCAGGGCACCGTTAGAAAGGCCATCGACGAACTGGCTGCCGAAAACTTGTTGCTGCGTCGCCAGGGCAAAGGCACTTTTGTTGCCACTCACGCGGAGCAGCAAGTGCAATTCAGGTTTCTCCGGCTGGTACCCAACAGTGGCGCACGCGGCAGCGAGGGGCCCGCACAGCGCGATATCGTCGAATGTCGCCGGACCCGAGCCAGCACCGATGTGGCCAAGGCCTTGGCATTGCGCGCAGGCGACACGGTGTTGCAAATCCGTCGGGTGCTGGGGTTTGGCGGTGTGCCCGTCATCCTCGAAGACATCTGGCTGCCTGCCACACCGTTCAAAGGACTCACCGCCGAGCGGATGGCCAGTTACAAAGGTCCGACCTACGCCCTGTTCGAGACAGAATTTAATGTCCGGATGGTTCGCGCAGAAGAGAAAATTCGCGCCATCTCGGCCGCAGACATCCACGCGGAACTGCTGGGCGTGGCTTTGGGCACCCCGCTTCTGAGCGTGGAGCGCATTGCCTACACCTACCAAAGCGAACCCATGGAATTGCGTCGAGGTTATTACCGAACCGACACCCATCACTACCAAAATGACATGAACTAGGCAGCCATGCATGTCAGTGCACAGCAGACGACGCCCGACGCTTTTTTGCTTTTTGAGGGCCACCCAATAGACCTTCGACAGGCGTCAAGAACCATTTCATACCGGGGGTATGATGGTGCGTTTCGATAAAATTTTCATCGGTTGGTCATCCCTGATGACCAGGCAGTCACTTCAAACACAGAAAGCCAGTTATGTCTGAAACAGCGACGAGCAGTTCAAAAAAGCGCCCCCAGTTCAACAACATCGAATTCCCCAGTTTGATCACGTACCGCTGGCCGTTGGCGTCGCTGGCTTCGGGCATGCACCGGGTCAGTGGCGCCATCATGTTTTTCCTGATGCCTTTTGTGATCTGGATGTTCGACAGCTCGATTTCGTCTGAGGTCTCGTTTGCGCGCTTCAAAGCCGCCTTCAACATCGGCATGTTGGGCATTCCCGGGTTTCTCTGGAAACTGGTCGCGCTGGGCCTGATCTGGGCCATGTTGCACCACTTCATCGCAGGCATACGACACTTGTGGATGGACACCCATCATCACCATGTCACCAAGGACTTCGGTCGCCAAACCGCCGCAGTGGTGCTCGGTTTGACACTCAGCTTGACGGCTGTCCTTGGCGCCAAGCTGTTCGGCCTTTATTAATTCAGGAGTTACCCATGTCCGTCAATTACGGCTCTCACCGCACAGTTGTTGGTGCACATTACGGCGTACGCGACTGGTTGTCGCAACGGGTGACTGCGGTCATCCTGGCTCTTTTTACCGTCTTGCTGCTGGCACAAGTCATCTTCAGCAAAGGCCCGATCAGCTATGAGTTGTGGGCTGGCATCTTTGCCGCGCAATGGATGAAAACCTTGACCTTTGTCGTTTTCCTGTCCTTGTTCTATCACGTGTGGGTGGGCATGCGCAACATTTTCATGGACTATGTCAAACCGTATGCGGTGCGTTTTGTGCTGCACGTGTTTGCCATTGTCTGGCTGGCTGGCTGCGTGGGATGGGCCATTCAGGTTCTTTGGCGCCTGTAAGCCTTCTTCATTGATCAGAAGGCATCAGCCCAACCGGCGAGACAGACACGCCGAAGCGGGCTATCCATCAACAAATCACAAGAATCATCATGACTGCTACCTCCAAACTCACCACGCGCAAATTTGATGTTGTCATCGTCGGAGCCGGTGGCTCCGGCATGAGCGCCTCTTTGCGCCTGTCCAACGCAGGCCTGAACGTGGCCGTGTTGACCAAAGTGTTCCCCACCCGCTCACACACCGTCGCCGCCCAGGGCGGCATTGGTGCGAGCTTGGGCAACATGGCAGAAGACAACTGGCACTACCATTTTTATGACACCATCAAGGGCTCCGACTGGCTCGGTGACCAGGACGCCATTGAGTTCATGTGCCGCGAGGCCAATCAAGTGGTGTACGAACTGGAACACTTTGGCATGCCGTTTGACCGCAATGCCGACGGCACCATTTACCAACGACCCTTTGGTGGTCACACCGCCAACTACGGCGAAAAGCCGGTGCAACGTGCCTGCGCTGCAGCTGACCGTACCGGCCATGCCATGCTGCATACCCTGTACCAGCAAAACGTCAAGGCCCGCACCAACTTCTTTGTCGAATGGATGGCGCTGGATCTGATCCGCGACGCCGAAGGTGACGTGGTGGGGGTGACCGCACTGGAGATGGAAACCGGTGAGATCCACGTGCTGCGCGCCAAGTCCGTGTTGCTGGCGACCGGCGGTGCGGGCCGCATTTTTGCCGCATCCACCAATGCTTTCATCAACACCGGCGACGGTTTGGGCATCGCCGCGCGTGCCGGCATCCCGCTGCAAGACATGGAGTTCTGGCAGTTCCACCCCACCGGCGTGGCTGGCGCCGGTGTGTTGTTGACCGAAGGCTGTCGCGGCGAAGGCGCCATTTTGCGCAACAGTGCGGGCGAACGTTTTATGGAGCGTTACGCCCCCACCTTGAAGGACTTGGCGCCGCGTGACTTTGTATCGCGTTGTATGGACCAGGAAATCAAGGAAGGCCGCGGCTGTGGCCCGAACAAAAACTACATCAACCTGGACATGACCCACCTGGGCGCAGAAACCATTGCCAAGCGTCTGCCTAGCGTGTTCGAGATTGGCCACAACTTTGCCAACGTCGACATCACCAAGGAATCCATTCCCGTGGTGCCAACCATCCATTACCAGATGGGTGGTATCCCGACCAATATCTACGGCCAGGTTGTCACTCCTGACGGCAGCGGTTCACAGAAGGTGGTCAAGGGGCTTTATGCCGTGGGTGAATGCGCCTGCGTTAGCGTACACGGCGCCAACCGCCTGGGCACCAACTCATTGCTCGACATCGTGGTATTTGGCCGGGCCGCTGGCAAACACATCGTCCAGTTCAACAACGAGAACGACACCCACAAACCCCTGCCAGAAAATGGTGCTGACATTTCCCTCGACCGCCTGAATCGCCTGGACAACTCCACCTCCGGTGAATATGCCCAAGTCGTGGCGGATGACATCCGCAACACCATGCAAACCCACGCCAGTGTGTTCCGCACCCAGGCCAGCATGGACGAGGGGGTGGTCAAGATTGCAGCGATGCGCGAACGTGTCAAGAACATCACCTTGGCCGACAAATCCAAAATCTTCAACACAGCGCGTATTGAAGCGCTGGAAGTGGACAACATGATCGAAGCCGCCCAGGCCACCATGGTGTCTGCCGCTGCCCGCCGCGAATGCCGTGGCGCCCACACAGTGCTCGACTACGACCGCCCTGCCGACGACGCCACCTGCCCCCTGGGACGTGATGACGTCAATTGGATGAAACACACCTTGTGGGACCGGGACACCAACAGCCTGAGCTACAAACCAGTGAACCTCAAGCCGTTGACGGTGGCCTCTGTGCCGCCCAAGGTCCGCACGTTCTGATCTTGCCCCTCTCCGAACAAGAAAGCACATCATGGCAAAACGCACTTTCAACATCTACCGCTACAACCCGGACACCGACGCCAAGCCCTACATGCAGACCATCGAGGTGGAGCTTGACGGCTCTGAACGCATGCTGCTTGACGCGCTGGTCAAACTCAAGGAGATTGACCCCACGCTGTCTTACCGTCGTTCCTGTCGTGAAGGCATTTGCGGCTCCGATGCGATGAATATCAACGGCAAGAACGGTTTGGCCTGTCTGATCAACCTGCGCACCCTGCCCGACACCATCACCCTCAAGCCGCTGCCAGGCCTGCCGGTGATCCGTGACCTGATCGTGGACATGACCCTGTTTTTCCAGCAGTACCACTCGATCAAGCCCTACTTGATCAATGACACCCGTCCGCCAGAAAAAGAACGCCTGCAAAGCCCGGAAGAGCGTGAAGTGCTCAATGGCTTGTACGAATGTATTTTGTGTGCCAGCTGCTCCACCAGCTGCCCAGTGTATTGGTGGAATCCGGACAAGTTTGTGGGTCCGGCCGGTTTGTTGCAAGCCTACCGCTTTATTGCCGACAGCCGTGATGAAGCCACCAGCGAGCGACTCGACAACTTGGAAGACCCCTACCGCTTGTTCCGCTGTACCACAATCATGAACTGCGTTGACGTCTGTCCCAAGGGCTTGAACCCCACCGCTGCCATTGGCAAGATCAAAGAGTTGATGGTGCGCCGCATCATCTGACCTGGTTGACCCTATGGAGCAACCTGCGGCAGCCTTGCCGGACGATCTCGTCGATGAAAGAATGCTGAGCAAGCTAAAGTGGCGCAGTCGCCGTGGCTTGCTGGAAAACGATATTTTTGTAGATCGGTTTTTCAAGCGGTTTGAGTCTGTACTGACTGTCAAGCACGCGCAAGGTCTGATGGCTTTAATGGAGATCAGCGACAACGATCTGCTGGATCTGCACCTGGGACGCAAAACCCTGGCGCAAGTCCAGGCGGATCTGGAACGTGACGATGTTTCTGAAGTGTTGAATATGTTGAGAGAAAACCCGAAAGGTCAAAATGAAGCTAGCTGAAAACAAAGCCACCCTGTCGTTTTCCAACGGCAGCCCCAGCGTTGATTTGCCTGTGTACCAAGGCAGCGTAGGCCCGGACGTCATCGACATTCGCAAACTCTACGGCCAGACCGGCATGTTCACCTATGACCCGGGTTTCCTGTCCACCGCCTCTTGCCAGTCAGCCATCACCTACATTGATGGTGACAAAGGGGAGTTGCTGTACCGCGGTTACCCGATTGAACAGCTCGCCACCCAGTGCGACTACCTGGATACCTGTTACCTGCTGCTCAAAGGCGAGTTGCCCAAACAAGCAGAACGCAGTGGTTTCCACAAGCTGGTCCTCAGCCACACCATGGTCAATGAGCAGATGCAGTTTTTCCTGCGCGGTTTCCGCCGTGATGCCCACCCGATGGCGGTGTTGACCGGGCTGATTGGTGCCCTGTCCGCGTTCTACCATGACAGCACGGACATCAACAACCCCGAGCACCGCGATGTGGCCGCGATCCGTCTGATCGCCAAAATGCCCACCCTGGTGGCGATGGCCTACAAATACGGCAGGGGCGAACCCTATATGTACCCGCGCAACGAACTCAGCTACGCGGGTAACTTCCTGCGCATGATGTTCGGCACACCGTGTGAAGACTACAAGGTCAACCCGGTGATCGAACGGGCCATGGACCGGATCTTTATCCTGCACGCTGACCACGAGCAAAACGCATCCACCTCGACCGTGCGCTTGTGCGGCTCATCGGGCACCAACCCGTTTGCGGCCATCGCGGCCGGTGTCGCCTGCCTTTGGGGTCCGGCGCATGGTGGCGCCAACGAAGCCTGCCTGAACATGCTCGAAGACATCCAGCGCCAAGGCGGCGTGGCCAAAGTCGGCCAGTTCATGGAGCAGGTCAAGGACAAGAACTCCGGCGTCAAGCTGATGGGTTTTGGTCACCGCGTCTACAAGAACTACGACCCACGTGCCAAGCTGATGCAGGAAACCTGCAACGAAGTGCTGGCCGAGCTGGGTCTGGAAAACGACCCTCTGTTCAAGCTGGCCAAGGAGCTCGAGAAGATCGCATTGGAAGACGACTATTTCGTGCAACGCAAGCTGTACCCAAATGTGGACTTCTACTCCGGCATCGTGCAACGCGCCATCGGCATTCCAGTAAACCTGTTCACCGGTATTTTTGCGCTGGCACGCACCGTGGGCTGGATCGCTCAGCTCAACGAAATGATTGGTGATCCCGAGTACAAAATTGGCCGCCCACGCCAACTGTTCACAGGTTACGTCACTCGCGACGTCAAGCCAGTCTCAGAACGCTGAAACCTGCTATCCAAGAACCCCGCCGCCTGCCAAGGCCGCGGGGTTTTTTTATGCACAAGGCAATCGCACTCTAGCCCAGGTTGTGATTGAGGAATCAGCTATCAGAAGCATAGTATTTTTGCGTCCAGAAAAACATTTGCAGGTTTATGCATGGCTCCATGCTGTCGCTGCCCGGCATGGCCACCACCCCGTTTAGCCCATCTGAAGTCATAGGCAGTGTGGCGCTGGATGCCAAGCGCCTCGTCATCGCAAGCTGTTATGTGATGTGATGCAGGACTGAGGCATTCCCGGCGCCGACATATTCCATCGCCAAATACGATGCCTTCTTTCACAACACATGGGAAAATACAAAAAGACGTCGCTCAGTACGATGCCTGAATATATGCCCACCACCGACCGCACCCTCACCCACCGCATGGATCTGACCTCGCTGCAGATGTTTGTGGCCGTCTGTGAAACCGGCAGCATTGGCAAAGCGGCCGAGCGGGAGTTCATTGCACCATCGGCGCTGAGCAAACGCCTGAGTGACTTGGAATCGAGCTTGGGCAGCCAGCTGCTGCAACGCCATTCACGTGGTGCGCACCCCACCCCGGCCGGACAAAGCCTGTTGCACCATGCGCGCAGCGTGTTTTTCAGCCTGGACCGCATGCAGACCGAGCTCTCCGAATATGCCGATGGCGCGCGCGGCCAAGTCCGTGTGCATGCAAGCATTTCGGCCACCGTGCAGTTTTTGCCCGAAGACTTGGGCGCCTTCATCCGCGCCCACAAGGGCATCAAGATCGACCTGGAAGAACACCTTAGCGCCGAAGTCATCCGCGCGGTGCAAGAGGGCGCGGCCGACTTCGGGGTCTGCAACACCGCCGACGGTGTGGGCGAATTGCAAACCCTGCCTTACCGACAGGACCAGTTGGTGCTCATCGTGCCGCGCACCCACGCGATCGCACGCCAGGCTTCGGTCGCGTTTGCGGACACCCTGGCGCTGGACCACGTGGGCCTGCATTCCAACAGCTCCATTTATGTGGCCATGCGCCAAGCTGCTGCCGCGCTGGGGCTCAGTATCAAGCTGCGGATTCAGGTTGCGGGCCTGGATGCCATGTGCCGGATGATCCATAACGGGCTGGGCGTCGGCGTCATGCCCCTGCGTGCGTTCACCTTGATGTACGGCGCCGACAATCTGGCCGCCGTTGCCCTGACAGACAGCTGGGCCCAGCGCCGCATTGAGCTGGTGGCACGTGACTTCTCGACCCTGCCGCGCACGGCGCGTTTACTGGTTGACCACCTAAAATTGAACCCTTAAGGAAGACCCCTCCATGGCCACTGTTGCACGCACGCTCTACGACAAACTTTGGGACGACCATGTCGTCCATACCGAAGACGATGGCACCGCCATCCTCTACATTGATCGCCACATCGTCCACGAAGTCACCAGCCCACAGGCTTTTGAAGGCCTGCGTGAGACGGGTCGCAAAGTCTGGCGGGTGAGCTCCATTGTGGCGACCGCAGACCACAACACGCCCACCACCGGCTGGGAGCATGGCTACGATGGCATTGCCGACCCCACCAGCAAGGAACAGGTG
Organism: Rhodoferax sp. U11-2br; assembly: GCF_018619435.1. Classification (GTDB taxonomy): domain Bacteria; phylum Pseudomonadota; class Gammaproteobacteria; order Burkholderiales; family Burkholderiaceae_C; genus Rhodoferax. The sequence continues at coordinate 182,042 of NZ_JAHFZF010000004.1, read as the reverse complement.
CTCACGCTCGACCAAAACATCAAAGAGTTTGGTGCAGCGGCGTATTTCCCATTTCTCTCCAGGCGCCAAGGCATTTGCCACGTCATTGCGCCTGAAAATGGCGCCGCTCTGCCCGGCATGACGCTGGTGTGTGGCGACTCACACACCTCGACCATGGGTGCGATGGGCGCATTGGCCCATGGCATCGGCACCAGCGAGGTCGAGCACGTCATGGCCACCCAAACGCTGCTGGCCAAGAAGGCCAAGAACATGCTGATCAAGGTCGAGGGCAAGGTCGCCCCCGGCATCACCGGCAAGGACATTGTGCTGGCCATCATCGGCAAAATCGGCACCGCAGGCGGGACCGGCTACACCATCGAATTCGGCGGCTCTGCCATTCGTGCGCTCAGCATGGAAGGCCGCATGACGGTGTGCAACATGGCCATTGAAGCGGGCGCCCGCGCCGGCTTGGTGGCCGTAGACGAAAAAACCATCGACTACGTCAAAGGCCGCCCACTGGCCCCTGGCGCCAATGCCGCATCGCCCGAGGCTGCAGCGCTGGAATGGGACCAAGCTGTGGCCTTCTGGAAGACCTTGCACTCGGATGCAGATGCCAAATTCGACACCGTGGTTGAACTCGACGCCACCCAAATCGTGCCGCAAGTGACCTGGGGCACCTCGCCCGAAATGGTCTTGGGTATCGACGCGCGTGTGCCGGATCCCGATCAGGAAAAAGACAGCAACAAGCGTGGCGCCATTGAGCGGGCACTCACCTACATGGGTCTGGAGCCTGGCAAACCCCTGAACGACTTGTTTGTCGACAAGGTGTTCATCGGCTCCTGCACCAACAGCCGCATTGAAGACATGCGCGAGGCCGCCCAGGTGGTGAAAAAGCTGGGCCAGAAGGTGGCCAAGAACATCAAGCTGGCCATGGTTGTGCCCGGCTCCGGTCTGGTCAAAGAACAAGCCGAGCGCGAAGGCCTGCATGAGATTTTCAAGGCAGCTGGTTTTGAGTGGCGTGAACCCGGCTGCTCGATGTGCCTGGCCATGAATGCCGACCGACTGGAACCGGGTGAGCGCTGCGCTTCCACCAGCAACCGCAACTTTGAAGGCCGCCAAGGCGCCGGTGGGCGCACCCACCTGGTCAGCCCAGCCATGGCCGCGGCGGCAGCGATCCACGGCCACTTTGTTGACATCCGCAAGTTCTCCTGAGCTTTTTCATAAGGAACCCACAGTGAAAACCACCCTCTCCCTTGTGTGTGCCGCTGCCCTGCTGTTGCTGTCTGCCTGCAACACCGTCAAAGGTGTCGGTCAGGATCTGCAAAAAGCAGGTGAAAAAATTGAAAGCGCTGCCAAGAAATGAAAAACTTCACCATCCACCAAGGGCTGGTTGCACCGATGGACCGCGAAAACGTGGACACCGACGCGATCATCCCCAAACAGTTCCTCAAATCCATCCGCAAGACCGGCTTCGGCCAGAACTTGTTTGACGAATGGCGCTACCTGGATGCCGGTTTCCCGGGGCAAGACCCGGCCAGCCGCCGCCCCAACCCCGACTTTGTGCTTAACCAGCCACGCTTCCAAGGTGCCTCGATCCTGCTGGCACGCAAGAATTTTGGTTGTGGCTCTTCGCGTGAACATGCCCCCTGGGCGCTGGACCAGTTTGGTTTTCGCGCCATCATTGCCCCCAGTTATGCCGACATCTTCTTCAACAACAGCTTCAAAAATGGCTTGCTGCCCATCGTGTTGAGCGAGGCCCAAGTCAGCCAGCTGTTTGACGAGGTTGCAGCCTTCCCCGGCTACACGCTGACGGTAGATCTGGAACGCCAGGTGGTCATCAAGCCCAATGGTGACGAACTGCCGTTTGACGTCCAGGCGTTTCGCAAATACTGCCTGCTCAACGGCTTGGACGACATCGGCCTGACACTGCGCCATGCCGACAAGATCAAAACCTTTGAGGCCACTCGTTTAGCACAAAAACCCTGGTTAGCCCAGACCATGATTGGCTAAGTAGCTATTATTTTTATTGTTTCATCGTCTTGCAAAGTCGCACCACCAAATGTGCATGCCCTTGCCGCGAAAAAATGCTGCCACTTTGCCGCCTGCTGCCCTTTTGTCGACCACCCTTGCTTGCACCCGGTGAGCAAGGCGCGGACTCCAACCCTTTAGAAAGTCATCAACATCATGAAAATTGCAGTTTTGCCAGGTGATGGCATTGGTCCGGAAATTGTGGTGGAAGCCGTCAAGGTGTTACACGCACTTGACCTGAGCTTTGAGCTTGAAACTGCCCCCGTCGGTGGTGCTGCCTACGCAGCGCTGGGCCACCCGCTGCCGGCATCCACCCTGCAACTGGCCAAGGACGCCGACGCCATCCTTTTTGGCGCCGTGGGCGACTGGAAATACGACAGCCTGGAGCGCCACCTGCGCCCCGAGCAGGCCATTCTGGGCCTGCGCAAGAATCTGGGCCTGTTCGCCAACTTCCGCCCGGCCATTTGCTACCCGGAACTGGTGGGCGCCTCCAGCCTGAAGCCCGAACTGGTGGCCGGGCTTGACATCCTGATCATCCGCGAACTCACCGGCGACATCTATTTTGGCCAGCCACGCGGTCGGCGCATCGCCACCGACGGCAACTTCCCCGAGGCCGAAGAAGCCTTTGACACCATGCGTTACAGCCGCCCGGAGATCGAGCGCATCGCCCATGTGGCGTTCCAGGCGGCGCGCAAACGCAGCAAACGGGTCACCAGCATCGACAAAGCCAATGTGCTGGAAACCTTCCAGTTCTGGAAAGAGGTGGTTTCGGAAGTCGGCCAACAATACCCGGATGTGGCGCTGGACCACATGTATGTGGACAACGCTGCCATGCAACTGGTCAAGGCCCCAAAGAAGTTCGACGTGATCGTCACCGGCAACATGTTTGGCGACATCCTCTCCGACGAAGCCTCCATGCTCACCGGCTCGATTGGCATGCTGCCCTCGGCCAGCCTGAATGCCAGCAACCAGGGACTGTACGAACCCAGCCACGGCAGTGCGCCGGATATCGCGGGTCAAGGCATTGCCAACCCGCTGGCCACCATCCTGAGTGCCGCCATGATGCTGCGCTTCAGCCTGAACCAGGAAGAAGCCGCGCTTCGCATTGAAAATGCGGTGAAGTCCGTGCTGGCCCAGGGCCTGCGCACCCCCGACATCTACAGTGAAGGCACCACCCGCGTCTCCACCATCGAGATGGGCAACGCAGTGGTCAAAGCGCTGTAGCCCTTGCAATTACAATCGTGCCATGCAACACATTCGCATCCTGCCTTCTGATGGCGCCGCTGGCGCTACAGAAGCTGTTTTTGCCGGTGTTGCACTGGCAGGGTCCGCTGTGACCAAAACGACAACCATTACTGGCTGACTCAGCCTGGTTCGTCGCGCCCCTTCCGGCCAGACGAGCCGGGCAGATGAAATCCGTGTATTTCGACAATCTGAAAGGGCATTCTCATGAAAATCGGTAATCTGGTCGGCCTGGTGGGCTGGCGTGGCATGGTGGGCTCGGTCCTGATCGACCGCATGCAGGCTGAAGGCGACTTCGCGCTGATTGAACCCGTGTTTTTTTCCACCTCCAATGCGGGTGGCCAAGCACCGGCCCTGGCCAAGAACGAAACCACGCTGCAGGACGCGTACAACATCGACGCCCTGAAGCGCTGCGACATCATCATCAGTGCCCAAGGTGGCGACTACACCACCGCCGTGTTCCCGAAACTGCGCGCTGCGGGCTGGGCCGGTCACTGGATTGACGCCGCCTCCACCTTGCGCATGGAAAAAGACGCCGTGATCATCCTGGACCCGGTCAACATGCCGGTGATCCAAACGGCACTGAGCCAAGGTGGCAAGAACTGGGTCGGCGGCAACTGCACCGTGAGCTGCATGTTGATGGGTGTCGGCGCCCTCTACAAGGCCGGTCTGGTGGAGTGGATGAGCACACAGACCTACCAAGCCGCCAGCGGTGGTGGCGCGCAACACATGCGTGAGTTGTTGACCCAGTACGGCACCCTCAATGCCGAGGTCAAGGCCCTGCTGGACGACCCCAAGAGTGCCATTCTGGAAATTGACCGTTTGGTCATCGCCAAACAGCGCAGCCTGAGTGCGTCTGAAACCGCCAACTTTGGCGTGCCACTGGGCGGTTCACTGATCCCCTGGATCGACAAGGACCTGGGCATCGGCAAGAACCATGATGAAGCCGGTTGGGGCCAATCCAAGGAAGAGTGGAAAGGCATGGCCGAGACCAACAAGATCTTGGGTCAGGGCGAAGGTTTTGGCTCCACCGCGATTCCGGTGGACGGGTTCTGTGTGCGTGTGGGCGCCATGCGTTGCCACAGCCAGGCCTTGACCTTCAAGCTCAAGAAGAACGTGCCCAGCGCTGACATCGAAGCGATGATCGCCGCCGACAACCCCTGGGTCAAAGTGGTGCCCAACACCCGCGAAGCCACCATCAAAGACTTGACGCCTGTGGCCGTCACCGGCACCATGACCATCCCCGTGGGCCGTATCCGCAAACTGGCCATGGGGCCGGAGTATGTGGGCGCCTTCACAGTGGGCGACCAGTTGTTGTGGGGAGCGGCCGAACCGCTGCGTCGTATGCTGCGGATTTTGTTGCAAGCCTGATTTCAGACTGCACCGGTTTTTAGCGGCCTGACACGCGCCCAAGTGCGCGTGTCAGGCCGTTGCCACTCTACAACATAGAATTGCTCTCCCGGCGGTCTTAATGCGCAGACCTTCTGCTAAGAAGCTGACTTAACTTGTCAGGCTAACATATTGATGTTATGGTGCTTTTTTTGTTTCAAGTCCTTGGGCGTGCAGCCCTGAACAGACCACCTTCGGCTGGCTGTAAACCGGAGAGCACAAATTGATTGCGAAGTCTCACCCCTGTCAACTTACCGCTTTGGCAATCGCTGTGCTGATGGGTTTATGGAGCACACAGGCCGCGGCGTTGTCGCTGGGGCGCATCACCGTGCAATCTGCACTGGGCGAGCCACTGCGCGCTGAAATTGATGTGCTGGACATCAACCCCGAAGAAGCCGCTAGCCTGGTCACCAAAGTAGCACCTGCCGAGGCTTTTCTCGCGGCAGGCTTGGAATACAACCCAACACTGAACAGTCTGCGCGCCACCCTTCAACGCCGCCCAGATGGGCGTGCCTACCTGCGCCTGATCAGCGAACGCGCCATCGGTGAACCGTTTGTCGACATGATCCTGGAAACCAGCTGGAACTCGGGTCGCATTGTGCGCGACTACACCATGCTGTTTGACCCGCCAGCCCTGCGCAAACAGGCCGCTGGTTCACCGGTGGGCGCACAACTGCCTGCACCGGCGCCAGAACGTATTTCTCCCGCCACCCGAGCCGCCGCAGCTGCGGCTGTAGCCTCACCCACAGTGTCCCGACCAAGCGCAACGCCGAGCCAGCCCACCGCACCCAAAGCGGCGGCCGCAGCCGCCAAACCTGTTGCCATGGAGCCAGCTCCTGCGGCGCCAGCAGTGCAAAAGGCCACCTCTGCCGAAGCCAGCGTCAAGGTCAAGCCAGGCGATACCGCCAGCGCCATTGCGGCCGCCCACAAAAGCGCCAATGTCTCGCTGGACCAGATGCTGGTGGCCCTGTTGCGCGCCAACCCGGATGCTTTCATCCAGGACAACGTCAACCGCATCAAAGCGGGCGCGATTGTGACCCTCCCGAGCCAGGAACAGGCCACGGCCACCGGCCGCGCCGAGGCAACTCAAATCATCAGTGCCCAAAGCCAGGATTTCAACGATTTCCGCCGCAAACTGGCCAGCAATGTGCCTGGCGCCAAACTGTCACCCGCCAGCCGGGACGTCAGTGGCAAGATTGAGGCCACCGTCGACGACAAAAAACCAGCCGCTGCCACCCCCGACAAACTGACCTTGTCCAAAGGCAGTGTGCAAGCCAAATCCGGCGAAGAGGCCCTGGCCAAGGAACGCAATGCCGAAGCCGCGGCACAACGCTCGGCCGAGTTGGCCAAAAACATCCAGGAGCTGGACCAGTTGGCCAAAGCCTCCAGTGCGCCTGCCAGCGCGGCAGCCTCCACGCCAGAACCGGTGGCCAGTGCCCCCGAAGCCGTGCCAGCCCCGCAAGCCGAGGTAAAAGCCTCAGAGCCCGCATCGACTCCGGCAGTCACCCCGCCCAAACAACCGGCGCCACCTCCGGTACAGCCAGAACCCGCGCCCGAAACCAGTTTCTTCGACGACCTGCTGGAGAACCCAATGCTGCTGCCCGGTGCGGGTGCACTGGTGGCCTTGTTGGCAGGCTTGGGGCTTTACAAGCGGCGCCAGCGCAAACAAGCAGAACAACTCGACAGCACCTTTGCCAACAGCGACTTGGCTTTTTCAGGCGGCAGTGGGGGTCAGAATGTGGACACCGGTGACAGCCTGACCACCGGCTCGTCGATGGTTTACTCACCCAGCCAGCTCGACGCTGTGGACGATGTGGACCCGGTGGCCGAGGCCGATGTGTACCTGGCTTATGGCCGCGACCTGCAGGCCGAAGAGATCTTGAAGGACGCCCTGCGCACCCAGCCACAGCGTGTGGCGATCCACCAGAAGCTGCTGGACATCTACGCCAAACGCCGTGACCTCAAGGCGTTTGAAGCGATTGCGGCCCTCGCCTTCAACCTGACCGACGGCACCGGCCCCGAATGGGAACAGATTTGCGAGAAGGGTCTGGCCATCGACCCGGACAACGCGCTCTACCTGCCGGGCGGCCAACCCCTGCCCTCGCAGCTGCCCGACTTTCAACCGTCTGCACCCGCCACCGTCACGATGGGCAGCCCAATCGCGGCGGCCAAGGCACAGGATGACGCACCGCCCCCGCCCATCGCCACCGGGCCGAGCGACCTCGATCTGGACCTGGACTTCTCCCTGGACGAGCCAGCCGATCTGCCCGGCCCAGCGGTCCCCGAGCCGACCGAGCCGCCACCCCACAGCGACGCCATTCCCACGGCGTTTTCCGGCTTGAGCGCGTTTGAAGAAACACCCTTGCCCACGCTGCCCGAGGAGCCACCGGCTGTTGACGAACCTGCAGCAGAGGAACCCTCTTTTGAAGAGCCCGCTTTTGAAGCCCCGCAGGAAGAGCCAAGCGGCCCGTCCACTGTGCGTGACCCGCTGGCTGACGACCTGGACTTCTCTCTGGACACCCCCGAGCTGCAACTGGACTTGCCACCCACGGCCGACGAAGCCGCAGCATCCACTGCTGCAAACGACGCCACCACCCAGGCCAACAACGAGCTGATGTCCTTTGACCTGGGCTCGCTGTCACTGGACCTGGGAGAGGACAAGGTCACCGTGCCCGGCGAGTTTGTCGACGAAACCATGGACCCGCTGGAGACCAAACTGGCCCTGGCCGACGAGTTCCGTGCCATTGGGGACGACGACGGCGCCCGCGCCCTGATCGAAGAGGTGATTGCCGAAGCCGCTGGTGATTTGCGGTCCAAAGCCCAAAGCGCCCTGGCCAAGCTGTGAGTTCGGTCGGTTTTCCGGCCCAGAATATCAAGGGGGTGATCTGATGCGGCTGGCGCTGGGCATCAGCTATAACGGGCTGGCCTACCAGGGCTGGCAAAGCCAGTCTTCCGGCCAGACGGTACAGGACAAGCTCGAAAAGGCTTTGAGCGAATTCACCGGCCAGCGGGTGTCAACCCTGTGCGCGGGCCGCACCGATGCCGGTGTCCATGGCCTGATGCAGGTGATCCATTTCGACACACCGGCACAACGGCCCGAAGCCAACTGGGTGCGCGGCCCCAATGCCTTGTTGCCGCACGACATCGCGGTGCAATGGGCCAAAGAGGTTCCGCCAGAATTCCATTGCCGCGCCAGCGCGAGTTCACGGCGTTACGCCTATGTGGTGCTGGACTCACCGGTGCGCCCCAGCATCGACCAGGGCCGCGTCGGCTGGGTTTACCGCCCTTTGAACCTGGAGCGTATGCAGCAAGCCGCGCAACACCTGTTGGGTGAACACGACTTCAGCTCGTTTCGCGCCAGCGCCTGCCAGGCCTTGTCACCGGTCAAAACCCTGATGCGTATAGACATCAGCCGCCGTGGTGCCTATTGGCGTTTTGAGTTTGAGGCCAATGCCTTTTTGCACCACATGATCCGCAACCTGATGGGCTGTTTGATTTTGATCGGCGATGGTCGCAAGGAGCCCGACTGGATCTTGGAGGTGCTGGCCGCGCGGGACCGCGACGCCGCCGCCCCCACGTTTTCCCCCTATGGCCTGTATTTTGTGGGCCCGCGTTACGAGGCGCGCTGGGGTCTGCCAGAACACCCCACCCTGTTAGACGGCCTGCCAGGAGCACTTTGATGATCACCACGTCACCTTCAGCTCAGCTTGTCTCCCCCGCCAGCCGCACCCGCATCAAGATGTGTGGTTTCACGCGGGAGCGGGATGTGGACGCGGCCGTGGCAGCGGGTGCGGACGCGGTCGGTTTTGTGCTGTATGCCAAAAGCCCGCGTTATGTGCCGCTGGAGCGTGCTGCCGAGCTGGCGCGTCGCCTGCCGCCTTTTGTCACGCCGGTGCTGCTGTTTGTCAACGAAGATACCTCAAAAATCAGAGCAGCTTGTTCAGCAGTGGCGGGGGCTATCGCCCAGTTTCATGGCGATGAGTCGCCGCAGGTCTGCCAAGATGCCTGTGGCCCCGAGCAACGTCCCTACCTGCGTGCAGCCCGTATTCCGCTGGGTGAAGCCGGGCGTGGCTTTGATCTTCTAAAATTCGCCCAAGATTATTCACAGGCTCAAGCCATTTTGCTGGACGCGCACATTGACGGGTTCGGCGGTGGCGGGCAAACATTCACTTGGTCACTGCTTCCTCCAAACGTCGACGCTCACCTCGTCTTGAGTGGTGGGCTGACCGCTGCCAACGTGATCGATGGCATCAGAGAACTGCGCCCGCGTTGTAAATCGCTGGCGGTGGATGTCAGCTCGGGCATTGAGGTGCCCGGGCACAAAGGCATCAAGGATGCAGAGCGCATGTCCGAGTTTGTGACTGCGGTTCGCCAAGCTGACCAGTTTCTGTGTAACAAATAAGCCTCCAGCCCTTATAGATCAAGGGCTGATGGCTATCAAATCTATACCATCATCATGTCTGACTACCAACAACCCGACGCCCGGGGCCACTTTGGCATTTATGGCGGCAGCTTCATCTCCGAGACCCTGACCCACGCGGTCAACGAGCTCAAAGACGCCTACGCGAAGTACCAGTTCGACCCGGCCTTTATCGCTGAATTTGAGTCCGAGTTGGCGCACTTTGTGGGACGCCCTTCCCCCATCTACCACGCCGCGCGCATGAGCCGTGAGGTCGGTGGCGCCCAGATCTTCCTCAAGCGCGAAGACCTCAACCACACCGGCGCGCACAAGATCAACAACACCATCGGCCAGGCGATGCTGGCCAAACGCATGGGCAAACCGCGCGTGATTGCTGAGACCGGTGCTGGCCAACATGGCGTGGCCACCGCCACCATCTGCGCGCGTTACGGACTGGAATGTGTGGTTTACATGGGCAGCGAAGACGTCAAACGCCAAAGCCCCAATGTCTACCGCATGAAGCTGCTCGGTGCCACTGTGGTGCCGGTCGAGTCGGGTAGCAAAACGCTCAAAGACGCCTTGAATGAAGCCATGCGCGACTGGGTCGCCAATGTGGACAACACCTTCTACATCATCGGCACCGTGGCCGGGCCACACCCGTATCCGATGATGGTGCGCGATTTCCAGAGTGTGATTGGCCAGGAATGCCTGGTGCAGATGCCCGAGATGTTGCAAGCCGCTGGTTGCAGCAGCGCCCAGCCCGATGTGGTGGTGGCCTGCGTTGGCGGTGGGTCGAATGCCATGGGCATCTTCTACCCCTACATCGAGTTTGAAGGCACCCGCCTGATCGGTGTAGAAGCGGCTGGTGCGGGCATGGACAGTGGCAAACACTCTGCATCCATTCAGCGCGGCAGCCCAGGTGTGTTGCACGGCAACCGCACCTATGTGCTGCAGGACGATAACGGCCAGGTGACCGAGACCCACAGCATCAGCGCCGGGCTGGACTACCCTGGCGTCGGCCCCGAACACGCGTTCTTGAACGACATCGGTCGCGCCAAATATGTCGGCATCACCGACACCGAGGCGCTGGACGCCTTCCACTACCTGTGCCGCACCGAGGGCATCATCCCCGCGCTCGAATCCAGCCACGCGGTGGCTTACGCGATGAAACTGGCCAAAACCATGCGAGCGGACCAATCGATTCTGGTCAACCTCTCTGGCCGTGGTGACAAGGACATCGGCACCGTGGCCGACCTGTCGGGCGCCGACTTCTTCTGCCGCCCCAGCTGCCAAGGTCAATCGGTCAAGGGCAATACGTCCAATGTGCCGGTAGCCCTTGTTGGTAAAGGACAGACAGCTACAGATTCAGGAGTTTCGCAATGAGCCGCATCGCCGCCACCTTCAGCCAACTCCAAGCACAAGGCCGCAAGGCGCTGATTCCGTTTGTCACCGCCGGTTTCCCCTATGCCGATGTCACCCCCGAACTCATGCATGCCATGGTCGCAGGCGGTGCTGACGTGATTGAACTCGGTGTGCCGTTTTCCGACCCCAGCGCCGACGGCCCAGTGATCCAGAAGGCCGGTGACAAAGCCCTGGCTTTTGGCATTGGCCTGGCCCAGGTGCTCGACATGGTGCGGGTCTTCCGCTCTCAAAATCAGACCACGCCAGTGGTGTTGATGGGTTACGCCAACCCGGTGGAGCGTTACAACCAAAAACACGCCAGCGGCGCCAACTACAGCGCTTTTGTGCAGGACGCATCTGCCGCCGGGGTGGACGGTATGCTGATCGTCGACTACCCGCCTGAAGAGTGTGAAGAATTCGCGGCCGAACTCAAAGCGCACGAGATGGACCTGATCTTCCTGCTGGCGCCCACCAGCACAGATGAACGCATGGCCCAGGTGGCGCGCATCGCCAGCGGTTATGTCTACTACGTGTCGCTCAAAGGCGTGACCGGCTCGGGCACGCTCGATACCGATGCGGTTGAAGCCATGTTGCCGCGTATCCGCCAGTTTGTGAACGTGCCCGTCGGTGTGGGTTTTGGCATCCGCGATGCGGCCACCGCGCAAGCGATCGGCAAGGTGGCCGACGCGGTGGTGATTGGCAGCAAGATCATCCAACTGATCGACAATCAGCCGCGTGATCAGGTGGCCAGCACCGCGCAAAACTTCCTGCGTGGTGTTCGCAACGCGTTGGATTCATAATCCGCCCTTGACACTTTTACCGGACCGGTGAGCGCCCTGCGGCGCGCCGGGTCCCTGATCCAGAAGGAAAAAAGCATGAGTTGGCTTGAAAAACTGCTTCCCCCCAAAATCCAGCAAACCGATCCCAAAGACCGGCGTGCCGTGCCCGAGGGCCTGTGGATCAAATGCCCGGCCTGTGAAACCGTGCTCTACAAGACCGATCTGGAGCAAAACCAGAACGTCTGCCCGACCTGCAGCCACCACCACCGCATTGGCGCACGCGCCCGGCTCAACTTCTTCCTGGACAACGAAGGCCGTTACGAGATTGGCCAGGAAGTCTTGCCCGTGGACGCCCTCAAGTTCAAGGACAGCCGCAAATACCCCGAGCGCCTGAAAGAAGCGCTGGAAAACACCGGCGAAACCGATGCGCTGGTGGTCATGGGTGGCAGCGTTCTGGGCATTGGCCTGGTGGCAGCGTGTTTTGAATTTGAATTCATGGGCGGCAGCATGGGCAGCGTGGTGGGTGAGCGTTTTGCCCGCGGTGTGCAAGCCGCCATCGACCAGAAGGTGCCGTTTGTGTGTTTCACCGCCACTGGTGGTGCGCGCATGCAAGAGGGTTTGCTTTCGCTGATGCAGATGGCCAAGACCAACGCGTCGCTGACCCATCTGGCCAAAAAAGGCCTACCCTACATCAGTGTGTTGACCGACCCGACCATGGGTGGGGTGAGCGCCGGGTTTGCCTTCCTTGGCGACGTGGTGATGGCCGAACCCAAGGCGCTGATCGGTTTTGCCGGTCCGCGCGTGATCGAGTCGACGGTGCGCGTGAAGCTGCCCGAAGGTTTCCAGCGCGCCGAGTTCCTGCAAACCAAGGGCGCGGTGGACCTGATCTGTGACCGCCGCGAGCTGCGCGCCACCATTGCCAACACGCTGGCCATGCTGACCCGCCAAAGCGCCGACGCGGTCGGTTAAACCAGCCCTCTTTCACCCCGGCAAACATGGCCTCAGACGCATCCTTCGCGGACTACGTCTGTGACCAGGTCAGCGGCGCCGGGCCGGTGTCCTCTCGCAAGATGTTTGGTGAATACGCCATCTACTGCTGTGGCAAGGTGGTGGCGCTGGTGTGTGACAACCAGCTGTTTGTCAAACCCACCGAGGCCGGGTGGGTGTGGATTGGCAACCCGGTGGAGGCTCACCCCTTTCCCGGTGCCAAACCCTGGTTTCTCATTGAGGATGCGTTGGACGACCGCCCCTGGATCACCCAGCTGATCCGGCTGACCGAGTTGGAGACACCGGCCCCCAAACCCCAAGCTGCAAAAAAAGCCAAGGGCAGCGCCCCGTCAAAACGCCAGTAAAGCCGCTGCCTGCAGGTTACCCAGCACAATGGCCAAAATCTGCAAAATCACCAGCAGCGCCAGCGGCGACAAATCCACCCCACCAATCAGCGGCAAAACGCGCCGGATTGGCACCAGCAAGGGGCTCACCAAGCGCTCCAGCACATCGGCGATCACTGAATTGGTCTGCACCCAGGACAAGACCGCATACACAATCACCGCGCCGGTCATCGCCGACACCGTCATCCGCAGCAAACCAAACAGCGCCAGGATCGGCACCGCAAACAAACCACCGGCCGCACCCGCCAGCAGCCACAACAGGCCAAATTCAGCCAACTGCAGCAGGAAAGCCGCCACCAGGCTGGCGGTGTCGAGTGCACCCACCGACGGAATCACCTTGCGCAGCGGCAGCACGATCCAGTCGGTCAGTGCAAACACAAAACGTCCGAGCGGGTTGCCCGAGCGCGTCGACATCGGAATCCGCAGGTACTGCATGTACAGACGCAGCAGGCAGGCGCCGCTGAGCAAACCAACAACAACCTCAAGCAGCAGGGTAAAAATTTGGTACAGCATGGTGTCAAAACAAAGCAAGTCAGGTGCGCTGCATCATAGCGACAGCGCGGCACTTTAAAATACGCAGCTTTGCCTTGTCTCCAACCCGCGTGCGGGCTTTTGCCCACCTGGCCGCCACCCACTCTTGATTGACGCACATGTCTGAACCCATCACCGCCGCCCCCAGCCCAGCCCCCCAGGACGAGAACCAGCTCATGGCCGAGCGGCGCGACAAGCTCAAGGCACTGCGCCAGGCGCAGGCTGAAGGCAAAGGCGTGGCTTTCCCGAACGATTTCAAACCGGCCAACCACGCCGCCGACCTGTTTGCCACACACGCCGAGCAAACGCCTGAAGCGCTGGTCGAGCAAGCCACCACCGCCAAGATCGCGGGCCGCATGATGCTCAAGCGGGTCATGGGCAAGGCCAGTTTTGCCACCTTGCAAGACAGCACCGGGCGCATCCAGGTCTACATCAAGCGTGACGATGTCGGTGAAGAGATTTACGCCGCCTTTAAACACTGGGACCTGGGCGACATCGTGGCCGCTGAAGGCCTCGTGTTCAAGACCAAAACCGGCGAGTTGTCGATCCATGCCACTCAAATCCGCCTGCTGACCAAAAGCCTGCGCCCGATGCCCGACAAGTTCCACGGCATGGCCGACCAAGAGGTCAAGTACCGCCAGCGTTATGTCGACCTGATGACCGACGAAGACACGCGCAAGCGTTTTGTGGCGCGCAGCAAGGCCGTGAGCGGCATCCGTGAGTTCATGGTGGCACACGACTTTCTGGAAGTCGAAACCCCGATGCTGCACCCGATCCCCGGCGGTGCCAACGCCAAACCCTTCACCACCCACCACAACGCGCTGGACCAGCAGATGTTTTTGCGCATTGCGCCCGAGCTCTACCTCAAGCGCCTGATCGTGGGTGGTTTTGATCGCGTGTTCGAGATCAACCGCAGCTTCCGCAACGAAGGCATCAGCGTGCGCCACAACCCCGAGTTCACCATGATGGAGTTCTACGCGGCGTACTGGGACTACCAGGACCTGATGACTTTCACCGAAGCGCTGATCCGCGACGCCGCCCAACGCGCCCTGGGCACGCTGCAACTGAGCTACGCCGGCAAACCCGTGGACCTGGAACAGCCGTTTGAGCGCCTGACCATTCATGAAGCCATCTGCAAATACACCGAAGCCGGGCAGATGCTCGCCGACGGCTCGGGCCTGAAAGTCGATAGCGCCCACTGGCTGCGCTCGGTGTTGCCCAAACTCGGCATCACCGAGGCCAAACACCACATCTCGACCCGCAGCCTGCCGAGCTTGCAGGTGCTGTATTTCGAGGAAACCGTGGAAGAAAAGCTCTGGCAGCCGACCTTCATCATGGAGCACCCGACCGAAATCAGCCCGCTGGCCCGCGCCAACGACAGCCGCCCCGAAGTAACCGAGCGGTTTGAGCTCTACATCACCGGGCGCGAGTTCGGCAACGGCTTTTCCGAATTGAACGACGCCGAAGAACAGGCCGCCCGCTTCCAGGCCCAGGTGGCTGCCAAAGACAGTGGCGACGACGAAGCCATGTATTACGACCACGACTTCATCCGCGCCCTGGAATACGGCATGCCACCCACCGGCGGCTGCGGTGTGGGCTTAGACCGGCTGATGATGTTGCTGACCGACAGCAGCAGCATCCGCGACGTGATCCTGTTCCCGGCCCTGCGCCGAGAAGTTTAAGAAAAATTGGCTTCTAGCCCTTATAAATCAAGGGCTGATAGCTATGCCTACGATAGTGAACCCAGGTAGCGCACGGCCCCTGCGCTACCTGCAGGGTTACCCGCTGGAGACGCTCGCGCAGGTCGAGCAACTGCTGCAACAAGACCGCGTGGCCGACTGGCTGCTCAAAAAATACCCGCAAGGCCACACGGTGCGCACCGACAAGGCACTGTTTGACTATGTGCAGGCGCTCAAATCCGAGCACCTGCGTGGCGCCGAGCCGCTGGCCAAAGTGGCGTTTGACGCCAAGTTACAGGTGGTGCAACACGCGCTGGGCACCCACACCACCATCAGCCGGGTGCAAGGCAACAAACTCAAAGCCAAACGCGAAATCCGCGTGGCCAGCCTGTTCAAACAAGCGCCCGAAGAGTTCCTGAAAATGATCAGCGTGCACGAACTGGCTCACCTCAAGGAGCGCCAGCACGACAAGGCGTTTTACCAACTCTGCAATTACATGGAGCCGCGGTACCACCAGCTCGAGTTTGAAGTGCGGGTGTATTTGACACATCTGGAGGTGTCGGGGGCGAGGTTGTGGGGTGCGGTGGGGATGGAATCAGCCTGATAGATCGCAGTGCCAACGGCTGCGAGTGACAGGGGATGGGTTGGCGTGGCGGCCTCATACTGTCAAAGGCCCAGAAATTGGCCACCGCCCCAACCCATCCCCTGTTTGCGAGCGACCTTTAAACGCGAACTAGGAGACAAAATTCGGGTGCCAAATTGATGGTTAAACGGCAGGTACGCAGCGCAAGCAGACATTCAACTCGAAAGTCCAGTGAGCGCATTAAGCGGGCTTTTGGCGCCGTTGCTTCCGTGCCAATGGATGAAAAAACCAAGCCCAATGTAGGTAGGCCCTTTCAGTTTGGGGGCTATAGTGCAGATAAGAAATGCGCTCACGGAGCTGCTCAAGCAGTCGAACAGAGCGCAAAACGGGAGTGGCGACTTTGTCAGAAGCAATGTGCCTGTGCATAAAAACAGTATATTGCTGTAAGTCTATGAAAAAAAGAGGTTTTTTGAAGAAAAATGAAACACGTTATCTGACTGGCTACCTCGTTATCCGGCAAATCTGCGGGATACATCAAAGTTAGACATCATGGGTGATCCAGGCTTCATTGTTTTCCTTGCATTGATTGGCTTACTACCAGCAATCGCAATACCGACACAGTTGGTTAGGATGGCGCAGGCCATCCTGAAGGTATCGCCAATTTATTCCGTCCAGAGAAGGCTGGCAGCAATAAGCCAGTTCCTTTTATTAACGCTGTTTTTGTTCGGCAGCGTATGGTTTGCTTGGGTGTTTTATCAAGAAATGGAAACTCAGTTGAAGTGTCGGGGTGCTGGGTGTGCTCAGGGCGGCATGGGAATGTTTGTTGCGGTCTTCATCGTAGCCATTTTTGAAAAGGGACTCCGCGCCATTTCTACTGCGCTATGGCCAGTAGAAGTTTCACCGAATATCCCCTCTCTTGGCTTCTTCGCAGTATTCCGCGAGACCCCGAAAAGAATTGATATTTCAGAATGAGCAATTTCACGCCGTCTTGCCAGCGCCGACTTTTCTCCGTTGGCACCATGTCTAACCCGCCAGTCGAGAGGGACCGCCTGCCGGCGGCCCCTCACTTCGCACGTTAGCGGGCAAGGAAAATGAGTGCCGAACACTGGATTGTTGGCTCTGAAACTGACGACGCACTCTTTAAGAGTCTCGGCGAGGCATTGCGTGCGCTGGGCTATCAACTTGATTCAGAGTGGTCTGGAGTGGCTAGTTCCCAAGACATCTCTCACTGGGAACTAGTAGGCCCTGGCGGATCACTGGTTGTTGAGTCGGAAACCTATGCGGGGTTGAGCGTGTCCGGGGCCCCAGAGCTAGTATCAGCACTCAAACTGGAGTTCCAGCGTGTGTTGCCCGCTAACACTTCGCTGCAGGCGCGACGGCCCTGACGGGCCGCGGCCTGACCTGCGCGAAAAGCCGCGCAGTCCGCTCAATTCAAACGTTACAGCGCAAAACCATAGTATCTGGATGACCGCTGTCTGGAAATATGGAAGTAAGCTATCAGCCCTAAAGAGCCAGCCAGTTTTCTGGGAAGCAGGCGTTCAAAATTGGATGTCGGGTTTGGAGAAAAACGTAGACCGGCACTGCAGCGGGAGCGGTCCTTCACCGTTATCCCCCAAACAGGGGATTTCAAGCGCATATCGGTGGTGTGAGAATTGCTCGATGGTCAGATAACCCTGCTACGCAGGCACTGCCGGGCTTTTCGCTATTTTTAGTGGAGCGGACTACTCATATGGAACAAGCGCATGTGCTGGGTTTTGTGGTGAAAGCAGCTACGTTGTATCGCATGAATTTGCGGTCAATATTACGATGACAATTTCAATGAAGCTTGGCATTCAGTGGAAACTTGGACGGCAAGACTGGCTGATACTGAACGCAATATCAGCCCTGCCATTAGCTTACGTGCCACTCCGTTAGCATTACGGTGAGGGTGTCGCCGTGCTTGCGATGACACCGACCTTGCCATTTGCCCCCATCGGCTGGTTCTTCGCCGAAATGGCCAGCACATTAGCACCATCGCCAGAATTGAAGCCTTGGTTTTATGGTGTTGGTTTCTCGCTCGGCGTGTTGGTCTGTGCTTACATATGCCTAGCCAATTGGCGCTATCACCACTCAAGGAAATAACATGCCTAACATTGCGTTCGTGTGGGACGGCTTCGCCGCCCCACAATTTCAACGTTGGGCCTCTACATGAAGCATCCTCGACCATCGCCGCCGTCAGACGCTCCACCTGGGACGGTTACGCTGGGTGGCCCTATTGGTTGGTTCTCTGCGGCCCTCCATGTCACGGCTAACGAACTCCACCCCGAAGAAGTTTCACGGTTGTTTGGAGTGGAACCGACTGCGTGTCAAACCAAAGATGTTCCGTTGCAACGAGAAGACGGAAGCACAAAGAGAGTGCCAAAGTTTGGTCGCTGGACACATTTACTGAAGTCGGCCCAAACCGATGAATGGGACATTGAAGCAGCAATCGAAGAGCTTCTTGGCCGCCTTCCTCGGGAACTTGAGGTCTGGCGCCAAGTTGCAACCCTTGGTGCACTTCGCATTTCTGTTGGCCTCTCCCTATCTAGCGGGAATGAAGAGTTTGAACTTGGCCCCAAACTCATGCAGTTTCTGGGTGAGCGGAACGTCGGCATCTATTTCGATGTTTATGCAGAGAATGAAGACTAGCCAAGGCCCAACCCATCATTCGAGCGGACCTGCGCGAAAAGCCGCGCAGTCCGCTCAATTCAAACGTTACAGCGCAAAACCATAGTATCTGGATGACCGCTGTCTGGAAATATGGAAGTCAGCTATCAGCCTAAAACGGGCACCCGCATCACAGCGAAGCCGGTCTTCCTGCAAGGCTCCCCCCAAAGGAAGACCATAAAAATGGCATAAAACCCTTATTCTCAAAGGATAAACCACTATTTCTATGATAGCAAACTAGATCATGACACAACACTGCGTTTTGCCGGTTGTGTCACAGCATGGCGCCGCGTTACCACCCGTTTGCGTTGGCCTCTCAGCCGCGCACGCGCAGGAAACTGGCGAAATAGGCTGCTAGCGCATCACGCGCAGTCAGCGGCAGGATCTGGCCCAGGTATTGATCCGGGCGCACGACGACCATGCAGCCTGCTGCCCGATCGATACCACGCATCTCAAAAATGTCCTCACCGCGCTTCAGGTCGGCACAGAAGACCTTCTCGTAGTCGCACAGCCCGTAGCGACCCACGTGGGGTCGCAGCAGCGTGGGCATGGCCGCGTAGTCAAGCGCACGGAAACCCTGCTGGAAGACTGCCCGGGTGTCGATCACGGCATCCACGTCTTCCCCCGGCGCGGTGTGGCGGCGCACAGGTGAGGCCGGGTTGTGTTCGAGCCAGTCACACAACTGGGCGACGCTGCCGCCCGGTTCTCCGGCGTCGTCTGCCGAGGCAAAAATGAACAGGCGAAAGCGCGCGTCGGCCTCGATGCAATGGCCCAGATGCATGGGTTTGGCATCGGCCAAACGAATGACGGGGGCTGAATGGAAGCGCTTGCCGATGTCGAAGCCGGTCGCCAATTGCTGATGCGTGGGAGCACCAGTCAGGGCGCTGGGTTCGTACTGGATGGTCAGGCCGCAGGTGAACGGCAGGTTATTGACAAACTCACGCGCCACGCGGGGCAAGCCCTCCGTGCTGTCGTCCTCAGCCCGGGCACCCACAACACGTGCCCATTTGTGGTCAAACTCCACCAGGCCCTTGGCTGCGGCGCGTCGTTCACCAGAGTAGCTGTGCAGCAGGTCCGGGGCGGCGCGGCCAGTCAGCACAGAGATCAGTTTCCAGCCCAGGTTGAAGGTGTCGCCCATCGACACGTTCATACCCTGCCCGGCTTTCGGGCTGTGGGTGTGACAGGCATCACCGGCCAGCATCACCCGGGGAGCGCGTGTGGCAATCTGGTCACCAGGTACGTCGTCGAATTTGTCGGTCAGGCGGTGACCAATCTCGTAGATCGACCACCAGACCACCTCTTTCACGTCCAGCTCGAACGGCCGCAAGATGCGCTGCGCCTTGGCGATGATGTCTTGGGCACCCATGCCGCGGTCGGCGACACGCTCGTCCTCACCCAGGCGGTCGAGCTCGACATACAGGCGCACCAGGTGCCCGCCCTCACGCGGCAGCACCATCAGGATGCCCTCGTCGTGTGAACGCACAAAAGATTTCATGCGCCAGTCGGGAAAGTCGGTGACGGCCAGCACATCCATCACACCCCAGGCGTGGTGCGCCGCATCGCCATGTAACGCACCGCCAATGGCGCTGCGCACGTTTGAGCGGGCACCGTCGCAGCCGATGACATAGTTGGCGCGCAGCTTCGTGGTCTGGCCCTCGCGGCCAGGAGTCGTGTGCGCCAGCGTGACGGTGACGGGGTATTCGGCTGCGTTGGGGTCAATCACCAGGTCAATCACTTTGAGGCCGTAGTCGGGTTCCAGTCGGGTGGGTGCGCGGCGCATAACGTCAAGGAACATGTCGTGCACCCGCGCCTGGTTGATCAACACGTGGGGCATCTCGGAGGTGCCGTCGGGCACGTCCTGCACGCGGGCAACACGCTGGAGGGGCGCATCCGCGCCGGGTGACCAGAAGGTGGTCTCGTTGATCCAGACCGACTCGCGCAAAACCTTCTCGCCAAAACCGAAGGCCTGGAACATCTCCATGGAACGCACGCTGATGCCGTCGGCCTGGCCTTTTTCCATCGGCCCGAGCTTAGGTTCGACCAGCACGGTGCGGATCTGCGGCACCTGGGCCAGCTGGGCGGCCAGGCACAGGCCAGCCGGCCCGGAACCGGCGATCAGCACATCGACCGTGTCCGGTAACGGGTCGCCCTCGCGCCGGTGGTTTGGCGCTGCCGCGAGGACATCGGGATCGCCGGGGTTGAAGCCGTTCAGGTGAAATTGCATGCTGTCTCCTTCAGGTAGTTTGTTGGCTTATTTAAAGAACGCAAGCATATGATATGCATACATACTATAATCGTCAAGCAGGACATAAAATCCGTACCAACGGGTGGGGTTGGGAGCGTGGTTTGCGACGAACGGAGGCACACATGGGCGGAACCAAGATGGCTGGGCACTTGATACGGCGGCTGCACCAGCAGTCGATGCAAGTCTTTCAGATCCAGACGCAGGCTGCGGGTTTCGACCTGACATCGGTGCAATTTGCCGCGCTCAACGCCATTGCTTTACAACCCGACATCGACCAGGCCAGCTTGGCCACGGCCATCAGCTTTGACCGCGCCACCATCGGCGGCGTGATCGACCGCCTGGAACGCAAGGGCCTGGTACAGCGCGTGGTCAGCGCACAGGATCGCCGGGCACGCCAGCTTCACCTCACATCCGAGGGTGAGCAATTGCTGGCGGCTTGCCGGCCGGTGGTGACAGCCTTGCAGGCCGACATCCTGGCGCCGCTGACACCCGCTGAGCGCGAGGTTTTCCTGGAATTGGCACAGAAGGCGCTGGGCTTGGGTTGAGGTCAACACTGCGCCAAGACACAACCATCTTCTGATCAACCCACATGAACAGACTGCCCTCCCTCAAAGCACTTCAGGTGTTCAAGCTCACCGCCGAGCTTGGCAGCATGACCAAGGCAGCAGACAAGTTGTCGGTCAGCCAAAGCTCTGTCAGCCGCTTTATTGGCTTGCTGGAGGATGAGCTTGGGGTGGCATTGTTCCTGCGGCGGGACGGCTTGAGCCTGACACCCACCGGGGCACAACTGGCAGAGCATCTGAACGAAGCCTTTCGGATCATCGAACGCGGTGTCCAGCAAGTGGCGCGTCAACACGAGGTCCTGCGTGTCAAGGTCACGCCGTCCCTGGCTTTGCGCTGGCTGCTCAAACAAAGCGATGCCCCTGAGGGGGTGCGGTTCTACCCACGCTGGCGCGGCATCAGCCCCGAGGATCAAGATTTTGAGATTGGCATCCGTTACGGGCTGGGAGACTGGCCAGCGAACCATGCCCAAGCCATTTACCGGGAACGCATGGTTCCTGTGTGTACCCCCGATCACCTGGCCCGTTTTGGCCCGATCCGTTCGGCCAGCCAGCTGCAGCACCTGCCCTTGATCCACGCCGACGACCACGGGCAGGAATGGGCGCAATGGGTTCAATGCTGGAGCAACACCCCTATCACCTTGGCGGCGGAGACCTCGGTTGACACCACCGATGCGGCGCTGCAACTCGCGTTGCGGGGCCAGGGCATCGCCATCACCGACCCGTTGTTCATTCAGGAGGACATCGCAACGGGTGCACTGGTGTACGCCCACCCCAATACCTACGAAAGTGGCCAGACCTACTACCTGGTTCACCGCCTGTCCCCTTCGGCAGACGAGACCGTGGACAGGCTGAAAGTTTGGCTGCTCCAGCGGCTGGAGGACACCAGCAAGCTGTCAACCTCGTCTTAGGCCTGGGTCCCACCCCTGGCTGCCAGACGGTTCACCGCCAACACAGCCAGAAACACGCTGACACTGCCCACAACCGACACGGTGTGAGGCGACTCGTCAAAAACCCACCAGCCCGCCAGAGCACCCAGTGGCAATGTCAGGTACATGATGTGTGCTGCAACCCTGGCCGCAACACGCTTGAGCGCAGCCACCCAGAGCAGACTGAAAACACAGCCCAGGCCAGCCACCAGGCATAGCAGCCACAGGTCGGCAGCGGGTACGGTCCAGGCACAGGGGCCAGCTTGCCACCAACCCACCAACGCGGCTGACACCGCCGTCCAGAACACCAGAGACAAGGACGAACATCCCCGCCCGTGCACTTGGGTGACCACGGTCATCAGGGCACCGGCAAAGGCACCAGCCAGCGCCACGCTGGCGGCCAACACCACCTCTGGCTGAAACGAGCCCGTGCGCCACCCGTCACCCCAGGTGGCCAAGCCAACACCGGCCAAGCCCAGAATACTGAAAATCAGTTGCCAGACATGCAGCGGTTGCCGTCCTATGAGGGTTGCCAGCAGCAGGGTCAACAAGGGTTCGGCAAAAAAGATGGTGATGACGAGTGCAAATGACAGCTTTTGCAGCCCAAACACCAACCCATACGTGCCGATGAGGTTGAGCGCCGAGCGCATCACATGGATAGGGCGCCATGCCTGCCAATCAGGTCGATCAAACATCACCATGACCAGCGGCAGCAACATCAGCGCACCCAAGGTCCAGCGCCAGGCCACGGTGGCCCAGACAGCCACCGATGTGCCTAGCTGCTTGAGCAACATGTCCATCAACAGGCCCGCCACCAGGGCGCCGAAAAGCATGTGTGTGCCAGTGAACAACGGTGGGGTGGTGCGCTGCGAGGTGCTTGGTGTCATGGGAGGCTCACAAAGAAAAAACGCATTCTCCCGAGCGCCCTGCGCGCACGGATGACAAAGATTGGATGGTCGTATCGAATTTGGAGATGCCGGTGGCCCGCAGACATCTGGCTGGTCGCCGGCGCAACGCGCCACCGCGGCATCACGCGACGGCGGGGCCTGTCACGATAAAATCACCGGCTTTGCTTGCGAACTGACGGAACGTCTCGTCCACATCGCGCGAAGAGCAGACAACTGATGAAACGTCTCACCGCCTCCCTCCTGCTGTTCGTGCTGGCCTGTCTGCTGACCGTGGATGCCGCCCGGTTCCCGGACATCCATACCGGCTACACCAATGCCTGCAGCGCCAACGCAGAGTCCACACGCTTCACCGCGGCGCAAACCAAGTTGCAGGTTCAATGCCCCGAAGGCGCCATCAAGATCCAATGCAAGGTCAACACCGAGCTGTGTGCGCTGGTGGACAGCGCCAAGCCCACGCTGTCCCATTTGAAACTCATCAAAACCTCCTTCCTGGAGGATCACCTCGTGCTCTCTGCCGTGGTGGATGGTCGAGAGCTCTCGTATGTGTCACCGGTTGAAGAGGCCCTTGCCCGTGCCCACCAGGCCATCTGGATCTACGTGACACTGCTCTGGCTGGCCTTTGTGCTCAGTTTGTTTCTTTTGAGAAAAAACAAGATTGGACGCTGGTTGTAGCATCACCAGCACACCTGGAGCACCCAAGCGGCACCAGGCCATGCCCGCCCCTCGACCACGAAAAACAAGGGAAAACCCTAGTAAAATGTGGCATTTTTGGCACACTTGAGCGAAAGCCAAGGTCGCAAAGCCTCCGGTCTGACACCTGCCACAGGCAGAAAAGACAGCGGGGTTGCCGAACAGGTTGAACACCAGCCGCGCTGGAACCACACCTCTTCGCATGGTCACGGTCCGTGGCTGTTTGCCTTCCCCGCGCTTTTCCTTTTTTGTTTGCCACCGCTGTCACAGTGTCGGGGCCTTTTAAGAGGCGCCTTGATGTGTTGATGGCATCCACCACAAGGACTGGGTCATCATGGAAAACACCGCGATCAACAACACGGGCTCTGCCAGCCCGACCCCCTCAACCACGCCCCCGCGCGAGTACCTGAGCTTTCAGCTCGGCTCGGTGGAGTACGGCATTGACATCCTCAAGGTGCAGGAGATCCGGGGCTTCGAGACCTCGACCCGGATGTTCAACGCGCCGCCCTACGTCCTGGGGGTGCTCAACATGCGAGGTGTCATCGTGCCGATTCTGGACATGCGCCTGAAGTTCGAGATGGCCGAGGTCGCCTACAACAGCCAGACCGTGACGATTGTGCTCAACGTGGCCAACCGGGTGGTGGGCATGGTGGTGGACGCGGTGCAAGACGTGGCGGCCATCCAGGCCACCGAGGTCAAACCAGCGCCTGATTTCAATGGGGCGGTCAACACCCAGCACATCATCGGTATCGCCACCGTAGATCAGGCCGAACAGCAACGCATGCTGGTGCTGCTGGACATCGAGAAGCTCATGTGCAGCGCTGACATGGGTCTGGTGGCTGAGGCCAACGTCTGATATTTCGTTATTTGGAGTAGTTTTTTGTCAAGTTTACGCAACATAAAAATCGCCACCCGCCTGGCATTGGGTTTTGGTCTGGTGATTCTGATCGGTATCGTGATCGCTGCTTTTTCAGCGTGGGAAATGCGCGCACTGGCATCACAGTTGGACCAGATGGCCAACGAGCGCATGGTCAAGGTGTCGCAGTTCAGCACCTTAAAAGACAACTACAACGCCGCCGCCCTGTATGCTCGCAACGCGGTCATCATCAACGATCCCGATTTCCAGGAAGGTGAGAAGAAAAAAATAGCCGATCTGCGTGCGGTCAATGCAGATATCCAGAGCAAGCTGGAAAAAAGCATCGTCGTTCCCAAAGCCGTTGAACTGCTGAAGATCACCCGTGATAACCGGGACGCCTACAACGCCGCCATTGACCGGGTCATTGACATGGCAGAAACAGGTCAACAAACCGGGGCGGGGGCCGTGCTGATTGGGGAGGTTCTTCCCTTGCAAATCCCGATCTTCAAGGCCCTGGACGATTCACGGGCACTGCAGGACGAACTCGCAGGCAGTCTGGCCAAAGAGGCGATGGCCTCTGCGGCCGCCGATGCCCTCCTGATGGTGATCTGCGCTGCGCTGATGCTGCTGATTGGCGGCTCGGTGGCCTGGTTGATCACGCGCGACCTGTCGCGTGCCCTGGGTGCCGAGCCCCGCGCTTTGTCCGAGGTGGCCGCCCGTGTGGCTGATGGTGACCTCAGCGTGAGCCTGCCCTTGCGCAGCGGCGACAGCAGCAGCGTCATGGCCGATCTGGCACGTATGCAAGCGGCTTTGGTCAAGGTTGTCAGCAACGTGCGCCAAGGCTCCGAATCAGTCTCCACCGCCAGCGCCGAAATCGCCCAAGGCAACCACGACTTGTCTTCACGCACCGAGTCCCAGGCCAGCGCCCTGGAGCAAACCGCCGCGTCCATGGAAGAACTCGGCTCCACCGTCAAACAGAATGCCGACAACGCGCGTCAGGCCAACCAACTGGCCCAAAACGCCAGCTCTGTGGCCATCAAGGGCGGTGAAGTGGTGGCTCAGGTGGTTGACACCATGAAGGGCATCAACGAATCGAGCCGCAAGATCAGCGACATCATCAGTGTGATCGATGGCATCGCCTTCCAGACCAACATCCTCGCGTTGAACGCAGCCGTGGAAGCCGCCCGCGCCGGTGAACAGGGTCGTGGTTTTGCAGTGGTCGCCTCTGAAGTGCGCTCCTTGGCCGGGCGCAGTGCCGAAGCTGCCAAAGAAATCAAGAGCCTGATCAGCGCCAGCGTAGAGCGAGTGGAACAAGGCACCAGCCTGGTCGACCAGGCCGGTGCCACCATGACCGAGGTGGTGGCCTCCATTCGCCGGGTCAACGACATCATGGGTGAGATCAGTGCGGCCAGCAGCGAACAAAGCCAGGGCGTGGGCCAGATTGGCGAAGCCATCCAGCAGATGGACCAGGCCACACAGCAAAACGCGGCCCTGGTGGAAGAGATGGCTGCTGCTGCCTCAAGCCTCAAGAGCCAGGCGCAAGACCTGGTGGGTACCGTGGCTGTGTTCAAACTGGCAGCAGGGCAGGACAGCGGGTACACCACACCCACGCCAACACCCACTCTGGCCACCCCGGTCAGTCCCAACACCCCCAAGCAACTCGCCAGCAGCCGCCAAGCCGCCACCAAGGCAGCGCCCCAAGCAGCCGCCTTGACCCATGACGGCGATAACAAAGCGGGTGGTTCAAAGGAGTGGGAGAGCTTCTGAGTCGGGCGGCTGAGCCTCAGCCGCGTCAGGGCAGACATCTGCCCTGGGGCGCTGCACCTGCAGGTTTCAGAGAAATTGGCCTCAAGCCCTTATTGATAAAGGGCTGGCAGCTATTACAAATATAGTAAACCAAACACCTGGAGAGCAGGCATCGGACTCACAGCTGCTGCTGGCCAAGCGGCTCGGCTGAAGCCACCTTGGGTTGCCAGTAACGGCTGGCCTGCGGGGGCAAGTTGGCCAGAACACGCTCAAAAGCCTGCGCATCCACATGCCTGCGCAGGGCGGTAGCCACCGAGGCCACCGCATCTGGCGGCGCAAAATTGTGCCGGTGACGCACGGAGCGCACATCGGCCAGCCAGTCGGCCGCTTCACCAAAAGGCCGGGCCGATTGTTCCAGGTCCCAGTCCTCAATGAACAGCGCTCGCAACATGGGCGGCAGCACAGCCGCAAAAGACAGCGCCTGAGGCACCGTCAGGCGCCACCGAAAAGCGTGCAACACACCCACCACCATGTTCCAGGCCATGTTCGTGGTGGGCAGGCCGGCACAGTCGCGGGCGTCGACCATGAACCGTTCAAACTGCAGAGTGGGGTTTTGGTACGCAAAGGGCAGTGTCATAAACCCCGATTTTAGGATTGGGTGGATGGTGCAACGCACCTTGGACCAGGTGCAAGACCCGCCCCGGCTTGATCTGCCGCAAGGGCGCGCGGGATACCCGCACAGCGCGCGTTGAAAGATTCGTGTCAGCAACTACACTCGTTGGCTGTTCTTGTCGACCCAGTTAGGTAGCTTTTGGAAACGCATCCGTATTTTTCCCGGCGCAACGTGGTGATTGCGCTGGCGTGTTTTGCTTGTATGTTGTGGGGCAGTGCCTACCCGGCCATCAAAAGTGGCTACGCGCTGTTTGCCATTGCCGCCGACGACATTCCCACCAAGATGGTGTTTGCCGGATACCGGTTTGTGATTGCCGGTGTGTTGCTGCTGCTCATGGCACTGGCCACACGCCGCCCGATCTTTGACCTGAGCTGGCACAAGCTGCGCCAGATCACCACCCTGGGCCTGACCCAGACGGCGGTGCAGTACGTGTTTTTCTACATTGGCCTGGCCTACACCACCGGCGTCAAGGGCTCGATCATGAACGCCACCGGCACCTTCTTTAGCGTGTTGCTGGCCCATTTCATCTACAAAAACGACCGCCTGAGCTGGAACAAGGCTATTGGCTGCCTGGTGGGTTTTGTGGGCGTGATGGTGGTCAACTTCGACAAGAGTCTGCTGGACTTCCACTTCACGCTGCTGGGTGAAGGTTTTGTGGTGATTGCGGCCTTCATCCTGTCGGCCGCATCGATTTACGGCAAAAAAGTCTCGCAGGACATGGATTCGATTGTGCTGACCGGCTACCAACTGGCGCTGGGTGGTGTGGTGCTGGTGCTGGCGGGTTACCTGTTTGGCGGGGTCTTGACCGGCTTCACCTGGAAGTCCTCGGCGCTGCTGTTTTACCTGGCGCTGATGTCCTCGGTCGCGTTTGGGCTGTGGACCATTTTGCTCAAGTACAACCGGGTCGGGATGGTGACCATTTTCAACTTCCTGATCCCGGTGTTTGGCGCCCTGCTGTCCGCAGCTTTCCTGGGTGAAAGCATTCTGGAATGGAAAAACATGCTGGCCCTGGTGCTGGTGTGCTCCGGTATCTTTTTGGTGACCAAGGAAAGCCGCGGCACCTGAGGCCGCCGTAGCGGCTGTCCGACCATTGGGCGGGCAAGAAATGCCCACCCGTTTACAGCCCCTGATCACGCGCCAGAATACGTGATCGGGTTTGCGCCAGGCAGGCCTGCAACATCGGTACCAGCGCCAGGCACGCGCCCACATCTTTGGCCTGCCCTGCCAGCTCGATCTGTTCACACACCTCCCCCAGCTGCATCGCCCCTACCGTGCGGGCAGAGGACTTGAACGTGTGGGCTGCAAAAGCGGCTTGTTGGGTATCGCCCGCCTGCGTGGCCTGGTCAATCACCCGGGCATGTTCGTTCGCATGGTGCAAAAACTTGTCGAGCAGGCGCTGGTGCAACTCCGGTGCGTTGCCCACCAGCTGACTCAACATGGTGGCATCCCAGATCGCCAATGGGCGCGGTGCTGCGGTCTCGATCTGGGGGCCGCTGTGCGACGGCACAACGGTAAACCCATCGGCGGCAGCCGGTGTCGGCGCCCGCGGCAGCCATTTGGCCAGCATGGCACCCAGTTCTTGCAGACGCAGGGGTTTGCTCAGGTAGTCGTCCATGCCACTGGCCAGACAGTGCTGGGCTTCACCCTCCATGGCGTTGGCGGTCACCGCGATGATGGGGTGATGCTGGCCTGGGGGCTCTTCGGCGCGGATGGCGGCGGTCAGGGCAAAACCATCCATCTGCGGCATATGGCAATCGGTCAACAACAGGGCATAACGGCCGCTGCGCCAAAGCGCCAGCGCCGCTAGGCCATCCACCGCCGCATCAGCGGCGTAGCCCAGCAGACGCAATTGCTCACGCAACACCTCACGGTTGGTTTCGTTGTCTTCGGCCAGCAATATCAGGCGCCCGCTGGCTGCCGCTTCGTCCGCGTTGAAGACAAGGGGCTTGGGCTGCTGTGGGCCCGGAGTCAACGGGGGTTCATACGGAGCCTCTAACAAGGGCAAAACCACGGTGAACTCCGAGCCGACATCTGGCACGCTGTGTACCGTGATCTGGCCGCCCATCAGCGCCACCAAGCGCTGGCAAATCGACAGACCCAAGCCCGTGCCACCAAACTGGCGCGCGGTGCTGGCATCGGCCTGGGTGAAAGGGGTGAACAACTTGGCCAACACCTCCGGCCGAATCCCGATGCCGTGGTCCACCACCCGGAGCAGGACGGCAGGCTGACCGTCGTCCATGGCGCCAGACAGCAACTGCAGCATCACGCTGGCCGGGTAGTTGCCCGTTTTGGGTGAAAACTTGATGGCATTGCCAATCAGGTTAAGCAAGACTTGGCGCAAGCGGTTCGGGTCGACGTAGATGGCGGGTGGTAGGTCGTGGGCGATCTGCATCGTCAGCACCACACCCTGTGCGCTGGCCGCACTGTGCATCAGCTGCAGCACACTGTCGGCCACTTCGCGCAGCGGGGTGGCGATGTGTTCCACCGCCATTTGCCCCGCCTCGATCTTGGAGTAGTCCAGGATGTCGTTGAGGATGTACAGCAGTGTCTGGGAGGAGTGGGCCACGGTGTCGAGCATGCGTTTCTGGTCGGGCAACAAGGGCGTCTGCAGCAGGATGTCGACCATGCCAATGACCCCATTCATGGGGGTGCGGATTTCGTGGCTCATGTTGGCCAGGAACTTCGACTTGGCCTGGTTGGCGGCGTTGGCAGCAGCCTCGGCACGTTTGAACTCCGAAATGTCGGTGAACGACCAGACCCGGCCCACCACCTCTTGCCCAATGCGTTGTGGGTGAGACACGCGTCTGAACACGCGCCCATCAGCGAGGTCGATGATGTCGTCGCTGGAGACCTCCGGGGTGTCGTACAAGGCCCGCACCTTGGTCAGAAACTGCTCAGGATGGCGCGTCTGGGCGACGACATAACTCAGCATTTGATCGTCGTCCTGCACCCCCTTCAGCTCGGACGGCACCCGCCAAAGCTCGATGAACCGCTGGTTGAACAAGGCAACGTGGCGCTGGCGATCCACCACCAGAATGCCGTCGCCCGTGGACTCCAGCGTGGCCGTAAGCATCGACATCGCCAGTTGCTGCGCCTGCTCCGCCACTTTGCGTTGGGTGATTTCGGTGGACACCGCAATGAAGTTTTCTGGCTGCCCGTGAGCGTCGCAAAAAGCAAAAAAGGTGGTGTCTGTCCAATACAGGTGGCCGTCCTTGGCGCGGTCACACACCTCCACATGCCAGGCCTGGCCACGGTTGATGGACTCAAACATGCTCTTGAAAAAGCCAGGCGGGTGCACCCCCGAGGTGAGCAGGCTGTGGTTCTTGCCCAGAAACTCTTGCGGGCTGTAGCCGCTGATGGCCGCAAACTTGGCGTTGCCGTAGGTGATGTTGCCCTCGATATCGGTGATGGTGACGATGGCGTGTTCATCCAGGATGAACTTCTGTTGCTTGAGCGCCAGCAAGGCCTGTTGCAGATACTGCGTTTTTTGCGCTACCCGCTCTTCCAGCAGATCACGGTGGTTCTGCAACTCCAGCTCAATGCGCTTGCGCTCGGTGATGTCGTGCAGCGTGCCACGCAGCAAACTCGGCTGGCCCTGTGCATCCAGAGACAACTCACCTCGCGCCGCCACCCAGCGCAATTGCTGGTCCAGCGGGCGAATCACCTGGTACTCCTTGTCAAAGCTGCCGCTGCCCTGGGTCACACGCTCGTAGTAGTCCTCCAGCGCTTGCCGATACGAAGGTGCAATCAGACCGGTCCAGTTGGCCATGGTTTTCTCGAACCCGTCGTCAATGCCCAAAATGGCATCCAGCACGCTGGAGCCCTGCCAGGTGCCACGCTGCAGGTCCAGCACATAGGTGCCGACCTGTCCAATACGCTGAGCTTCACTCATGGCCCAGACACTGTCCTGCAGCTTGCGCTCGTTCTCGGCCCGCAGCGCGTCACGCGACTGCCGTTCGTTCTCATGGGCCTGGCTCAACACGGCTTGTTCACGCCGAAACAGCGTCAGCACCACCACCCCCGTCAGCAGACTGGCCAACAGGCTCAGCAGCGTCCCCGTCATGGCCACAAAAGCTGGACGTTGCCGAACGGCCTGTGGCCCATAACCAGGCAGGGCCTGAAAAACCAGCGTCCATTGCCGCCCGCCAAACGACAGTGGCTGTATCAAAGGCTCTGTCGCCTGCCAGGGTTTGCCTGGCGTGGCATCGCTGTCAAACAACAAACTCTCGGGAGACAGATCCTGGCCGTCATAGATTTGCAGTCTCAGCTCGGTCAGTCCCTGCGGCAACAGAGTGCCCATCAAATCCGCCATGCGAAACGGCGCCTCCACCCAGCCAACCAGTCTGGCCTGGCGAGCCGCCACCGAGCCCAGCTCTGCGGCGCCTTGGTAAACCGGCGCATACAAGACAAAACCAGGTTGCGGATGCCATTCGTCCTGCTTGAGGCTGAGCTTGCCCGACATCACCAACTGGCCGGTGTCACGCGCCAGCATCAACGCCACCTGGGCCGCTGACACGGTGCTGATGTCAAAACCCAGGGCCCGGCGGTTGCCCTCATTGAGCGGCTGGATGTAAACGATGGGGGTGTAGACCGCACGCACCCCTGGCGGTTGGATGCGGTAGTCGGGCAGGCCATCCTGGCGCAAGCGGGTCTGGTGCGCGTCCAGGTTTTTGGCGTTGACCTGTTCCACATAGGCCACGCCAACAAAACTCTGGGTGGTGGAGACCGAGCGCAGCACCTGAAAGTAGTGCTGAAAATCACTGCGGGTCACTTGGTCCGAGGCATCAAACAAGCCAACAAAGCCCATCAGCATCAGCGCATTGGCGCGCAGGTTGCGCTCGATGCGGTTGCTCAGGTCACCGGCCTCGGCCTGCAAGCCAGACCGGATGTCGGCGGTGGCCGTGGCTTGGGCCTGGTGCCAAAAAACAGCAGTCAGCATCAGCCCACCCAGCAAAACCCCGGAAGCCCACCATCCAGCCGAGGTTTTGCGCAGGGACTTCATAGCTCATCCCGCTCAGAAACGGGCGCAACTGGCGTGATGAACCCATCACCACCAAACTGCCAAACCAACGCTGAACCTGTGATCATTTTTGCGCTCTCTTGCCGTGCCCGCAGTGGCCCCAAGCCTTGGACCACGGCACAGACCAAGGGTAGCAGAGTGCGAGTCCCCTGTTCAAGCAACTTCGGCGCTCTCACCGACCCAACCAGCGCACCAAACCTAACGCAGTGGCTTGAGCAGATCAGACAAACCGTTGTGGTCGATCTCATGCATGAGGGTCAGCAGGCGGCCAATCTCGCCCTTGGGCGTGCCCTGGTTGACAAACCAGCGCAGGTAGTCACCCGGCAGGTCGGCGATCAGGCGGCCCTTGTGTTTGCCAAAGGGCATGGTGCGGGTCACCAGCAGTTGCAGGTCTTCGGGGTTCATCGGGTGGATGTTGGTTGGTTCAGCCGCCCGCGCGTTTGACCTTGTGGCCCTGCGCCTGCAGCAGCGCCATCACACGTTCACAGTGGTCTCCCTGCACCTCGATCACACCGTCTTTGACGGTGCCACCCGAGCCACAGGCGGCTTTGAGCTGTTTGCCCAAAGTCACCAGCGCCGCATCGTCCAGCGCCAACCCTTTGACCAGGGTGACGCCTTTGCCGGCGCGGCCTTTGGTCTCACGCGAGACACGCACAATGCCGTCGCCCGCTGGCCGGGCTTTGGCGCTGGTACACACACAAGAGGCCACCGGGTGACGGCAGGCCGGGCACATGCGGCCACTGTCGGTGCTGTACACCAGGCCACCGCTGGAAGGTTTGGAGGTCATGAACGCGGGTGAGTGAAAATGGGGAGCCGTGATTGTCCAACACAGGTGCCAGCGTGGCACCGCTCTGGCGTGTCAGATGCTTCTTTAAGTGTAGTGACTGACCCAATCAGAATAAGGGCTGGATGCCAAAATCACGCTTATTTTTTCAAAACAACAGAAAGATTCTGCATGTCACGTCAAAGCATCTGGGCACCCAAGGTTCTGGCTCTGATCAAGGGCGGCAACAGCACCGCGGCGATTGCCCAGATCAAGGTCGCCCCCACCGTGAAAGACCTGCAGGACTTGCGCAAGCTGCTGGCCAGCGGTGGGCTGCTCAAAGCCCACCCGAATGTGGATGCCGCCACCACCGACATGATCGCCTTGTTGTCGGCGCCACGGCTGCACCGTTCGCCCTGAATCTCAGGGCAACAGATCCAGCGCGTGCATGTAGGCTGGCTGCACCATCAGGTCGTCCCACGCGGTGGCCGGACCACGCGGCAACAGCGCCAAGCGGCGCTCTTCGCTGGCGTCCAGCGGCTGCCATAAACCGCGGTAGTGGGCCTTGGTCAGGCCCTCAACCAGGGCATCGATCTCGGCACCGTCGCCCAGCGACTGGTTGCACAGCAGCACCTGGTCACAGCCCGCGTTCAGGGCGGCCAGCGCGGCCTGGGTGGTGCTGACGGGCTGGCCGTCAATCACCCGGGCGCCTGCCATGGACAAATCGTCGCTGAAGATCACACCGGTGAAACCCAGCTGACCACGCAGGATGTCGTTGAGCCATTTGCTGGAGAACCCGGCAGCACGTTTGTCCACCTTGGGGTAGACCACATGCGCGGGCATGACACTGGCCAGGCTGTTGCCCAGCCACTGGTAGGGCGCGGCATCGTCTTTCAAAATGGCTTGCAGGCTGCGGGTGTCAATCGGGATGTCGGTGTGGGAGTCGGCCTGCACATACCCATGGCCAGGAAAGTGTTTGCCGCAGTTGGCCATGCCCGCTTGCAGCAGGCCATACATCAGGCTCTTGGCCAGCAGGCTGACCACCCGCGCATCGGCATCGAAGGCGCGGTCACCAATGACACCGCTGGCGCCGTGATCGAGGTCCAGCACCGGGGTGAAGCTCAGGTCCACACCACAGGCGCGCAACTCGGCGCCCAGCACATACCCACAGGCGGTGGCGGCAGCGGTGGCGTACATGGCCGAAGCGCCCTCTTGCGCCTTGCTGGGGTGGCGCCACAAGGCCCCCAGCGCCGACATCGGCGGCAGATGGGTGAAACCGTCGGTTTTGAACCGCTGCACCCGGCCACCTTCGTGGTCCACACAGATCAGCAGGTCTTTGCGGACCTTTTTGATGCTGCGGCACAACTCGGTGAGCTGGGCACGGCTTTCCCAGTTGCGGGCGAACAGAATCAGGCCCCCCACCAGCGGGTGTTTCAGGCGTTTTTTGTCGACTTTGGAGAGTTCGGTCCCAGCGATGTCGATGATCAAGGGGGCATGAAAGTTCATGGGATATTCCTCATTTTTGATAGCTATAAGCCCTTTTTGAATAAGGGCTGGATGCCAATTTAACCATTCACTTCCACAACGCAGAAGCTGGCGGCGTAATCGGTCTCGTCGGTCACCGTAATGTGCGCACTTAAACCCCGGCTGTCAAACCAGTCTTTCAGGGCACCGTGCAACACAACCATCGGCTGGCCGCTGGGCAGATTGGCTATTTCACAGTGGCGCCAGGTCATCGGCATCACCATGCCCAAGCCAATGGCCTTGGAGAACGATTCCTTGGCGCTGAAGCGGGTGGCCAGGTAACGCACACCGCGCTCGGGCCAGCGCTGGCTACGCGCCTGCCAGGTGGCATATTCAGCCTCTGAGAGCACCCGCTTGGCAAAACGCTCGCCATGGCGCGCCAGACTGGCCTGGATGCGCCGCACGTCGCAGATGTCGGTACCAATGCCGTAGATCATGGAACGTCTGGAAACCTGTCAAGGTGCCGTTCAGGCCGGGCTGTGAGACGGCTGGGCCTGGGCAATGCAGCGCAGGTAGTCCTTGATGGTGACCT
The DNA here is from genome assembly GCF_018619435.1 of Rhodoferax sp. U11-2br. Classification (GTDB taxonomy): domain Bacteria; phylum Pseudomonadota; class Gammaproteobacteria; order Burkholderiales; family Burkholderiaceae_C; genus Rhodoferax. The sequence continues at coordinate 147,510 of NZ_JAHFZF010000004.1, read as the reverse complement.
CGTACCCCAGCTCCAGCGCATCGGCAATCAGTGCATGGCCAATCGACACCTCGCTGATGCCTGGCACCTGGCTCAAAAAGGGGGTGAGGTTGTCGCGGCTGAGGTCATGGCCGGCGTTGACACCCAGGCCAGCGTCCAGCGCGGCCTGCGCGGCCCGGGCAAACCGCGCCAGCTGGGTGGCTTGTTGCGCGGTGCCCCAGGCGGCGGCATAGGGCTCGGTGTAGAGCTCCACCCGATCCGCCCCCACCGCCTTGGCGGCGGCCATGGCCGCAGGCTCAGCGTCCATGAACAGGCTCACGCGCACACCCCAGGCATGGGCCTGGTCGATCAGCGGCTTGAGGCGCTCGGCGTCTTGCGGAAACGTCCAGCCGTGGTCGCTGGTGAACTGGCCCTCGCCGTCGGGCACAAAGGTCACTTGGTGCACCGGCAGCTTGAGGGCGACCAGATTCCCCACCACGTCCATCAGGTTGTGCAGCGGGTTGCCTTCGATGTTGTATTCACGGTCGGGCCAGGCTTGCAACAAGGTGCCCAGCTCGGTCACGTCGGTGCCGCGGATGTGGCGCTCGTCCGGGCGCGGGTGCACGGTGATGCCATGGGCACCGGCTTGTAAACACAGGGTGGCAGCACGGGTCAGGCTGGGAATGCCCAGGTGACGGGTGTTGCGCACGGTGGCGACTTTGTTGAGGTTGACGGACAGTGCGGTGGTTTTCATAGGTTTTGCAAATCGATCATCACTTGGCGGGTGCGCAGGGCACTCACCCCACAATGGTAATTGAGCAGGTTGCGCAGCTGCGGCTTGAGCGCTGAGGCCACCTCGGCACAGGCGCGCAGCACGGTGGTGAAGGCCACGCGTGCACCCAACACCTGTTGCAGCGTGGCCCACTGGGCACCGGTCAAACTGGCACGGTCACCCTCTCCGGCCTGACGCAGGCCACCTTCGGGCACCAGGCTGTAGGACTCCTCGGGGTGCAGCGCCAGCAATGTCATGGTTTGGGCATCGAGCAGCGGCAACAAACCCACCTCGCGCAGCAGCAGTAGCTCAAACGCACGAAGGGCCGACTCCAGCACCTCGCCGTGTTCGCTGGCAATCACCGCCACCACGTTGGCATACAGGTCAAACAAGACCGGGTGCGGGTCCTCACGCGCCAACAGGTTCAGCAGCAGCTCATTGAGGTAATAACCCGACATCAGGGCGTCACCGGTGGGCATGACGTGGCCGCCCTGCCACTCGGCGGCTTTGAGGGTCTTGATCTCGGCATCTCCGCCAAAGGCCAGGTGCAGTGGCTGCAAGGGCAGCAGGATCGGGCGAAAGCTCGAACTCGGCCGTTTCACCCCTTTGGCCACCAACGCCAGACGCCCATGGTGGCGCGTGAACACCTCCAGGATCAGGCTGGTTTCGCTCCAGTCATACCGGTGCAGCACAAAGGCGGGTTCGTCAGAGATGCGTTTGCTGGCCACCGGGAAAAAACCCCAAAAGAATCATGGGTAAAAATGCATCCTGATCATTATCAAATTAAACATGCGGTAAATTTATGACCGGGTAGTTCAACTTTTAACCAGGAGAGTACATCATGAATGAAGCCACGCTGCGGAATCTGGATCGTGCTGTTTTGTGGGCCGTTGCGGCCATCAGCCTGGTCCCGCTGATGCCTTACGCCATCAACGGTCTGGTCGGATGACCCGGTCAACAGCAAATGGGTTAACAAGGCGGCGCAAGCCGCCTTGTTACTTTTGGCACCCGTCAACAACGCTGCCCCAGGCCTATTCGTAACCGAACGAGCGCACCCGCGCCTCGTCGTCGGCCCAGCCAGAGCGCACCTTGACCCACATCTCGATGAACACCTTGCAATCCAGCAGTTTCTCGAGTTCGACCCGGGTTTCCATGCCAATGCGTTTGATGCGCTCCCCCTTGTCACCAATCACCATCGCCTTGTGGCCATCACGCTCCACCACAATGGTCGCGGCGATGCGCAGCAGACGTTTCTGGCCTTTCTTGGCCGGTGGCTCTTCGTCAAACTTGTCGATCACCACGGTGGAGGTGTAGGGCAACTCGTCACCGGTCAGGCGGAACAGCTTTTCGCGCACCATCTCGCTGGCCATGAAGCGTTCGCTGCGGTCCGTCAGCTCGTCAGCGGCGTACCACCAGGCTTGTTCGGGCAGATACTTGGCGCAGATGTCGAGCAGGCGCTCGATATCCTTGCTGTTCTTGGCCGACATCGGCACAAACTCGGTGAAGGCGTGTTTGGCCTGCATCTCCTGCAGCCAGGGCGCGATGTCGCCACGGCGGTGCACGTTGTCAAGTTTGTTGGCGATCAGCAAGGTTGGGATGTTCTTGCCCAGCAGCGCCAGCACCCGCGCATCGGCCGGGGTGAAGCTACCCGCCTCCACCACAAACAGGATCAGGTCCACATCGGCCACCGCACCCACCACCGTTTTGTTAAGTGACTTGTTGAGCGCATTGCCATGGATGGTCTGAAAACCGGGGGTGTCGACAAACACATACTGCGTTGGCCCCACGGTGTGCATGCCGGTGATGCGGTGGCGCGTGGTTTGTGCCTTGCGCGAGGTGATGCTGATCTTTTGCCCCACCAGCGCGTTGAGCAGGGTCGACTTGCCCACATTGGGCTTGCCCACGATGGCGATCAGGCCACAGCGCTGGCCCTCAACCGGCGCTAGTTGCGGTCCGGCCGGGCGCATGTCGCGGTGCAGGCCAGCCAGCATCGCTTCCACATCATTTGGGGTTGTAGCCCCCGTGTCGTCTGGCTCAGTAGCTTTGTTTTTTGTAGTGCTCATTGGGCGCCTTTGGTTTTGAGTGTGTGCAACATGGCGGTGGCGGCGGCTTGTTCACCCGCGCGACGGGTACCGCCAGAACCCCGCGCGCTCAGATGCATTTCGGCAATTTCGCATTCGACCTCAAAGGTCTGCTTGTGGGCCGCACCCAGGGTGCTCAGCACCTTGTAACTGGGCACTTTCATACGCCGGGCCTGCAGCCATTCCTGCAACTCGGTTTTGGGGTCTTTGCCCATAGCGGCCATGGCCGGGCTGATCTCATGCGATGCATAAAGCCGCTTGACCAAGGCTTGTGCTGCTGCAAAACCACCATCCAGATACACCGCACCAATCACCGCCTCCAGCGCATCCGCCAGAATGGATGGGCGCTTTTGCCCGCCGGAGCGCAATTCGCCCTCACCCAGCAACAGCATCTCGGGCAAACCCAGCTTCACCGCCAGCGGGTGCAGGGCTTCCTGGCGCACCAGACCAGCCCGTACGCGTGACAAATCGCCCTCAGGCAGCGCACTCAGGCGCTGGTACAAGAGGTCCGCCACACACATCCCCAGCACAGAGTCCCCCAGGAACTCCAGGCGCTCGTTGTGGTCTGCAGAATAACTGCGGTGTGTCGTGGCCAGTTTGAGCAGGCTGAGGTCAGAGAAGCTGTACTGCAGGCGCTGTTGCAACGCTGCCAGATCGGCGGCGCTCAAACCCGATCCCCGTTGCCTGGACTACTTGGATCGACCCGCATACTTCATCGTCAGATAGGCCGGGCCAGCCAGGTGGATTTCACGCTGGTAGGCAAAACTCACCACCACCTTGTCGTTTTCCTTGGTGACATCGATGTCCTTGCCGCTGACCGAACTGATGTTGTCAATGGCTGCGGCCTTGTCAAAAATGCTGCGCACTTCGACTACCGTGTTGCCTTCAGAAGCCTTTTGTGCAGCCTTGAGCACCGCCTGGTATTCAATCGCCGTCGGAATGATCTGCGCCACCACCACACCGGTCACAGCCAGCACCGCAGCCACAAACAGAAAGCCGATGAACGAGAAACCCCGTTGACCTGATGTGACGAAGCGCGTCATGGATGTCTCCTGATCAATTGAAGGAACCAATACGTTTGAGGTTACCAAAGTTCATCCAGACAAAAAATGCCTTGCCAACGATGTTCTTGTCAGGAACGAACCCCCAATAACGCGAATCCAGCGAGTTGTCGCGGTTGTCACCCATCATGAAGTAGTGGCCCTCAGGCACCTTGCACACCACACCTTCGACGCTGTATTGGCAGTTCTGCTTGAACTGGAACTCATCGGCGCCGGGCACAAAAGCCGGGCGACTGTCGTCGTTGAGCACACGGTGTTTGACGCTGCCCAGGTTTTCCTCAAACTGCTTGAAGTAACGCATGCTGTCTTCGTCAAAAAACTCGGGCACCGCGTTGGTCTCAAGAACTTTGCCATTGATGGTGAGGCGTTTGTTCAGGTAAGCCACTTCATCACCTGGCACACCCACCACACGCTTGATGTAGTCCAGGCTGGGTTTGGGCGGGTAACGAAACACCATCACATCACCGCGCTTGGGGGCAGTGCCCTCGGTGATTTTGGTGTTGAGCACCGGCAGGCGCAGGCCGTATTCGAACTTGTTGACCAGGATCAGATCCCCCACCAGCAGGGTCGGGATCATTGAGCCCGAAGGGATCTTGAACGGCTCAAACAGGAACGAGCGCAGCACAAACACCGCAATGATCACAGGGAACAGCCCCGCGGTCCAATCCAGCCACCACGGTTGGGCCAGCAACTTGGTTTTGGCCTCGGTCACATTGCCATCGACCTGGCTGATGCCCAGTTTGCTCAACTCTTCGTTGCGCTTGAGGGTTTGCGCCTCCAGCTCGGCGGCGGCTTGTTGGCGCTGTGGCAGAAAGTAAAAACGCTCGGCCAGCCAGTAGATGCCGGTGACCAGCGTGGCCAAAAACAGCAGCAGGGCAAAGTTGCCTTCGACCAAACCCACATACCAGGCGCCGATGTAGGCGACAAAGGTCGCCAGGATCAGGGAAGTCAGAGCTTGCATCACGCATCCACCTTCAAAATGGCCAGGAATGCCTCTTGGGGCACCTCGACCGAGCCAATTTGCTTCATGCGTTTTTTGCCTTCTTTTTGTTTCTCAAGCAGCTTGCGTTTGCGCGAAATGTCGCCGCCATAACACTTGGCGATCACGTTCTTGCGCAGCGCTTTGATTGTCTCACGGGCAATCACGTTAGCCCCGATGGCGGCCTGGATCGCCACGTCATACATCTGGCGGGAGATCACCTCACGCATCTTGCCCACCACCGCGCGGCCCCGGTAGACCGACTGTGAACGGTGCACGATGATCGACAAGGCGTCGACCTTCTCACCGTTGAGCAGGATGTCGACCTTGACCACGTCGGCAGTGCGGTACTCCTTGAACTCATAGTCCATCGAGGCGTAACCGCGCGAGACACTCTTGAGCTTGTCAAAGAAGTCCATCACGATCTCGCCGAGCGGCATTTCGTAGGTCAAGACCACCTGGCGGCCTTTGTAGGCCATGTTCATCTGCACACCGCGTTTCTGGTTGGCCAGGGTCATCACCGGGCCCACATACTCCTGCGGCATGTACAGGTGCACGGTAACGATGGGTTCGCGGATTTCCTCCAGGCGGCCCTGATCGGGCATCTTGGACGGGTTTTCCACCATCTTGACCGTACCATCGGCCTGCACCACCTGGTAGACCACGCTGGGCGCGGTGGTGATCAGGTCCTGGTCAAACTCGCGCTCCAGGCGCTCTTGCACAATTTCCATGTGCAACAGGCCCAAAAAGCCGCAGCGGAAGCCAAAACCGAGTGCTTGAGACACCTCGGGTTCGTAATGCAGCGAGGCGTCGTTGAGCTTGAGTTTCTCCAGGCTGTCACGCAGGCCTTCGTACTGATTGGCTTCGGTCGGGTACAGACCGGCAAACACCTGCGGTTGGATCTCTTTGAAACCGGGCAAAGGCTCGGCCGCAGTCGCCGCCGCACCACCGGTACCGGGGCGGATCAGGGTGATGGTGTCACCCACCTTGGCCGCCTGCAACTCGCGGATGCCGGCAATGATGTAACCCACCTCACCGGCTTCGAGCGCTTCACGCGGCTGGTTGGCCGGGGTGAACACACCCAGGCTGTCGGCGTTGTAAGTGGTGCCGGTGGCCATCATCTTGATGCGCTCGCCCTTGGCCAAGCGGCCATCGACCACCCGCACCAACATCACCACACCCACATAACTGTCAAACCAGCTGTCGATAATCATCGCGCGCAAAGCGGCGTCAGGATTGCCTTTGGGTGCGGGCACACGGGCCACTACCGCCTCCAGGATGTCATCGATGCCCAGACCGGTTTTGGCCGAGCAGACGATTGCATCTGCAGCGTCAATGCCAATCACATCTTCAATTTCCGAGCGGGCGTTGTCCGGGTCGGCATTGGGTAAGTCGATCTTGTTGAGCACCGGCACCACTTCCACACCGAGGTCGAGCGCGGTGTAGCAGTTGGCCACGGTTTGCGCCTCCACCCCCTGGCTGGCATCGACCACCAGCAGGGCGCCTTCACAGGCCGACAGCGAACGGCTCACCTCGTAGGAAAAGTCCACGTGGCCGGGGGTGTCGATCAGGTTCAGGTTGTAGGTCTTGCCGTCCTTGGCCTTGTACTGCAGGGCCGCAGTCTGCGCCTTGATGGTGATGCCGCGCTCTTTCTCGATGTCCATCGAGTCCAGCACCTGGGCTTCCATCTCGCGCTCCTGCAGGCCACCGCAGCGCTGGATCAGGCGATCAGCCAGCGTTGACTTGCCGTGGTCAATATGGGCAATGATCGAAAAGTTTCTGATGTGATTCATTCGGGCAAACCGACAAAGTGTGTGAAAACCGTGGGAACAGAAAAAAGGGCGCGGTCATAAACGACGCGCCCTGGTCCAAGCTTCTGACGGCCTCAAAGAGAGCCGGGGCTGTATTGTAAGGAAAAAGCGCGCCGTCACCCGCGCATGGCCCGGGGGCGCCAGATAGGCAGCCGGTGCGAGGGCTTGATCACAGCTTATCCCAAGCTTTCGCACCGGTTGTACACATCATTTCAGAGGCCGGATCACGGTGTACTGCGACCATTCACCCCGGCGGAACAACACACTGAGCGGTTTGGTTTTGTCGAGCTTGGTCAGCACCGATTCAAACTCCTGCATATTGCTCACCGTCACATTGGCCAGCGCCACAATGACATCGCCTTCACGCAAACCGGCACGGGCCGCGGCATCTGTGGCACTCTCAACACGCACCCCTCCTTTGCCACCCAGCTCCTTGCGGGCTGCCTCGTTCAGATCAGACACCACCAGACCCAAGCTTTGCGCCGCAGAGGTTTTGGGCGGTTTGGCCGACTTGGAATTGGCCTTGACAGCGGGTTTGTCCGCCTCGATCTCGGCAATCGTCACAGCGATGTCCTTGGTGGCACCCCGGCGAAATACTGTGAGCGTGCTCTTGGTACCCGGCTTGGTGTTGCCCACCATGCGCGGCAAGTCGGAGGACTTCTCGACCGCTTTGCCATCAAACTTGATGATGATGTCACCGGCCTCGATACCCGCCTTGTCGGCTGGTGCACCGGCTTCCACCGCACGCACCAGGGCACCCTGGGGTTTGCCCAGACCAATCGACTCGGCCACCTCTTTGGACACCTGGTCAATCTGCACCCCGATGCGGCCCCGTGTCACCTTGCCGGTGGCACGCAACTGCTCGCTGACACGCACCGCTTCGTCGATCGGGATCGAGAAAGAGATGCCCATGGAGCCGCCCGAACGCGAATAAATCTGGCTGTTGATACCCACCACCTCACCGCGCATGTTGATCAGCGGCCCGCCCGAGTTGCCCGGGTTGATGGCCACATCGGTCTGGATGAAGGGCAGGTAGTCGCCGGTGTCGCGCTGCTTGGCGCTCACAATGCCAGCGGTCACGGTGTTTTCCAGGCCAAAGGGGGAGCCAATCGCCACCACCCATTCCCCCACGCGCAAGCGCCCCACGTCACCGACCTTGACGGCCGGCAGACCGGTGGCCTCGATCTTGACCACAGCCACGTCGCTGCGCTTGTCGGAACCAATGATCTTGGCCTTGAACTCACGCTTGTCGGTCAGGGTCACCACCACCTCGTCAGCACCTTCGACCACATGGGCATTGGTCATGATCATGCCGTCGGCCGTCAGGATAAAGCCCGAACCCACACCACGCGGCTGCTCTTCGTCACGCGGTTGCTGCTGCTGGTTGCGCGGCGCCTGGCGCGGCATGTTGGGAATGGGGATGCCAAAACGACGGAAAAACTCCAGCATGTCTTCATCCATCTGCGGCGCCTGGTCTGTGGCGGCGCTGACTTTCTCCAGCGTGCGGATGTTCACCACCGAGGGGCTGGTGCGCTCCACCAGATCGGCAAAATCCGGCAGGCTGGCAGCCTGCGCCCAGGCTGACGTGGTGGGCACCAGGGCGGTGAGGGCCGTGGCCATCAACGCGCCGCTGAGGACACAGGCATACGAGCGTTTCCAATTCAAGTGCATCATGTCTGACCTTTTCTGATAACAAAACAACAACATATCTGGGGTTCAGCGCTTTTTTTCAAAGGCTTGCATCAAGCGGTCCAAGGTCTGCGCCGGTACCTCGCCCACCGCCGTCATACACCACGGCCCGACCTGGCGCACGCGCAGGCTGGTGGCCCCCAGCGACAGCGGATGGGCCGACAACATGCGCGCATGGCGGTTGGACTCAAACGGCTCCACAAACAGGGACACCGAGGCCAGACCGTCGGAATAAACACATTGCAAGGCACTGCGCCCAGGCGCAGCAGCCCCCTCACCACGCCGGTAACAACGCATCGGCGCAAAGCCGGGGACGGCGGTACCAAGCTCCCAGCCCTCCTCTTGCGCCGTGGTCTTGAACAGATGCGGGCTGACCACCTGGTAACCCTGGGTGTTGTCCATCAAGGCCTTGAGCTTGGCCATGCTCACCGGCGCCTCGAGCTGCAGCTCTGAAAAAGCCGCCTGTTCCAGCACCTTGCCGCCGGTGTCCAGGGTTTGTAACTTGAGCATCAGGCCAGTTTTTTGCTCGGTCCAGATCTGGTAGCCAAAACGCAGCCCATCCACCGGCAGCAACTGCACAATGTCCGCCTCCAGCCCGGCCACACGGCCCTGGCCGATGCTGCGCAGCCGGTAATAACGGGGCACCGAGGCATCGGCTTTTTTCAGCAGATTGGGAAACAAGCCCAGTGCCTCGCGGGTTTCATGCACCACAGTGCGGTTTGCGGGCAAAAAGGTCACCACCTCGTCATTGCGCCGAAAGGTGGTGCGCGCCGTGCCTGTGAGCGACTCGACCCGCTCCATCTGGCGTTCACCGTCCCCCACATGCCAGATGCGCGCGCTCGACATGTCACTGCCAGCGGTGACCACAAAGGTGCCGACGTAAGCGCGGTTGCGCGGTGCCTCATGCAGGCGCATCAGCCAGCGCTCGATGTCCGCGCCAGGGGCCTCGGCGGGTGGCGCAAGCGTAGCAGGTTGCGCCGCCAGCCCGAACTGGGCCAGCGCCACCAGCAAGCCAACAGCAGCCCCGCGCCAAGGTCTCAACGTTTGTCCTCGCTGAAAGTGGCATTGCGCAGAAAACCCGCTGGCATCTGCAAGGCGGTGGCACCGCCGACCTGGCGATGTGCCGCCAACAAGGCATCGAGCTGCGGGTCGCGGATCATGAGCGGCGAGCCACCATCGGCACTGACCAGCGCTTGCGGTGCCCCCCTGGTCGCTGGTGCGGCAGATTGCTGCGCCAGCGTCGCCTCGGTTGGTTGGCCCGGTCCCATCCAAACCAGCCCCTGCCAGGCCAGCAGCCCCACGACGGCCACCGAGGCCAAACCGGCAACACGCCGCCACCAGGGATCGTTGGCCGCTTCTTTTAAGACTTTTTGGCCTTCCGCCCTTATTGATAAAGGGCTTACAGCTACTGATTCAGGAGTTTCTTCGGCGAGCCGCAAGCGCAAGCGCGCCAGAAAAGCCGGGTCGTGCGCTTGCAAAGGCTCGCCAGAGGCGCGCATCGCCTGGCCCACGAGATGGTAGGTATCCCAGGTGTCATCGACCGAGACATCGTTGGCGAACGCATCCAGCGCGCGCGCCACATCTTCACCCTCCAGCGCCCCATCCATCAGGGCGGACAGCCTTTCGCTGTTGTGTTGCGTGTGATCAGACATGAGGTACCTCGCCCCTGTTTTGTTCAAACCGTTCCAACTGCTTCATGTTCACACCCCTTACCAACGTTTACCGGTCTGCCGCTCAAGCAGCGGACGCACCTTGGCAGAAATGGCCTCACGCGCCCGGAAAATCCGCGAACGCACGGTGCCAATCGGACACGCCATCAGTTGGGCAATGTCTTCGTAAGTCAAACCATCCATCTCCCGCAAACTGATGGCCTGACGCAAATCGTCCGGCAACTCGGCCAGCGCCTGGCTCACCGCCTGGCCAATTTCCTTGGCCGCCAACACCGACTCCGGTGTCTCGTCTGTGCTTGGTTCGTTTTTGGGCCGGAAAGTTTCATCCTCATCGTCTTTGGGCGCCAGCGCGCTGTCCGAGACGGTGGGGTCTCTCTTCAATTCGAGCAGAAATTTCTTGGCCGTGTTGACCGCAATGCGATAGAGCCAGGTGTAGAACTGGGCATCACCACGGAACTGGTGCAAGGCCCGGTAAGCACGGATGAAGGTTTCCTGGGCAATGTCTTCGACCAGGTCCACATCACGCACCATGCGGCCAATCAGCCGCTCCACCCGGCGCTGGTATTTGATGACCAGCAACTCAAACGCCCGCTGGTCACCGGCCTGCGCGCGCTCAACCAGCACCACATCACTGTCGGGCTCGCGTGGCATGGCAGTGTCTGGCGTCGGTGTGTTGACGGTCATGGTGCCACCCAGTCGGCATCAGCAGTCGGCTGTGCGGGCTGGCGCGCAAACACCGCACGCCGACAGGGTCGCCAGCGCGCAGGTGCGGCCGAGCGTTCTAGCCAGACCCACTGCGTGGCCGCGTCCTGGGCGCGCAATTGCATCAGTATCAGGTGTTGCAGGTCCAGCGTCACCCGCAGGGTCACGGGGTGCGACAGATCCCCCAGCGTCCAGATCCATTGCTGGCCGTCCCAGGTGAGTGTGCCGTTGGACGTGTGCCGCCAGGACCACAGGGCCAGCACCAGGCTGCTCAACCAAAGCAAGCCACCCAGCAGATGCCCAAGCCTGGGTGTGTCGGTATTCACCGCCCAGGCCAGCAGCACGCAGGCACCCAAACCATGAAGCCCAGCCAGCACAGCGCCGTAGAAAGACGAACGCCCCACCGGGTAGCTGACCGCTGGGGCGCTGTGCATCAGGAAAAAAGGCTGAAAGAGGCGAATCCCGCAGTCAGTGGGATCAAGCAGCGCGCTTGAACACCAACGAGCCGTTGGTGCCACCAAAACCAAAGTTGTTCTTGATGGCCACGTCGATCTTCATGTCGCGCGCCGTGTTGGCGCAGTAGTCCAGGTCGCAATCCGGGTCCTGGTTGAAGATGTTCATGGTCGGCGGGCTCTTCTGGTGGTGCAGCGCCAGCACGGTCACCACCGATTCCAGACCACCCGCACCACCCAACAAATGGCCAGTCATCGACTTGGTGGAATTGACCACCACCTTCTTGGCGTGATCACCCAGAGCGGCCTTGATGGCGTTGGACTCGTTGGTATCGCCCAGCGGGGTCGAGGTGCCGTGGGCATTGACGTAGTTGACCTGGTCGGCGTTGACACCGGCGTTCTGCATGGCCATCAGCATGGCACGGCGCGGGCCGTCCATGTTGGGGGCGGTCATGTGACCGGCATCGCCACTCATGCCAAAACCGGCGAGTTCAGCGTAAATCTTGGCGCCACGGGCCTTGGCGTGTTCGTATTCTTCGAGCACCATCACACCAGCGCCCTCTCCCAGCACAAAACCGTCACGGTCACGGTCCCAGGGGCGTGAGGCGGTAGCAGGGTCGTCGTTGCGGGTGCTCAAAGCACGCATCGCGGCAAAACCACCCACACCCAACGGCGAAATGGTGGCCTCGGCACCACCGGCGACCACCACATCGGCGTCACCGTACTCGATCATGCGTCCGGCCTGACCAATGCAGTGCAGACCGGTGGTGCAGGCTGTGACGATGGCCAAATTCGGCCCCTTGAAGCCGCAGCGGATCGACACATGACCGGCGATCATGTTGACGATGGTGGAAGGCACAAAAAACGGCGAAATACGACGCGCACCGCGCTGCATGTACTCCGCGTGCATGCCCTCGATCATCGGCAGACCACCAATGCCCGAGCCAATGACGCAGCCAATGCGCGTGGCGAGTTCTTCACTCAAGGCATCACCCCGGGGCAGACCCGCATCAGCGACGGCTTGCTCGGCGGCGGCAATACCAAAGTGGATGAAGGTGTCCATGGTGCGCGCTTCCTTGGCGCTCATGTAGGCTTCAATGTCAAACCCTTTGACCTCGGCTGCGATCTTGCAGCTGAAAGTGGAAGCGTCAAACTTGGTGATCAGGCCCACGCCCGATTGACCAGCCAGCAGATTCGCCCAAGTGGTGTCGACCGTGTTTCCAACGGGACTGACACAACCGAGACCGGTGACAACTACGCGACGACGGGACATAAGAATAAGCAGTCAGTGGTTCGTCTGTAAAAAGCCTGATGCCTTGCGCAGGCATCAGGCTGTGAAATGGTGACGCTGCCCGGTGGTGTCAAACACCCCTGCAGCGAAGCGGCACCCTGGGGCGCCGCGCTTGGGTTCATTACGCTTTTTTGTGCGTTGTGGCGTAATCCACAGCGTTTTGCACCGTGGTGATCTTTTCAGCATCTTCGTCAGGGATTTCAATGCCAAACTCGTCTTCGAGCGCCATCACCAACTCCACGGTGTCGAGCGAGTCGGCACCCAGATCAGCCACAAAGGCTTTTTCATTGGTCACTTGTGACTCTTCCACACCGAGTTGTTCGGCAATGATTTTTTTAACGCGTGCTTCAATATCGCTCATGAGTTCCCTCAAAGGGTTGTAAAAAGATCCGTCATTTTAACCGGACGGATATGTCGGCTGGATGGCTTCTGTTTATACACCGATCACGCCATGAACATGCCACCATTGACATGCAATTCCTGGCCAGTGACATACGCTGCCTGGGGAGACGCCAGATAAGCCACCGCATGGGCAATGTCTGCTGGCTTACCCAGGTGGCCCAAGGGGATCTGCCCCATCAGGGCTTTGTGCTGTTCTTCGGGCAGACCCGCAGTCATGTCAGTTTCGATGAACCCCGGGGCGATGCAATTGACCGTGATGTTGCGCGAACCCAACTCACGCGCCAGCGCACGGGTCATACCCGCCACACCGGCCTTGGCAGCGGCGTAATTGGCCTGACCCGGGTTGCCGGAGGCCCCCACCACCGAGGTGATGCTGATGATGCGGCCATAACGCTGCTTCATCATGGTCCGCATGACGGCTCTGCTCATCCTAAACACCGCTTTGAGATTGGTGTCGAGCACCGCATCCCATTCCTCGTCTTTCATGCGCATGGTCAGGTTGTCGCGGGTGATCCCCGCGTTGTTGACCAGAATCTGCAAGCCACCGTGGGTTTTGACGATTTCGTCGATCAGGGCATCCACGCCGGGCGCATCGTTGACATTGAGGGTTTTGCCACTGCAGCCATCAAACGCTGCCAGGGTCTGGCTGATTTTGGCGGCGCCGTCGTCGGTGGTGGCGGTGCCAATCACCTTGAGGCCTTGCTGGGCCAGTTGCAGTGCAATCGCCGCGCCAATGCCGCGCGAGGCGCCGGTGACCAGGGCCACCTGGCCTTGAAAAGTAGGTTCACTCATGAATTCATGCTTCCAAAAGACTTGTTTTGACGTCCGCCAGAGAGGCGGCATCGAACAACGCCAGACCCGCCAGGTCGGGCGCAATACGTTTGGCCATACCAGCCAAGACCTTGCCAGGGCCACATTCGACCAAAGTGGACAAACCACGGGCTTGCAGGGCCAGCACCACTTCGACCCAGCGCACCGGGCCAAACGCCTGGCGCATCAACGCGTCGCGGATACGTTGTGGGTCGGACTCCACCGCTACGTCGATGTTGTTGATGACCGGGATCTGCGGCGCCGCAAATGCAACGGTGTCGAGCTGGTCCTTGAGTTTCAAGGCCGCTGGTTGCATCAGGCTGGAGTGGAAAGGCGCCGACACCGGCAGCAACAAGGCACGCTTGGCACCCTGAGCCTTGAGCGCCACACAGGCCTGGTCCACCGCAGCCTTGGAACCGGCAATCACGGTCTGGCCCGGGTCGTTGAAATTGACAGCCTCCACAACTTCTGTGGCATTCTGGCCAAAAGACCCCGTCACCTCTGCACAGATAGCGATCACTTTAGAAGCATCCATACCCAGGATGGCCGCCATGGCGCCCACACCCACAGGCACGGCTTCCTGCATCGCCTGGGCACGAAAACGCACCAGCGGCGCGGCTTGCGACAGGGTCAGCACCCCCGAGGCCACCAGCGCGGAATATTCACCCAGTGAATGCCCGGCCACCGCAGCAGGCGCCACACCCACTTCAGCCATCCAGACGCGGTAGGCAGCCACACCCGCCACCAGCATCACCGGCTGGGTGTTGGTGGTGAGCGCCAGCGCCTCCTTGGGGCCTTCCTTGATCAACTGGCCAACATCTTCATGCAGGGCGTCCGAGGCCTCGGCCACGGCAGCCAGCACCTGCGGATGATCAGCCCAGCCGTCCAGCATGCCGACCGACTGCGAGCCCTGACCCGGAAATACAAAAGCAAATGGTTTCATAAATGTCACGGAAAAGTTTCAAAGATATATGACAAATCTGCCTCAAGCCCTTATTTAAAAAGGACCGATAGCTACAACTTTAAAAGCACCGAGCCCCAGGTGAATCCACCGCCCACCCCTTCGAGCAGTACCGTCTGACCGGGCTTGATCTGCCCCGCGCGCACGGCGGTATCGAGTGCCAGCGGGATCGACGCGGCCGAGGTGTTGCCATGCTGGTCCACCGTGACCACCACCTTGTCCAGCGACAATTTGAGCTTGCGTGCGGTGCTCTGCATGATGCGGATATTGGCCTGATGTGGCACCAGCCAGTCGATGTCGGCCTCTGTTTTGCCTGCCTTGGTCAGCACCGCGCGGGCAGTCTGGTCCAACACATTCACGGCGAGTTTAAAAACTGCCTGGCCATCCATACGCAACAGCGGCAAACCCTGTATTTGCCCACCCGAGACATGCCCCGGCACACACAGAATATCGGTGTATTTGCCGTCAGCATGGATGTCGGTGGCCAGAATGCCCGCCTCGCTACCCGCCTCCAGCACCACCGCACCCGCGCCATCGCCAAACAACACGCAGGTGGTGCGATCCTTGAAATCCAGGATCCGGGAAAACACTTCGGAGCCCACCACCAACGCCTTGGTCGCCGCGCCAGACTTGAGCAAAGCATCCGCCACCGTCAGCGCATAAATAAAACCACTGCACACCGCCTGCACATCAAATGCGGCACCGCCATGGGCTCCCAATTTGCCCTGCAGGATGGTGGCGGTCGACGGAAACACCATGTCCGGCGTTGAGGTCGCCACGATGATCAGGTCGATGTCCTGGGCCTGACGGCCTGCTGCCTCCAGTGCCCGCTGACAGGCCAACAAGGCCATGTCGCTGCAGCTCATCTCAGGGTCAATAAAGTGCCGGGCACGGATCCCGGTGCGCTCGACAATCCATTCATCACTGGACTCGATGCCCTGTGTGGCCAACTGCGCGACCAGGTCGGCATTGGTCAGGCGATTCGGTGGCAGATAACTGCCGGTGCCGGTAATACGTGCGTAAGTGTTCATAAATCAAACCAATACAGCGGCTTCAGTCGGCAAACGTGCTTCAACTGGCGCCAACAGGGGCGCAGCGTGCGCAATACGCACCCGGACCCGCTCCAACAAATCGTTGCGGGCCGCATCATACGCCCGCGTCAAGGCATAACCAAACGCCAGATCGTCGGCTGAACCATGGCTCTTAAACACCAGGCCACGCAAACCCAACAAGGCGCCGCCGTTGTAACGACGATGGTCCATGCGCTTTTTAAGCGCCGATATCACCGGATAAGCAATCAACGCCGCTGCTTTTGTGAAGATATTGCGAGAAAACTCTTTGCGCAAAAAGTCCACGATCATCCCGGCCAGGCCTTCGCTGGCCTTGAGGGCCACATTGCCCACAAAACCGTCACACACCACAATGTCAGCCGTGCCCTTGAAAATATCATTGCCTTCGACATTGCCATAGAAATTGAGATCACCGGTCTGAGAGGCGATGCGCAGCAACTCACCGGTTTTTTTGATGACTTCGTTGCCCTTGATGGCTTCCTCGCCAATGTTGAGCAAACCCACTGTGGGGTTTTCGTTGCCACTGAGCACCGACACCAGGGCCGAACCCATCACCGCAAACTGCACCAAGTGCTCAGCAGTGCAATCCACATTGGCCCCCATGTCCAGCACCGTGGTGCCCAAGCCCTTGGCATTGGGAATTTGACCGGCGATGGCGGGGCGATCAATGCCATCCAGGGTTTTCAGGACATAACGCGAGATCGCCATCAAGGCGCCGGTGTTGCCCGCCGACACCACGGCCTGGGCCGCACCGTCTTTCACCTGGGTGATGGCCACCCGCATGGATGAGTCTTTTTTGCGGCGCAGCGCCACCTCCAGCGGGTCGTCCATGGTGACCACCTCGCTGGCCAGCACCACAGTGGCACGCGGATGGTTGTAGCCACGCAAACTCTCAGGCAAACCGACCATGATCAAGGCCGCATCAGGATGTGTTTCCAGAAAGCGGCTACAGGCGGGCAAAGTGACACGGGGGCCGTGGTCACCTCCCATGCAGTCAACAGCAATAGTGATCATGGATAGCTAAAGCCAGCAAGCTTCAAAAAAACAGCGAAAAACAAACAACAAAACCAAATCACAAATGCAAAGGCCCGAGGCTACACACAAAGGTAGCCTCGGGCCTGGATGCGTTTAAATCGGGTTTAGGCCTCAGATTTGGTCTTGAGCACCTTGCGACCACGGTAAAAACCGGTGGGGCTGATGTGGTGACGCAGGTGAATTTCACCGGTGGTGGATTCGACAGCAATGCCGGGCACCACGAGGGCGTTGTGTGAACGGTGCATACCGCGCTTGGAAGGTGACTTCTTGTTTTGTTGGACGGCCATGTTCCGCTCCTTCAGACTGTAAGCCGCCTTTAAGAAGGCAACTTTGGGTTATTGAGATACACGCAGTTCATCTGCGCAAAAGCTGTAGAGTATAACCGATCATGAGCCATTCGGCTAGCCAGGCATTTATGCCTTGCCTTTGAGCTGTGCCAGCACCGCAAACGGGTTGGGCTTCTCAACGGGCGCCTCAAAGTCATCGTCTACCGCGAGCATCTTGACATTGACGGGACAGGTCTCGTGGCGCGGTACCAGGGGCAAAGCCATCAGCACCTCGTCTTCCACCAGCGTCGCCAGGTCAAACTCACGGCTGATCACCAGCAGGTCTTCTTCACACTCGTCGTCCTGCTGCTCGGCCACAGCTTCGGTTTCGACAAAACGGAACTCACGATTCACCTGCAAGGCCACATCCACCGGACCCAGGCAACGCTGGCAAATCTGGGGCATGGTGGTGACCACCGTCAAGTGCAGCCAGTTGGTCGGCTGCCCGGCAGGATCGGGGCGCACCTCGACCCGCGCCGTCCAATCAAGTGAGTTTTCGGCCGCTAGCCCTTGTGTTTCCTGCATCAGGCGCTCATAACTTAATAACACATCATGGCCTTCCATGAGCAGCTGGGAGGCTGCGGCATGCCGGACGTCAAATTTGGGGGGGTGCTTGTGTTCCATCATGGGAGGCAGTGTAAGAGAATCGCGGCATGAGCTCTTTACCCCCACGCCCCCTCATCCTTGCCTCCACCTCGGTCTACCGCCGCCAGTTGCTCGAACGTTTGCGTTTGCCCTTCAGCGTGGTGGCCTCACAGGTCGATGAAACCCCGCTGCCCGGCGAAACCCCACCAGACATCGCCTGCCGCCTCGCGCTGGCCAAGGCGCGATCGGTCGCCCAAGCCCACCCGACGGCGGTGGTGATCGGCTCCGACCAGGTGGCCGACCTGGATGGCCAAGCACTTGGCAAACCCGGCAACCACGCCCGCGCCGTCGCCCAGCTGCAGACCATGCGCGGCAACACCGTGGTGTTTCAGACCGCCGTGGCGGTGGTCTGCCTGGAAACGGGTTTTGCCCAAACCGAACTGGCGCGGGTCAAGGTGCGCTTTCGCGCGCTGACGGACGCGCAAATTGAAGCGTATCTGCTGGCTGAAACCCCTTACGACTGCGCCGGCAGCGCCAAAAGCGAGGGCTTGGGCATTGCCCTGCTGGAACGCATCGACAACGACGACCCCACCGCGCTGATTGGCCTGCCGCTGATACGCACCTGCCAGCTGATTCAAGCTGCTGGTATCCAGGTGCTGTGATCATGGAGGCGACAACCACCCCAGGCACCTTGTATCTGGTGCCCGCGCCACTCGACTTTGGCTGTGACGACAGCACCGATTTACAAGCCAGCCTGCCGCTGGGCACCCTGCAAACGGCCGCTAGCCTGCGCCACTGGGTCTGTGAAAACGCCAAGTCGGCGCGCGCCTACCTCAAACGCATCCACGAAATCACCCCGCTGTGCTGCAGCATCCAGGAGATGCAGCTGGTGGAGTTGCCGCGCGAGGTACACAAAAAAGGCGACCACCACGGCAATTTCGACGCGCGCGGCCTGTTACAGCCCGCGCTGGATGGCCAGGCGATCGGCCTGATCAGCGAAGCGGGTATGCCCGCCGTGGCCGATCCGGGCTCGTCGGTGGTACGTGCCGCGCACGACCTCGGCATCGCGGTGGTGCCACTGGTCGGGCCGGTGTCGCTGCTGCTGGCCTTGGCTGCCAGCGGGCTCAACGGCCAGAGTTTTGCGTTTGTGGGTTATTTGCCGCAGGACCCGTCGGAACGCGCCACACGCATCCGTGAACTCGAGGCCCTGGCTTTGCGCAGCGGGCAGACTCAGCTGTTCATCGAGACGCCCTACCGCAACCAGGCCATGCTGCAGTCCTTGCTGCAAAATTTGCAGCACAACACCCGCTTGGCAATTGGGTCCGGGCTGACTTTGCCACGTGCCCAACTGGTGAGCGACACGATCAAAGGCTGGAAGAAAAAAACCAGTCCGCTCAACAACAGCACACCGGCAGTGTTTGCGATTGGTCGTTAAGCAGCTCTGGCCAGAGCCAGCGGGCAAGTCCCGCTGCCGCCAGCTCGGCGGCAACGAGGATTAACGCAGCGCAGCCGAGGACTGGGTGGCCTGCACCACCGCAGCGCCCAGCGCCGCGCCAAAACGCTTGACCAGGCGCTCAGCGACGTTGTCACGGCGGGTGTAGTCGATGATCTCCTCGGCCTTCACCACCTCACGCGCCACATAGTCGATGCTGCCAAGCTGGTCAGCCAGCCCCAGCTCGATGGCTTGCTGGCCGCTCCAGAACAGGCCGCTGAAGGTGTCGGCATCTTCCTTGAGCCGGGTGCCGCGCCCGGTTTTGACAGCGGTGATGAACTGCTGGTGGATCTGGTTGAGCATGGCCTGGGCGTACTCACGCTGGCGCTCGGTCTGCGGGCTGAAGGGGTCCAGAAAACCCTTGTTCTCCCCCGCCGTCATCAGGCGCCGCTCTACACCGAGCTTCTCCATCAGGCCGGTGAAACCAAAACCGTCCATCAGCACACCAATGCTGCCAACGATGCTGGCCTTGTCCACATAGATCTTGTCCGCCGCCACCGCGATGTAATACGCCGCCGAAGCACAAGACTCCTCCACCACCGCGTACACTGGCTTGTTGTGCAACACCTTGAGACGGCGGATTTCATCGTTGACGATGCCTGCCTGCACCGGGCTGCCACCCGGGGAGTTGATCAACAGCACCACCGCCTGCGCGCCGGCATCCTCAAAAGCCGCGCGCACCGAGGACAGGATCAGCTCGGCGCTGGCCTCGTTACCTGAGGCAATTTCACCCTTGATGTCCACCACGGCGGTGTGGGGTGTGGTCACATTTTTGGTGGTGTTGCTCTGGTCAAAACCGAACCAGGCCACCGCGATCAGAAACACCAGCCAGGCCAGACGCACAAAATTGCGCCAGCGCCGCGCCAGGCGTTGCTCGTGCAGCGACGCAAACGCCAGCTTCTCCAGCGTGGCCCGCTCCCAACCGATGGCTTCGGGCTCGCCAGACACTTTGTTTTGTGTAGCACCAGGCCCTTTATCTGCTTGGGTTTGTGCGGTATTTGGCATGTATTCCGGCACAGGTGAGGCACCTGGCTTGTCCGAATCAGCTGGATCTGTCATAAGGCTTGGTTAGGTTGTAGTTTGTCGGAAGTATGCCAGTGCACCCTGCCCGCTTCTTCGCTGACCGCAATTTTGACCAGGCCACCACGGCAACGGCCCATCACACACTGGCCGGTCTGGGGCGAATACATGGCCCCGTGGGTGGCACACATCAGCCAGTGGCCGGTGCTGTCAAAAAACTGGTTGGGCTGGTAATCCATCTCCATCGGCACATGGGTACAACGGTTTATGTAAGCGTAAACCCTGCCAGCGTAGCGCACGGCAAACGCCGCGACACTTTCCGAGTAATAACGCACCTCAAACGGCACCGCCTCACAGCTGTCCACCAAGTCGGACGATGGGCATAAATACACCGACTCAGACATCGGGTTCATGCAAGCATGGCACGCGCCATCTCAGCCATGGGCCAACAACCAGTCACGCATCTGGGGCACGCTGTGCGCCACAAACAAAGGCTGCAAGGCGCCAAACACCGCATGGTCATGCGCACCATAACTTACCGCCAGGCTAGGACAACCGGCGTTGAGCGCCATTTGCAAATCATGAGTGGTGTCACCCACCATCAGGGTGCGCTCGGGTGGTACATCAAACTCCGCCATCAGCTCGTTGAGCATCAGGGGATCGGGTTTGCCTGCCGTCTGGTCGGCGGTGCGTGAGGCATCAAACACACCCGCCAAGTCCGCGCTGCTCAGTGCCTCATCCAGGCCGCGGCGGCTTTTGCCGGTGGCCACCACCAGCAGGTGGCCGCGCGCTTTGAGCTCGGCCAGCAGCGGCAACACCCCGTCAAACAGGCTGATCTCATGCTGGATGGCAAAGTAATGGTGGCGGTAGCGGTCACCCAGCTTGGGGTAAAGCGCTTCGGGCACGTCGGGCGCGGCATGGGCCAGCGCCTGCATCAGGCCCATGCCAATCACATACGAGGCTTCTTCAAACGTGGGCTCCTTGCCGCCCACATCGCGCACCGCCGCCTGGATGCAGCGGGCAATGATGGCGGTGGAGTCAAACAGGGTGCCGTCCCAGTCGAAGGCAATCAGGTCAAAGTTGCGTGGGGTCATGAGGGGTCAATCAGGGCGCTGCGCCAGTACAGCGGCGGAAAAAAAGGCCAGTTCGGGCGGCAAGTCTGCCAGCAATTCAATCGGTTCGCCGCTGGCGGGGTGATGTAACTGCAAACGCCAGGCATGTAAAAACATGCGCTTGAGCTGGTGTTGTGCGCTGGCGCGGGCCAGCTGTTTGTTGTGCTCAAAGTCACCGTACTTGTCGTCACCCAGGATCGGGAAACCTTCGCTGGCCAGGTGCACCCGGATCTGGTGGGTGCGTCCGGTCTTAATCGTCACTTCGAGCAGTGAGTAGTCGGCGCTGCTCGCACGTATTTTCACCAGCGTGACCGAGGGCATACCGTCCGGGTCATCGCGCGACACCACCTTGACACGGCGCTCACCCGCTTGTGCCTCGTTGCCATCGAGCAGGTACTTGTGCAAGGGTTTGTCCAGCACCTTCAACTTGGCGGGCCACTGCCCACACACCATCGCCAAGTAGGTCTTGCCGGTCTGGCGCGTGCGGAACTGGTCTTGCAGCTGTTTGAGCGCGCTGCGTTTTTTGGCCACCAGCAAAATGCCACTGGTTTCGCGGTCCAGCCGGTGCACCAGCTCCAGGAATTTGGCCTGCGGGCGCGCCATACGCAACTGCTCGATCACCCCAAAACTCACACCCGAGCCGCCATGCACCGCCACACCGGCGGGTTTGTTGATGGCGATCAGGTGATCGTCTTCGAGCAGCACCGGAAAATCGCGCGCCGGTGCGCCATGCGCCACCTGCTGGGCCATCGCTTGTTCTTTTTCAGCCACCCGCTCGGAGATGCGCACCGGCGGCACCCGCAGCATGTCCCCGGTTGAGAGTCGGGTATCGGCACTGACGCGACCCTTGTTGACACGCACCTCACCACTGCGAATGAGTCGGTAGATGTGGGTCTTGGGCACGCCTTTGAGGTGGCGGATCAGGAAGTTGTCGACCCGTTGGCCCGACGCGTCTTCGTCGATACAAAGGGTTTCCACTTTGGGGGCAGGCGGAGCAGGTTTGCCCCCTATAATGACTTTCACTGGCGATGTGCTGTAAGTGGTTGATTTAACAGAAAGTTAATTCGTTGGATGGTGAAGTTTAGTTCACACACCTCCTGCCTCGCCAGAAAAGTCGGTACCGCCTGACATCCAGGCTGCAAACAGGTGACCCCATGTCCCGTGTGGCAGCCGCGCTGAAGGGTTAAAACGACGCCTTGAAATCCTGATACGGAATAACCAAAAACTCATAGTCTTAGACTGTGAGCGGAATGAAGTGATATGTTTGTGTTGATGTCCTTGATGTGTTTTTGCCTGCAGCGCGTGAGCGTGCTGTTTGTTGGCGCACGTCTGGCACCAGCGCCCTTTAAAAAGGCGCATGTAGCTATCAAACAGGTAGCAATAATCCCCACAGACCCGATGACTCCTCTCCACGCGCCACCGCCCCCGCTCACTCAGTGAGCGAAGGGTCTACGGCAGTTTCCTCCGCATTTCAAAGCGTCAGTTTGTGTATCAATGGCTCGGCATGAGCTTGTGTATTGATATTTGAATTGAAGGAAAGCGACCCATGAAACGGATGCTGATCAACGCCACCCAGGCGGAGGAACGCCGCCTGGCGGTGGTGGACGGGCAAAAACTGCTCGACTACGAAATCGAGATTGAAGGACGCGAACAACGCAAGGGCAACATCTACAAGGCCGTGGTGACCCGCGTCGAGCCCTCCCTCGAAGCCTGTTTTGTCGACTACGGCGAAGAACGCCACGGCTTCTTGCCGTTCAAGGAAATCTCCAAACAGTATTTCCAGGCCAATGTCTCGGTCAGCCAGGCGCGCATCCAGGACGTGATCCGTGAAGGCCAGGAACTGCTGATCCAGGTCGAAAAGGAAGAACGTGGCAACAAGGGTGCGGCACTCACCACTTTTGTGTCACTCGCTGGCCGTTATGTGGTGCTGATGCCCAACAACCCGCGTGGTGGCGGTGTGAGCCGCCGCATCGAGGGTGAAGACCGCGCTGAACTCAAAGAAGCGCTGGACCAGCTCGAATACCCCAACGGCATGAGCATCATTGCCCGCACCGCCGGCATCGGCCGCAGTGCGCCTGAGTTGCAATGGGACTTGAACTATCTGCTCAAGCTCTGGAGCGCGATTGACGGCGCTGCCAAGGGTGGCAAGGGCGCGTTCCTGATCTACCAGGAATCGTCTCTGGTGATTCGCGCGATCCGTGACTACTTCAACAACGACATCGGCGACATCCTGATCGACACCGATGACGTGTACGAACAAGCCCAGCAGTTCATGGCGCATGTGATGCCCGAACACGCAGCCCGCGTCAAACGTTACCGCGATGACGCCCCGCTGTTCAGCCGTTTCCAGATCGAACACCAGATTGAAACCGCCTACGCCCGCACCGTGACCCTGCCGTCCGGCGGCGCCATCGTGATCGACCACACCGAAGCATTGGTGTCGGTGGACGTCAACTCGGCACGCGCCATCAAGGGTGGCGACATCGAAGAAACCGCCACCCGTACCAACCTCGAAGCCGCTGATGAAGTGGCGCGCCAGGCCCGTCTGCGCGACTTGGGTGGCCTGATCGTGATCGACTTCATCGACATGGAAGAAAGCCGCAACCGCCGCGAAGTGGAAAACCGCCTGCGCGACGCCCTGCGCCAAGACCGTGCGCGGGTGCAGTTTGCCTCGATCAGCAAATTTGGCCTGATGGAAATGAGCCGCCAGCGCCTGCGCCCGGCCCTCAGCGAAGGTGCATCGATTCCCTGCCCGCGCTGCGGTGGTTCCGGCCACATCCGAGACACCGAAAGCTCGGCGCTGCAGATTCTGCGCATCATCCAGGAAGAGTCTTTGAAGGACAACACCGCCTCGGTGCTGTGCCAAGTGCCAGTGGAAGTGGCCTCGTTCCTGCTCAACGAGAAACGCGGCGAAATCGCCAAGATCGAACTCAAACAGCGCATCAATGTGCTGATGGTGCCCAACAAGTCGATGGAAACGCCCAACTACAAGTTGGAACGCCTGAAACACGACGACCCGCGTCTGGACAACATCACCGCCAGCTACTCGATGGCTGAAGAGGTCGAAGACGCCACCGCTGTGACGCGCCGTGCCCAAGAGCCCACCAACCGGCAAACCCCGGTCATTAAAGGTGTGTTGCCCGATGCGCCCGCACCGGTGGCACCGCCCAAACCGGTACCGGTCAGCCCGGCACCTGCTGCGGCGCAACAGCCCCCCAAAGCGCCGGTCGCTGCACCGGTCGTGGTTGAAAAAGGCTTCTTTGGCTGGATCAAGAACCTGTTTGCCCCGGCACCGGCAACCACCCCTGCGCCCAAGGCAGTTGCAGCCCCGGCCAACGATAAAACAGACGGACGCGGTCCACAAGCAGGTGGCCGCTCGGGCCGCGACGGCAACCGCCGCAACGAAGCCCGGGGTGATCGCCCCGAAGGTGGACGGGGCCCACGTGGTGAGGGTCGCAACGGCCGCGCCGGCGCAGAAGGTCGCTCCGAGGCCCGCCCGGAAGGCCGTGCCGATGGCCGCCAGGACAACCGTGGCAACCGCAATGAGCGAGGCAACCGGCCCGAGCGCGGTGAACGCCCAGAACGGGGTGAGCGCAACGAGCGCGGCCCACGCAATGAGCGCCCGGACAGCCAGGTCAACGCCCTAGCCCCCGAGGCTGGCCGTTTGGACACCAATGCCCAGGTGAGCACCGAGGGCGGCGAGCCCAGCCGCAACGAGCCCCGCCAGGAGCGCAACGGTCGCAACCAGCGCGGTGACCGTCGTCCACAGCGTGGCCCACGCACAGAAGTCGACGGTCGGCCAACGACCGACCTAGCCGAAGCCAGCAGCAGCCCGGTGACGGCTGACAACGAAACCAACGCCGATGACAACCAGACTGCGGTTGACCAGGCCGACAGGGGCGAGTCTGCACCCCGGGAAAAACGCTCACGTGACCGTTATGGCCGTGAACGCAAGCCACGTGGTGAACGTACCGAACGCCAGGCAGCAGACAACGTCGAGGGCAGCGAGACGCCCAACGCCCGGCCCGTGAACGCAGAGTCCGAAACCGAGGGGCAAGACACACCCCGCAAGTCGTACTTCAGCACACCTGCCGTGACCAGTGCACCCGCGGTGGCAACAGCAGCCCCGGTGGCTGCCGAGCCAGTCGCCGTGGCCGCTGTTACCGAGGTGCAGCCACCCGTGGCCGCCGTGGAACCGGCTCCCGTGGCCGCGCCAGCGCCGGTGTTGCCGACGCCAGTTGCTGCAGCACCCGTTCCAGCGCCCAGCGCTGCTGCGAGTACAGGCATGCCCAAGGTGATGCCTTACAGCCTGCCATTGGAAGAACTGGCACAGTTGGCGCAAAACAGTGGTTTGAACTGGGTCTCTTCTGACGCCGAGAAAGTGGCTGCCGCCCAGGCCGCCATCGCGGCCCAGCCTGAACCGGTGCGGGTGGTGCGTGAACGTCCAGCCCTCGTGGTGATGGACGAGCGCCCGCTGGTGCTGGTGGAAACCCGGCGCGACCTGCGCAACACGACCCTGCCGTTCGAGCAATCAGAAGTGCGCTAAGCCCACATCCCGAAAGGGATGTTTGCTATCAAAAAAGGGCACCTGAGGTGCCCTTTTTCTTGCTTGGATGCCAACGCTCAGACGACGGCCGCTTCCTCTGTCAGGACCGGCACGGGCCCAAAAAACCCACGCCGCACCAGCCCGAGATGGCTGCAGGCTTTGTTGCCCCCACCACGGCGCGCAAAGTCGACTGCCCGCGCGGTGTTTTCGAGCGCACTGGCAGGTGAGTCGTCGGCCCTTACGGTGGTGAAACCACTGCTCACGGTGACACGGCCCACCAGCGGAAAACGGGTTTTCTCCACATTGGCACGCAGCCGCTCAAACGCCGCCAGCACCAGGGCCTCGTCGGGGCAATGCAACAACACCCCATAACTGTCACCCCCAAAGTGGTAAAGCCGGTCATAGGTTCTGAAGGTGCTGCTCATCACGCGCGCGACCTGCTGCAACACGTCCTGCATCGCCGCATACCCGTGTTTGTCGCTGATCAGGCCATAGTTGTCGATCGACACCGAACCGAGCCAGTAGTTGGCGGGCACACGGTGGCGGCGCTCCTGCTCACCCGCGCTGTCCATCGGCGGCAGGATGCCATCTAGGTCTTCGAGAACCGCACTATAAAACGCATCGTCCAGCGATTTCCGGTTGAGCAGCCCGGTCAGCGGGTCGCGGTCACTGTATTCCAGCAGGCTGTACATGTTGCGGTAAATCTGGCGCAGCGCATCCACAAAGGCCAGACTGTCTGCGTCCAGGGCCGCGTCCGAATGCAGCTCCAGCACACCAGCATCTTCTTGCCGTGAATCCGAGAACAAGGGCAGCAGGGTGATGCGTGGACCTTCCGGCCCGGCCCAAGCCACCTCGACCCGCTCACGGGTTTCCAGGCAGCGCAGCCGATCAGAGGCATCTTCGAGCTTGATCAGGGTCTGGAAATCGACCCGCTGCGGATCAATCACACGGCCGCCTCCCTTGGCGTCGAGTCGGGCCACGTCGAGCCAGCGGCTGACGCCCTCCTCGCGCACCACACGGGCAATGACGATGCGCTCCAGGGGCAACAGATCAATCAGCGCTTTGGACAGCGTGAGCTCCAGGAGATCACGGTCACGGTGACTGGTCAGCTTGACAATGTGTTCGATGAATGTGCTCATGGACAAATCATAGACTCGAACGCGTCCTAAGTCACGCAAATGCGTTGCGGCACACTTTTTAACAGGCCCGGCAGGCCCTCAGGGGGTCAGGTTTTGCGGCGCAAGGTGACCTGGGCTGCGTTTCTCCAGGCCAGCAGCGCCTGCGCCTCGTCACCCTGGCGTTGCGCCAGTTCGGCCTGGACCTGCCAGGCACGCGTCAACAAACCGGCATCACTGAGCCGAGGTAGGGCCTGGCGGATCAGCTGTTGCGCTTTGCCCCAGAGCTGCAGGTGCAGGCAGGCCACACCGGCCAGGTACTGCAGGTCGGCGTCCCCGGGTGAGGCCAGCTGGGCCTGTTCGATGCGTGACAGCCACTGCTTGTCGATGTCTTCCCCAGCGGCAGAAAAGCCGTTTTCCATCACCCGGATCAGGAAAACCTTCTGATCTGGCTCCAGCCCTTGTTTAGATTGGGTCATGCGCTCCCAAACCGGTAGTAACCAGGCAAATGCCTGATCCACTGCCCCACCCATCCGAAGCAGGCGACCGGCGGCAGACAACGCCACCTCTGGCACGTTCTGCTCCACCGGGTCAAGCTTTGCCCAGACCACCGCAAGCTGTTCGGGCTCCTGGGTGGTCTGGATGTACTCCAGCGCCAGCGCCCGCTGCAGGCTCAGCGCCGCACTGCCCGAAAACGCCTTGTGTTTGACCAGCAAACGCGCGGTTTCCAAGGCCAGATCGTTTTGCCCGGCCAGGCGCGCGACCTTCAGCCGCAAACGCAGCGCCACCGTGCGACGCGCCACACCGGCAGGCAACTGCGCCAGCCAATCCAGCGCGGCGGCGGGGTCACGCTCTTCCAGCGACCAGCGCAGCGCGCGCAGTTGCAGACCATCACGGGTGCCACTGGCTTCGGCGCTGGCCGACTGCGCCAGCGCCTGCTGGAAATGCATCTCGCGCGCGGCCTTGTCCTGCAGCGCTTGCGAGCTTTCGGCCGCCAGCAGATGCGCCATCACCCGCAGCCGGGGTGCATCGGGCCACAGCTCACCACTGCGTGTCATGACCGCTTCGCGCGCCAGCACCAACTCGGCGGCCTTGCGGGCACGGATAAAACGCCCGGCCACCAGATGCGACAAGGCATCGAGCAAGGCCGAATGCATGATGCGCTCCTGGTAACGCAGCCGCCAGGAACGGGCCTGCCCCGGCATGGCAAACAGCGCGGACAGCGCCTTGAGCGCCACATGCAGCAGAGCGAACACCAGCAGCAGCGTCAGAATCGCCAGATTGAGCGACACGTCCACCCGGTGCGGTGGCCAGAACACGGTGATGGTGCCGGGGTTGGTGCTGGCAAACAGTGCCAGCGCCACCGCCACCCCAAACAGCCCCAGGAACCACAAGGTGAGCCGCATGGCTTAGCGCCCCGCTGCCGCTGTAGCCAACACCGCCAGGGTGTCATCCACCCGGGGAATCTTGAGCTGGCGCATCTGCAGCTGCACCTGCTGCAACAGGGTGACGGCCACGCGGGTGCTGCGGGCACGCTCATCAAAATACTTGCTCAGGCTGTCCTGCGCCACACCCAGATCGGCGCGGGCGGCATCGACCTGGCGCGACAACAGTCCCAGGCGGGCGTTGAGCAGCTTGAGCTTGAGGTTCTCACGCACAAAAAACGACTGTTCCGGCGATAACAGGGCGGCTTCGGGGGCTTCGATGCGGCTCACCCGCACCAGGTTGCGTGCCTCCCCAAGCACCTGCTGCAAGGCCTGTTGCCACTGATCAAGCGGTTTGGAGGCCGCTGCCTGGGGCTTCTCGGCCATCTTGAGCAAAGGCATCACCGCATTGGCCAGCGGCAGCTCGTCGGCCAGGCGCACCAGCTCATCGAGCTTGACCAGCATGCTCGGGGTGTCACTCACAGCCGCCGACTTGACACGCTCAATGTCACGCGCCAGAGCCCGCTGTAGCAACGCCAGACGCGGCTGGGCGGCACGTGCCACCCGCTGATCGGCACTTTTGAGCGCCGCCAGCAGCGGCTCGACCGTGCCGGTCAATTCCGACTGCTGCTGCGCCAAGCGCAGGGCCGCTTCAATATCCACCACCAGGTTTTCGTCACGCGAGCGCGACAGGCTTTGCATCAGTTCATCGAGCTGGCTGCGCTGCAAGGCCACCTCGCTCAAGCGCGCATCGAGCACCGCGACCCGGGTCACAGTCTCCTGTGCCATCGCCAAAGCCTGTTTGGACAGGGCCTGCGCCTCTTGTGACTTGCCCTGGGCGTCGGCGCTTTGCATCGCCAGTTGTTCCTGGATGTTGCTGACCTTCTGCCACAGCAGCACCGTTGCCAGCACACAAATCACCAGCAAAGCACCCAGCCACACCACGGGGTTGCGGCCTGGCGCCGCAGCGGCTTGGGCAGGGCTGACTGGGAGCGGCGCAGCCTCGACCGCTGCCGGTTCCGGGGGCACATTCACACCGTTGGCATCTGTTGGGTTGACATGGGTCATGCCAATGATTCTATCGAGGCAAGAACATGGGCCAAGGTCGGGCGCGACTCACACACCGTGGCAAAGCCCAGATCACGCGCCGCCTGTGCAATCCGGGCATGGGTGGCCAGCGCACGGGCCTGGGCCCAGCTCTGGCCGGGCAGCAGGCTGGACAAGTGGCCCACCGCCTCGGCGCTGCTGAACAACCAGACGGAGCCATCGCTGGCGGCTTGTGTCGCCAGGGCACGTTCAGCCGGCCCCCACACTGGAGCGCCGCGCTGGTAAGCCACCACAAAATCCACCTCGGCCCCGGCCTGGCGCAGGGTTTGCGCCAGCCAGTCGCGGCCCACCCCCGGTGTAGCAGCGGGCTGTTCGGCGCTGTCAGGCTTGTCGCTGTCGTCGTCTCGGGTATCACCACGCACAATCAGCACCCGGGCGCCAGGACCCACCTGGCCCTGCACCTGTTGCCACAACGCCTCGGAGTCAAACTGTCCGCCGTCGGCGGGTGGCGCATCGACCTTCTGCGCGGGCAGGCCCTGTGCCAGCAAGGCAGAACGGGTGCCGGGGCCAGTACACCACGCTCTTGTTTCAGGAGTTTCCTGCCCTTTGTATAAAAGGGTTACAGCCTGATTGGATGCAAAAAAATAGTCCACCGCATGGCTGCTGACAAACATCACAGCGGCGTAGTCTGGCCAACGTGCCCCAATGGCCTGCAGCGTCGATGTATCGGTCAGGGCCCGGGTTTCGAGCAGCGCCAGCGCCAGCGCGTCACAGGAGGGAGAAAGCAGCTTGACCCAGCGCGCAGCCTGTGGCTGCACCCGGGTCACGATCACACGCATGGCTTATTGCCCGATCAGGGCCTTGTCCAGATGGTCGAGGCGACCACCTTGGGCCAGCACACCGGCCTTCAACGCGTCAGCCACACGCTGGCCCAAGGCCGCAGCGCTGGCCTGGTCCGTGACCGGGCCGGTGGCATTTGCGCGCACCAGCGGCAGCTTGTTCTCGGTGTCACCCCAGGCGGCGTTGATGGTCAGCACATCACCTTGCAACGTGGCAAAGGCGGCCAGCGGCATCGAGCAGCTGCCCCCCATCGCGCGGCTCACCGCACGTTCGGCCGCCACGGCCAGCCAGGTCGGCTGGTGGATCAGCGGGGTCAAAGCGGTGGTGATCTCGGCACCGTCGGTACGCACCTCGATGCCCAGGGCGCCTTGGCCAGCGGCGGGCAGCATCACTTCGGGCTCGAAAATGTCACGGATGCGGTCTTCGAGCTTCAAGCGCTTGAGGCCGGCAGCGGCCAGCACAATCGCGTCGTACTGGCCTTCGTCGAGCTTGCGCAGGCGGGTGTCGAGGTTGCCACGCAAGGGCTCGATCTTGAGGTCCGGGCGCAGGGCGCGCAGCAATGCGACGCGACGCAGGCTGGAAGTGCCGACCACCGCACCTTGCGGCAGCGCGGCCAGATTGGCGTAACGTGGGGAAACAAAAGCATCGCGCGGGTCTTCGCGCTCCATCACGCAGGCCAGGGAAAAACCCTCGGGCAGCTCCATAGGCACATCCTTGAGCGAATGCACCGCCAGGTCGGCACTGCCGGCCTCCAGCGCCACCTCCAGCTCTTTCACAAACAGACCCTTGCCTCCGACTTGGCTCAAGGCGCGGTCCAGAATCTGGTCACCCAGGGTGGTCATACCCAGAATGCTGACCGTATGACCCATACCCGTCAAAATGGCCTGTACATGCTCAGCCTGCCACATGGCCAAGCGACTTTCTCTGGTGGCAATCGTGAATGTGCTCATAAGTGTGTGGCGCGTAGCCGTAACCTTTTTGTAATAGCGATGCAGTCGAGAATGCTAGCATGAGTCTTGCTTGAAAATAGCATGCTCAACCACAGAACTGCCATGACAAAAACCAGCTCCCCACGCCCCAAAACCAGCCCTATCAGCACCGAGCAACCCCTGATCGACGACATCCGCCTGCTGGGTCGCATTCTGGGCGACGTGATTCGCGAGCAAGAGGGCGAGGCCGCCTTTGAACTGGTCGAGAAAATCCGACAGTTGTCCGTAGCGTTTCGCCGCGATGCCGACCACGAGGCCGACAAGGCCCTGAGCAAGCTGCTCAAGTCGCTCAGCGGTGACAAAACCGTGAGTGTGGTGCGTGCCTTCACCTATTTCAGCCACCTGGCCAACCTGGCCGAGGACCGCCACCACATCCGCCGCCGCGCCATCCACCAGCGCATGGGCGCGGTGCGTGAAGGCAGCATCGGCAAAACACTGCAGCGCCTGGCCGAAGGCGGCATCACGCCCCAGGCCATCAGCGCGATGCTGGCGCACAGTTATGTCTCGCCGGTGCTGACCGCCCACCCGACCGAGGTGCAGCGCAAAAGTATTCTGGATGCCGAGCGCGACATCGCCAAACTGCTGGCGCAGCGTGACGACATCCTGGCCCAGGCCCTGGCCTACCAGGTGCCCGACGACGCACTCACCCCCCAACAACTGGCCGACAACGAGGCCCAGTTGCACGCCCGGGTGCTGCAGCTGTGGCAAACCCGGCTGCTGCGTTTTTCCAAACTCACCGTGGCCAACGAGGTGGACAACGCGCTGAGTTATTACGAATCAACCTTCCTGCGCGAGATCCCGCGCATCTATGCCCACCTGGAACAAGCGTTGGGCCAGCAGCCGATTGCCAACTTCCTGCGCATGGGCCAGTGGATTGGGGGTGACCGCGACGGCAACCCCAATGTCAACGCCCACACCCTGGAACACGCCCTGAGCCGCCAGGCCGATGTGGCGATCCGCCACTACCTGGCCGAGATCCACCTGCTGGGCGGTGATCTGTCGCAGTCGGCCATGCTGATGGCGTTTTCGCCCGAGATGCAGGCCCTGGCCGAGTGCTCAGCCGACACCAGCGAACACCGCAAGGACGAACCCTACCGCCGCGCACTGATTGGTGTGTACGCCCGCCTGGCGGCCACCCTCAAGGCGCTGACCGGCACCGAGGCGCCGCACTACGCGGTGCCGCCGCAAAACCCCTACGCCAGCGCACAAGAGTTGCTGGCCGACCTGAAGGTGATCGAAGCCTCACTGCTGGCGCAGCACGCCCAGGCCCTGGTGACCCAGCACCTGCAGCCACTGATGCGCGCCATCCAGGTGTTTGGTTTCCACCTGGCCACGGTCGACCTGCGCCAAAGCTCCGACCAGCATGAAGCGGTACTGACCGAGCTGCTGGCCCAGGCCCGTGTCACAGCTGACTACGCCAGCCTGGACGAAGAAGCCAAATGCCAGCTGCTGCTCAAGCTGCTCAACGAAACCCGGCCCTTGCGCGTGGTGGGTGCGCCCTACAGCGAACACACGCTCAGCGAAATCGCCATTTTTGAAGCCGCCAAAACCATGCGTGAGCGCTACGGCGCCCAGGCCATTCGCCACTACATCATCAGCCACACGGAAACCGTAAGTGACTTGCTGGAGGTGATGCTGCTGCAGAAAGAAGTGGGCCTGATGCGCGGCACGCTCGACTGTGACAACGCCAGCTGCGACCTGATTGTGGTGCCACTGTTTGAGACCATCGACGACCTGCGCCACGCCGCGCCGATCATGAAAACCTTCTACGCCTTGCCCGGCATCCTGGCCATGGTGCAGCGCGGCCATGCCGACCAGTATGGCGAGCAGGACATCATGCTGGGTTACTCCGACAGCAACAAGGACGGCGGCATCTTCACCAGCAACTGGGAGCTGTACCGTGGTGAACTGGCGCTGGTCGAGGTGTTTGACGAGATCAACCGCGACCACCCGACGCCTGATGACAAGGAATTCATCCAGCTGCGCATGTTCCACGGCCGGGGCGGCACGGTCGGGCGCGGCGGCGGCCCCAGCTTTGAGGCGATCCTGGCGCAGCCCCCGGGCACCGTGCGTGGCCAGATCCGCCTGACCGAACAAGGTGAGGTGATTGGCTCCAAATACGCCAACCCCGAGATTGGCCGACGCAACCTAGAAACCCTGGTGGCAGCCACGCTGGAAGCCACCCTGCTCCACCCGACCCAGGCGGCTGAGCCGGCGTTTCTGGAAGCCGCAGCCGAGTTGTCGCTGGCCAGCATGGCCGCCTACCGGGCGCTGGTGTACGAGACCCCGGGCTTCACCGACTACTTTTTTGGCGCCACACCAATCCGCGAAATTGCCGAACTCAACATCGGCTCACGCCCGGCTTCACGCAAGGCCACGCAAAAGATTGAAGACCTGCGTGCGATTCCCTGGGGCTTCAGCTGGGGCCAGTGCCGCCTGACCTTGCCGGGCTGGTACGGCTTTGGTTCGGCGGTGGAACAGTTCCTCAAACCCCTGGGTGACAAAACACCGGCCAAGCAGCAAAAGAAACAGCTGGCGCTGCTGCAGACCATGGAGCACCAGTGGCCGTTTTTCAAAACCCTGCTGTCCAACATGGACATGGTGCTGGCCAAGAGTGACCTGGCCCTGGCCGGTCGTTACGCCGAGCTGGTAACCGACAAAAAACTGCGCAAGAAGATCTTCACCGCGATCGAGCAGGAATGGCAGCGCACCACCCACGCGCTGGAGTTGATCACCGGCGACAAACAGCGTCTGGCGCACAACGCGGCGTTACAACGTTCGATCCGCCACCGCTTCCCGTACATCGACCCGCTGCACCACCTGCAGGTGGAACTGGTGCGCCGCCACCGTGCTGGCCTGAGTGATGAACGTGTCAAACGCGGCATCCACATCTCGATCAACGGGATCGCGGCGGGCCTGCGCAACACGGGCTGATGGGTGGGGCTTAACTAGCTGGCCTGTCGGCTGACTGGTTAACTCAAAAACAATAGCTGCCAGCCCTTATCGAAAAAGGGCTGGCAGCCAAAAAGAGGCTTGAACCCTGGGGCAAGCTGGCTGACACCGGGCAGCTCAATGCCCAGGCGCGTGCCCACTGCGGGCAAACGCCAAAAAATCCTCAGGCAGCAGCGGCTTGGCAAAGAAGTAGCCCTGGCCAAAATCACAGCCGGCTTCCTGCAGCAGGTCTTTTTGCAGCTGGGTTTCGATGCCCTCTGCCACCACCTGCATGCCCAGTTCATGCGCCATCTGGATGATGGCTTTGCACAGTGTCAGGTTTTTGCTGCCTGGCGCCAGATCCCGCATGAAGGACTGGTCGATCTTGAGGAAATCAATGTCAAAGCGGTGCAGGTAGGCCAGTGACGAGTAGCCGGTGCCAAAGTCGTCGAGCGAGACCCGCATGCCTTCCTGGCGCAAGCTCAGCAGTTGGCGTTGGACCGACTCGGACGCATCCAGCAGCAGGCCTTCGGTGATCTCGACCACGATGGCTTCGGGCGCGATGTTGCCGGACTTCAGGTGGTCGGCCCAGCTGGGAGTCGGCCCGTTTTTGCTCTGAAACTGCAGCGGCGACTTGTTGACGGCAATTTGCATGTCGGGATGCAGCTCGCTGCGCCACAGGCGCACCTGCTGCGCCGCAGTGTGAAAGACCCAGTCTCCGATCTCGTTGATCAGGCCCATCGACTCCGCCAGCGGGATGAACTCACACGGCGGAATCAGCCCGCGCTGCGGGTGTTGCCAGCGGATCAGCGCCTCGGCCTTGTGGATGCTGCCATCTCTGAGGTTCACAACCGGCTGGTACACCAGGTGAAACTGCTGCTGCTCCAGGGCCACATGCAAGTCACTGGCCATGCGCAGCCGTTTGTGGGCACGTTCCTGCAACGCGCTGGTGAAGAAACAAAAGCCGTTTCTGCCATGAGACTTGGCCTCGTACATGGCCTGGTCGGCCAGTTTGAGCAGCTCGTCGAAGCTCTCCCCGTTTTGCGGGTACAGCGCCACACCGATGCTGGCAGACACAAACACCCGGTGGCCGCCCAGATCAAAGGCCTCGCCAAAACTGGTAACGATTTTTTGCGCAATGTCCCCCACGTCGGCGCAGGGCAGCAAGTCGGTCAGGATCACCGCAAACTCGTCGCCGCCCATGCGTGCCAGGGTGTCGGTGCTGCGCAGACAGGCTTCCACACGCCGTGACACCTGCACCAGCAGCTGGTCACCAAAAGCATGGCCCAGGCTGTCGTTGACCTCCTTGAACTGGTCCAGATCGATGATCAGCAGCCCCAGCCCGTGGCCATGGCGTTTGTGGGTGTTGAGCACCTGCTCCCAGCGGTCACGCAACATGCGGCGATTGGGCAAACCGGTGAGCGCGTCAAAGTTGGCTTGTTGCCAGATCAGCGCCTCGGCTTTTTTGTGCTCGGTGATGTCGTGGGCGATGCCATAGGTGCCAATGATGCCCCCGTTGGCGTCACGCAAGGGCATCTTCATCGAGACGTTCCAGGCCTCACGACCATCGTGCCAAACCTCGTGGTGCAGCTGGTTGAACACCGGAGCGCCGGTGCGCATGATCTCCAGCTCCTCGCGCATCGTCTGGGCCGCATGTTCGGCCGAGTAGAAGTCGGCATCCGACTTGCCCACCGCCTGGGCCGGGTCGTCCAGGCCATAGCGTTTGGCCAGGCTGGTGTTGATGCGGATAAAACGGCTGTCGCGGTCTTTGAAAAAAATCTGGTCGGGCACACTGTCCATCATCGAGTGCATCAGGTCGCGCTCATGCTGGGCCGACAGGTTCTCCAGGTGGCTGCCGGTGACATCGCGCCATTGCGACACAATGCCCAGTTCTTCCGCCCCCACGATGTGCCGGTAGGCGATGCGTTCGAACCAGCGGCCATCTTTCAAATGGAAATAACTCGACTGATGCGACATCGCATCCTGCTCGATCAGACGCAGCGCAAAAGCATCTTTTTCAGGGTAGGCGAGCAGGCCAACCTGGTGTTCAAAGCGCTCGCTACCCGTCATGCGAAATGCACTTTGCTCTGAAAACCCCCAGAGGCGCAAGTACTGCGCATTGGCAAACAGCAGCTGGTAACAGTCGTCCAGCAGCGCGATGCCGTCGGGATGGGAACGCAATATGGCTTCCGCCCAAAGATGCGCCTTCATCTTGCCAAGGAAAAAACTGAGGCTGACGCCATGTTCTGGTGCTCCCTTGCTGGCTTGGTTGCCAAACGATTGTTCGGGCCTGATGGACCCGGGTCTCTCCTGCTCCCTGCTCAAACGGAGAGGGGCAAGTCAGATGCCGCGTGCCATCATAAACATCTTTCCTGACCACCGCAGCCACGCGAGGGGATGAGCAGGTCCCCCATCGAATGGGCGCCCGGTGCGTAGGCCGACAGGGCCGCCCCCAGCACCATCAGGAAAACACCGGTGGCAAGAAAAGGCAGCACCGTGCGGCGCACCGCCGTGGCCAGCCAGTGGGCCGGATCGTCCCCGCGCACATAACGGTACAACGCGTACGAAAACGCACCATCCACCAGCACCTCAGCCAGCAGCGCTGGCGCGATGTAGATCACATACAAGGAGGCCAAGGCCAGCCCAAGCGCCAACACCACCGCCATCAGCGGCAGGGCCAGCTCATCGGCATCCGCCACCGAGCTGACCGACTCGCTCACATCGAAGTCCACCTCCATGGGCTCAACCGGGGCCACACCGGGCCCGTCGAACGAGGCACTGGCACCACCGCCACCAAAATCCCCACCGCCGCCGCTGTGCAGGGGTTCGCTGCTGCAGCCTGAGCCACTGTTGGATGAGGACCCCGACAGATTCGGCAGATCCAGGTAGTCCTGCGCCTGGGTCCTGAGCCACAGCCAGATCAGAAACAAAAACATGCCATAAGCACAGACCAGCGCCAGCGGGTAACGCAGCGTCATGCTCTCAACACCGCCCAGGTGCAACAGCACATACGACGAGACCAGGCCAAACGCCCCCGTCAAGCCGGTGATCAGGGTCATCTGCAACCTGGGGTAGGACTTGGCCTGCAGCGTTTGGCGCGCACGCACAACCGCCAGAGAACGAACAAACATCTTCGAACGGGGAGCCATGGTTTTTTTGGTGGGCTGGGTGAAACGCCAACAATCTTGGTGTGGGGCTGTTTCAAATCATAGCCCGGCCAAAAAGATGGCCAAAAAAGCTTCGGGCACCTGCGGGCAGCTCGCACGGTAAGCTATCACCCCCTGTGTTTTGGATGGATAGGACGGTTGAGATGTTGATGATGAGCCACACAAAGAGTTTGGAGAGCCTGGCGAAGATGCGCGACGCGGCCAACGTTTTGGTCGGTGCGCTGGAGATGGTTGGCGCCTATGTGAAGCCCGGCGTGAGCACCGCTTTCCTTGACAAACTCTGCCACGACTACATCGTTGACCATGGCTGCATCCCGTCCTGTGTGGGTTACGAAGGGTATCAACACGCCACCTGCATCTCGGTGAACCATGTGGTGTGCCACGGCGTACCAGGCGACAAAACCTTGAAAGACGGCGACATGCTCAACATTGACGTGGTGGCCGCGCGCGACGGCTGGCACGCCGACAGCAGCGCCATGTACTTCGCAGGCCAACCCAGCATCGCCGCCAAACGGCTCGCCACCATCACCCAGGAAAGCCTCTACCTTGGCATTTTGGAAGTCAAGCCCGGCGCACCGCTGGGCAACATCGGCGCAACGATCCAGGCACACGCGCACAAACACGGCTACAGCGTGGTGCGCGACTTTTGTGGCCACGGCATTGGCGCGGCCATGCATGAAGAACCCGAGGTGCGGCACTTTGGCAAACGCGGCAGCGGTGACATGATGTTGCCTGGCATGACCTTCACCATTGAGCCCATGCTCAACGCCGGTCGACCCGACGTGCATGTGCTGTCGGACGATTGGACGGTGGTGACCAAGGACCACAGCCTGTCGGCCCAGTGGGAACACACGGTGCTGGTGACCAACACCGGAGCCGAGATTCTGACGCTGCGCCCCAGTGAAGCGGAACATTGGGATAAGTTCAAAGTGGCGCACGGCCGATAGTTTGTCAACGAGCTGTTTTTTCAAAAATAATAGCTACCAGCCCTTATTGGATAAGGGCTAGATTGCCAAATGGCTTATAAGATGGGTTAACACCAGGCGGGCAGCGGGTACCGCTAGACCGTCGGCACCGTGCCTCCGTCGATCAGATACTCCGCGCCAGAGATAGAACCCGCGCGGGGTGACACCAAAAAGCTGATCAGGTCTGCCACTTCCTGCGGCTTGGCTGGGCGGCCAAGTGGAATCCCCCCCAGCGACTGCATGATGATCCGCTTGCCACCCTCGGCATCCGTACCCGCCTGGGCCGCCACGCGCTCGACCAGTGCAATGGCGGCGTCGGTCTCGATCCAGCCGGGCGCGACGCTCAGCACACGAACGCCCTTCGGTGTCACCTCTTTCGACAAGGCCTTGCTGTAGGTGGACAAGGCCGCTTTGGCCGCCGCATAGGCGGTGGTGGACTCCGGCAGCGGCAGCAGCCGCTGGATGGAGCTGACGTGCACGATCACACCCGAACCCTGGGCCAGCATGGCCGGCAGCAACGCCCGGTCCAGACGCACGGCAGGCATCAGGTTCTGGTTCAACTCTTTGAACCATTGCGCGTCGTCCAAGGCGGCAAAGCCACCGCCCGGCGCGCTAGAGCCACCCACCACGTTGACCAGGATGTCCACCCCGCCCCATTGGCCGAGCACGGCCAGCGCGACCTCGGTTGCCCCCTCGGCGGTCGACACGTCAGCCGCCACATACAACACGCCTTCGACCGGGTGCACAGGCGCAGAGCGCGCCGTCGCCATCACCTGCACACCGGCATCAAACAAAGCCTGCACCACCGCGGCGCCCACACCTTTGGTACCACCGGTAACCAGCGCACGCTTGCCCTGCAATTGAAGGTCGAAGCTCATACGCTGATCTCCAGCGAGGCGATCAGGCCACGCTCCAAGCGAAAGTGGTAACGCAGATCAACCGGGCTGCCAGGGAAGTTGCCCGCTACCCGGCTCGTGACGGTGTGGCAGCCCTCACGCAGCTCCAGCGCGGTGGGTTCACTGGTGTAGGTGTACTTGGCAGATGCCGCCGCCTTCCACGCCTGGATGGCGTCGAGGCCGCTGTAGGTGTGGCCCTCGTCCTTCACCACAGCGTGGGTTGTGAAGCATCGGGCAAGCGCTTCAGGGGTTTGTTTGTCTGCAGCAAAGTAGGCGGATATCGGGTCAGGAAGGTGCAAAGTGCTCATGGTGACGAACTCCTGGGTTGGTGAAGTAGTGAGGATGCGCCTGCCGTACAAATTAGTGAATAGCTTAGAATTTGAATGACTTATGTAGAAATTTATACAGAATGCGTGGATCGGACTTTGCTGAACTGAGGGCTTTTGCCGCCGTGGTCGAGCGCGCGAGCTTTGCCCGCGCAGCGGAACACCTGGGCCTGTCGCCCTCCGCACTGAGCCAGACGATCCGCCAGCTTGAAGCGCGGCTCGGCGCGCGGTTGTTGAACCGCACCACACGCAGCGTGGCGCCTACGGCGACCGGGCAGCAGCTCTATCAACGCATCGCACCGCTG
Source organism: Rhodoferax sp. U11-2br (assembly GCF_018619435.1). Lineage (GTDB taxonomy): Bacteria > Pseudomonadota > Gammaproteobacteria > Burkholderiales > Burkholderiaceae_C > Rhodoferax. Next base: position 107,680 of record NZ_JAHFZF010000004.1, on the reverse strand, counting down.
TTTCAGGACATGGCCGATGCGGTGGCCGAGGCCAGTGCTGCGGCGGGCAGCATGAGTGGCACACTGCGCATCAACACGCTGGGCATGGCCGCCCGCCAGGTCATTGCGCCGCGCCTGGGTCGCTTTCACCAGGCACACCCTGAGGTGCTGCTGGACATCGTGGTGGACGATGGGCTCAGCGATATCGTCGCTGGCCGCTTCGACGCGGGCATCCGCGTGGGCAGGCGGCTTGAGAAGGACATGATTGCCGTGCGCCTGACCCCCGACGTGAAGATGATCGCCGTGGCGTCACCGGACTACCTGGCGTGCCGTGGCACGCCGCAGTCCCCCGCCGACCTGCACAGCCACGCCTGCATCAACTGGCGTCTTCAGATGGATGGCCAAGCTTCTCGCTGGGAGTTCGAAAAAAAAGGAGCGCGGCTCGACATCGCCGCAGAAGGGCCACTGGTCACCAACAACTCGGACATCGGTGTTGCCGCGGCACTGCAGGGGATGGGCATTGCCTATGCCTTCGAGCGCACGAGAGTGGATGAACATCTGGCCCAAGGACAGCTGGTGCCGGTGCTTGCCGATTGGTCCATCACACGGCCTGGGCTGTTTTTGTACTACTCAAACCGGCGCCACCCCTCACCGCTTTTGAGCGCTTTTATCGATTGTTTGTTGGATCGTGATTTGGCTGAACCCCAGCAACTGCCCGGCGTGAACCCAAAACTCTAGCGGGTCACGGCAGCACAGGATGTTCTGGAAACGGATATTGGCGAGTATCGGAACCACGCCAACAGCCACGATTGGCCAATACCACTCTCTACCAAATACAAACGCTGGACATCTACCGAGCGGGACATCACAGGGGTGAACGGCGTGGTTGCAGTTATGAGTCACTTACTCACACAAACAAACGAGCCGACACTTCGCCTGACCAGACCTAGTGAGCTTGCCGGCGACAACGCGTGGCTGCACCCAACAGCCCCAAACCGGCCAGCAATATGGCGTAGGACCTGGGTTCAGGAATACTGGGGATGATCACCCCACTTGGTTGCGGAAGCCGGATGTCTCCGCCACTACCAGCTACGATGAAAACAATCTCACCGCCCAACAATGAAGAAGCGGTGTCTCCGTTACCAATTGCCGCTCCGGAAACCAAGGTACCCCCCGTTAGCGAGACTGGGCTCCCTGCAGTAAGGTTTGGAGCAGCAAGCGAGCCGTTTATCACAAACTCTGTTCCAGTCAAACCCCAGCCTCCATTCGAGGTGATAGTTCCTGATATTTGGATAGGGCCAGTATCAAACACAGTGTTCCAAACCCAGTTACTGGCGTTGGATTGATTGAAGTAAACGTGATCGACTTCGCTCAAGTCAAAGGAGTGCCACTCAATCGTGGTATTTCCTTTGGTCTCAACCGTCAACGAGTTTGCTCCCCAAAAAAGAGTCGCCTCACCTGACACCACGCGCGCGAAACTCGGCAGCGCAAAAGATGATGTTGAGAGAAAGCAAGCACATAGCAAAGCGATGGTCTTGATCCATGTCTTTTTCATACACTTCCTCGCGGCAAAATCATTGACTAACGCCACTCCCCAATCGAGATACTAGTGAAGTTTTGTTTCAGGAGAACGAGGCCAATAACTGGTTTGTGTAGTTCGTTTGGACTTTTCAGGTCTTTTCAATTCCGACTGGCACGGGAAAATGAATGCCCTCCAACAGCCGTTTGTCGACCGTCCGTCCCATCTCCTGCCAACGACAAACACAGGACATCTACCGAGCAGCACATCGTGGCAGGCCGTTTTCAGGCAGTAGCTATACGAGCGTCCGCTGGGGCCATGTCAAGGCATGCCATACTTCGACCCATGCGGTTGGAGGCCCTGTTCCTTGTCCATGCGTCTGACCCAGGTCAGCCAAGCCACCGATGGCCGCAATACCTTGCCAAACCCAAGGCAGAGGTGTTGCAGGCGTCACGCCCCAGGCGCTGACGGCGCTGCAGTGATGGCCCAATCCGCCCCGTTGCCTATATAAGAAATCTGCCTCCAGCCCTTATTTATCAAGGGCCAACCGCTATACAAACAATAGTTTTACATCCGCCTTCAGCCCATCAACCCCATGCTTCAGAAATTCTCGTTCCGGCAACTCCTGGTGATCGCGTTTTTGCTGATTGCCGCTTTGCTGGGGGCCGCCTCGTTGCGCGCCCTGTTCACGCTGGAAGAGCTCACGCTGCAAAGCCGCGACGGCGCGGCGCGTTCGCTGGAGCTGGGTCAACTGGCCCAGTCGCTCAGTGAGCTGAGTGTGTCGATGGAGCGCACCTCGCGCCAGTCGGTGGTGCTGGATGACCGCGTGCTGCGCACCCGTGTGGCCGAACAGGCGCGCGAGGCCACCACGCTGTTGGACAGTCTGAGCGCCGCAGGCCTGTCGCACGAACGCGCGCAGCAATGGCGCGCCCATTTGCAGGAAGTCAACGATCTGTTGACCGGCCCGCCAGAGACCGCGCTGGATCGGGAGCGCGAGTTGGCGCAAAACTTTCGCGAACTGGCCAGCGTGAATGCGGCGGTGGCGGTGCAGGTGCAAAAAATCATCCAGCAGCGTAACCAGGCGCTGGAGGCCAAGCTCGAAGACAGCCGCAGCCACCTGGCGCAGCAGGTCACCTGGGCCATCGTGCTGGCGGTGGCCATGGCGCTGGCGTTTGGTGTCTGGTTCACGGTGCCGCTCAAACGGCTGGAAAACGCCATTGTGGACCTGGGTGAAAACCGGCTCGATGAGACCATCACCATCCGGGGGCCGGCTGACCTGGCCATGGTGGGCCAGCGGCTGAACTGGCTGCGCCTGCGCCTGGTGGAGCTCGATGCCGACAAATCACGCTTTTTGCGCCATATCTCGCATGAACTCAAAACCCCGCTGGCCTCGCTGCGCGAAGGTGTCTCGCTGCTGGAAGACAGTGTGGCCGGTGAACTCAACCGCGAACAGCGCGAAATTGCCCAGATCCTGCGCCACAACACCAATGTGTTGCAGGGCCAGATTGAAGACCTGTTGCGCTTCAACACCGCAGCGTTTGAGGCGCGCCAGTTGCACCGTCAGACCATCGACCTGCTGCAGCTGATGGAAGCCCAGGCGGACGCCCAGCGCCTGCAATGCCGCGCCCGCGAACTCACCGTCACGGTCGTCGGCCAGCCCACGCTGGTGCAACTGGACCCCGACAAGATCGGCACGGTACTGGCCAACCTGTTGTCCAATGCCATTCGTTACTCTCCGCTCAAAGGGGTGATCCGCCTGGAGCTGAGCACGCTGCCGCGTCTGGTGCGTATCGACATCCACGACCAGGGTGTAGGGGTGGCGCAGGCGGACCGTGAGCGGATTTTTGAGCCGTTTTACCGTGGTGAACGCCAACCGACCGACGTGGTGCGCGGCAGTGGTATTGGCCTGTCCATCGTGTATGAGTACATTGCCGCCCACGGCGGGCGCATCGAGCTGCTGCCCGCCCCCGTGGGTGCCCATTTCAGAATCGAGTTACCCCATGTTTTTAAACCCTGATTGTTGTGCGCGGCCCCCTCATCGCCTGCGCCGTGCCGGATTGTTGACCTCTGTCGTGCTGGTCATGTTGACGGCAGGTTGCGCCAGTTCCGTCGGCCAGGGCGGCAGTGCGACGGTGCACCCAGCCGCCACGCCAGCGCTGCCCGCCAGCTCGGTGCTTTGCAAACCGACACCGCCGGTGGCACACACAGCACCGCAGGCGTCTGAGCCCGTCCTGAGCCTGCTGGTGTATGCCGAGCGGGTGCGGCGCATGCAGCCCGCAGAATGGAGCCAGGAAGTGACCCGGCTTGGTGATGCCGCCAGCCCCACCGACCAGGTGCAGCTGGCCCTGGTGCTGAGCCAGTTTCGCCAGTTACCAGAGTTCCAGCGTGCCCAGGACTTGCTCGGCCGGGTGCTGGCCAACACCAGCGCGCAGGCGCTGCACCCGCTGGTGGGTATGTTGGCCTATCGCCTGGGGGAGCAACGCCGCCTGGAAGACTTGTTGGACAAACAAAACCAGCAGACGCGTGAGCTGCAGCGCAGGCTCGACCAAACCACCGACCGGCTGGAAGCCCTCAAGGCGATCGAGCGCAGCCTGACCAGCCGCCCACCCCAAGCCCCGGCCTCCAACAGCCGTGGCAACCACACGCCCGCCCCATGAGCCCGCCGCTTAACACACCGCCCGCACCCGGGCCGCATCTGCTGGTGGTGGATGACGACGCCGACATGCTGCGCCTGCTCACCATCCGGCTCACTGCCGCCGGGTACCGGGTCAGTGCAGTGCGCTCTGCCGAGGACGCTTTGACCCAGTTGTCTATCGAGCGGCCCCAGCTGGTGCTCAGTGATGTGCGGCTGCCGGGCCGCGACGGCCTGGCGTTGTTTGACGACATCCGCACCCAACACCCCTCGCTGCCGGTGATTCTGCTGACCGCGCACGGCACCATTCCCGACGCGGTGCAGGCCACCGAGCGGGGTGTGTTCTCGTACCTGACCAAGCCGTTTGACGGCAAGGCGCTGCTCGACAAGATTGCGCAGGCGCTGTCGCTGAGCGCGCTGTCCCAGTCCAGCCGACCCGGCAGCCCGCCCGCCTGGCAAGACCAGATCATCAGCCGATCCAGCCGCATGGCCGAGGTGCTGGCCGAGGCACACATGGTGGCACAGTCGGACGCCAGCGTCTTGCTGCGGGGTGAAAGTGGCACCGGCAAGGAGCTGCTGGCCCGGGCCATCCACCAGGCTGGTACACGGGCCAAAAAACCCTTTATTGCGGTGAACTGCGGCGCCATTCCAGAGGCCCTGCTCGAGTCGGAACTGTTTGGCCATGTCCGGGGCGCTTTCACCGGCGCGGTGTCCAACCACATCGGTCTGTTTCAGACGGCCGACGGTGGCACCCTGCTGCTTGACGAGATCGGCGACATGCCTTCGGCGTTGCAGGTCAAGCTGTTGCGGGTGCTGCAAGAGCGCACGGTGCGCCCGCTGGGCGCCAGCCAGTCCACGCCGGTGGATGTGCGCATCATCTCGGCCACCCACCGCGACCTGGACCAGGCGATGGCCGAGGGCCAGTTCCGCGCCGACCTGTATTACCGGCTCAATGTGGTGACCCTGACCTTGCCACCGCTGTCAGAGCGGCGCGAAGACATCGCGCTGCTGGCGAACCATTTCCTGGTCAAGCTGGCCAGCAAATACAACAAACGCCTGAGCGGTTTTGCGCCCGAGGCCTTGATTGCTCTGACCACGGCCGCCTGGCCGGGCAATGTGCGCCAGCTCTACAACGTGGTGGAGCAGGTCTGCGCCCTCTCGACCACACCGCTGGTGCCGCTGACCCTGGTGCAGCGCGCCCTGCGTTCACCCAGTGTGGAGGTGCTCAGCTTTGCCGAAGCCAAACAACGTTTTGAGCGCGACTACCTGGTGGGCCTGCTCAAGCTGACCGACGGCAATGTGGCCGATGCCGCCCAGCTGGCCGACCGCAACCGCACCGAGTTTTACCGCCTGATGCAAAAACACGGCTTGACGCCAGGCCTGTTCAAGGCCGACCACGGCGCCTAGTGTCTGTCGCTCAGCAAAGACAGGCGTCGCTATCAGGCGACAAGCCAAACCGTTGATTTCAAAAGATTTTTTCTTTTCCGCCTGGATCTTGTCGCTGTTTGGCGACAAAAACGGTGGGGTTTATCGAGGTTTCCCGCCGCTTTCGCGGCAAACCATTTCAAAAATCATCTAAGCTGTTGATTTCATTCGACTTTTATAGACTGGCATAGGGTTTGCACTAGGGGTGGCATGCCATCCTTTTTTCACCCTTCTTTTCAGCGTCGTGCATCTGCCGTTTCGACCCAGTTTGTGGCCCTTCTGGTTGCCGGTCTGCTGACTCTGGCCGCTGATCAAGCCCAAGCCTGGGGTCTGGACGATGTGGCGGCACTGGCCCGTGCGCAGGCTCAAGCGCCGTTCAAACCGGCCAACCAGGCCATGCCCACCGAGCTGGCCAATCTGGACTATGACGGTTACCGCGACATCCGCTTCAACCCAGACCAGAACTTGTGGCGTGCCGACAAGCTGCCGTATGAGGCCAATTTTTTCCATGTTGGCCGACTCAGCGACATCGTTCGCCTCAACGAAATCACCGCGCAGGGTGTCAAGCCGATTCCGTACAACCCGGCAGATTTCAACTACGGGCAAAACAAGTTGTCGCCGCAGACCTGGGGCGATCTGGGCTTTGGTGGCCTGCGCACCTTCAGCAACTTGAACACGGCCGAGCACAAGGACGAGCTGGTCGTTTTCTCTGGCGCCAGCTACTTCCGGGCGCTGGGTGCCGGGCAACGTTACGGCCTGTCCGCACGCGGGCTGGCAGTGGACACCTCGGGCGCTGCGCCAGAAGAGTTTCCGCGCTTTACAGAGTTCTGGCTCGAAAAGCCGACCAACGGCGTCAAACAACTCACCCTCTACGCGCTGATGGATTCCCCGCGCATGACGGGCACCTACCGTTTTGACATCACACCGGGTGAACAGACCCGCACCGAAGTGCATGCCCGTGTCTTCATGCGTGCCACCGACAAACCCGTGGCCACCCTGGGCCTGGCACCCCTGACCAGCATGTTTTTCTTCGGTGAAAACCAGCCCCGCAAAGAAGATTTCCGCCCCGAAGTGCACGACTCCGACGGCCTGATGATCGCCACCGGTGAGGGTGAATGGCTGTGGCGGCCGCTGCAGAACCCGGGCGCGGCGATCACCACCTCGTTCAGCATGAAGAGCCTGAAAGGTTTTGGCCTGATGCAGCGCGACCGTGCCTTCCAAAGTTATGAGGACACCGAAGCGCGTTATGAGATGCGGCCCAGCGCCTGGGTCACGCCACTGGGCGACTGGGGCCCGGGCCGGGTGGAGCTGCTGCAATTTGGCATTCCCGACGAAACCCACGACAACGTGGCCGCCTACTGGGTGCCCGCCAACATGCCCCAGCCGGGCCAGTCGATAGATTTTGCCTACACGATCCACTGGCAGGGCCAGAACCAGCAGCTGCCGCCCAATGGCTGGGTGACGCAGTCACGCCGTGGTACGGGTTACCTGCGGCCCGGCGCCGAGGTGCAGGACCAACACCAGTTTGTGCTCGATTTTGCTGGCCCGGCCCTGGATGCCTTGCCCGAGGGCGCGCCCGTGCAAGCCATGGCCAGCACCAATGCCAATGGCCGGGTGATTGAAACCCTGGCCTACAAAAACCCGGTCACCGGCGCCTGGCGCATGACCCTGCGTGTGCAGCGGCTCAACCCGGCCCAGCCGGTTGAACTGCGCGCCTTTCTGCAACACAACAACCAAACACTGAGCGAAACATGGACCAACCTGATCACACCGTGAGCGCAGCCAGCCCACGCAGCACCCTGCGCGAAGTGCGGCACCCCAACGCCGTCACCGCGCCACCGATCCATCGCGGCTCGATGGTGCCGCGCCCGTGGCGTGGTTTCTGGAACAGCCTGGCCAGTGTGGCGCTGCAATCCGTGCTGAAGTTGACTGGCGGTGCGGCAGCCCAAACTGAGCCAGCCACGTCGAAGGCGACAGCGCTGCAGCCCTGGCAACACGCTGCCCAACTCCGACGCACGGTGTTTGTGCTGCTGACCGTGATCAGCACGGTGCTGGCCACCACCCTGTTCACCGACATGCAACCCGACTACGACAACGCCTTCTGGCAATACGGGCAGGCCACGCTGTTTGGCCTGTTGTCGGCCTGGGTGGTGACCGGTTTCATGACCGCGATGATGGGTTTTTACGTGATGCTGCGCGGTGACCGCCACAGCCTGTCGGCCAAACAAGTGCAGCACCACAGACTGGACGCGACCGCCCGCACCGCCATCATCATGCCGATTTGCAATGAGGATGTGTCCACCGTGTTTGCTGGCTTGCGCGCCACCTGTGAATCGGTCGCTTTGACAGCGCATGTCAAAACTTTTGACGTGTTTGTGCTGTCCGACAGCAACGACCCAGCCATCCAGAAAGCCGAACGTGCCGCCTGGGAAGAACTGCGCAGCCAGTTAGCCAACCAGCCCGACCGACCCCACGTCGAGGTCTATTACCGCCTGCGCAAACGCCGCAGCGACCGCAAGGCCGGCAACGTGGCCGACTTCTGCCGCCGCTGGGGCAAAGACTACCGCTACATGGTGGTGCTGGACGCCGACAGTGTGATGAGTGGCGACTGCCTGGTCTCCATGGTGAAGCTGATGGAAGCCCACCCCACGGCGGGCATCATCCAGACCGCCACCCAGGCCATCGGCCACGTCACCCTGCACGCCCGGGCGCAGCAATTTGCCTCACGCGTGACGGGTCGCCTGTTCACACTGGGCATGCAGTACTGGCAAATGGGCGAGTCACATTACTGGGGCCACAACGCGATCATCCGCATTGCACCCTTCATGGAACACTGCGCGCTGGCGCGTATTTCTGGCACCGGCGGCATGTCGGGCAGCATCATGTCGCACGACTTTGTCGAGGCCGCGCTGATGCGCCGCGCCGGTTACCACGTTTGGCTGGTGGGTGACCTGGTGGGCAGCTACGAACAACAACCACCGGATCTGCTGGCTGAATTGCAACGCGACCGCCGCTGGTGCCAGGGCAATTTGCAAAACTCGCGCCTGATCGCAGAGCCGGGTATCCACCCGGTGCACCGCTCGATGTTTGCCACCGGCGCCATGGCGTATCTGTCAGCACCTTTGTGGCTGAGCTTCATGACGCTGGGCACCGCGCTGTGGTTGTCGGGCTCCCCCATGGTGGCCGACTGGCTGCAGCTGCCCGGTGAACTGATGGCGCTGTGGGCTTGGACGCTGTGTATGCTGTTTTTGCCACGGGTGCTGGGCATCACCGCCGTCCTGCTCAAGGGCCAGCAACACGCCTTTGGCGGCACCGGCAGCCTGTTGCGCAGCGCCTTGCTGGAAACCGTGATTGCCCTGCTGCAAGCCCCGGTGCGCATGCTGGCACATTCGTTATTTGTGGCGGTGGCCGTCACCGGCCTCAAGCTCGAATGGAAATCGCCCCCACGCGAGGCAGCCGCTGTGCCATGGCGCCATGCGCTGGCGCAACTCGCGCCGATGAGCCTGATGGTGGTGGCGCTTGCTGTGGGTGTGGCCATGATCGACCCACGTGCCCTGGTCTGGTTGCTGCCCGTGGGCTTGCCGCTGCTGCTGGCCATCCCGATGGCAGTGGTCACCAGCCGCGTTCGGCTAGGGACAGCCATGCGCGCCCACAACTACCTGCTGATTCCCGAAGAAACCAAGTCCCCGGCGGTGTTGCGCCGCGCCTGGCTACACGCGAGCCGGCTGGCGACGCCGCGTTTGGGCCTGGCCTGATTCCTGGCTGTCTGGCCATGGCAGCCACTTGGGATGGCATGCCAAACGCGGATATCTACAGAAAATATAGCTACTGGTCCTTATAAAATAAGGGCCAGATGGCTAAAAGGCTTGCGAACTGGTGGAACCCTGCCCTGCGGCAGGGCCCCTCGGGCCGAGACAACACCGCAGGCCAGTCTGGCCCGTCTGCATGGGCGTTTGTCCAACACCCTGCAAACTGGCTACGTCGCATGGGTCAGTCGGCAAAACTCAGCTGCACCTTCATTTGTGACGAGCGATCACGGGCAATTTCAAACGCTTGGGCGATTTGCTCCATCGGCAGCGTCTTGGTGATGACCGGTTTGACATCGATGCGCTGTTCACGGATCAGGCTGGCTGCCTCTGCGTACTCGTGGTGGAAACGGTGTGAGCCCACCAATCGGATTTCTTTGCCAACCAAGGCATTGATCGGGATGTCCGCACTGCCCGTCACCCCCACCTGGACAATCGTGCCCCTTGGCCGGATCACCGGGAACGTCTGCTTGAGGACCGCGCTCACGCCCGTGCATTCAAACACCACATCGAAATAGCCTTTGTTGGCCGAGTAGTCGGCCAGCAGCCGGTCTGGTTCCAGAGCCGCATTGATGGCCACCTGCGCCCCCATGGCCAGCGCGGTCTTGAGCGGTGTCTCCGAGATGTCCATGGCCACAATCTCACCGGCGCCCGCCACCCGGACCGCACCAATCAACAGGGCCCCAATCGGCCCAGCACCGGTGACCAAGACCCGCTTGCCCATCAGGCTACCGGCTTGGTTCACCGCATGAACACCCACGGCCAGCGGTTCCGTGCAAGCGGCTTCACCCAGAGACACCTTGTCACCCATGGGCTCACATTGGTATTCCTCGGCAATCAGCCGATCACGGAACCCACCATGGGTGTGGGGCTTGCGCATGGCACTGCCAAAAAACTGCATCTCCAGGCAATGCTGCTGTTCGCCATCCAGGCAGAACTTGCATTTGCCGCAGGGCCGACTGGGGCAGACGGCAATGCGGTCACCGGGCCGCACCCGCGTGACATTGGCTCCCACCGCCTCGACCACCCCGGCCACTTCATGCCCCATGATGATGGGCTCGGTGACGCGGATGGTACCGATGCCACCGTCCCAGTAGTAGTGAATGTCGGAGCCGCAGACGCCACCGGCACCGATGCGTACCAGCACCTGCTGCGGCCCCATTTCGCCGACTTCACAGGTTTCAATTCGGACGTCCTCCTGGGCGTGGAGAACACAAGCACGTGTTTGCATATCAAAGTTCCTTTGGTTAAAACGATTGAATCTTGACCTACGCACCCTCTGCCCCATGCCACACATCGTGGACAGCCAGCGTGGTCTTGCCCGACAGCAGGTCGGTACAGGCGAGGTAGATCGGCATGGTTGGGTGATGGGCGTCGAGCCGTATGGGTGTCAGGGTCATGGTTTCACCCCAACCTGAACCCCTTTGCCTGCGATGCTCTTGATGGTGACAAGCTGACACCCCGGGCAAGTGACGAAGGTCAGCATACGCTCAGTCTTCACACAAAGGCCCCTCACATCGACTCAGTCAACAAAGTAGGAGGCTGGCGCTTGCTCACGCAAGGCCGAAAGATGTTGCATGATGTGGTTGATATGTGAGGCCACGGTCGCACCCAGACCCGCCACATCATGTGCAGCCATTTGCGCCAGGATCAGCTCATGCTCGCGCAACGCCCTCTCTGCATGGCCAGACACACCCAGCAACAACCAGCGCACCCGGTCAAACTGGCGCTTGAAAGGCTCCAGCATGGCCCAGACATGTTCGCGACCAGCAAATTCAAACAAGCGTTTGTGCATCAGCTCATCAAGCTCTGAAAACTGCGCCAGTTCACCACTTGCCACAGCCGCACGTTGCCGCTGGATGATCTGGCCAAACTCGTTCAACTGATCGCTGGTGATGGCCTGCACCAACTGCACATGGTTGGCGCACTCCAGGGTGCTGCGCACAAAGCGCCCCTCTTCGAGCATGGACAAGCGCACGGGCGCCACAAACGTACCCACCTGCCGGTAAATCAGTACCAGTTGCTCATCTGCCAACTGCGCCAGCGCCTCTCGCACAGGGGTGCGACTGACCCCCATCAAAGACGAAATCGTGGCTTCAGAGAGCGCCATCTTGGGCAACAGCTTGCCGCGCACGATGGCAGCTTGCAGTGCGTCGTGCACCTGGCCGGTGTAGGACCGCCTCAAGTCCAGCTGAAAGCCACTGAGCGCCGAGACGATCGCACCGTCAACGGCCAACGCGCTGCTCCGGGAGGCTCGAACATTGGCTCGGGTGTTCATGGTGCGTAAGGTCAGTTGGATTGAAAAGATTGCAAAATTTTATACCATGGTAGTAGACATATTTTTTTCCGAAATCTGGGGTTTACCCTGATAAAAAGCCAAAAATTAGCGTCATATACTCATTTCGCCTTATCACTGCCATGGCAGTAGAACTCTCAGGCACTCAGAAATGGGCAAAGCCAATGTCCTTGATGTGTTCAACGGCCACACGAAAACCGTTGCGTTAAACCCTTATTTAGGAGTCAAAATTGAAACTCGGTAAGACCCTTGCAGCATGTCTGACACTTGTTGCAGCAAGTAGCGCGTTCTCAGCTCAGCCGATCACCATCAAGGTGGGAGACAACTGGAACAACACTCACCCGATGGCTGCAGCCTTGGACTCGGTTTTCAAAACCCAAGTTGAGAAAGGCACCAACGGCACGATCAAGGTCGATGTGTACCACTCGGGTACCCTTGGCAATGAGGGTGACCTCTGGAGCGGCGTGCGCAATGGCACGATCGAGGTGGCCATCGTCGGCACCCCGATGAACCAAGAGTTCCCCACGATGATGATTTCCGACTGGCCTTTCCTGTACCGGGATCTGGCGCATGCCAAGAAGGTCTGGACAAGCCCGATCGCCGATGAGATCAACGCCGACTTCCATAAAAAATTCCCATCCGTTTACATGATGGGCTGGGGCCCCAACAGCGCTCGCACCTTCACCAGCAACAAGAAGCTGACGTCCGTGAGCGACTTCAAAGGGCAGAAGTTCCGCATGCCTGGCAACCCCATTCACATCGGCATTGCACAAAACCTTGGAGCCAGTGCACAGGTAATTCCCCTTGGCGAGTTGTTCAGCGCCCTGGAAACCGGCGTGGTTGATGGGCAGGACAACGGCATGGTGACGGTGGTCAGCCAGGCCCTCAACGAGGTGCAAAAGTACCTGTATGAGACCAACCACATCATCGCCACCCTGGAGATTCTTGTGAATGCCCCGTTCTTCGACAAGCTGACAGCAGATCAACAGAAGGTGATCCGCGAAGCCGCCAAGGCCACAGCGGCCAAAGCCTGGGACGACTACATCGCCAGCGTTGACAAAGACCGCCAGTTCCTCAAAAGCAAAGGGATGACGGTGACGCCCACATCCCCAGCTGATCGGCAAAAGATCATTGACACGATCAAACCGCTGACCGACAAGCTGTATGCAGAACAGGCTTGGGCTAAAGCACTCACGGACAAGATCCGCGCGGTCAAGTAAGAACATCCATTGATGCCTTGGAGGAGTCCCGGTGGCAGGACCACAGGGCCTCTTCCGTGCGCTTCCTGAAGCTTAGTATGAGTAAATTCAACGCACTTTTCCGGGGTATAGAAGTGATGATTGCCTTCTTTCTGGCGGTCATGATTGCCCTGGTTTTCCTCAATGTGGTGCTGCGCTACTTCTTTTCCACCGGGTTCACCTGGTCCGAAGAAGTGGCCCGCCTGTGTTTTATCTACCTGGTTTACCTCGGCACGATCGGCGCCATGCGTGACAACCAGCACCTTGGCCTGGACAGTGTCTTGTCGCGCTTGCCAGGGAACGCCCAGAAAACCATCTTTCTCCTGGTTCAGGCCGGGATCATCTGGGTCATGACGGTTCTGACCATGGGCAGTTGGCAACTGGTGATGCAGAACCTTGGCGATCGGTGGGTGGCTACACAGTACCCCGTGTATCTGGTTTACGCGATTGGCCTGATCACAGGTGTCTCAATCATCCTCCTCGCGCTGGCGAACATTTATCGTCTGATCGTGCTCAAGATCTCTGTCAATGAGCTTGTGTCGATTCGCGATTCATCCAGTTCGGAACAGATGGGCAACATTCATTAAGAGACCGCCATGACCCTTGTTATCTTATTTATGGTCTATCTGTGCGGAGCCATGATCCTTGGGCTTCCGATTGCCTTTTCACTGATCTTTGGTTCCGTTGCGACCGCTCTCCACATGGGTGGAACGGCCACCAACCCACAGATTGTGGCCACACAACTGATGCGTGGTGTTGACAGCGTGAGCATGATGGCTCTGCCCTTCTTCATCATTGCCGGTGAGTTGATGAACCGTGGCGGCTTGACCAAACGCATCATCTCGTTTTGCAACATCTTTGTAGGCGGGCTGCGCGGCGGGTTGGGTTATGTCACGATCCTCGCCTGCCTGATCTTCGCCAGCCTGGTCGGCTCAGCGGTTGCCAGCACCGCCGCCCTTGGCGCGATCCTGATCCCCATGATGGCCGACGCCGGTTACAACCGCGCCAAGGCAGCCGGTCTTGTGGCTGCGGGCAACATGGTGGCCCCCATCATGCCGCCGTCGGTTCCGATGATTGTCTATGGCGTTGCCGCGGGCGTCTCGATCAAGTCCCTGTTTCTGGGAGGCATCGCACCAGCCCTTTACCTGACCATCATCATGAGCCTTTCATGGTTCCTGATTTCGCGTAAGGATGCGCCGCCAGCCAACCCACTGAAACTGTCATCCAAGGAAAAGCTGCAGATTTTCTTGAGTGGTCTGTGGGCCCTGCTGTTGCCGGTGATCATCATCGTCGGACTCAGGGGTGGAGTTTTTACCGCCACCGAAGCGGGGGTCGTTGCGGTGGTGTATGCCATCCTCGTGGGCGTCTTTGTGTACCGCGAACTCTCACGCAAGGACATGTACCAAGCCCTCATCAGTGCGGCAAAAACGTCCGCAGTGGTCATGTTTCTGGCCGCAACCGCCCAGGTGGCTGCCTACTTCATGACCATCGCCCGCATGCCACAGCTGATCACGTCTGCCTTGGATGGGTTGGTGGACAGGCCCTTGCTGATGAATGTCATGCTGATGGTGGTGGTGCTGCTGGTGGGTATGGCCATGGACGTGGTGCCGACGATCCTGATCCTGACGCCCATTTTCCTGCCCTTGCTCAAGGCGGGTGGCATTGATCCGGTCTACTTCGGCATCATCTTCACGCTGGTCAATGTGCTTGGTTTGCTGACACCGCCCGTCGGGCCGGTGCTCAATGTGGCCTGTGCTGCCGGGAAAATCAGGATGGAAGACATTCTGAAGCCCACCATGCCCTACTTCATCGCCCAATGCATTCTGCTGTTCATGATGACCTTGATCCCCGAGATGATCCTGTGGCCGCTGGAGTGGATTGGTGGTTATGTACCACGCGTGCACACCCCCTCATTGCTGGATTTTTTCTAAGCGACGCCAGGTCTTTCTGACCATGCCAAAGAGGGTGCCAACTGGCACCCTCTTTTTTTCGACGCGCTCGCCATGGGCATTTTCTTGGGATGGTGAGTTTGCCGGACTATCTAAAAAATATAGCTATCCGCCCTTATAGATTAAGGGCAAGAAGGCAAAAAGGCTTGTGAATCAGGTGACTCGCTGGCGTTCACCCAGCCCCTACATGTTGACACTTGGACGCCTGTATCCAAGTGCGCCAAGCCATAAGGTTGCCTATCGCTCCTTGCATGGAGGCGATCACAGGGGCGCATGGGGCATGGCATCAGCGACCGTGGCGACGTCGCCCGCGTTCAGAGGCCACCGATAGTTGTACAGCGGGTCCACGTGAACGACCAAGTCTGCCGATGAGATCAATGGACGGACAATGGCACAAAAGTCTTGCCACTCCTGTTCAATCCTGGTCTGCGCATCAGCGGGGGCCATGCCCCTTTTCTGCATGTTTGCGCGGTAACGCATGAGACGCAAGTTCGACTCATCGGCGTCGAGAAAGACCTTCAGATGCATCCACTTGGCGATGCCAAGGTGAAACGCGTGAATGCCCTCAACGACGAGGACATCGCTAGGGTTGACCACTCTTTGGCTCACCTGCTTTGTTCCCGTCCTGTTGTCGTATGGATGGTGCGCGAACGGTTCTCGCACAACAAATTCCCGAATCGCAGAATCAAGGGCATGGATGTTGATCGATCTCGGGTCAAAGCCGCTCATGCCAAGCGCATTGCGTTCTGACCGGTCCTTCATGAACGCGTCCGTTGAGATCGCGTCGCCGGAGACACCGAGTTGAGCCAAAGCGTCGCAGAGTTGACGAGCCACGGTCGTCTTTCCGGTATCTGCCCAACCGCATAAGGCCACAATCAGCGGCGGGGCATGGGTGGTGAGTTGGGTCTGTATCAGCCCGGCAAGCGCCTGAGGGAAGTTCATGTTTGGTTCTTTGGCGGCGCAGGACGTGGCGTGTGATGTTGAACTCAGTAGAGAAAGGGTGGCGACGTTGGTGCGATCCAAGCTACTTCAACGCCGAAACATCCATCTGGAAAGTGACGGGGTAGGTGGCTGCCCACTTTGACCAGCGGCGAGAGCCCGCTTCGGAGACTGCCCATAACTTGCCATCCGCGTCGAAGCCTAGATCCTCGATCCCGATGACCATGTCAAACCGTGACTTGATATCTCCGGTTTTGGCATCGAGTTGGTACAGGGCGCCGTATTTGCTATTGCTGCTTGCCAACCAGAGCGACCCGCTTGCATCACATGCCATGCCATTGGCTTCGGTGGGAATCGGAATCGTGGCGAGCGCCTGATCTTCCCTGATCGCGGCCTTGCCGTTGAACTGGTCAAAAATGTCGAGGCTCAGTCGATGCGCTTTCGCTTTGGCTGCCTCCTTTTCAGAAGAGCCGATCCACAAATCCGTGCCATCAAAGTCGACAAACGAGCCCTTTAATGCGCCCGCCAGCTTGACGACCGACACCAATGCGTCCTTGGTGTGTTGTGACGCCAGAGCACGCGCCAGATCAATCTTGTAGAGCGTTCGGGTGTCTGCCACAACCAACATGCCGCCGCCAAGCATGACCAGGCCACCCGCATGACCGCAGTCTGGCGGCAAATCGAAGTAGCCCGTGGGTGTCCCATCCTTGGTTGAGACACTGAACACCCTGCACGGGCCGTGATTGACCTTGGGGTCTGTGCTGTTGTATCCCGAGACCAGAACCGTACCAGCCAGGTAGGTGAGCCCCTGAGGAACATAACCGTCGTCCAGGCCAGGTGCCCAAAGGGTCCGGCGGATGGCTTGTTCATTGGGCACCGTGCTCAGGCCACCTGAGATGTAAGCGGGCTTGGGGCCCAACGTGTCGGCCATGGATGACATCGTCACACCCAGTGCTGCCATCAAAGTGCATGCCATCAATCTCAGCAAGAGCATGGTCCACTCCCATGACGTTGACAATCACCCACCCATGGTCAGCGCGCTGCAGCCCACCCCGGACAACAACCCCTCAATGACTGGCGCAGCTCCCGCCCGCTTTCTCGGGCATCGGGTCGTCGCGCTTGACGCCAGCAGCTTCGAGCTGGGCAAAGTAGTCCTGCCACAGCTTGTCCTGCTGCGAACCCAGCAGGTACAGGTAGTCCCAGGAGTACAGGCCGGTGTTGTGGCCATCTGAGAATGTGGGTTGCACCGCGTAGTTGCCAACCGGCTCGATGGCCACCAGATCGACGTGGCGTTTGCCGGTTTGTACGGTTTCCTGACCTGGGCCGTGGCCCTGCACTTCGGCCGAGGGGGAACACACGCGCAGCAGCTCAAACGGGATGCGAAAACGGGCGCCGTCCGAGAAGCTGATCTCCAGCACGCGCGAGGCGCTGTGCACCGTGATGTCTTCTGGGGTGGGGCTACCTGCTTGCAAACCGGCCATGGGGTCTCTCCTTGTGTGTCTGTGGACAAAGCTGGTGCTTACACCAGCACCCGCTCGATGCCGCCGCCGTTGGCCAGCTTGACGTAGTCGGGCATCCACTGCTCGCCCAGGATCTGTTTGGCCATTTCGACCACGATGTAGTCGGCCTCCAGCAGCCCGTTTTGCAGGTCTTCACCATAACGGTTCAGGCCTTGCAGGCAGGCCGGGCAGCTGGTCAGGATCTTGAGGTTGTCTTTGGCACCCACACCAGCCTGCTGGCGCAGCTGGGCCTCGCCCTTGCGGATTTCTTCTTCCTTGCGGAAGCGCACCTGGGTCGAGATGTCGGGCCGGTTCAGCGCCAGCGTGCCCGACTCGCCACAACAGCGGTCCGACAGCAACACCTGATCCCCCAGCAGCGCCTTGACGGTTTTGAGCGGCTCTTGCAGCTTCATCGGGCTGTGGCAGGGGTCGTGGAACAGGAAAGCACCGGCGTTACCCAGAGTGATGCCTTTTTCGAGCAAATACTCGTGGATGTCGATGATGCGGCTGCCTGGGAAGATCTTGTCAAACTCGTAACCCTGCAGCTGGTCGTAACAGGTGCCACAGCTCACCACTACGGTTTTGATGTCGAGGTAGTTGAGTGTGTTGGCCACCCGGTGGAACAACACCCGGTTGTCGGTGATCATCTTCTCAGCACGATCATTGTCGCCGCCACCGCGCTGCGGGTAACCACAGCACAAGTAACCGGGCGGTAGCACGGTCTGCACCCCGGCATGCCACAACATGGCCTGGGTGGCCAGCCCCACCTGGCTGAACAGGCGCTCGGAGCCACAACCCGGGAAATAAAACACCGCCTCGGTCTCGGCCGTGGTCGTCTGCGGGTTGCGGATGATCGGCACGTAGTCTTTGTCTTCGATGTCGAGCAAGGCACGCGCAGTGCGTTTGGGCAGGCCACCGGGTAACTTCTTGTTGACGAAGTGGATCACCTGTTCCTTGATCGGTGCGGTCCCCAAGGTGGCGGGTGGCGCCTTGCTTTGTTTGCGGCCCGCCAACTTGAGCACATCGGCGGCAAAACGTTGGCCGCGAATCGCCAGGTTGACCATGATGGAGCGCGCCAGCTTGATGGTCTCGGGGTTGGTGGCGTTGAGCATGAACATCGCCGCGCTACCTGCCGGGCGGAAGCTCTTTTTGCCCATTTTGCGCAGCAAGTTGCGCATGGCCATCGACACATCGCCAAAGTCGATCTTCACCGGGCAGGGGCTCAGGCACTTGTGGCACACGGTGCAGTGGTCGGCCACATCCTCAAACTCTTGCCAGTGTTTGATGCTGACACCGCGGCGGGTTTGCTCTTCGTACAAAAAAGCTTCGATCAGCAGCGAGGTGGCCAGGATCTTGTTGCGCGGGCTGTACAGTAGGTTGGCACGCGGCACATGGGTGCTGCACACCGGTTTGCATTTGCCGCAACGCAGGCAGTCTTTGACACTGTCGGCAATCGCGCCGATGTCGCTCTGCTGCATGATCAGCGACTCGTGCCCCATCAGACCAAAGCTGGGGGTGTAGGCATTGGTCAGGTCGGCATAGATGAAATCAGCCTCAAGCCCTTTCTCCACCTGGGGTGATAGCTCTGTATTTCGGAGTAACTTGCCTTTGTTGAAACGCCCCTCGGGGTCAACCTGGGCTTTGTAGTCAATGAAGGGCTGCAACTCGGCGTCGCTCAGGAACTCCAGCTTGGTGATGCCAATGCCGTGTTCACCCGAAATGACCCCGTCCAGGCTGCGCGCCAGCACCATGATGCGTTTGACGGCGCCGTGTGCGGCCTGCAGCATGGCGTAGTCGTCGCTGTTGACAGGAATGTTGGTGTGCACATTGCCGTCACCGGCGTGCATGTGCAAGGCCACCCAAACGCGGCCCTTGAGCACACGCTGGTGGATGGCGCTGCATTCCTTGAGGATGGGCTCAAACGCCTGGCCGCTGAAAATTTGCTGCAAGGGCTGGCGCAGCTGGGTCTTCCAGCTCGCGCGCAGGGAGTGGTCTTGCAGCTGGCTGAACAGCGGCTCCACATCACGCAGCCAGCCCGACCACAGGGTGCGCACCTCGGTCAGCAGTTCCAGCGCCTCGGCCACGCGGTCTTCCAGCATCTCGGTCGCCGAGACCTCGCTGGTGGCATCGAGTTGGCCCAGCTTCAGATTGCCTTGCGTGAAATAGTCGGCCAGCGCGTCACACAGCGCCAGTTTGTTCTGCAGACTCAGCTCGATGTTGATGCGCTCGATGCCGTCGGTGTATTCACCCATGCGCGGCAGCGGGATCACCACGTCTTCGTTGATCTTGAAGGCGTTGGTGTGTTTGGAAATGGCTGCGGTGCGTTTGCGGTCGAGCCAGAACTTCTTGCGTGCTTCCGGACTGATCGCAATAAAACCTTCCCCATGGCGGGAGTTGGCAATACGCACCACCTCGCTGGTGACACGGGCCACGTCGTCGGCGTTGTCACCGGCAATGTCACCAAACAACACCATCTTGGGCACGGTGCTGCTGGAGGCAGCCTGCGCTTGTCCGCCCTTCTTCGACTTGGTGGCATAACCCACGGCTTTGAGATAACGGTCGTCCAGATGCTCCAAGCCAGCCAGCAGCACACCACTGCGCTTCTGCTCGGCGAACATGAAGTCCTTGATCTCAACAATGCTGGGCACCGCGTCCTTGGCGTTGCCAAAGAACTCCAGGCAGACGGTGCGAGTGTGCGCAGGCATCTTGTGAACCACCCAGCGTGCGCTGGTGATCAGGCCGTCACAACCTTCTTTCTGGATGCCGGGCAGGCCGCTCAGGAACTTGTCGGTCACGTCCTTGCCCAGGCCTTCCTTGCGGAAGGTTTTGCCGGGAATGTCCAGGCGCTCGGTACGCAGCTTGGTTTTGCCGTCGGCCTTGAAATACTGCAGCTCGAAGCTGGCCACCTCCACATCATGGATCTTGCCCATGTTGTGGTTGATACGGGTCACCTCAAGCCACTCGGCCTGCGGTGTCACCATGCGCCAGCTGGCCAGGTTGTCGAGCGCGGTACCCCACAACACGGCTTTTTTGCCGCCCGCGTTCATGGCGATGTTGCCGCCAATACACGAGGCCTCGGACGAGGTCGGGTCCACCGCAAACACATAACCGGCTCGCTCGGCCGCCTGTGCCACACGGTCGGTCACCACACCGGCCTCGGACCAGACGGTGGCCACCGCATGGTCCAGACCTGGCAGCTGGACCATCTCAACCTCGGTCATGGCCTCGAGCTTTTCGGTGTTGATGACGACACTTTTCCAGGTCAGCGGAATCGCGCCGCCGGTGTAACCGGTGCCGCCGCCACGCGGGATGATGGTCAGGCCCAGCTCGATACAGCCCTGCACCAGGAGCGCCATTTCGGCCTCGGTGTCGGGGGTCAGCACCACAAACGGGTATTCCACACGCCAGTCAGTGGCGTCGGTCACATGGCTGACGCGGCTCAGGCCGTCAAACTTGATGTTGTCTTTGGCGGTGAGTTTGACCAGCAGGCGCTGCGCCTTGCGCCGCAGTTTGGTGGTTTCGACAAAACTCTCATCAAAGGCCCGCACCGCTTTGTCGGCGGAATCCAGCAACTGGCCCACCAGGGCGTCGCGCTCGGGGTCAGACTGGGCATTGCGGCGTTTCTGGATTTCGTTGAGCCGGTGCTGCAGCGCCTGCACCAGCAAGACCCGGCGTTTGGGGTTGTCCAGCAGGTCGTCTTGTAGATAGGGGTTGCGCTGCACCACCCAGATGTCACCCAGCACCTCGTACAACATCCGCGCCGAGCGGCCTGTGCGGCGCTCTTCACGCAGGCGGTTCAGCCAACCCCAGGCCGGTTCGCCGAGCAGGCGGATGACGATTTCGCGGTCGGAAAACGAGGTGTAGTTGTACGGGATCTCGCGGATGCGCAACGGCTCAGGCGATGCAATCACGCTGGCTGGCAACAAGGACTTGAGCTGGGTGGGAGCGTTCATGGGTGATGTGGTGGCCGCCAAAAACGGCATGGCCGCGCCCGGTCAAAGACGCGTTCTGGCTGGGTTGGCGATGTTACCGCAGCGCAGCAATGCCCTACTGGCGGCGCGGCGGTGCGCCCGAACCCCGGGGCTCAGTCGGGCAACACGGTCAGCACCACGGTGCTGGGGTCATACTTGCTCAGGTACGCGGCCACTTTTTCGAAGGTGGCGGTCAAAGGGGTGCCCGCCGGGTGGTCCGAGGTGGACACTTCCTTGCTGAACATCGAGCCCAGCATCAGCTTGAACGGGTTGACATTCACAGGCTGCGCGGTGAAAAACGCTTTCTCGTTGGCCTTGATCACCTTGATGTCGCTGGTCTGGTAAATCGCGGCGTTGGTGACGTCGAGCACAAACTCGGTGCAGTTCTGACGCCCCAGCGTGAACGGGTTGGCGATCAGCGAGTAGTGCGGCTCATGCAGCGCCTTGTAGGTAGGCGAAGCGATCACCTCGAGCAAACGGGCCTGCAGCTCGGCCGAGGGCACGATGATGCCGGCTTCCAGATGGGCCACACCGGCAAAAAAGTC
Source organism: Rhodoferax sp. U11-2br (assembly GCF_018619435.1). Lineage (GTDB taxonomy): Bacteria > Pseudomonadota > Gammaproteobacteria > Burkholderiales > Burkholderiaceae_C > Rhodoferax. The sequence continues at coordinate 85,882 of NZ_JAHFZF010000004.1, read as the reverse complement.
CACCGGAAAGTCCTGCACCAGGTCACTGACATCGGGATGGGCGTCTTGCTGGTAGAGGTTGTACATGGCGTAGCCGGGCACTTTGCGGCCATCGCTGGTGGTGATTTCGGAGTAGACCGCAAACGCCACGTGGGTGAAATGCATGCCCTCGGGCAGCTCCGACACCGGGCGACCCATGCGGGCCACGATCGCCACACGCGCCCCTTTGGCGGCCAGCGTGCGCTCCACTTTCTTGGCAAAACTGATCACCTGTTCGGGCTTGAAGTGCAGCTCTTCACCTGCCTGGCTGCTGCCAGCACTGAAACCCGCAGCCCAGATCGGGGAAGCACATACCGCTGTCAGCCACAGCGCCCACACACGCAAAAATTTCAACATATCAAGATTCCACAAGTATTGAACAAATCATCCGCCCGACACGCGTTGTCAGAGGCTCGGGCTCTTCGGTTTGAGGGCCTCTTTGGGCGAGATCACCGTGATCGACTCGTCGGTGACCTCAAGCGGTGTGCCAATCGGTGCGGTCGCAGCACGCATGGACTGATTGGCCGAGCCGGCGCTGGCGCCGCCCACCGAACCGGCCACCACACCCGCAGACATCAGAGGGACCGCCAAAGCCGCCGAGGTCAACTGGCCAGAAGCCACCAGACTGTGGCCCGCACTGGCGCTGGCATGGCCGCTGGCTGCTGACCCATTGTTGAGCGCCTGCGCCGCTGGGGAGTTGCCCTGTGCCAGCGCCACCGTGGTGCTGGCCAGCAGCACCAGACCCGTGTTGAGAATTCGCAAAAAAGAAACCATGTCGTGACTCCTGTCGACGTGAACGAAGCTGCGTGTGACCCCACACCCCACGCCGCCACAAACCCATAAATTATGCGCCAGCCTCCCCCTGAGAAAACCCTGATGCCCGGCGCTGCCAAATCTGCGTCTAATCGATCACAACGCGGGCTGCCATCGTTTTGTCACCGAATGGTCATTTGGCTTACTTATCCTCCCGCCTTTCACTTCAAGGAGATCGCATGAAAGTAAAACTTGCAACGGCGGCTTTGGCGGCCATGCTGGCGGTATCGGCCCATGCCGTGACTGAAATCCAGTGGTGGCACTCCATGACCGCTGTCAACGGAGAATGGGTCAACGATCTGGCCAAGAATTTCAACGCCAGCCAATCGGACTACAAAATCGTCCCGACCTACAAAGGTCAATACGATGAGTCCATGACAGCTGCCGTTGCCGCCTTTCGCGCAGGCAACGCCCCCCACATCCTGCAAGTGTTTGAAGTGGGTACAGCCACCATGATGGCCAGCAAAAACGCCATCGTGCCGGTCGCCAAGGTGATGAAGGATGCCGGGCAAAAGTTTGACCCGAAGGCTTACATTTCTGCCGTGGCAGGTTACTACACGGCGCCCAGCGGTGAAATGTTGAGCATGCCGTTCAACAGCTCCACCACCGTGTTTTATTACAACAAGGATGCGTTCAAGGCAGCCGGACTCGACCCCAACAAGGCGCCGAGCAGCTGGCCGGAAGTGGCTTTGGCCGCAGCCAAACTCAAGGCCAGCGGTCACGCCTGCCCCTTGACACTGGCCTGGCAAGGCTGGACCCAGCTCGAGAGTTTCTCGGCCTGGCACAACGTGGAGTTCGCCACCAAGTCCAACGGTCTGGGCGGTCTGGATGCCCGCATGAAGGTGAATTCACCTCTGCATGTGCGCCACATCGATAACTTGGCCAACATGGCCAAACAGGGCCTGTTTGTCTACAAGGGCCGTGCCAACGTGCCTGAGGCGACCTTTGTCTCGGGTGAATGCGCCATGATCACCACCTCCAGCGGTTTCTACGGCAATGTGAAGAAAAACGCCAAGTTCAACTTTGGCTTGGCTCCCCTGCCCTATTACCCTGATGTGCCGGGTGCGCCGCAAAACACCGTGATTGGTGGCGCCAGCCTGTGGGTCATGGCGGGCAAAAAGCCTGAAGAATACAAAGGCATCGCCAAGTTCTTCAGCTACATCTCCAGCCCAGAAGTGCAGTCCGCCAGCCACAAACGCACCGGCTACCTGCCTATCACCACGGCGGCCTTTGAGCTGACCGAAAAATCGGGTTTCTACAAGGAAAACCCGGGCACCGACGTGGCGCCCACCCAGATGATCCGCAAGGTGACGGACAAGTCACGCGGTATCCGCCTGGGCAACTATGTGCAGATTCGCACCATCGAGGACGAAGAACTTGAACAAGTTTGGGGCGGCAAGAAGGGCGCCAAAGAGGCCCTGGATGGCATCGTTAAACGTGGCAACGAGTTGCTGGAACGTTTTGAGAAAGCCAACAAGTCCTGATCCGCGCACTCACGCCGAACCCATGATGACGCGACTTTGAGACGGACCTGCCATGGACAAGCGCGTCTTTTTTCGTTCCCGATGGCTGCCCTGGGTGCTACTGGCACCCCAGGTGGTCGTGATTGCACTGTTTTTTTTCTGGCCAGCCGCCCAGGCCTTGCTGCAATCGGTGCAGCAGTCTGATGCGTTCGGCACCTCGGTCGAGTTTGTCGGACTCGACAACTTCCGCAACCTCTGGAACGACGAGACCTACCTGGCCTCGTTCTATACCACCGCCATTTTTTCGAGCCTGGTGGCAGTGGCGGGTATCAGTGTGTCGCTGGGGCTGGCGGTGTTTGCCGACCGCATTGTCAAAGGCGCCCTGATCTACAAAACCCTGCTGATCTGGCCCTACGCGGTGGCTCCGGCTGTGGCTGGGGTGTTGTGGCTGTTCATGTTTGCCCCGAGTGTGGGGGTGGCGTCGTACTGGCTGCAGATGCTGGGCGTGGACTGGAACCACCTGCTCAACAGCCGCCACGCGATGACCCTGGTGGTGATGGCGGCGGTCTGGAAACAGATCTCTTACAACTTCCTGTTTTTTCTGGCGGGTTTGCAAAGCATCCCCAAGTCCTTGATTGAAGCGGCAGCCATTGACGGCGCGCGGCCCTGGCGCCGCTTCTGGACGATGGTGTTCCCGCTGCTCTCACCCACCACCTTTTTCCTGCTGGTGATCAACATCGTCTACGCTTTTTTCGACACCTTTGCCATCATCGATGCCGCCACCCAGGGCGGCCCGGGCAAAGACACCGCGATCCTGGTTTACAAGGTGTACTTTGACGGCTTCAAGGCGATGGACCTCGGAGGCTCAGCCGCCCAGTCGGTGGTGCTGATGGTGATTGTGGTGGCACTCACGGTCATTCAATTCCGTTTTGTTGAGAAGAAAGTGAACTACTGATGGTTGAACGCCGCCCCTTTTTGACGCTGCTGTCACACGCGGTGCTGGTGCTGGGTGTGCTGGTGGTGGCGTTTCCGCTGTACCTGACTTTTGTGGCTTCCACCCAGACCTCACAGGCCATTGTGCAGGCCCCGATGCCGCTGTTGCCCGGCAGCCACCTGATAGAGAACTACACCGCTGCGCTCAACGGCACTGGCGGTGGCTCGGGTGGCAAGGCGCCAGTGGCGCAGATGATGACGGTGAGCTTGATCTCGGCGCTGATCATCTCGCTCGGCAAAATTGCCATCTCGCTGCTGTCAGCGTTTGCCATTGTGTATTTCCGCTTTCCGTTTCGCATGTTTTTCTTCTGGGCGATTTTTATCACCCTCATGCTGCCGGTAGAGGTGCGCATTGGCCCAACCTACAAGGTGGTGTCTGATCTGGGCATGCTCAACAGCTACGCCGGGCTGACCATCCCGCTGATTGCCTCGGCCACCGCCACCTTTTTGTTCCGCCAGTTTTTTCTGACCGTGCCCGAAGAGTTGGTGGAGGCCGCACGTATGGACGGCGCCGGGCCGATGCGGTTTTTCTGGGACGTGCTGGTGCCGCTGTCCAAAACCTCGATTGCTGCGTTATTTGTCATCCAGTTCATTTACGGCTGGAACCAGTACCTGTGGCCACTACTGGTGACCACCAGCGAAGACATGTACCCAGTGGTAATTGGCATCAAACGCATGATTTCCGGCGGTGACTCCGAGATGCAGTGGAACGTGGTCATGGCCACCGCCGTTCTGGCCATGCTGCCGCCTGCGCTGGTGGTGGTCTTGATGCAGCGGTGGTTCGTCAAAGGCCTGGTGGACACTGAGAAATAACAGGCTTGCGGGACAGCCCAGGTTTGCAGAATAGATAGGCGTTACCGCCAACTAAAAAACAGTATGGCATCCATCACACTAAAAAACGTTCTCAAACGCTACGGCGTCGGCAAAAGTGCCAACCAGGTCATCCACGGCGTCAGCGCGGACATCCATGACGGCGAGTTTGTCGTCATCGTCGGCCCCTCGGGCTGCGGCAAATCCACCTTGCTTCGCATGGTCGCCGGGTTGGAGGAAATCAGCGGTGGTGAGATTGCCATTGGCAACCGCGTGGTCAACGATCTGGAGCCGTCCGAGCGCGACATCGCCATGGTGTTCCAGAACTACGCGCTGTACCCCCACATGACGGTGTTCGACAACATGGCCTATGGCCTGAAGATTGCCAAGGTGCCCAAGGACGAGATCCGCGCACGTGTCGACAAGGCCGCAAAAATTCTCGAAATTGGCCCGTTTCTGAACCGCAAGCCACGTGAACTCTCGGGTGGCCAGCGTCAGCGTGTCGCCATGGGCCGCGCCATCGTGCGTCAGCCGCAGGTGTTTTTGTTTGACGAACCCTTGAGCAACCTCGACGCCAAGTTGCGCGCCCAGACCCGCCTGGAAATCCAGAAACTACACCGCGAACTCGGCATCACCTCCTTGTTTGTCACCCACGACCAGGTCGAGGCCATGACGCTGGCACAGCGCATGATGGTGATGAATGCCGGGGTGATGGAGCAGTTTGGCACACCCGAAGAGGTTTACAACCGCCCGGCCAGCACCTTTGTTGCGGCGTTCATGGGCTCACCCCCGATGAACCTGCTCAAGAGTGCGCCTGATGCCCCGCCCGACACCATTGTGGGCGTGCGCCCGGAACACCTGGACATCACCCCCAGCGGCTGGGCGCTGACCGTGGAAGCGGTCGAAATGCTCGGTGCCGAGCGCCTGACCTATGGCCGCTGGTTACATGGGCAGGCCGACGAACTGGTGATTGTCCGCACCGAAGAGGCTTGCGCGGCGCCCGAATTGGGGCAAACTCTGTGTGTGACACCCCGGCCCGGAAAAATTCACCACTTTGACGCTGCCACCGGCAAACGCAAGGACCTTGGCGCATGAAAACCACCCCACACGACCACCCCTGGCCTTACCCACGCTGGATTGCTCACCGTGGCGCTGGCAAACTCGCGCCAGAAAACACCTTGTCTGCCTTCCGCACCGGTGCCGCCCACGGCTACCGCATGTTTGAGTGCGACGTGAAACTCAGCGCCGACGGTGTACCGTTTTTGATGCACGACGACACCCTGACCCGCACCACCAATGCGGGCGAGGCGCTGGGCACCGGCTTGAGCGCCGTGGGTGGTGAGCATCCCTGGAGCACCCTGTCGCTGCTGGATGCGGGCAGCTGGCATTCACGCGCGTTTGTGGGCGAACCCCTGCCCACCTTTGAAGCGATTGCCCGCTACTGCCGCCACAACGGTTTTGACTTGAACATCGAGATCAAACCCACCCCCGGCACCGACTACCACACCGGCCAGGTGGTGGCGCAGCATGCGGCGCGGCTGTGGCATGGCGCGGCGGTGCCGCCTTTGCTGACCTCGTTCGAGGTGCCCGCACTGGAAGGTGCGCTACAGGCCCAACCCGAGCTGCCGCGGGGTTTGCTGCTGGAAAACCTGTGGGATGGCTGGCTGGAAACCGCTCTGCGGCTGGGTTGTGTGGCGATTGTGTGCGACCACTGCCTGTGGGATGTGGTCACCGTGGCCCAGGCGAAAACCGCCGGACTGCGCACCCTGAGTTACACCGTCAACGACGACGACAACGTGCAAAGGCTGCTGACTTTGGGCACCGACGCGATCATCACCGACCGGGTCGAGCTGTTCTCACCGGCGCGCTAACAAGCACTGGGTGCTGGCCAGCACCAGCACCAACGCCAGGTAGGTGAGCATCTTGCCGTCTCGCCCAAACAACACCAGGCCGGCCAGCAGCACGCAGCAACCCACTACAAAATGAAGAGCTATCTGCCCAGATAGCGTGCGAGCTACAGCCCGTTTTCCCATCACAAAGCGGGCAAACACCGGCAACAACAGCGCCAGCCACAACGCGGGCGCCAGAAAGTTGAGGACATGGTTGATGGCGGCCAGAAAACCCATTAGCGTAGACAATTCGTCAATTTGAGTTGACACTTGTTGAAAATCATACAGTTGATTTTATAATTCCATCATGGCAGTCTGGGCTTTAGGCATCAATCACACGACCGCACCGCTCGATCTGCGCGGCCGGTTTGCGTTCGCCGTCGACCAAATCACCCCCACCTTACACGCTTTGCGCAGTGCCCTGAGCCGCCAGCCCGAGGCGGCCTTGATCTCCACCTGCAACCGCACCGAGATTTATTGCGCCTGTGAACAGCCACAGCTGCAGCACACCCTGGACTGGCTGGCCCACAGCGGCGGCGTCTCGCCCGAGGTGTTGCGTGCCCATTCCTACACCCTGACCGACGGTTTGGCCGCCCGCCACGCTTTCCGTGTAGCCAGCGGGCTGGACTCGATGGTGCTCGGTGAACCCCAGATTCTGGGCCAGATCAAGGACGCGGTGCGTGCTGCCGAGGCTGCCGGCTCGCTGGGCACCACGCTGAGCCAGATGTTCCAGCGCTCGTTTGCGGTAGCCAAAGAGGTGCGTACCTCCACCGAGATCGGCGCCCACTCCATCAGCATGGCAGCCGCCGCTGTGCGCCTGGCCAGCCAGTTGTTTGAAAACCTCAACGAGGTCAAAGTGCTGTTTGTAGGTGCGGGCGAAATGATCGACCTGTGCGCCACCCACTTTGCTGCCAAAAGCCCCAAAAGCATGGTGATCGCCAACCGCACGCTGTCGCGCGGTGAAGAGTTGGCCAGCAAGTTTGGCGCAGAGGTCATGTGCCTGGCGGACCTGCCGGACCGCCTGCATGAATTTGACGCGGTGGTGAGCTGCACCGCCAGCACCCTGCCGCTGATCGGCCTGGGCTCGGTCGAACGCGCCTTGAAAAAACGCCGCCGCCGCCCGATGTTCATGGTCGACTTGGCGGTGCCGCGTGACATCGAGATCGAGGTCAAGGAACTCGAAGACGTGTACCTCTACACCGTGGACGATCTGGCTGGTGTGGTGCAAACCGCCCAGGCCAACCGCCAGGCTGCGGTGGCACAGGCCGAAGCGATTGTGGACGCCGGGGTACAGAGCTTTTTGCACTGGGTTGACCAGCGCAGCACCGTGCCGCTGATCCAGGCACTCAACGCCCAGGCCGACGCCTGGCGCAACGCCGAGATGGCACGCGCCCGCAAACTGCTGCTCAAGGGTGAAGACATCGACAGCGTGCTCGAAGCCCTGTCCAAAGGCATCACCCAGAAGATGCTGCATGGTGCCATGGCTGAACTCCGCGCCGGAGATTCGGCCGCACGTGAACGCGCCAGCGCGGCCGTCCAGCACTTTTTCCTGCGCAAAGAGCGTTAGCTGCGCTGGCCACAGCAGCCCGGGCAACGTTAGCCGTTGCCGCTCGCAGGCTGTTGACCCACGCGGCCTTGGCGGGCCTGATCTGCCTACCCAACAACCCACAGCTTGGATGCCGACCCATAGTCGGCAAGACAGCCCACCTGTTCCAAACGCTGCCCCTGACAAAGAACCCATGAAACCTTTTCTCCGCCAACAACTCGCCCGTTATGCCGACCGTCTGGGCGAACTTGAATTTTTGCTCTCGCGCCAGGACATCATGAGCGACATGGCCCAGTTTCTGGTGCTGTCACGTGAACACACCGACGTGGCAGCGGTGGCCAGCCGCTGGCTGCGTTACCAGCAGCGCGAGGCCGACCTGGCAGGCGCACAAGACATGCTCAAAGACGCGTCCGACGACGCCGAAATGCTGGCCATGGCGCAAGAAGAAATCGACGCGGCCAACGCCGAGCTGGCGCAGTTGGAAGCCGAGTTGCAACGCATGCTGCTGCCCAAAGACCCGGACGACGCACGCCCGGCCTTTGTGGAAATCCGCGCCGGCACCGGTGGCGACGAGTCCGCCCTGTTTGCCGCCGACCTGGCGCGTATGTACCTGCGCTACTGCGACCGCAAAGGCTGGAAACATGAGGTGATGAGTGAATCCGCCAGCGAGTTGGGCGGTTACAAGGAACTGGTGCTGCGCATCGAAGGTGACAACGTTTACGGCGCGCTCAAGTTCGAGTCCGGCGGCCACCGGGTGCAACGCGTGCCGGTGACCGAAACCCAGGGCCGCATCCACACCAGCGCCGCCACCGTGGCGGTGATGGCCGAGCCGGATGAGGCCGAGGCCATCAAAATCAACCCGAGCGACCTGCGCATCGACACCTACCGCGCCAGCGGCGCCGGTGGTCAGCACATCAACAAAACCGACTCGGCGGTGCGCATCACCCACCTGCCGACCGGCATCGTCGCCGAATGCCAGGACGGGCGCAGCCAGCACAGCAACAAGGCGCAGGCGCTCAAGGTGTTGACGGCACGGATCCAGGAAAAAGACCGCTCGGAACGCGCCGCCAAGGAGTCGGCCGAGCGCAAAAGCCTGGTTGGCAGCGGCGACCGCAGCGACCGCATCCGCACCTACAACTTTCCGCAGGGCCGCCTGACTGACCACCGCATCAACCTGACGTTGTACAAGCTGCTGACCATCATGGAAGGCGATTTGGACGACGTGGTGAACGCGCTGCAGGCCCACGAAGCGGCCGAACAGCTGGCAGCGCTGGAGCTCAACACCTGACATTTCATATGAAAAACCGTGCTCTAGTCCTTATCCAATAAGGACTAGAAGCTCTACAAATCATAGTATCCATGACACCCTCACCTGCTACCCTGGCGCAAGCGCTGGCTGATCTGCAACAGCGCGGCCTGGACCGACTGGACGCCCAGCTGCTGCTGCTGCATGTGCTGGGTCAACCCGTCACCCAGCGTGGCTGGTTGCTGGCGCACGACACCGACGCACTGCAGCCCACCCAGCAGGCCGAGCTACAAGCCCTGGCCCAGCGCCGTCTGGCCGGAGAGCCGCTGGCCTACATCACAGGCAGCAAGGCGTTTTACGGACTGGCGCTGCAAGTCAGCCCCGACGTGCTGGTGCCGCGCCCCGACACCGAGACCCTGGTCGACTGGGCTCTGGAACTGCTGCCCAGCAAAGCAGCACGTGTGCTGGACCTGGGCACTGGCAGCGGCGCGATTGCGCTGGCGCTCAAAGCCACACAACCGCAAATGGATGTCTGGGCCACCGACATGAGTCCGAAAGCACTCGCCGTAGCGCAAACCAATGCACAACGCCTGCAACTGGAAGTGACGTTTAACCAAGGCCCGTGGCTGGCTGCCCTGCCCGCTGGCACGCCCCGGTTTGATGCCATTGTCTCGAACCCACCCTACATCCCCGACCAAGATTCGCATCTGGCAGCCTTGAGGTTTGAACCGATTCAAGCATTGACCAGCGGCGCCAGCGGTCTGGATGATTTGCTGCAGATCATCAGCGCCGCCCCCGCGCACCTCCAACCCGGCGGCTGGCTGCTGCTGGAACATGGTTACGACCAGGCCCCTGCGGTGCGCCAACTGCTGACACAAAGCGGTTTTGACCACGTGCAATCGCGCTGCGATCTGGCAGGCATCGAGCGCTGCAGCGGCGGCTGCCTGGGCGCCTGATAAGCCAAGTTTTGCCCCCAACAGCGGTGGCATACTGGGCGGCATGCGCAGCCTGACCCGCGAAGCCCCAGCCACCCCAGAGCACGACCTGCCACCGGACGGGCAAGCCGCTGACAGCCCGGTGGCGTGGTATCGCGGCAACATGGTGGGGGTGCCCACCGACATCCTGGCCTCAACCGCCTTCAACCAACACCCGGTGGCGCTGCACATCCACGGCACGCGCGAGTCGCAAACCACACTGTTTCGCCATTTGGCAAGCTGCCAGACCCAGGAAGAAGCGGCAGAGGTATTTCAGTACGGCATGGCCCAGCAGTTTGGGCGCGATCAGGCAGACACGGATCACCCCATCCCGCTGCGCTACCACACCAGTTACCTGGATCTGCTGCGTGGCTGGGGCTTTGATGCCAACAGCCCGCAGGGCGCGGTGCTCAAAGGCTGGGTGGAGAGCCGCTTTGGCCTGATGCCGACCTTTCACAAAGAAACGCTGGGGCGCTTTCCGTCACCCGCCTGGGTGACCTATCTGGAAGAGAAGGTGCACAGCCGCTTCCACAACAACGCCATCAATTTCCAGCTCGACACCCTGTTTGAATATTGCCAGTGGAGCATCCGCCGCTTCGGCGAGCCCGGCCCGAGTCGCATTCGCCTCTGGCGCGGCACCAACAACCTAGAGGAACAGCTGGTGCACGGCGACCCGGCCAGCCACCGCTGTGTGATGCGCTTCAACAACCTGGTCTCGTTCACCGCCTCAGCCGAGCGCGCCGAAGAATTTGGCGACTGGCTGGTAGAAGTCACCGTGCCTGCCAGCAAAGTCCTGTTCCACCCCGGCCTGCTGAGTGAGCCGTTGCTCAACAGCGAGAACGAATACATCGTGATCGGTGGTAACTACACGGTGCGGGCGTGGCATGGGTATTTGTGAGGCTGGATGACGTCACCTGCTGCGTGTTTCATCGGATGACGCAAACGTCGTCACTAGCCACTGTTGCCACATCAGCGCCGCCTGCTTTTCCAGCAGCGGTGCATAGTGGGCAGACTGCTCGCGCAGCGCGGCCACACTGATACCCGCCTGCGATAACTCACACGCATGGCCGACATACCAACGCCGCAGCGACTGGGCTTGGGCTTCGGGGTGGAACTGCAGTGCCAGGGCATGCTGGCCCACAGCAAACGCCTGATGCGGGTAGAGCGCAGAACTTGCCAACAGGCGGGCGCCTGCTGGCAGGTCAAAGGTGTCGCCGTGCCAGTGCAGCACCTGTAGGCCGGGCTGAAACAGGGGTTGCAGCGGATTGTCGGCTGCTGCACCGTCCGGCGCAAACACGGGCATCCAGCCGATCTCCTTGCCGGATGGGCCCGGGTACACCTGGGCGCCCAGCGCGGCGGCCATGAGTTGTGCGCCCAGGCATATGCCCAGGGTGGGCTGCTGGCGGACGAGTCGTTCACGCAGCAACGTGATTTCTGCGGTGAGGAAGGGGTAGCTGGCTTGCTCGTAGACCCCAATCGGGCCACCTAACACCACCAGCAGGTCGGGGGCGTGCGGGTCAAGGCTGTTGAGGTCGGTGGTGATGGCGTCTCGGTAGTCGATGTGGAAGCCCGCCTGGCGCAACACAGCGTCGAGACTGCCCAGGTCTTCAAACGAGACGTGGGTGATGACCAGGGCCGTTTTCATGGGCCGGGTGCTGCTCAAGAAAAATCGATGCAGTTGGCGGGGCAAGCGTCCTGGCATTTTGGCAAGTCGTGCTCTTCACACTCGTTGCATTGGTCAGCGTTGACCACGTAAACCGCGCTTTTGCGGCTGATGGCCTGGTTCGGGCAGGCGCTAGCGCAGTCGCCGCAGGCGGTGCATTCGTCGGTTTTGATCTTCATCACCATGGTGTTCTCCTAAAGTCCGTGTTGTTTGCATTTCATCGAATGCACGTCGATGCGCAGAACGAAGGTCTTGGCGAGGTTGTCCTTCGGGTAGGCAAACTGCTTGGGGGTGAAGCGGGCCACGATGAGGTCCAGCGCACGGGTTTTCTCGGCTTCGTCTTGCAAAAAAGTGACCCGGCCAAAGCCGATCACGGTGCTGTGGCGGGCCTCAAAATCACAGGCCTCGTCCGCCTCGATGAACCCGGCCACCGTCGACACCTCAAAACACACTTCCGGGTTGGCCTGCAGGATATTGATCTTGCTGCCGGCCGTCGCGGAGTGGAAATACAAGGCGGCGCCGTCCCAGCCAAAGTAGACGGGCACCAAAAAGGGCACGTCGTTCTGGCTCATGGCCAGGTGCATCAGTTTCTCGCGCTGCAACACGCCGGATATCTCGGCAAAGTCGGTGACCTCACGCGCCTTGCGCCGCATGGGCCGATGGGCATGCGGGTGCGCGCCAGTGTGGGTTTGGGTTTCTACATGATTCATAGCTGATAACCCTTTATACATAAGGGCTAGGGTCGTTTTTTGTTGTGTACTCTGGCAAACTGGCGAGCATCTCTTGCAGTGACTGGCAGATCCACAAGCTGCGCTCGGCGTCCTCTGCCTCAGGCGTGCCATGGAAGTAGTCCTCCAGCGAGCAGATGCCAAAAATCTCATCGAGTCCGCGAATGGCGTCATGCAGCGCAGGTGAAAACGACACCAGCGATACCGCGTCGTCCATCAGGCTGCCAAAGTTGTGGTTCATCGGCATCACCTGGAAACGCGAGCACAGGGCCACCAGGTAACACTCGATGGCGACCGAGGCCACGTTGAAGACCAGACTCGGGCGCAGCCCATCCCGCGCGAATTGGCGGGCGCGCTCATGGTAGGCTAGCGCATCACGGTAACCATTCACATAACGCTGCTCGTCCGACTCAAACAGGCGCGAGCTGGGCTGGCTTTTGGCTGTTGAGGGCCGGGTGATGCCCGAGATCGGCACCGAAAAAACTTGCGTCGCCATCAGATGCTCTCCAGTGTGAGTGTCAGCCGCCCTGGCGAGGCGGGTGTGGGGGTAGTGCCCGTCAGGGCTTGCTGACGCTGCAGTTCCCGCGGGCAGGCCAGCTGTGGTGTTGGGCCAGCGCCCAGCAAACCCACTTTGCGGGCCAGCCCTTCGGGGGTGTTGCGAGCGTAGACAGTGACCCGCAAGCCCGCACTGGTGGCGTCAATGTCCTCGCTTTCGGCGCTCAAGTTCAGGCGCTCAAGCTCCCAGGACAGCCATTTCGGCAAATGGTCACACAGGATCTCCAGCTTGCAAAAACGACCACTGCTTAAGAAAGGAATCAGGATCTGGCGCGAGGTTTGCGCCGATTCGTGGGCCAGCGCCTCTTTGAGATCAATCCAGAAATGGCCCGCTTGCGGGTCCCCCACCCGCATCGGTGCCGGTGCCAGTTTGCCGGCCAGGTTTACCAACTCAAAGCGGCGTTTGGCTTCCTGCTCGGTCTGCTTCTGGCTGACCATGTCGAGCTGCTGCAAGAGCGGGCCTTCTGACTTCCAGGTGTGCACACCCAGCTCTTCTTGCAGCACCGAATAGATCATGCCGCGCACGTCGGCAGACACCAGCAGCGTGCAGTCACCCAGTTCGGCCCAGGCGGCGTGGATGGCTGCTTTGACCAGGGACAAGGGCATGTCAGCGTCTATTGCAAAGGCAATTTCTGCTGTAGCCCGCCAAACATCTTGGTCTTCTGCTATGTTTTTCTCATAAAGCCGCAGAAAGCCTGCCTCGTAGAGGCTGGCCACCTCGTCTTGGTGGTTCACATGGACGGCGATTTTCATGGTGGTTCCTGATCGTTTGGCCAAGGCACAGGCATGGGCGGCTGGCCGAGGCCTGTGCACCAGGTTTGGTCACCAGACGTTGAGGATCCACTCCTTGTTTTTCTTGTATTCCATGTCGCTGAACAAGGCGTTGGCCATTTGCTCGGCCAGCCAAGTGGCGCCCTCGTAGCCCACCACCGGGTAACGGCAGTGGCCCGCCCGGTCATAGACTGGAAAGCCGACCCGCACCATCGGGATGGCGTTGTCGATGGCGACAAAACGGCCCTTGGAGTGGCCCAGGATCAGGTCGAGCTCGAGGCCCTTGTTCTTGATCCGGTCTTCCAGCTCCCAGAAGTCGGCGTTGGTGATGACTTCCATGTCGAAGTCCACGTGGTCTTTGAGGGCCAGCAGGCGCGGGTCGGTCTTGTAGTTGGGGTTGTCGTCACCCAGCAGCAACAGCACCGGCTTCATCTCCAGATCCAGGCAGAACTCGGCCAGGCCAATCACCAGATCCGGGTTGCCGTAAATGGCGACCTTTTTGTCAGCCAGGAACATGTGGGTCAGATCGGTGAGCGCATCGAGCGCAATGCCGCGCTCCCGCACCAGTGACGCCGGAATTGGCTTGCCGGTCAAGGTTTTGAGGTTTTGCAGGAAGGTGTCGGTGTTGCGGATGCCAATCGGTGTCGGGCCGATGATGGCGGGCACATCCCAGCGCTTTTCGAGAAACTTGGCGGCCTTGCCGCCTTCGTAGCGGTTGAGTGCGATGGTGCCCTGGGCGTCGGCGGTGGCGGTCAGGTCGGCGATGGTGGTGCCGCCATGAGACACCGCGCTGCCATCAGGCATCAACGGGGAGTCAAAACTCTCAATCTCAAACAGCACATTGGCCTCGATGTCCATCACCGAGAGCAGGTGCTTGAGCGCCTTGACATCACCCGGGTTGACCCAGCCGGTCAGCAGGTTGATCTTGAGGCTGGGTTTGTCTTTCTTGGAGAAATACTTGACGAAGTCGTGCAGCGCCACGTCGTAACCGCTGACCATGCTGCCGACAAAGCTGGGCGTGTGGATCGGGATCAGATGCACCTCGCGGCCCGCGTATTTTTCCTTGAGCAGGCCCTCGTTGAGCTTGCGCACCACACCGTCCACATCGTCCCCGATGATTTCGGTGGAGCAGGTGGTGATGATCGGGATGATCTTGACGTTGGGGTAGCGTGACAGCAGCACGTCGACGCCCTCCTCCACCCGGCCGCAGGCGCCGAACACCGCGCCGTCCTCGTGCACCGAGGACGAGGCCAGCTCGAAGCTTTCCTTGAAATGCTGGGAGAAGATCAGGCGCACAAACATCACGCAGCCCTGGCCGCCGTGCACGATGCCAATGCAGTCCTTGACGCCGATGCTGACGAACTGGGCACCCGCTGGCTGGCAGGTGAAGATCGGGTTGACGGTGCCAAGGCGCGTTTTTTCTTTGATGTCGCAGGTCATGGTGAATTCCTTAGTAGTTCTGGACCGTCAGTTCCAGGTTGAGGGAGCCGTCGATGGTCAGCCAGTCCAGGCGCGCATGCAGCGCCTTCATGGTCTCTTTGATCTCGTCCGTAGACAGGGTGCTGACCCAGGGGAAGGAGGCCCGGTAGGCACGGTCCAGGCAGACCGCGTCGACCCAGTAGCACTTCTCCTGCGGCGTGGAGGTGTCCACCGTTTCGCCGCACAGCAGCTGGGTGGTTTTGCCCAGGATGCCGGCGTTTTGCTTGCGCCGGTCCCAGCCGCGTGAGTTGAACTGCCACAGACAGTGCTTCATGATGTAGTTTTCCATCTGGGCGACCCGCTCGCGGATGACGGGGTCGTAGTCCGTGAGCGGATTGCTTTGGTAGATGGGTACGTATTTACGCTGCGAGATCGTTGTTTTTTTGGCGGTAGCGACGCTCATGGGTGTTCTCCTTACTCTGCAACGGCTGCGGAGGCTTCTTTGGCCATGGCCGCTACGTCATCGGCTTCGCGCGGAAAGGTCGGGTAGGCCTTGCTGCGTAAGGGACTCACACTATCGAATTTGCCGGTGTACGGCGACATCTCGGTGGACAGCGCAATTTCCGGCGGCAGGCCCTTGTCGGACAACATGCGGCGGGTGACAAAGCCCTGGTCGGTCGGGATCTCATCTTTGCTGATGTCCAGGCTGGCGAGCTGGTGGATGGGCGAGTAGATGGCGTTGTAGATGTCCCGCGCAAACCGAACCCAGCCCTCGAAGCCCTTGTACGGGCCGTTGTGGTACGCGTGGGCGTTGAGGTAGGGCACCCCGGTTTTCTTGGCCATTTCGCCGGGGCGTTTGCCAGTGAAGATCACGTCGGGCTTGAGCATTTCCAGCGCTTCCAGGCCTTCAAGTTCATTGGGGTCGTCAATCGCCAGCGCACCTTCACCACAGCGCGAGATGCCTTTTTCCATGTCGCCCTGGTGGCCGAACTTGGTGTAGACCGAGACCACCTTGACGCCCATTTCTTCCTGGATCGCATTGGCCCAGTGCCAGAGCTTGGAGCCACCTGGCCACAAACAGACCCGTTTGCCCTGCAAGCGGGCTTTGTACCAGTCCAGTTCAGGCTGCCAGCGCGCGGTTTCTTCGGCGATGATGGCTTCGGCACGTTCCTCGATGCCAAAGAACAGACCGATCTTGCGCAGCGAATCGCCCAACGCCTTGAAGCCAAAACCGTCAATATCCAAGCGCGGGATGCCATAACGCTCACGCAATTCGTCACAGATGTATTCGGCCGAACGGGCGCACTCCAGCACATTGAGTTGCGCCCGATGCATGCCACGCAGGTCGTCGTACGAACCGTTGCCGGTGAAGGTGGACAGCACCTGGATGCCCATGCGCTTGAAGTAATCGGTCATCACCTCCTGGTCACCCTGGATGTTGTATTCACCGACGTAGTTGATGACGTAATCGCTGGTGATCTTGGGCTCGAGCGTGCCGACCTTCTGGTTGATCCAGGCGATGTTGATCTTGTGGTGGCCACCGGACTGGCTGGGGCCGGCAAAGCCTGGCGAGTTGCAGACAAAGATGTCCACCTCAGGCATTTCGGCCATCACCTCCTCGGCAATGGCGTTCACGTCATCCCCAATCAGCGCGGTGGCGCAGGTTTGGTAGATGGTCATGCGTTTGATCTGGGGGAAGGCTTTGAACGCTTCCTTGATGTTCTGCTTGAGCAGCTTCTCGGCGCCGAAGACGATGTGTTTTTCCTTCACGTCGGTGGCGAAGGTGTATTTCAGCTGGAAGTTGTCGTTGTCGCTGATGTAGCGCTTGGTCTGCCAGGTGTCATAGGTGCAACCGACCGGGCCATGGCTGATGTGGATCACGTCCTTCATCGGTGTGCCGATGACGTGTTTGGCGCCGCAGTAGGCGCATCCGCGCTCCGAGATCGAGCCGGGAATGGTGTTCAGATAACCTTTGGGCAGACAGGAGGTCAAGTCCTCTCCCTTGCCTTTGATCACCACATGGTCTTTGCGCTCGGGAATGACCTTGCTGCATTCGAATTCATGATGTGGCATGACGAAAACTCCTTTGCCTGGGTGGGTTAGGCACCATGAAAACACTGAAAAATGTTTTCATGGCGAATCAATTAAAAATAGACGCCAAGAAAATATCAATCTGCAAGGCCATACTTCACAACCATGCTTTCCAGTTGGTCCATGGTCAAAGGGCGGGGAATCACAAAATCTTCATTTTCAATAATCTTGCGTCCAAGTTCACGATATTCAAATGCCTGATTTTCTTGGGGATCAAACTCAGTCACCGTTTTCTTATTGAATTCCGCCTTTTGCACCACGTTGTCACGCGGTACAAAGTGAATCATCTTGGTACCGATGGCCGAGGTGAATTCCTCAAGAAATTCTTTCTCACCATCCACTTTTCGGCTATTACAGATAATGCCACCCAAGCGAACACCGCTTTGTTTGGCATACTTCACCAAACCTTTGCAGATATTGTTGGCAGCATAAATGGCCATCATTTCACCGGAGGCGACGATGTACACCTCTTGGGCTTTGCCATCACGAATGGGCATCGCAAAGCCGCCGCACACCACGTCGCCCAGCACGTCAAAAAAGACAAAATCCAGGTCATCGGTGTAGGCGCCGCTTTCTTCCATCAAGTCAATGGCGGTGATCACACCCCGGCCAGCACAACCGACACCTGGCTCGGGGCCGCCAGATTCCACGCATTGGATTTCGCCAAAACCGGTGCGGATCACCATCTCGTTGGTGACCTTTTCAGCGCCATGGTCGCGCAGCACATCCATCAGCGTTTGCTGCGGCATACCGCCGAGGATCAGCCGAGTCGAGTCAGCTTTGGGGTCGCAGCCGTGGATAAATACTTTCTTGCTGTGAAAATGTGCAAGTGCTGCTGCCGTGTTTTGTGTCGTGGTCGATTTGCCGATACCGCCCTTGCCATAAATTGCAACCTTGCGTGTCATGTTAATAACTCCTGATAACGTTGAACAATGAAACCCATCACCCCACCATGACGCAAACTATCAATTTCATCGAATATTGATATTCAATAGAATCACCTTTTCAAATAGATGAATGATTGTGTCAATGGTTAAAGATTTGGATACTGCGTGAGCCTATTTAGCATGGAGCATGCCAAATTTGTTTTCGAGGTCTAAATAGGTTTTGACACGCCACCTTTCGGTCAAAACAGGCGTTTTTAAGTGATCAACGGCCTTGAATGGACACTTCACCGGAGAATCACATCGGTGATCAAGTCAAGAAACTGTTCGCGGATGTACAGTCAAACTGGCAAGCGTTCCAGATGGAACAATGAAGCTGCCTTGGGAATGTCGAGCTGCCCGGATTAATGGGGGTCTGTGGACCAGAAGGGAATCTAGATGAATATTGGCATGGTGATGGGCGAGACCAAACCCTGCCTGCGGCCAAAGCGCTCACCGGCATCGGGTGCGCGCCAGCCACGGTGATCGAACCGGGCGCGCTATTTGTACTGTTTGTAGTCCAGCTGGTATTTGGCCATGCGCAAGCCAAGAACGCGGCGTGTTAAACCCAGTTGGGCGGCAGCATCTGTCATGTTGCCGTGATGCAGTTTGAGCGCATCAACAATCGTCTCGTATTCCACCGCATTGAGTCGTGCGTCGAGGCCACCTTCGGCGATGGTTTCAGACACGATCGGCGTCTGCAGCGAGGGTGGCAGGTTGTAGCCATGAATCACACCATGCTCAGACAGGATCACCGAGCGTTCGATGACGTTTTCAAGCTCCCGCACATTGCCGGGCCAGTGGTAGCTGAGCAGCATGTTGATGGCGGGGGTTGAGATGCGCCGCGCTTCGATGCCCATCTCAGCCGCAAATTTGGTCACAAAATGGTCGGCCAGCACAATGATGTCGTTGCCACGGTCTCGCAACGGCGGGATCGTGATGGGGAAAACATTCAGCCGGTAAAACAGGTCTTCGCGGAAGCTGCCTTTGGCCACCATGTCGGACAAATCCCGGTTGGTGGCCGCCAGAATCCGGATGTCGACCTTGATCGGGGTGTTGCCGCCCACTCGCTCAAAGGTCTTTTCCTGCAAGACCCGCAACAGCTTGGCCTGCATCGGCAAGCTCAGCTCACCCACCTCGTCCAGAAAAATCGTGCCGCCATGGGCTTCTTCAAAGCGCCCTTTGCGCAGGTTGGAGGCCCCGGTGAACGAGCCGCGCTCGTGACCAAACAGCTCACTTTCGATGACGCTTTCCTGCAAAGCCGCGCAATTGAACTTGATGAACGGACCGGCGGCATTGACGCTGTTGTGGTGAATGGCGCTGGCCACCAGCTCCTTGCCCACACCGCTTTCCCCCAGGATCAGCACCGTCGCCCGCGCCTTGGAGATTTTTTCAATCAGTTGGTACACCTCCAGCATCGGCTTGGATTGGCCAATGATGTTTTTGGGCTTGAATTTGGCTTTTAATTCAGAACGAAGACGCCGGTTCTCGTTTTCCAGCAAAACCTTTTCGACGTTCTCAAAGAGATAAAGCTCCACGGCCTGCGCCGTGGTTGCCGCGAGGATCGACAGCACCTCAACATCCAGTTGCAACAGGCCACGGTTGTCGTATTTCCGCTCGGCACTGATCGTGCCCATGACCTTTTGGCCGCGCTTGATCGGCACACAAATGAACGACAAGCGGCCGTCTCCTGGGTGCTTGAAACTGCCGGTGCGGTTGAGAAAGGCTGGCTCCTCTGAAATATGCGGGGCAACAAAGGTCTCACCAGACTCGACCACCCGCCCGGTGATGCCTTCACCCAGGTGGTACACACCGCGCGCCACTTCTTCATCCGTCAGGCCAAAGCTCTCGTGAATCGAGATGGTGCCGTGGTCAGCGTCATACAAGCTGACCATGCCGCGTACCACCTTCATGTGCCGACGCATCAGTTGCAGGAGGATTTGCAGCGTGTGGGACAAGCTGCCACTCTCGGTCACGATGCGGCTCATTTCATAGAGCAGCGGCAACAGGTTGGTGCGACATTCACCAAAGTCGAACTCACAGTAGTGCGGAAAGGCGCCAGCTTGCGGGGCAAGGTCTGGGGCGGGCGGAACCGGCCTCGCCGCCGTCACAACCAGCACTTCACCTTTGTCGGGAGCATCCATGGACCACCTTTCGATCACGGCCACAGCAATGCTTCGGTGAAGCGACAAACCGTCGGCCAAGCGCTATATCAAATACTATATTGCGCCTAAGCAACTTTCAGACCAAACGCCCTCCACCATGGTCTTTGTATCGTTTGTCCCGACCCTCGGCCCAGCGCTGTCTGATGCTGGGCCGCAACATCAAAACCCTTCCAGCACAATCTTGCCGCGCGCCTTGCCGCTCTCGATCAGCGCGTGGGCGCGGCGCAGGTTCTCCGCTGTCACCTGACCAAAGTGGTCCGCCAGCGTGGTTTTGAGGGTGCCGGCGTCCACCAACTGGCTGACCCGCTCCAGAAGTTCGTGCTGGCGCACCATGTCGGGTGTCTTGAACAGCGGCCGGGTGAACATCAGCTCCCAGTGCAGCGAAATGGATTTGCGTTTGAGGGGCATCACGTCCAGTTTGGCCGGATCATCGATCAGGGCCAGTTTGCCCTGCGGTTTCAAGGCCAAGATGATCTGATCGGCGTGCTGATCGGTATGTGTCAGGCTGGCAACCAGATCAACTTCCTCGATGCCCAGGCGTTGGAGCTCGTTGAACAGCGGCAAGCTGTGGTCGATCACCCCATGTGCGCCCAGGCCCAGCAACCAGTCGCGGGTTTCTGGCCGTGATGCGGTGCCGATGACCCGCAATTGGGTGAGTTGCCGGGCCAGTTGCACCAGGATCGAGCCCACACCGCCGGCGGCGCCCACCACCAGCAGGGTTTGACCTGCGCCACCGCCCTCGGGCACACCCAGTCGGTCAAACAACATTTCCCAGGCGGTGATCGCGGTCAGGGGCAAAGCAGCGGCCTCGGCCTGGCTGATGGAGCGCGGTTTATGGCCCACGATGCGTTCGTCCACCAGGTTGTACTCGGCATACGAGCCCGGGCGGTCAATCACACCGGCGTAGAAGACTTCGTCCCCTGGCTGGAACAAGCTGACCTCAGTACCCACCGCCTCCACCGTGCCCACCGCATCCCAGCCCAAAACACGCGGCTCTGGCGTGGGCACGTTGCGGCGCAGCTTGGTGTCCACCGGATTGACGGCCAGAGCATGGATCTTGACCAGCAGGTCACGCGGACCGGGCTGGGGGACGGGTAAGTTTGTTTCGAACAGGGACTGCGGGTCGCTGATGGGCAGACCATGCTGGTGATAAACAATCGCTTTCAAAGGGGACTCCATGGGTTTGGGAACAAGCTGTCGACTGTGACAGCGAAACACCTGACAATAAAGCGCTTAGCCATTGGAACTGTTTCAAAAAGCATTTGAAAATGATCACCCTGCAAGACCTCCAATTCCTGGTGCGTGCCGGGCGCGCGACCAGCCTGTCAGAAGCAGCGCGGGCCACCGGTATCTCGCCGGCCGCAGGCAGCGCGCTGGTCAAGCGACTGGAAGCCGAGCTGGGCATCAAGCTGTTTGTGCGCTCTACTCGAAGCCTGCGCCCCAGTGCGCAGGCGCTGGCCTTTCTGGCCGAGTGTGAAGACAGCCTGGCGCGCATTGATTTGGCGCGCGAGAAACTGCTGGCCGGGCGCCAGGTGATGCGCGGGCGCATCCAGCTCTCGCTGCCTTCGGATCTGGGGCGCAACCAGGTGTTGGCCTGGTTACATGCGTTTCGAGGACGTCATCCGGAGGTGAGTCTGGGGCTGCAGATCTCGGACCGGATCGCCGAGGTCTACCGCGAACAGGTCGATGTGGCGCTGCGTTACGGTGAACCCAAGGATTCGAGCCTGGTGGCGCTGCCCATTGCACCGCACAACCAGCGCGTGTTGTGCGCCTCACCCGCCTATCTGGCGCAAAACGGGCGCCCGCATGAGCCCAAGGACCTCAAACAGCACAACTGCCTGAGTTTTATGCTGAGTGACCGCAACCACGACAACTGGCAGTTTGTGCGCGACCAGACCAAGCTCACCGTGCGGGTCACTGGGGCCATCCAATGTGACGACGGTGACGCGGTCCGGCATCTGGCGCGTATGGGCGCGGGCATCGCCTACAAATCGCGCCTGGATGTGCACGAGGACCTGAAACAGGGAACCCTGATCGCTTTGTGCGAGGACTGGCAGGGTGAACCTGCACCGCTTTACATGGCCTGCCCCGACCGCAGTCAGCTGCGGCCACCGGTGTTGGCGCTGCGCAGCTTTTTGATCGAGAAAATCAACGCCCTGGATTGAAGCCACCTCCACACG
Organism: Rhodoferax sp. U11-2br; assembly: GCF_018619435.1. Lineage (GTDB taxonomy): Bacteria > Pseudomonadota > Gammaproteobacteria > Burkholderiales > Burkholderiaceae_C > Rhodoferax. The sequence continues at coordinate 63,635 of NZ_JAHFZF010000004.1, read as the reverse complement.
GGTGACATCCCTGTTGCCCTGGGTTGACCCATTGAGCAGGTGCACTGTTGGACAATGGGTGACTTGTGCCGTTTGGCTGTACCAACCCTCTTTGAACCACCACCATGCCAACCACCACCCCCGCCCTGCCCGCCGATGTGAGCGACCGCCTGACCAATCTGGAGATCAAGGCCAGCTTTTCTGAGGACCTGCTCGACAAACTCGACCAGATCATCATCCGCCAGCAAGATCAGATTGATCGCCTGACACAAGAGCTGCAATGGCTGCGCCAGCAGGCGCCAGCGGAAGGTGCGGCCACGCCACGCAGCCTGCGTGATGAGCTGCCACCGCACTACTGAGCCACAGACCCCGCGCGCATCAGGGTTATCCGGCCTGGGCGCCTGGTTGAAAGTGAAATAATTGCGCCCATTCTTTTCCGAGGACACCACCCCATGAGCGACACCCAACAACGCATTGACGAACTGGTCAAGCACAACGACATCCTGCTGTTCATGAAGGGCACCGCCAGTTTTCCCCAGTGTGGTTTTTCAGGTCGGGCGATACAGGTCCTCAAAGCCTGTGGTGTGGAACCCAAGGCCATCACCACGGTCAACGTGCTTGAGGACGCCGAGATCCGCGAAGGCATCAAGGGTTACAGCAACTGGCCGACCATTCCGCAGCTCTACATCAAGGGTGAGTTCATCGGCGGCTCCGACATCATGATGGAGATGTTCGAGAGCGGCGAATTGCAGACCTTGCTGGGCAAGCCCGCCTGAGCCAAGCAAGCTATCAGTATTCCCACAGACGCCGCGCACCGAGCACTGCGTCCGGGTAAGGCGCCCTGCCACGCGAGCCGTTGTAACGCCCCAGCGCCATAAACAGGTTACCGTTTTCGCGCTCCAGGTAGTGGCGCAGAATCACGCAGCCAAAACGCAGGTTGGTCTGCATGTGAAACAGTTTGCCAGGGTCGCCATCGGCCAGCAAACGGGTCCAGAACGGCATCACCTGCATGTAGCCACGCGCGCCCGCGCTGCTCACCGCAAATTTGCGAAAGTTGCTCTCCACCTGGATCAGGCCCAGCACCAGCGCCACATCCAGGCCGGCGCGTTTGCTTTCGTACCAGACGGTTTGTAGAAATTCCTTGCGGCTCTCAAAATCCGTCTTTTTCTTCTTGAGCCGATCACTCATGGTGCCGAGCCAACGCAAGTAGTCCAGACGCGATTCGGTGTCCATGAACTCGGGCACCGGCGGTGCGTGGTTGGTCACGGCCGAACTCAGCGCGGTGCGCACCGAGTCCATCAGCGGCTCTTCGGCCTGGTTGCCGGCCCAGGATCGCTCTTGAAAACAGAGCAATCCAAACCCAATGGACAAGGGCCAGGCGCCAAAAACAGTCTTAATAAGCTGCCGTCGACCGGGCAGCACCGGGTGATCAACGCCCATGTACATCAGACCGCCAGGCACCCACCCGCTTGTCCAAGCGCCATGCAGGCCCCATCACACCTTGAGCTTGGCGATCAGCAACGCAGCAACCTCGGCCAGTGGCACCGCAGTGGCAGCGGCATCACGGCGGTGCTGGTACTCCACATTGCCTTCCTTGAGGGCACGGTCACCGATGTTGACGCGGTGCGGCACACCAATGAGTTCCCAGTCGGCAAACATCGCGCCCGGGCGTTCACCCCGATCGTCCAGCAGCACATCCACACCCGCAGCCAACAACTCGGCGTAGAGCGACTCGGACGCGGCTTTGACTTCAGGTGAACGGTCAGCGTTGATCGGGCAGATCACCACCGTGAACGGCGCCAGGGCGTCGGGCCAGATGATGCCGCGTTCGTCATGGTTTTGCTCGATGGCGGCTGCGGGCAGACGCGTGATGCCGATGCCGTAACAGCCCATCTCCATCAACTGCGGCTTGCCGTTCTGGTCCAGGAAAGTGGCTTTCATCGCCTGGCTGTATTTGGTGCCCAGGTAGAACACATGGCCGACCTCGATGCCACGCTCAATTGCCAGCGGACCTTGGCCATCCGGTGAAGCATCTCCTGCCACCACATTGCGCAGATCAGCCACCATGTCGGGTTCGGGCAGGTCGCGGCCCCAGTTCACGCCGGTGATGTGGAAGTCGGGCTCGTTGGCGCCACAAATCCAGTCAGCCATCACCGCCACCTCACGGTCCACCACCAGTTTCACCGGTTGCAGCAGGCTCAAAGGCCCCAGGTAACCGGGTTTGCAGCCAAAGTGGGCTTCAATCTCGGGCACCGTGGCAAAACGGAAGGCCGACAGGCCCGGCAGCTTGCCGACCTTGACCTCGTTCATGTCGTGGTCACCCCGCAGCAGCAGCAACCAGACCTGGGTCTTGAGCACTTCGCCTTTGTCGCTCAAAGTGTCGGTGGCCAGCACCAGCGATTTGACCGTGGTCTGCAGCGGCACACCGAGCAATTCGGCCACATCGGCGCAGGTGCTTTTGCCCGGCGTGGGCGTCTTGGTCAACGCCTGTGTGGCGGCAGCACGCGGGCCAGTTGGTGCCTGCGCCTCGGCCTTTTCCATGTTGGCGGCGTAGTCGCTGTTGGGGCAATACACGATGGCGTCTTCACCGGTGGCGGCAATCACCTGAAATTCTTCGCTCAAGTCGCCCCCGATGGCGCCGCTGTCAGCGGCCACCGCGCGGTAGGTCAGGCCAAAGCGGTCAAAAATGCGCCGGTAGGCTTGGGCCATGACCTGGTAGCTGGCCTTGGCGGACACTTGGTCGCGGTCGAAGCTGTAGGCGTCTTTCATGATGAACTCGCGCCCACGCATCAGGCCAAATCGCGGACGGCGCTCGTCGCGGAACTTGGTCTGGATCTGGTAAAAATTCTTCGGCAGCTGTTTGTAGCTGCGGATTTCCTGACGGGCGATGTCGGTGATGACTTCCTCACTGGTCGGCTGCACCACAAAGTCGTTGCCATGGCGGTCGGCAATACGCAGCAGCTCGGGGCCCATCTTCTCGAAACGACCGGTTTCCTGCCAGAGCTCGGCCGGTTGCACCACCGGCATGGATAGCTCGACCGCCCCAGCGCGGTTCATTTCCTCGCGCACGATCGCTTCAACCTTGTGCACCACCCGCAGGCCCATCGGCATTAGGGTGTAGATACCGGCACCGAGCTTTTTGATCATGCCTGCGCGCATCATCAACTTGTGGCTGACCACTTCGGCATCAGCCGGCGCTTCTTTGAGGGTGGAAATAAAGAATTGGGAGGCTTTCATGGGGACGATTCGCGATATGTCAGGGTAGCCACTCTTGATGCTAGGCAAACGCTGTGCATAATGGCCACAATTTTAAAATTTGGGGTTTGATTATGCTTGACCGAGACGGCTTTAGGCCGAACGTCGGCATCGTCCTGCTCAATCAGAAAAATCAGGTGTTTTGGGGGAAGCGTATCCGTACGCACTCCTGGCAGTTTCCGCAGGGGGGCATTGATCGGGGGGAAACTCCGGAGCAAGCCATGATTCGGGAGCTGCACGAAGAAATCGGATTACAGCGCGAACATGTTCGCATTGTGGCCCGCACCCGTGACTGGTTGCGCTATGAGGTGCCAGACCGTTTTATCCGCCGCGATTCACGCGGCTTCTACAAGGGCCAAAAACAGATCTGGTTTCTGCTGCAGCTGGTGGGCCACGACTGGGATTTGAACCTGCGTGCCACTGACCATCCGGAGTTTGATGCCTGGCGCTGGAACGACTACTGGGTCCCACTGGATGCCGTGGTCGAATTCAAACGCGAGGTGTATGTCACCGCCCTGACCGAGCTGGCGCGTTATCTTCCTCGCAACGAGCACCGCAACCGTTTTTTACGTCAGGGCATCCGGCCGTCCACGGCGGATTCCGTCGGCGAAGATTCGTGCAACGGACCCTTGGACTTGCCGCCAAACGCAAGCTGGGAACCCGATTCACAAACTGGAAATGAACATGTTTGACAAAAATCGCGTAGCGCGCTGGTGCGCGCCCGCCCTGCTGGGGCTCTTTGCCCTGGCACTGACCACCCTTCTCCAGGCCCAGGTCACCCCCGACGACCCCGACTGGAAGGAGTTGGATGCTCCGACACCACCGGCATTCAGCACGGGCAAACTGCTGCCGCTGGATATGCCGCCCTATGTGTCTGTGAAATTTGGCATCGACCCGAGCACACTGAGCATCGGGGTGGACGGCATCGTGCGATATGTGGTGGTGACACGCAATACCAGCGGCACCGTCAATGCCATGTTCGAGGGCATCCGCTGCGGCACCGGCGAAGTCAAAACCTACGCACGCGCCAATGACAAGGGTATGTGGTCGACAGTGACCGAGCCGAAGTGGCGAGTGTTTACCGACAACCTGCCGTCCAAACACGCCTGGGTGTTCGCCCGTCAGGCCGCCTGTGATGGCCGGGCCACAGCCGCCAGCAGTACGTCGGACATCATCAAAGCGTTGAAAAAATAGCCTGGGCGTCGGCTTGCCGTCCCGCGGACGGCACCACGCCTTTATCCACCCCGCAACAACAGCAACGCGTCAGATGTCGCCCAGACGGGGTTCAGGGACGGCTCAGCACCATGTTGTCGCGGTGCACCATCTCGGGCTCGGCCGAATAACCCAGTAACTTCTCAAATTGGCTGGATGGCTTGCGGCAGATCAGCCGGGCTTCGGCGCTGGCGTAATTGGCCAGGCCACGCGCCACCTCCAGACCATCATCGGCGCGGATAGCAATCACGTCACCGCGCGAAAAATCACCGTCGACCGCGGTCATGCCAATCGGCAACAGACTGGAGCCGTCGCTGCGCAATTTATGCACCGCACCTGCATCCACGGTGACCGAACCCTTGAGCTGCAGATGGTCGGCAATCCACTGTTTGCGTGCCTGGGTTTTTTGGGTCGGCGCAATCAGCAGGGTGCCAATCGACTCACCTTGGCACAGGCGCAACAGGGCATCCGACTCTCGGCCCCAGGCGATCACGGTCGAGGCACCGGAGCCCGCTGCGCGCTTGGCTGCCAGGATTTTGGTGATCATGCCGCCACGCCCCAGGCTGGAGCCCGCGCCACCGGCCATGGCTTCCAGCGCCGGGTCACCGGCCTGCGCCACATGCACGAACTTCGCGGCCGGGTCTTTGCGGGGGTCAGCGGTGTAGAGGCCTTTCTGGTCAGTCAGGATCACCAAGGCATCAGCTTCCACCAGGTTGGCCACCAGCGCACCCAGGGTGTCGTTGTCACCAAACTTGATTTCGTCGTTGACCACCGTGTCGTTTTCGTTGATGACCGGCAACACACCGAGCTTGAGCAAGGTCAGCAAAGTGGAGCGCGCGTTCAGATAACGTTCGCGGTCAGCCAGATCGGCGTGGGTCAGCAGCACCTGGGCGCTGCCCAGGCCGTTTTCGCGCAACTTGGTTTCGTACATCTGCGCCAGCCCCATCTGGCCGACGGCGGCAGCGGCCTGCAACTCGTGAATTTCATGCGGGCGGGTCGTCCAGCCCAGGCGTTTCATGCCTTCGGCAATGGCACCGCTGGAGACCATGATCACTTCGCGGCCCTGACGCACCAGCAAGGACATCTGGCGGCACCACTCACCAATCGCGGTTTCGTCCAAGCCCCGGCCCTCGTTGGTGACCAGACTGGAGCCCACCTTGACCACCACACGGCGCGCATCACGCAAGATGGTCGCATCAAAATCTTCAAGCATTTTCTGGCTCCAGCCCTTATTCAATCAGGGCAAGTAGCTATATTAGAAATAGCAGTTAAATCGGATCAACATCAGCGGCAAAACGCGGGTCAATCACCTCAGGGGCCGACTCGATCTTTTGCTGGGCGCTAATGTGCTGATACACCGCCTTGATCAGCGGCTCACAGCCTTCGCGGGTCAGCGCCGAGATCTCGAACACCGGCCCTTTGTATTTGAAACGTTTGACAAAGTCTTTGACCAACGCGGCGCGCTCTTCGAGCGGCACCATGTCGAGTTTGTTAAGCACCAGCCAGCGTGGTTTGTCGAACAGCTTTTTGTCGTATTTTTTCAGCTCATTGACAATCGCCTTGGCCCGCGCCACGGTGTCAATGGCATCGTCAAACGGCGCCATGTCAACCACATGCAACAACAAACGGGTGCGCTGCAGATGGCGCAAGAACAGATGACCAAGCCCGGCACCTTCCGAGGCGCCTTCGATCAAACCCGGCAAATCCGCCACCACAAAACTCTGTTCCGGCCCGACCCGCACCACACCCAGGTTCGGGTGCAAGGTGGTGAACGGGTAATCGGCAATACGCGGACGCGCGTTGGACACCGCAGTGATCAGCGTCGACTTGCCGGCATTGGGCATGCCCAGCAGACCCACATCGGCCAAGACCTTGAGTTCGAGCTTGAGATTGCGCTTCTCACCGGGCCAGCCCGGTGTTTTCTGGCGCGGTGCGCGGTTGATGGCACTTTTGTAACGCAGGTTGCCAAAACCGCCGTCACCACCTTTGGCGATGGTGATCACCTCACCCGGTTTGAGCAACTCAAACAGCACCTCACCGGTTTCAGCGTCGGTGATGATGGTGCCCACCGGCATCTTCAGCGTGATGTCGTCCCCGGCGGCGCCGAACATGTCGGAGCCCATGCCGTGTTGGCCACGTTGCGCATCATAACGCCGCGAAAAACGGAAGTCCACCAAGGTGTTGAGGTTTTCGTCGGCCACGGCAAACACATGGCCGCCGCGCCCGCCATCGCCGCCATTGGGGCCGCCAAATTCCTTGTACTTTTCATGCCGAAAAGAGACGCAGCCTGCGCCACCGTCTCCAGCAGAGACATCAATGTAGGCTTCGTCAACAAATTTCATGATGGGGGCTTTATAAACGAAAAACCCCGCGCCGCGCGCAGGGTTTTGTGGGGACTGCCAGCTGCTTAAGCCGCCGCTGTCACGCTCACGGTACGCCGATTCAGCGCACCTTTGGTCTCGAACAAGACATTGCCTTCAACCAACGCAAACAGCGTGTGGTCTTTGCCAATGCCAACATTCACGCCGGGGTGGAACTGGGTACCACGTTGGCGCACGATGATCGCGCCAGCGCTGATCAACTCACCACCGTAGGACTTCACACCGAGCATCTTGGGCTTGGAATCGCGCCCGTTTCGCGTTGAGCCGCCGCCTTTTTTGTGTGCCATGACTCTTGCTCCTTATGCAGAAATCGCGCCGATCAACAGTTCGGTGAACTGTTGGCGATGCCCTTGACGCTTTTGATAGTGCTTACGACGGCGCATCTTGAAGATGGTGACCTTGTCGTGTTTACCATGTGCCAACACTGTGACACTGACTGTGGCGCCGGACACCAAGGGCGTGCCAACCTTCAACTCTGCGCCGCTACCGACTGCCAGAACCTGGTCAAACACAATCTCTTGGCCAACGTCCGCAGCAATCTGTTCTACTTTAATTTTTTCGCCAGCAGCAACTCTGTATTGTTTGCCACCGGTTTTTATGACCGCGTACATATGAACCTCTTTGTATAGATCTTCACGAACGGATTTTCGCGAAGCCCGGCATTATGCCATAGCCCCGCGATTTTGGCTTGTGGGGCTTTTGCACCAAGTGGCTTGCGCTGTCACGGCGGCTTGACATAACGCACTGGTTTGGCTCAGAGAGCTTTCTATAATCTGCGCACATTACCGAGCCAACCGTCTTGCAAGCAACCAACACCCCCTCCTCCTCTTTGTTATCGGTCATCGCGCCTGACATGCGTGAGGTCGATCTGGTCATCAAGCAACACCTGGACTCGGATGTTCCGCTGGTCGGGCAAGTCTCACGCTACATCATCTCCGCAGGCGGCAAGCGGCTTCGCCCGGCCTTGCTGCTGCTGATGTGTGGCGCCTTGGGTTTCAAGGGCGCGCAGCGCTTCAGCCTGTCGGCGGTCGTGGAATTCATTCACACCGCCACCTTGTTACACGATGACGTGGTGGACGAGTCGGCACTGCGCCGTGGCAATGCCACCGCCAACGTCACTTTTGGCAACCCCGCCAGTGTGCTGGTCGGCGACTTCTTGTACTCACGTGCCTTTCAGATGATGGTAGACGTGGGCAGCATGCCTGTCATGAGTGTGTTGTCAGAGGCCACTGTCGTGATCTCCGAAGGCGAAGTGCTGCAATTGATGAACATGCATAACGCCGAACTCGATGAAGAGGGTTACCTGCAGGTGATCCGCTCCAAGACGGCCAAACTGTTTGAGGCCAGCGCCCGTGTCGGCGCCATCCTGTCTGGCGCCACGCCTGAGATGGAAGCCGCCAGCGCGTTGTACGGGCAAGCGCTGGGCACCGCATTCCAGGTGATCGACGACGTGCTGGACTACACCGGCGATGCCGCCGTGATGGGCAAGAACCTGGGCGACGACCTGCGCGAGGGCAAAGCCACCCTGCCACTGATTGCAGCCATGCAGCGCGGCAGCGCCGAGCAGCGCACGGTGGTCAAACTGGCCATCGAGAATGGTGACGTCTCCGCCATCGACCAAGTGGTGAGCATCGTCAAAGCCACCGGTGCACTCGACGTGGCCCGCAAAGCCGCCAGCGACGAGGCCGCCCGCGCCGTTGCCGCCGCCGAACAGTTGCCCGATGGCCCACACAAAACGTGTTTGCTACAATTAGCGGCTCAGCTGTTGGACAGGCAGTCTTAGCCAGTCCATCCACCAGACATTTCGGAATGTAGCGCAGCCTGGTAGCGCACTTCGTTCGGGACGAAGGGGTCGGAGGTTCGAATCCTCTCATTCCGACCAATCAAACCCTTGTAAATCAAGGACTCACAAAGCCCCACTCGTTGGGGCTTTGTTGTTTTTGAGCTCCTTTGCGGCAACCGCGCTGAGACGTGGCTCGTGGTGTCATACCTCCCAGATCGCGGAACCCGTTGTATCAGGGTGATGGACATTGCACAGGATCAGAGCTTCAGGCATCCCTCAGATCCAACTCGACATGCAGTGTCTTGGCTAACATTCGCAGCGCAAGGGTAGCGGCACGGAAATCAAAGTATTCGACGGCCTCACTGACCTTGCGCACCTGTGCTTGCTGTTCCGAGCCAAGCAGCAATTTGAGCTGGTTCAGCAGAGGCTCCACGCTGTCTGGTGAAAGCGTTGTCAGCGCCTTGTGAACATGGCGCACCACCTTTGACACCTGCTCAAGATCCAGAGAGGTGCTGGCTGAAGCAGGCTCCGTCGTTTGCATGCCCAGATAAGTGGTCAACGAGGCCATTCCGACCACAAAGGCCTGGTTCAGCTGAGCAACCCCAGCTTCACGTTGATCTCCTTCATCCATCTTGCGCTCCAATTCTCCGGCCAAACGACTGATATCCATCAGCCCCAGGTTTCCAGCCGAGCCACACAACTTGTGCGCAAAGGCCTTCAACTCAAGCGGCGGCAGTGTTCGCAGGCTCGTTTCAAACTGCGCATACTTTTCCGCAAACAGCCCCAGATACTGTCGGTAGCGCGCCTCATTGCGCCAGATATCCAGACTTTGCGCAACGGCGAGTCCGGGCAAATCACCCGAAACAACGGGTTTCTTGCCGGGTTGTCGAACAGTTTCGACATCTGGCTGCCCGGTGGCGTTCAGAATCACCTGCACCGCCGCCTGCACATCCATGGGTTTGGAGATGTGCCCCACCATCCCGCAGGCATACACCGCATTGCGCGAAGAGTCCAGGACGCCCGCCGTGAGGGCCACCACCGGGATGTGGCTCAAGGCGGGCTGCTTGCGTATCAGCGCCATGGCACCATAACCGTCCAGCACCGGCATCTGAATATCCATCAACACCACATCGACGTCTTTGGCGTGTTTCATCAGCCAGTTGAAGGCTTGTTGACCATCTTCAGCCAGGGCCACCCGGGCGCCTTCACCTTCAAAAATCCGCGAGGCAACTTCACGGTTGACCTCGCTGTCGTCCACCACCAACAAGCGCAAACCGGTCAGACGCTGGGCAGCTGCGGGTGCCAAGGCTGCCACCATTCCTGTCCTGTGCCTATAAATCGTGCCAACGGCATCAAACAACGCAGAGGCGGTCACAGGCTTGGTCAACACCCCATCGGCATAACGGATATCGGGTTGTGTGATCAGCTCATCGCGCGAAAAGGCCGTAGCCACCAGAATGATCGGGCCGAGCGAACCACCCGTGTGTTCATGGATCATGCGCGCCGCTGTCAGTCCATCCATTTCAGGCATCTGCCAGTCCAGAAGAATGACTTGCTGCTCTGTCCAACGCTCTGCCTGTCCAGTCACCAACGCCACTGCCGCTGCACCATCCCCGACCACTTCGGATGGCCAGCCCAGGCTCTCTGCCGTGGCCCGCAACGCATCTCGGGAGATTTCGCTGTCGTCAGCAATCACAACACGCAGCCCTTTAAGCTCGTTGGCAAAAACGGCGCTTGTTGTGCCCCGCTGGAACACCACGTCAAAGTAAAACCGGCTCCCTCGCCCAAGTTCACTTTGCACCTGCAAGCTGCTGCCCATCATCTCCAGCAGTCGCTTGCTGATCGACAAGCCCAAGCCGGTCCCTCCAAATTGGCGCGTGGTAGAGAGGTCAGCCTGCTGAAACGGCACAAAAAGCCGACCCAGCTGCTCCTGGTTCATGCCGATGCCGGAGTCCTCCACTTCGAAATGGAGGGTGACTTCAGCCTCGTCCTGTCTGGGGCAGGAGATACGCAAGGCCACAAACCCGCTTTTTGTGAACTTGATGGCATTCACCACCAGATTCATGACAACCTGGCCCAAGCGGACCTGGTCACCGATCAGATGGTTCTGGCCAAACGGCGGAGGTGAAATCGCCAGCTCCAGATTCTTGGCAGCAGCCGATGCCTCCATCATGACAGAGACGTTGTTGATCATGTCCTGAAGATCAAACTCGGCCATTTCCAGCGCCATGCCCGAGGCCTCCAGCTTGGAGAAGTCCAGGATGTCATCAAGAATACGCTGCAAGGTACGCCCCGAGCTCTGGAGCTTGTGCACCATCTGGGCCGCCTCGCTGGGCAGTTCCGCCTTGGACAGCAGATACGCCAATCCAAGCACCCCATTCATGGGGGTGCGGATCTCGTGGCTCATGTTGGAGAGAAACTCACTTTTCGCCTGGACCGCACGTTCTGCCTCCTGGCGCTTCAACTCCAGCTCCCGGTTCAGATCCGCCATGCGCAGCTCGGCCAGCTTGACCTCGGTCACGTCGGTCACCAGCACATGAAAGCCATTCACCTTGCCTTCAAACACATCCGGGATGTAGCTGGCCAGCGCATAACCCGTGAACCCATCGGCCTTGATCAGGGTCCGCTCGAAGTTCTGCAACTCCCCGCGCAAGGCTGCACGGATGTAGGGCTCGTTCAACGCGAACACGTTCTCACCCAGCAACTCCTGCATGCGAATCCCCAGCATGGCAGCCGGCTCGCGCCCGAACCATTGCAGATACGCATGGTTGGCATAACGGCAGCGCAGTTGTGCATCCCAGTAACCAATCATGCTGGGCATTGCATTGGTGATGGTGTTGATGAAGCGTGATTGTTCCTGGAGTTTCTGGTTTGCGGCCTCCAGGTGTGCTGTGCGCTGGCGCACCTGGTCTTCGAGCGAGGCATTGAGCGCCACCAGTTGCGTTTTGCTTTCGACCTGCTCTGTGATGTCGATGTTGGTTCCGACCATCTGCATCACCTTGCCGTTGAAATCGCGTTCAACCAGCGCCGACGCTTGGATCCAACGTATCCGAGCGTCTTCCAGAACAATACGAAATACCGGGTCATAGGGCCCCTCGCCCGCGATCAGCTGCTGCAACTTGTGTTCAGCCATGCCGATGTCCTCTGGATGAACTCGCCCACGCCAAATCTCATAAAGGTGATCAGATTCACCCTCGGCCGTCGGGACGGCATACAACTCGCGCATGCGCTGGTTCCAGTGCAGCAGGTTGCTTGACAGGTGCCACACCCAGACACCAATGCCAGCGGATGCAATCGCCAGCTGAAACCGCTCCTCCATACGCAGTTCTTTGGTCACATCGCGCAAGGTCTTGGCCGCGCCGATCACATGCTGGTTGGCGTCAAAGATGGGGGAGATGGAGACAGCCGCGTTGATCAGTTCACCGTCCTTGCGGCGCCGGAAAGTGTCACGCGGAGAGATCGCCCCGCCCCGGGCAACCGTGTCCAGAAACTGCTTTTCTTCCGACAGCAGTCCAGGTGGCACGATCAGGTCGGCCAGCTTGTGACCCATCGCTTCACTGGCGGTGTAACCAAAAATGTTCTCCGCAGTTTTGTTCCAACTGGTCACCACCCCCGTCAGGTCGTTGGCGATGATGGCATCGGAAGAACTGTCCACAATCGCGGCCAACTTGGAGTGTTCTATCGCCTCCTGACGACGGCGCTGTGACGCACCCAGTGCCAAATACGCCAGCGCAGCCAGCAACGCAGCAGCGCCCACGATCCCAAAGGCCACCCGGTCGGGGTTCAGATGGTTGAGGTTGGCGAGGAATTTCTGACGCGCCTTGACCGTCAACACCCAGTCCTGTCCAAACAGGTGGATCCTGACTTGTTGGGTCAGCCCCTCTGCCGCCGCTTCTGGCCAGTGCTCGCTGGTGAAAAAGCTCTGGTTCTCGCCGGGTGAAATGACCGCGCTCAACGACAGGGAGAACGCCTCATTCTGGAAGCTGGGATCTGCCATGACATCGTCAATCACCAGCGGCGTGTAGGCCAGCCCCCAGGTCGCTTTGATCCGCTCTTGAGGTGTGCCCAGGGGTGCGCCAGGCAGATAGGCGGGCAACAGCAGCAAAAAACCTCTGTGCGTCAAGCCGCTGATTTGTACCAGGGTGATGGGATGGGTCAACGTGGGCTGGCCCGTCTCCATGGCGGCCTGAGCGGCCTGCAGACGCTTGCGCTCGGAAGCGATATCCAGCCCGATCGCCGCCTGGTTGCTGGCCTGAGGTTCGATGTACTGGATGACCAGTTTCTCGCCGTCGTGCGGCGTGAGCTGGTGAATCCGGAAGTCAGAGCTGTCGTCGGCACGCGCTGATTTCACAAACGCCGCCTCATGTGGCGGCGCCACCCGCCGTATAAACCCAAAGCCGAGCGAGCCGGGGAACTCTCGCGCCAGTTCACGCGACTGCATGTAAAGGCGAAACTTCTGCCGTGTGATGCCCTGCGGGCCACCCACAATCACAGCCCCCCGCGCCCCACGCAGTCCGTATTGGTAGTTCTGCAGCCGCTTATACAGGTCCGCAGCAACCTGCTGTGTCAGTTCATCAAATCGGGCGGTTTTCTCCGTGCTCTGCTCCTGCGCAATGCGACGGCTCTCAAAAACGGCAAGCAAACCGCCCATGACCAGGATGAGCGTCGGAATGATCGCCAAAAACTGTCCCCGAGTCTTCATCGCACTCCCCTGATATGTCTTTATCTTTGGTCAACTGGTGACTGGTGGCAACACAGGCCCTGGTCTGGCAAGGTAGGACATGGCGCACCGAGGGCTCGCCGCATGGCATCTATGGGATCACGATGTGCTTGGCCACTATCGTGTCCAGTGCTTGGGTCGGCGCACGAAGCGTAACGCAGCGCGCTGGTGCAGGCAAGTCCGGCCCGCTGTGGGTGGCAACACCTGGACGCCAAAGCTTTGTTTTGCAGATGCAAAAGGGCCCCCGGTGAGCTTGCCCGCCAGCGCAATCCTGCAGCCACAACCACCACCGTGTGACAGCCTGGTCAGGCGCGGCTCGACGGATGGCGGTGGAGCTCAAGGCGCAAGAGCTGTCATAGCGATCCCGGCCTGGACATCCAAAGACTCATATTCCGACACCAGCTGCCGATAAAAAATATAGCAATGACCCCAATGCTTGACTGGCTTGGTGCCTAAGCAGATACTCCCGCCCACCCATTACACGGAAACTCCGATGACAGATCAGAAAGAGCAGCCTGGCGCGTTGGAGGCTGTACCGGTTGTACCAACGCCACAACCCGTGAACTTTCTCAAGGTGCCTTGGCCCCACATTGGCGCCTGGACCCACTATTTCCTGCACGCGGACATCCCGGTGCTGGCCGCCACTGCGCTGGCACTCGAAGAGTTGCGCGCCATCGAGGACGAGGTGGACGCCAACATGCTCACCCCGGTGATTCAGGTCGACCCGCTCATGACACTCAAGGTGCTGTCGTATGCAGCCAGCCTGCGCAAACCCAGCCAGGCCACCGAAACCGAGTCGATCACCACCTCGCTGGTGCTGATGGGCATCTCCCCTTTCTTTCGCCAGTTTGGCCCGCAGCGCACGGTCGAAGACTGGCTGACCGATCAACCCGAGGCCAAAGAAGGCTTGCAGAAACTGCTACGAAGAGCAGAGCGTGCGGGCCAGTTCGCACTTGGCTTTGCAGTGCATCGGGGTGACACCGACGCGACCATCATCCACCAGGCGGCGTTCCTGCATGACTTTGCCGAGATGCTGATCTGGCTACACGCCCCCGAGCTGGCGATCAAAATCCGCGACGCCCAGGCTGCCGACGCCACACTACGCTCGCGCGCCATACAGCGCGAGGTGCTGGGCGTCGAACTCACCGATTTGCGCCAAGCCTTGATGAAACTGTGGCGCCTGCCCGAGTTGCTGATCAGCATCAGCGACGACCGCCATGCCGAACGCAGCAACGTGCAATGTGTGGTGTTGGCGGTGCGCCTGGCGCGCCACACCGCCCTGGGCTGGGACAACGCCGCGATACCCGATGACATCGACGACATTGCCAGATTGCTCAACACCACCCCACGCGTCGCCCGCCTGTTCTTGAACAAGATCGACCACCCGATCCTGGAAGCAGCCTCGCTGACGGACCAGCCACCCAGCCCGACCTGAACGGTCTGCAAAGACCAGAACACAGGGCAACGCGGGCCGGATCAGTCCGGTTTGGGCCCACCGTCCGGTTCACGCTGGCGCCACCAGCTGCTGGCATTGCTTTGGCGCGGCCAGGGCGGGATCTCGAAGCGCGGCAGATCCTGCGTCATGAAACTGATGGCAATCAACACCGTGGGCAGCTGGTAGACCACCGTCCAAAGCCCCGGAATGTCGTCAATCGCCAGCCGCGGCATGGCCAGCACGGTGATCAGGATGCAGATGGGTGTCAGCAGCGGGATGGCACGGCGCCACACCACCCGCCAGCGCGCCAGCCAATGCACGTCATGAAACTCCGCAGGTGGCGCCGCCAGCGTCTGCGCCAGATGGGTGGCCACACGATCCAGCGCGGCCTCGGCGCGGCGGGTGCGCTGGTCGGGTGTGCCGCGCAGGCGGAACTTGCCGCTCCAACCCTCGCGCGTGGCGCTCAGCGGCGACCAGGCCCAGCCCAGCACCGCCAGCAGGTCCTGCGGGATGTCCAGCACCTGGCCCGGCGGTGCGCTCAGCAGCACATCGGCAGAGACACTTCGCACCGGTGACACCGTCATCATCAGGCTCAGGTCACCCACCTGCACCACAGCGCTGCTGAGCACCGGCGCTTGTGCCTCTGACTGCAAGGCATAGTGCCGCGCGATGGCAAAACCCTCCCCCAGCGCAAAGTGTTGCCCAACAGGCACCGCATCCACCCGCTGCAACAGCTGTGCGGGATCGGCGACGCTGGCCGTCAGGCGGGCCTGCAGGCCACTGGCCAGCACCAGGGTGCGGGTCAGGCGGTAGCTGCTCTGGCCAACTTTTTCAAGCGCCAGCAACTCACGTAGACCGGGCAACCCAGGGGCGTCGGCGGCGTGGTCCCTTGGCTTGAACACCACCCGACGCTGGATGCGGTCGCAGGCGGGCAAATCCACCTGTCGGCCACTGCGGCTGAACGGCGCCACCAGCGCCAGGATGTCATGGTGGGTCAGGGGGGTGGCGGTCATGGCTCGGACCTCAGCTCAGCACCAATTTGCGACCAAAGGGGGGCGCCATCAACGCTGCCATTTGCGGCACCGCCCAGAGCACCGGGCAACGTGGACGATGGCGCGCCGGGCCGTCCAGGTCGGTCAACACCACAATGATGTCGGGCACATGGCGCTCGGCTTCTTCGAGCAGCGGGGTGAAATCGGTGCCGCCACCACCCTTGAATTCGCGCTGATCCAGCGTGAAGCGGCCGGGTGCAAAACGCAGCACCTGGCGCACACGGTCATCCCCCACCACCAGCGTCACACCTGTGGCCAGGCGCCGGGTGATGGCGCCGATCTCGCGGCCAAAACGCTGCAGCAAGTCGTCGTTTATCGAGCCCGACACATCCACCACCAGCACCAGACGCGGCACCGCCCGGCCTGGGCTGGTGCCCGGCTCGAACGGCATACGGTGATGCGGACCACTGCGCCCCTGGTTGGCCAGGTAAGAGCGCGAGGGGCGCGACCAGGACAACTCCGGCTCATGCGAGAGGCTGCGCGCCAGCTGGGTGCGCAAGACCTGCTCCCACGGTGTGCGGGATTTGGGCAGGTCTGCCATCAGGCTGCGCAACATCGAGTGGGCACCGTCACCCGCATGGGCGCGGGTGAGACGCTCGCACCACTCGCGCGCCAGCTCGGCCTGGGATTCGGGCGAACCCTGGGTCTGTTCACTGGGCACCAGATCACGCTGTGTGGGGTGGCCCAGGGCTCGGGCACGGACCGCGCGCTGGCCATCTGCGGTTTGGGATGATCCACTGGCCGCCGCCGTCTGACCTGCGGCGCTGGGCTGATGGTTCGCCTGGCCCTGCTTGCTTGGCTGGTGGGCGGCAGCGCTGCTGCGGCTCTGAACCTTGCCTTTGTCTGGCGGAGCGCCACGGTCATCCACCGCGCGGTAGAGGGTTTCCACATCCCATTGCAGCAAGGCTTGGTCAACCGGCAGGTCCAGCTGCAGCGCGGTTTTGAGCAGCTTGTCCAGATACACCGCGTCCTGTGGCAGCTGCAGCCAGCTCAGGTGGCTCAGGGCGCTGTTGACAATGGCATCGGCGCAGAGGTTAAACAGCGCCAGGTCCACATCACCCAGTAGCTGTTGGAGCGCCAGGTAACGCTGCGGATGCCGTAGCGCGATGTGCAGCACCTCGTGCGCGACGTGGCCGACCTGCTCGGGCAGGGGTAGCGCCTCAAAGCGTTCGCTATAAAAAATGGTGCAACCATCCGTTAACAATAAAGGGCCAGATGCCCAAAAGGCTTGTGACTCCGAGACATTCTGGTGTTTGACCCAGAGCGCCAGCCCACCGGTGGACGGCGCAAACTCCACCATGCGCGCTACCGCACGCGTGCCACGGTGGCGGTAGAGCGCCTCCGGTTCGGGCAAGTCGTCAGCCACGCGCTGCCTCTTTGGCACGCCGCTCGGTGTAGCGGGCATACACCGGGCTGTCGAGGATGGCCGCCTCCAGCCCACTCTCCAAGGCGCGTTGCATCAGCAGCTCCATCGCCAGCGTCTGGCCTTCCACGATAGGCAAGGCCGTGCTGCTGCGGATGTCGGCAAACTGCTCGATGATCTCCAGCGCGCGGCTCACGGTACTTTCTTCGCGACAGGCCGCCAGCAGGCCATAGATGGTGCCGTACAGCCCGTCCAGCGTTTTGGGCAACAGAGCCACCGTCTCGGCGCCGCGTTTGGCCGCCAGCAGGCGCACCACATCCACCGCAGCCTGGATTTCACGCAGCACCCCAAAAAACTCGGCGGCGTTGGCGGCGCCAATACGACCCTGCACCAAGATCCGCTTGGTGGCTTCCGACAAACCTGACTTGAGCACATTCGAGATGTCTTCCCAGCCGCGTGGGCTGGCACCAATCAGGTGGTCGTTGGCCAGTTGCGCCTGGGTGTCGTCAAGCTTGTCGGGCCGCACCCGCAAATATGCTATCACCTCGGGCGCAAAGTCCTGTGACAAGGCGTGAGCCAGGAAAGCGTCGATCACCGTTTGCACATTGAAGTGGAACATGCGGTCGGCCAGCGCGGTGCCCATGTCGTTGCTGACCGCATCGTGAAAGCTGGCGTTGCCCGCCGCAATCACCTGCCAGCCATCGGGCAGCACATAGTTGCCCACACGCCGGTCCAGGATCAGCGAGTAGGCCGACACCTGCAGCCGTTTATCGGCAGCGGTGAGTTCGTCCAGAAACAAAATGCCCGCCGGGTCGGACGGGGACGGCAGAAACTCGGGCGGAAACCACACGGTTTTGGCCAGTGCATCGTCAGCATAAATCGCACCACGGATGTCCACCGGCTCGATGGTGGTCAGGCGCAAGTCCACCAGCGGCACCTTGAAATGCTCGGCCACCTGACGCACGATGGACGACTTGCCGACACCCCGTGTGCCCCACAACATGGTGGCGCGGCGGCGCAGGGTCGCGTCCGCGTACTGCTCGATCAGCGCGGCCTTGGCCGCAGCGATGGAGACTGGTGGGATGTTCATGGGGTTGCCAAGCATGGGTTGACCTTGTTCTTGTTCGAGGATTCTCAGGGCGCACCACCGGGCACGGTGGTCGCGGACGTGGTTGGGTGCGTGCTGTTGACCAGCGTGTCAACAGGTGGTGTGGCCCACCAGCTGGCCGCAGTCAGGCGACGCGGTGGGCGGGGCAACTCAAAACTGGGCATCTCGCGCAGGCAAAATCCCCATAACAGCAACAGCGGCGGCGCGTTGAAGATCAGCATCCAGTAGACCGAGTTCTGCGCAATACCGAGGTAAGGCACGGCCAGTGAACCCAGCACCAGGGCCAGCAGAATCAACAGCGGCACAGCACGTCGGGCAGCCACCCGCCAGCGTGCGCCAGCCTGTTGCTGGTGGAACAAGGACGGCGGCTGGGCCAGGGTCTGCGCCACATGCCGGGCCGCCAACTCCAGCTGGTTCACAGCCAGATGGCTACGCTCAGAATCGGGGCCAGGCAAACGCAAGCTGCTGCGCCAGTTCTTGGGGTGGGGCGTCAGGGGCGCCCAGTGGCGGCCCAGCACCTGCAGCAGGTCGTCGGGCAAGTCAATGGCTGCGTTGGCGGTGAGTTCCAGCTCGGCCGGGTAACCCTTCACTGCGGGCATCTTGAGCCGCAGGCTCAGGCCCTGTACCTGTACTTCGGCACTGCTGAGCTGCAGGGTGTTGGTCGGCAACATCAGCCGATGGTTACAGGCCATGCACCAGCCATCGCCCGAGCGAAACAAGGGCTCGGGGTCCACCGCCTGCAGCCCAGCGAGCAGGCTATCCACATCGGCCCCTTCGGTCTGCAGGGTGGCCTGTAAACCCGCAGGATGGACCACGATGCGCCGCAGCACAAAGCGGGTCTCACTTGGGCAGTCCAACTCCAGCCGGTCCGTCAGCGCCGGGGCGGTGGCAGCGAGGTTTGGGCAGGTCTCGGGCTTGAACACCAGGCAACGCTTGACGCGGTCACTGCCCGCCATATCCAGCCGACGACCGCTGCGGGTGAACGGCTCGATCAGCCCCAGGATCTCGTGGTGGGTCAGCGGTTGGTTGGCCATGCTCCGCTCAACAGGAGACTCCGGCACCCGAGGTGCCAAACCGTCGCCAACTCATCCACAACACAGCAGAAAAAAGCATCGGCAAATTATGCCCGTGCCTCTAGATAACCACACCCACCTCGGCGAGTTGGGCCACGATGTCCGTATGCAGTGGCACACCCTGGACCAGGTTGGTGTCACGACTGGCCCAGCCACGTTCACCTGGCCAGGTGAACGGTGCAGCGACCTCACCCAGATGACCCAAATAGTCGGCCACACGCCGGGTCAGAACCTCCAGGCCACCAAAAGCCTCAGGGTTGAGGGCGATGAACAGCTTGCTGGCATCCGGGTCGATGCCGCTGCGGTCACCGGCAGAAATTTCGTTGCCAAAGGCGCCACCGCCAAGGGCAGCGGTCAGCAGCTCCATCACCAGCGCCAGCCCGGCACCTTTGTGACCACCAAAGGGCAACACCGCCCCCGCCAGAATCGCCTTGGCGTCGGTGCTGGGTTGCCCTTGCGCATCCAGGCCCCAGCCTGGGGGGATGGCCTGGCCCTCACGCAGGCTGGTGCCCACCTTGCCCACCGCCGCCTGGCTCATGGCCATGTCCAGCACCAGCGGCGCATCAGCATCGGCCCTCGGGATGGCCACCGCCAACGGGTTGTTGCCCAGCACCCGGCTGGTGGCACCCCAGCCCGCCATGGTCGGCATCGCGTTGGTGGTACACAGGCCCACAAAACCCTGGCACGCTGCGCGGCTGGAGTAGGCATGGGCCCGACCCCAGTGGGTGGTGCGCACCGCCAGACAGGCGCCGATGCCAAACTGGCGTGCGCGGTTGACCGCATCGTCCATGGCGCGGCAGGCGGCACTGCGACCCGGGCCGTTGTCGGCATCAAGCATGCTGGTGGCAGCAAATTGCCGCGTGAATTGGATATTGGGTTGTGCCTTGACTCGGCCATCCCTCAAAGCGGCCAGCAGTCCCGGCAACATCCGCACCCCGTGCGACGGCACCCCCAGCAGGTCGGACTCAACCAAAATCTTTGCCTCAAGCTCGGCCAGATCGTTGGGTACACCGGCAGCTGTGAGGGCGTTGGTGATCTTCTGGCAGAGCACGGGAAAGCTTATACGGGGGGCGGCGTTCATGTCGGGTATCTCAGAGAGGTAAAGCGGGCATTTTCAGGCATGGTGCGCCGTACGCAATACCGTCAGCGTCAGGCTGTGCCATCCAGCTTGTCTTGTGTACCGGCGGGTGCAGCGGCCCGCAGGTAATCGGCCAGCCTTTTGCCCGCTTCGTCCTGGAACTGCCCGGCCTTGCCGTCGAGCACCTGCAGATGGCTCATGCGGTCCAGGCGAAAGCTGCGAAACCCGTGGCGGTGCTCGCACCACGCCGCCAGTGTCCAGACCTTGCCCCAGTAAAAACAGCCCAGCGGGCGCAAGATGCGCTGTGTGATCTGATCGGTGGCGTCGCGGTAGTCAACCTGCACCTTGTGGCGTGTTTGTGTCGCTTCTCGCAGTGTTTGCAGGGTGATCTGCACTGACGGCTCCAGCCCAACAGGTGGCGCATAAACGGCCATACTTTGCGCAGCCGCCCGGGCCGCTGCGGGTAGCACCGACAGAATTTTCCCCAAAGCCACTTGAGAAGCCTGCGCAAGCGCCGGGTCTTGCCAGACCTGGGCCATGCGCACCGAGGCCACCAGGGCACGCGCTTCGTCCAGCGTGAACATCAGCGGTGGCAGATCAAAGCCCTGACCCAGCCGGTAACCCACACCGGCCTCACCTTCGATGGGCACACCCTGGTGCTGCAGGTCGGCCACGTCGCGGTACACGGTGCGGACCGACACCTCCAGCCGTTGCGCCAGATAGGCCGCCGTGCTGAGCCGCCGCCCACGAATGAGTTGAACGATCTGAAACAGGCGGTCGGCACGGCGCATAGCGGTTGAACGTTTGAGATACTTTTTGTGCTCTGGCCCTCATGATACATGGTCAGATAGCTCTTAAAAATGCAGCAACATCAGGCCGCAGTGTGTTTGTCAGGCCAGGGCATGCAATCCCACCCGGTTGCCATCCAGATCCGTGATGTGCGCAAAAAAGCCCATGCCAGGCGGCAAGGCCTGGCGCGGCAGCACCACCTGGCCACCCGCTGCCACCACACGCGCCAAAGCGGCATCCAGCGCAGGTGAAGCATCCAGATACACCAGGGTGCCACCATTGG
The DNA here is from genome assembly GCF_018619435.1 of Rhodoferax sp. U11-2br. Lineage (GTDB taxonomy): Bacteria > Pseudomonadota > Gammaproteobacteria > Burkholderiales > Burkholderiaceae_C > Rhodoferax. The sequence goes on along the minus strand of NZ_JAHFZF010000004.1, from coordinate 42,124 downwards.
CCAACGCTGGCGCACTGGGCCCCATCATCAAGGCCCCACCGACACCACCACCCGCGTTGTCGTATTCAAAAACGGCGCCCTGTGACGGCCCCATGGCCTCACGGCGCATCGGGCGACCCAGGACAGCCTCGTAAAAAGTCTGGGCCTGATCAAGTTGAACCGTGGGGATTTCGAACCAGCTGATGGCGTTTTTCATGGCGTACTCTTTTGAAGTTGAAGAAGCCCTGATGATGCGAGGGGGCTGCTGACAACGTGGTGTCAGTGGTCAAATCAACAACTCAACCAACTTTGAGGTCGCACCATGGCACGTATCCACATCCAGCTTCCTGAACAGTTCGCGTTTGCCACGGAGATCACGCTCTACCAGAGCCACATGAACTACGGCGGCCATCTGGACAACGCCCTGCTGCTCACCCTGGTGTCAGAGACGCGTGTGCGGTTTTTCAAAGCCCTGGGTTACACCGAGCTGGATGTGGAAGGTGTCGGCATCCTGGTGGCCGATGCGGCGGTGCAGTACCGCTCCGAAGCGTTTTATGGCGAGGTCATGGTGGTGCAGATGACCGCGACCGACCTAGGCTCCAAGGGTTGTGACCTGGTGTGGTGCATGCGGGAACACAGCAGCCAACGCGAGGTGGCGCGTGGCAAAACCGGGATTGTGTTTTTTGACTACAGCCGCCGCCAGGTGGCGTCGGTGCCCACCGCCTTTTGTGACCGGCTGGCGGGCCTGTCGCTCAGGGAATGATGATGTCGCGGTCGCGTGCACATTCCGGTGGCTCGCCATAACCAGTGGAGCGCACCTGCAACTCTTGTGAGATCTCCACCTGGAACCACTGGCAGAAGTGGTTTTCGTAGCGGTAGCTCCAGACCTCACCGCGCGAGCGCCCCAGCCCCTGGATATGGCTGGCACGGCCCAGCATGTCACGCACCTCTTGCTGTGACAAGCCTGGGGTGATGCGGGCAAAATTTTCTTCGGTCAGCACCTGCTCGGTCTTGATCACCCGGCCATCGGGGCCCAGGTCCACAAACCAGGTGTGGTGCCCCATCGGACCCCGCGGAAACTCCAGCCGGGTGCCGCTGGCCAACTGTCGCTGCTTGTCAGGCGGCCCCATCTGGGCCACCAGCTGCGCCTGGGTCAGATCTTTGAGATTGGCTGGCGGTGCGTAGCCACTGCAGGCGCTCAGAAGGGACACACAGATCAGACTGAGGGCGGAAAAACGCAACATGGCAAATCCTCGGTAACGCAAAGTACAAATTGTGCCGACTGGCTTGGCTCAGAACCCCAGTGAGGCCAACAAGTCATCCACATCGGTTTGTTTGAGGGCGTTTTCTGCGGTTTGTGGGCCGTCCAGCTTGTGGGTGTCCACCGTGGCAGGCACCACGTGGGAAATTTCCTCGGCTGCAGCTTGGGGTGAACTGTCCACCAACAGGTGCACCAACTGCATCTCGGTGCGGTTGATGATGTCGATCACCTTCTTGATCACTTGGCCGGACAGATCCTGGAAATCCTGCGCCATCATGATGTCACTGAGCACCTCGGCCTGCCCCTTGGAAAAGCCGCCGGTTCGGTCGACAAACTTGCTGCAGACCACCAGCAGACCACGCGCCTTTTGCAGGGTCAACTCCTCTGAGCGGGCAAAGCGGGCCAGGGACGCACTCAGCTCCACGGCGCGGCCAGACAGATCGTCACAGGCAGGTTTGGCGGTTTCAACCAGCGTGAGCACCTTGTCGGCAGCAGCCTCGGTCATCTGGCCCACATACGCCAGACGATCCCGGGCATGCGGGATCTCTTCCACAATGTCATGCAAATGGTTACTGCCCAATAAGGTCAGTGCCTCGTGCATTTCCCTGGTAATGGCACCCAGTCTGGCGTAGGCCTCTTCTTTGCTTAACGGCGTAGGCATGGGAATGAATTCAACTGTTGAAGGCAGTATTAGACCTCAAGCCCAAGCGCCTCGGCACGTTCAGGCGGCCACAGCTGCAAATATCCTTGCCTTGGCGCAACACCTGGCGGGCCAAGCCGCCACCCGCACCAAGCGCCCATACCCCCAACCGTTTTGCGCAATTGAACTTTATTATTAGCACTCTCTCCAAGGGAGTGCTAATATTTGCATGTTCACCCATAGGAGTACTGGCATGACAACGCACACTGGCAACCCAAGCACCGCGCTGACCCTGGCTAACCCCTGGGCGCTGGTGCCTGCGCTAGGCAATCTGGATGCCTATATCTCTGCGGTCAACCGCATGCCCATGCTCACCCTGGAGGAAGAGCAGGCTTTTGCGCGCCAATACCGCATCAACAACGACCTGGAAGCCGCCGGAAAACTGGTGCTCTCGCACCTGCGCCTGGTGGTCTCCACCGCGCGCCAATACCTGGGCTACGGCCTGCCGCATGGCGATCTGATCCAGGAAGGCAATGTGGGCCTGATGAAGGCCGTCAAGCGTTTTGACCCCGACCAAGGCGTGCGTCTGGTGAGTTACGCGCTGCACTGGATCAAGGCTGAAATCCACGAATACATCCTGAAAAACTGGCGCATGGTCAAGGTGGCCACCACCAAGGCGCAGCGCAAGCTGTTTTTCAACCTGCGTTCGATGAAACAACGCTTTCGCAGCGAAGACGCGATGGCCGACCTCGACTCGCACCGCGACACCCTCAACGACAGCCAGATTGACGCCATGGCCACCGAGCTCAACGTCAAGCGTGAAGAAGTGATCGAGATGGAAGCGCGCCTGTCCGGCGGCGACGTGTTGCTCGACCCGAGCCCGTCCGACGACGGTGAAGACGCCTTTGGCCCGATCTCTTACCTGACCGACGCCGCCCACGAACCCACCGCGATGATCGAAGCCCACCACCGCGACGTGTTGGCCAGCGACGGCATCGCCCTGGCGCTCGACACCCTGGACGACCGCAGCCGCCACATCGTCGAAGAGCGCTGGCTCAAGGTCAACGACGACAACTCGGGCGGCATGACGCTGCACGACCTGGCCGCCGTCTACGGCGTCAGCGCCGAACGCATCCGCCAGATTGAAGTGGCGGCCATGAAAAAGATGAAAAAGGCGCTGGTTGAATTTGCCTGAACCAAGCCGCCAGCGCCTTTAGAGGCGCGCCGATAATCACCCCACCTGCCGCAAATACGCTGGCACGTGGGGTTTTTTCATGTCTGTACGGGGCTTTCAGATGACATCTTTCCAACGTCGCAACACTCTGCTTTTTGTAGCTATCAGCGCTTTATCTACCTGGGCCAGTGGGCAAAATGCCGCACCAACCCCGGCCTGGCCGACCAAAACTGTGCGCATCATTGTTGGTTTTCCGGGCGGCTCGTCCCCTGACCTGACCGCACGCACGCTGGCCGAGCCGCTGTCCAAGGCGCTGGGCCAGCCGGTGATTGTGGAAAACAAGGTCGGTGCGGGTGGCAACATCGGTGCCGACTATGTCGCCAAAGCCACCGACAACCACACACTGGGCCTGATGATCAACGGCAACATGACCACCGCCAAGCTGCTCAACCCCAAGCTGGCTTATGACCCCTTGAAAGACCTGCAGCCGGTGTCGCTGGTGGGCGTGTCACCGCTGGTGTTGACCGCGCCCTTGAACGCACCGGGCGCCACCGCGGCCGAGTTCTTCAATGCCGCCAAACAGGCCGGTGACAGCTGGAGTTACGGCTCGCCCGGTGTGGGCACCATCGGCCACATCGGCATGGAGCTGCTCAAGTCACGCACCGGCATGAAAGTCGTGCATGTGCCCTTCCCGGGTTACGCGCAGGTGGCCAGTGGGTTGGTGGGCGGGCTGCTGCAGCTCTCGATGCTGCCACCTGCCCAGGCCATCGCCCAGGTCAAGGGCGGCAAGTTGCGCGCGATTGGTGTCACATCGAGCGGGCGCAGCAGCCTGGCGCCCGATTACCCCAGCATGAGCGAGGCCGGTGTACCCAACTTCAACCTGGAGATTTGGAACGCTGTGGCCGCGCCCAAAAACCTGCCCGCACCCGTTGTGGCCAAACTGTCCAAACTGGTCAGCGAGATCAGCCGCAGCCCCGAAGTGCGGCAAAAACTGTTCCAGCAGGGCTGGCAGGTGGTGGGCTCGTCCCCCGAGGGTCTGGCCAACCGCATCCAGGCGGACACCGCCCTGTTTGGTGGTGTGATCAAGACGCTGGGGGTAAGCAGCGACTAAGTGGCGGCCAGCGGCAGTTTCGCTGATTACAAGCCTTTTGACCCTCTAGCCCTTATCCATCAAGGGCTGGTAGCTATCAACCCAAGAGCGCTCAAGCCGCCGGATGCAGCAGCAGGCGGATGTCGGCGGCGGTCAGCTCGGGCTGGGTGCCGTAACGTGTGAACAGGCGCAAGTTGCCCTGGGTGTCGTACACATAGCTGCCCGCCGTGTGGTCGATGGTGTAACTGGTGGGTGTGGGGCCGGGCACCTTTTTGTAATACACCTTGTAGTCCTTGGCCAAGGCAGCGGTTTTTTCGGGTGTGGTGTAGAGCGCCAGAAACGTCGGATCAAAGTTCTCCATGTAGGCTTTGAGCATCTCGGGCTGGTCACGCTCGGGGTCCACGGTGACAAACAGGCCCTGCAGCTTGTCGCCATCCGGCCCCAGCAGCTGCTTGATACGCACCATCTCCACCATCGAGGTCGGGCACACGTCCGGGCACTGGGTGTAACCAAAAAACACCATCACGATCTTGCCGCGAAAGTCTTTCAAACTGCGCAGCTGGCCGTTGTGGTCGGTCAGGGCAAAGTCTTTGGCGTAGTCGGCGCCGGTGATGTTGATCGCGGTGAACGCCGGGCCACTTTGGCCACATGCGGTCAAATGGGCTACAGCCCAGATACCTAAAGCGCCAGCAGCTATTCTTTGCAGAGCATGTCGTTTGTTCATGGGCTCCATCATAGCCAGCAGAGCGTCAGCGGATCAGCTGCGGATGTGTCCCCTCTCCCCCAGGGAGAGGGTTAGGGTGAGGGCGGTGTTTGGTTTTTTGCACCATCTGCAAGCCCCCTCACCCCTGCCCTCTCCCGCAAGGAGAGGGAGGAAAACCTCACCCGGCTTAAATACCCGGCGCAGGCCTGCCACGCGCCAGCGCTGCCCGCATGTCACTGAGTGAAATTTCGCTGTGCGCCGCCACCGACAGGCGTGGCTTGGGTTTAAACGCGTGGCCGTAGATCACCTCAAACGTGAGTTGTAAGGGCTGCTGCGCCAGCGCCTTGAGCAGTTGCTGGTGCCAGCCGCGCCCACGCAGCCCTGCAAACCGGGCCACATGCAGGTTGCGGCCCAGGCCGCGCAACTCTTGCAGCAGGCGCTCGGGCGTCTCAAAGGTGAGCGTGATGCGTTCGATGTCCATCACCGGTTCGGCAAACCCGGCGCCCACCAGCATGTCGCCCCAGTCGTGCATGTCGGTGAACTCGTGCGCGGGCGCCGGCCAGCCCAGCGTTTTGTAGAGGGTTTGCAACTCTTTGAGGGTGTCCGGCCCCAGACAGGAAAACATCAAAAAACCATCGACCTGCAACGCGGCGTGCCACTGTGCCATCAGCCCCTGCGGGTCAGCCGCCATGTGCAAAGCCATGTTGGACCACAACATCTGCGCGGGCTGATCCACCTGCGTGACCACCTGCGTTTTGGGTTGTAACCAGGCTTGGGGTTTCCAGCGCGATGGCAACAGCGCCTTGCCCGCCTGCTGAGCGGCTGCGCTGGAGCCCTCCAGCACGGTGCAGGTGGCTTTGGGGTAACGCTGCGTGATCAAGCTGTGCGCCTGCAGCCCCCCTTTGAGCGGCTGCCAGTGCACCCAGCTGCTCGGCTGCACCGTGATCCAATCGAGCCGCTCCTGCATACGCCGCGCCACCTCTTCATGCAACCAGGGCGACTCGGCCACAGGCAGGTTTTGCCAGCGTTGTGCGGCGCGGGGGTCAATGGTGGGGGGCTGTTGGTTGAGCATGGCAAAACGGGAAAGTCGGGGGAGTATATTGATTGAATGTTCAGCAAGCTGCTCACGGGGGCACTGCCCCGGCGCCTCAAACCGCCTGCGCTGCCCAGCCAGTGCCGGGTCTGCCACGCCTGGCCGTCGCAGCCGGTGTGTGAGGCCTGCGTGAGCCAGTTTGCCCAGCCACACACCCGTTGTACCAGCTGCGCCCTGCCCCTGCCTGCGGGTATGCGCCACTGCGGCGCCTGCCTGAAACACCCGCCACCGCTGGACAACTGCCTGGCCGCCGTGGCTTATGCCTACCCGTGGTCGACACTGGTGCAGGATTTCAAGTTCCACGCTCAACCGGGCCTGGTGCGCAGCTTTGCCTCCCTGCTACGCGCCGCGCCCTGGGTCGAACCCGCGCTGGACGAGGCGGATGTGCTGCTGCCGATGCCGCTATCCACCACCCGGCTCAAGGAGCGTGGTTACAACCAGGCCCTGCTGCTGGCCCGTGCGCTGGAGCCCACCAAAACCCGCGCCGACATCCTGCTGCGCATTCAGGACACCCCGGCACAACACACCCTCAAACGCAGCGAACGCCTGACCGTGCTGAACCACGCCTTTGCCGTGGAGCCGCTGCTGGCCCACAGCCTGCGTGGCCAACGTGTGGTGCTGGTGGACGATGTGATGACCACCGGCGCCTCGCTGTTCACCGCCGCGCGGGTACTCAAGGCGGCTGGGGCTGACAAGGTGACGGGCTTGGTGTTGGCGCGCACCGAGTGAGAGGTCCACATGTCACTTGTGTCCGGCTGTTTTCAGCGCTGTCGCTGTTGTGATGCCAGGGCGACAATGGCTCTGTCAGGGGGGCAAGTGGTTGCCTCTCCATCTCAAAGTGAAGGCAACACTGCATGTCCTCTTTTTCAGACCCCAAGGCCATTTCCGACTACGCACAAAACGCACTGCGGCGTGTTCCCGGCCTGCGTGACGTCCATCGCATGGCCGGCCTGCTGATGGCCGAGAGCACACCCGCCGATGGACGCGTGTTGGTCGTGGGAGCGGGTGGTGGTTTGGAACTCACCGCCTTTGCCGAGTCGTTTCCGGGTTGGGCGTTGGATGGTGTGGACCCCTCCGCCGACATGTTGGGCCTGGCCAAGACGGCGCTCGGGCCACTGGCTTCGCGCGTTCAGTTGCACCAGGGTTATGTTGAAGTCGCACCCAAAGGGCCGTTTGATGCCGCGTCTTGCCTCTTGACACTGCACTTCACCACCGAAGCGGAGCGTTACCGCACACTGTGTGAAATCCATGCTCGGTTGAAACCAGGCGCGGTGTTTGTTGCCATGCACTACAGCATTCCTGACAGACCGGGCGAGCGTGACCTGTGGTTGTCCAGATGTGCGGCGTTTGCCGTCTCTTCTGGTGTTGATCCTGAGCAGGCCAAGACGGCAGCGGCGGCGATCAGCCAGCAGTTACCAATCCTGACACCGGACCAGGACGAGGCGCTCATGAAACAGGCCGGTTTTTCTGACATCAGCACCTTTTACCAAAGCCTGGCATTTCGCGGCTGGGTCGCACACGCCTGAGCCAAACAACACCTCACAAACCCCTCACACCAACCCTCCCACAGGCCCACCATGCAAAACCACCCACTTGCTCTTGTGGCACTCGAGACCGCACCACGCACCAAACCCTCCAACTACCCGGAACCGTTTCGCTCCATGGTCACTGGCCGCGTGAAACGCCCGCTGGGTGACCTGTTTGGCCTGAGCAACTTTGGCGTGAACATCACCACGCTGCCACCCGGCACCATCTCGGCGCTACGGCATGCCCACACCAAGCAGGATGAGTTTGTGTATGTGGTGTCAGGTTGCCTGGTGCTGCTCACCGATGAAGGACGCACAGAACTCAGCGCAGGCATGTGCGCCGGATTCAAAGCGGGCACAGGCAACGCCCACCAACTGCGCAACGAATCCACGGCGGATGCGGTCTACCTGGAGGTTGGCGACCGGACACCCGGTGACGAAGTGAGCTATCCCGACGACGATCTTGTGGCCCGTTCGGAAAATGGTGCTTGGGTCTTCTCTCACAAGGATGGGCGGGTGTATCCGTAGCGCCACAGGGTGGATTACATCGTTTGATATGGCGCAACTTCGTCTTACCCACCTTGCTATCCAATGGTCGATGGCTGGCTCTCGTAGCGAGCTGGGAAAGCTAGAGGGCTAGATCCATCCGACTTAGTCTGCGGTACTTGTCGTTCTTTTAATGATGTATCGAAACACCATGAATCAGCATCAAACAAGGCTGCCGATCATTTTCAGGAAGCTTTTGTGTCCAATTTGTGGCGCAGAGGCCAATTTATAGAGCGAGTCTTACTCTGGAACTCGCGTTAACCATCAGTCACACCACCATGCCACTTCCATCCAAAACAAAAATCGACAAGGCGGGGTTGGCGCTTGCCAAGGCCAAGTACAGAGATGAAGGCGAGTTCATCGAGCTTGAGGAAGTGTTCGATGAGTACAGAAAGGCTCATCTGCAGCCTTTGTCCGAGACAACTCTAGAACTTCAGAGCCTGCTTACGCACTATGGAGCACCGTACTACATCGCTCAAAGGCTGAAAAGAAAGCCCCAAATCGTGCGAAAGCTGAACCGCCTCAGCGTTAGGCTAACCCAGCTACAAGACATTGGAGGATGTCGAGTTATCGTCCAGAAGAATGCGGACGTAGATCGCCTTCACAAGTACCTTAAAGAAAAGGTCGGAGCGCAAAACGTCTTCACGATTGATCGATTCACAGACTACCGAGAACTCGGCAGAGATGACACCGGCTACAGAGCCTTGCACATTCTTTTGAAACGAGGCGGCGTTAATTTAGAACTTCAAATTCGTAGTCGCATTCAACACTATTGGTCCGAGAGCATCGAACGAACCTCTGTCATCTACGGATACCACCTCAAAGAAAGTGAAGGTGATCCGCAAGTCATCCGCTACTTCAAAAATCTTTCCGATGTTTTTTTCGAAATCGAAGCCGGTAGAGAACCTTCGATTGACATGCGCCTCCGAGTTGATGAGTTACGCGTTCCTTGTGAGCAGATCATTCAGCGATCTGATCGCCACAAGGTATTTGACAGCTTTGTTAACGAAGACATCATCCGTACACTCACAGAAAAGGAAGGCCGCAATCCGGCTGGCCTGAACAACTGGATTCTTGTCTTCGACTGGAATGCTGGCGCCTTTGTTAGCTGGGACATCGTTAGCCGCAACCCAAATGACGCAGTTGAAAGCTATATCGAGTACGAAAGGATGTTCCCTGTTGAATCTGGTTACGAAGTCGTATTGGTGGGATCTTCAGAAGTGGCAACTGTTCGACAAACCCACAGTCACTACTTTGGCATTGAGAGCTATCAGAACATCCTTGAAAGCCTTGACACATCAATCGTCGGATTCAGCAGGAAGATAGATATCGACGTAGGCGCGAGACAAATTCTCTCGACGCTTCAGAGACGAAGGTTCTGGGGAAAGAAGATCATTTCAGTAGAAACGCTGAAAAATCACTTTTGCAAAGGTGTTCTGACCTTTGAATCATCACTGAAATCTCTCATAGAACGGGACTTAGTTCAAAGCGCCGGTGTAAACGGTGGCGCTTCTCTGAACATTCGAAAGAAGTCAGAGATTGAACAGTACCTTTGACACACCGATCACCAGTCCTCGCATGTCAAATGTTCGCCGACAAACTGAAGCTCCCCGCAGCGGGTGGGCCATTGGGGTGCACCGATGTCGCAAAGCGAAGCGCGTCTGAGGTGCGCCCCAATGGCCCACCCGCTGCCACCCAGAACATAGGCGACATGAGGCCAAGCAAGGCCAATCCCCAGCGACAATCCACCCCATGTTTCACATTGTCCTGGTCGAACCCGAAATCCCGCCGAACACCGGCAACGTCATCCGCCTGGCGGCCAACACTGGATGCACGCTGCACCTGGTGGAGCCGCTGGGGTTTTCGATGGACGACAAACACATGCGCCGCGCCGGGCTGGATTACCACGAGTACGCCACGCTCAAGCGCCACGCCGACTGGGCCGCGTTTCTGGCCACCCAAAACCCGCCGCCTGAGCGCCTATTTGCGCTGACCACCCGCGCCAGCCGCAATGTGTTTGAGGTGGCCTTCCAGCCCGGGGACTATCTGGTGTTTGGCTCGGAAACCAAAGGTTTGAGCGAAGCCGTGCGCTTGGCCTTTACCCCCAGCACATCGATCAAGCTGCCGATGGTGCCAGGCCAGCGCAGCCTGAATTTATCGAACGCGGTGGCGGTGACGGTGTTTGAGGCTTGGCGGCAAAACGGTTTTACCAGCCTTTCTTAAGCCAAATCAGCCTCTAGCCCTTATACATCAAGGGCTGGTAGCTCTTTAATGCAGAGCACCCGTCCAACCAATGTCGGCGGCCAGCCATTGCAATACGGGAATCGTGCCGGGCAAGACCGGGCCCACTTTCACCGGAATCTGCTGCCAGGCAAAACTTTGCGCCTCGCGCATTTGTAACTCACCCGACCAGTCCAGCACCTTGCAAAAATGCAGGCGCACCAGGGCGTGCGGGTAGTCCACCAGCTCCTCGCGCCAGCGCACGATCTGGCCGGTGGTGATGCCCAGTTCTTCGTGTAACTCACGTGCCAGGGCTTGCTCCACGGTTTCACCGGCTTCGAGCTTGCCACCGGGGAATTCCCAGTAACCGGCGTAGACCTTGCCCTCTGGGCGGGAGGTCAGCAAAAAGTCGCCGTTGGGCTGGATCAGCACCCCCACGGCCACATCAACCACCTTGCGATCCGGGCCACCTTCTCGCGCCTCGTGTCCATCGGCCACCAATGGCTTGTGTGGCTGGCTCATGGCTGGGCGGCACCGGGCGCAGCCGACTGGCGACCAGCCAGGTCGCGGGCAAACTGGTAAGCGACACGGCCGCTGCGGGCGCCGCGCTCCAGCGCCCAGACCAGGGCCTCGGGCCGGGCGGCTTCGATCACGCTGGTGGCCACGCCAAAGGAGGTGAGCCACTGCGCCACGATGGCCAGGTACTCATCCTGATTGAAGGAGTAGAAGCTGACCCACAGGCCAAAACGCTCGGAGAGTGAGATTTTTTCTTCGACCACCTCACCCGGATGCACCTCGCCGTCTGGGGCGTGGGTGTAGGTGAGGTTGTCCTTCATGTGTTCGGGCAGCAGGTGGCGGCGGTTGCTGGTGGCGTAGATCAGCACATTGGGCGTGGTGGCGGCCACCGAGCCGTCCAGAATTGACTTGAGCGCCTTGTAGCCGGGTTCACCGTCTTCAAAACTCAGGTCGTCACAAAACACGATGAATTTTTCGGGCCGGTCTGACACCAGCTCAACGATGTCGGGCAGGTCCACCAGGTCAGCCTTGTCAACCTCAATGAGGCGCAGGCCCAGGTGGGCGTATTCGTTGAGGCAGGCGCGGATCAGGCTGGACTTGCCAGTGCCACGGGCGCCGGTGAGTAACACGTTGTTGGCCAGGTCACCCCGCACAAACTGCCAGGTGTTGCGCTGGATTTTTTCCTTTTGCGGCTCGATGGCTTTGAGGTCGGCCAGTTTCATGGCGCCAATGTGGCGCACCGGCTCCAGGCTGCTGCGCCCGGCGCTGCGTTTACGGTAACGAAAGGCGCTGGAGGCGGCCCAGTCCGGCTGCGCCAGGGGTTGGGGCAGCACCGCCTCGATGCGGGCCATCAGCTGCTCGGCACGGGCCAGCAGCTGGTCAAAACGGTCACTCATGAGCGGTAGTCGGCGTTGATGGTGACGTACTCGTGGCTCAGGTCACAGGTCCAGACGGTGTCGACCGCGCTGCCGCGGCCCAGCAGCACACGCACGGTGATCTCGCTTTGTTTCATGACACGCTGGCCGTCTTCTTCGCGGTAGGCCGGGTTGCGCCCGCCTTTGACGGCCACATGCACGTCGTCGAGGTACAGGTCGATGCCGGTCTGGTCCAGGTCGGTGATGCCGGAGTAACCCACGGCGGCCAGGATACGGCCCAGGTTCGGGTCGCTGGCAAAAAACGCGGTTTTGACCAGTGGCGAGTGCGCAATGGCGTAGGCCACCTGGCGGCACTCGGCCTGGGTCAAACCACCTTCAACCTTGATTGATATAAATTTAGTAGCACCCTCCCCATCTCGCACAATGGCTTGCGCCAGTTTTTGTGCCACACCGAGCATGACAGCTTTCAGCGCCTGGCCGGCCGGGCTGGTCAGTGAGTCGATCTGTGTATGCGCTGCCTTGTTGGTGGCGATCACCACAAAGGAGTCGTTGGTGGAGGTGTCGCCGTCGACGGTGACGCGGTTGAACGAGCCTTCGGCCAGCTCCAGCGCCAGTTGTTTCATCACGGCAGGGGCGACATTGGCGTCGGTGGCCATAAAACCCAGCATGGTGGCCATGTTCGGGCGGATCATGCCCGCACCCTTGCTGATGCCGGTGATGCTGACCGTCACGCCGTCAATGCTCACCTGCGCGCCAAAGGCCTTGGGGGCGGTGTCGGTGGTCATGATGGCTTGCGCGGCGTTGAGCCAGTTGTCAGCCTTAGCGTCTGCGATGGCGGCGTCCAGACCGGCTTCGATGCGATCCACCGGCAGGGTTTCCATGATCACCCCGGTGGAAAACGGTAGCACCTGCTGCGCGCTGATGCCCAGACGGCTTGCCAGTGCGGCGCAGCTTTGTTGGGCGCGGGCCAGGCCGTCGGCACCGGTGCCCGCATTGGCGTTGCCGGTGTTGATGACCATGGCGCGGATGCCCTGGCTACCGGCCAGGTGTTCGCGGCAGATCTGCACCGGTGCGGCGCAGAAGCGGTTTTGGGTGAACACGCCCGAGACCGAGGCACCCGCGTCGATTTGCACAACCGTCAAGTCCTTGCGGTTGGCTTTGCGGATACCGGCCTCGGTGATGCCGATGGTCACACCGGCGATGGGGAAAAGTTCAGCGGGATTCGGGGCGGGCAGGTTGACGGGCATGGTGGTCTTTCAAAACGTCAAAAACACTTTCGGGGGGCCAGATAAACAAAATCGGGCGCTGGGCCCGATTTTCATGCAGTGAGTAGCGATCAGCTCAGCTTGCCGTGGCACTGCTTGTATTTTTTGCCACTGCCGCAGGGGCAGGGGTCGTTACGACCGACACGTGGCACCTCTTGCGCCACGGTGGCAGCGTCGACCGTGGTTTCGACCTCGCCGGTCTCAGAAGGGGCGCTGTAGGTGACGTTGCTGACACGCTCGGCCCGGTCTTCCATGGCGGCGGCGGCTTGTGCGGCTTCTTCTTGCGACTGCACACGCACCGTCATCAACATTTTGGTGACTTCGTTCTTGACCGAGTCGAGCATCTGGCCAAACAGCTCAAAGGCTTCGCGCTTGTACTCCTGCTTAGGCTGCTTCTGGGCGTAACCACGCAGGTGGATGCCCTGGCGCAGGTAGTCGAGTGAACTCAGGTGGTCGCGCCAGTTGCTGTCGATGGTTTGCAACAGCACCATGCGTTCGAACTGGGTGAAGTTCTCGTTACCCACCAATTCAACCTTGGCAGCGAACAGCTGGTTGACGTGGGCCTTGACGGTGTCGACCAAGTCGTGGTCGGTGATGGCGCTGGCGGCGTTGACCTGATCTCGCAGCGGCAGGCTGATTTGCCATTCGTCTTGCAAAGCTTTTTCGAGTGCCGCCAAGTCCCATTGTTCTTCCACTGACTCGGCGGGCACAAACTGGCGCACGATGTCTTCAAAACAGCCTTCACGCAGGCCCTGGATCTGGGCCGACAGGTCAGAAGCATCGAGAATTTCATTGCGCTGCTGGTAGATCACCTTACGCTGGTCGTTGGCGACGTCGTCGTACTCGAGCAACTGTTTGCGCATGTCGAAGTTGCGGGCTTCAACCTTGCGCTGGGCGCTTTCGATGCTGCGGGTAACCATACTGGCTTCAATCGCCTCACCCTCGGGCATCTTGAGGCGGTCCATGATGGCCTTGACGCGGTCACCGGCAAAGATGCGCATCAACGCGTCGTCCAGGCTCAGGTAAAAGCGTGAGGAGCCCGGGTCACCCTGGCGGCCAGAACGACCACGCAGCTGGTTGTCGATGCGGCGTGACTCGTGGCGTTCGGTGGCGATGATGCGCAGGCCACCGAGTTGGGTGACCAGCTCGTGGTCTTTGGTCCACTGGTCGCGGATGGCCTGGATCTGTTGCTGCTTTTGAGCGGCATCCAGGGTCTCGTCGGCCTCAATCGCTTCGATGGTTTTGCTGACATTGCCCCCCAGCACGATGTCGGTCCCGCGACCGGCCATGTTGGTGGCGATGGTGATCATCTTGGGCCGACCGGCCTGCGCCACGATGTCGGCCTCGCGCGCATGCTGTTTGGCGTTGAGCACCTGGTGCGGCAGTTTTTCCTTGTCCAGCAGGTTGGAGATCAGCTCGGAGTTCTCGATCGAGGTGGTGCCCACCAGCACAGGCTGGCCACGCTCGTAACACTCGCGGATGTCCTTGATGGCGGCGTTGTATTTTTCCTCGGTGGTTTTGTAGACGCGATCCAGCTGGTCATCGCGGCGGCTGGGTTTATTGGGGGGCATCACCACGGTTTCCAGGCCGTAGATTTCCTGGAACTCGTAGGCTTCGGTGTCGGCCGTGCCGGTCATACCCGCCAGCTTGCTGTAGAGACGGAAGTAGTTCTGGAAGGTGATCGAGGCCATGGTCTGGTTTTCCGGCTGGATCGCCACACCTTCCTTGGCTTCGACGGCCTGGTGCAGGCCTTCGCTCCAGCGCCGGCCGGTCATCAGGCGGCCGGTGAACTCGTCCACGATGACCACCTCACCACCCTGCACCACGTAGTGCTGGTCGCGGAAGTACAGGTGCTGCGCGCGCAGTGCGGCGTACAGGTGATGCATCAGGGTGATGTTGGCCGGGTCGTAGAGGCTGGCGCCTTCGGGCAACATGCCCAGCTCGAACAGGATGCGTTCGGCGTTTTCGTGGCCACGCTCGGTCAGGAACACCTGGCGGCTTTTTTCGTCGAGGGTGAAGTCACCTGGTTTGGTGATGCCCTCGCCGGTGCGCGGGTCGGCTTCACCTTCCTGCTTCTCGAGCTGCGGCACGATGCGTTTGATGGCCTGGTACAGGTTGGTCTGGTCTTCAGACTGGCCGCTGATGATCAGTGGGGTACGCGCTTCGTCGATCAGGATCGAGTCCACTTCGTCGACGATGGCGTAGTTCAGCCCGCGCTGCACGCGGTCGGCCGCTTCGTACACCATGTTGTCGCGCAGGTAGTCAAAACCGTATTCGTTGTTGGTGCCGTAGGTGATGTCGGCGCGGTAAGCGGCCTGTTTGTCCGGGCGCTGCATGTTGGGCAGGTTGATGCCCACACTCAGGCCCAGGAAGTTGTAGAGCCGCCCCATCCATTGGGCGTCACGGTTGGCCAGGTAGTCATTGACGGTGACCACGTGGACACCGTTGCCAGTCAAGGCATTGAGGTACACCGGCAGCGTGGCGGTCAGGGTCTTGCCCTCGCCGGTGCCCATTTCGGAAATCTTGCCTTCGTGCAAGGACATGCCGCCGAGTAACTGCACATCAAAGTGGCGCATCTTCATGACACGTTTGGAGCCCTCACGCACCACGGCAAAGGCTTCGGGCAACAGGCTGTCGAGTGACTCGCCCTGGCTGATGCGTTGTTTGAATTCCTCGGTCTTGGCGCGCAAAGCCTCATCGGTGAGTTGCTCGTAGCCGGCTTCCAGCGCATTGATCTTGCTGACCGTGTGGCGGTATTTCTTGAGCAGGCGGTCATTGCGACTGCCGAAAATTTTGGTGAGGAAATTGGTGGCCATGAATGCGGTGCGCAACTTGTCCACCAATCACGGCAAACAGACACGCAGTCCTTTATTACGATCTAACTGAAATGGGGCTAAGCAACGCTGTCACAAGCTCGATGAACGGCAAATTTTGACAACAAGGTGGGCAATTTTAGCTGCCTGACAAGGGCCCACCCTAAACCCTCATTTGGGGGAGGCGCTTGCCGCCACAGCGGCTGGTCGGGCCGCTGCCTGGCCCGCGGCAGCCACCGTGGTTGCGGGTGCTTGCGGGTGGACAGCCAGGAACTTTTGTGGGTCTTGCACCACCCCTTGCACCCACACCTCAAAGTGCAGATGGGCGCCGGTGGAGCGACCACTGGTGCCCACCTCCGCAATTTTCTGCCCGCGTTTGATCAGGTCCCCTTTTTTGACCCATGTCCTGGAAGCATGGGCATAACGCGTGATCAAACCACCGCCATGGTCAATTTCCACCATGTTGCCGTACTCCGGGTGGTACTCCTGTGTCACCACCACCCCGCCTGCTGCGGCAAGAATCGGTGTACCCACCGGCGCCGAATAGTCCTGCCCGGTGTGTAGGGCAGAGCGCCCACTGAAAGGGTCAAGCCGCCAGCCAAAACCGGAACCCATGTCACTCACCGTCACCGGCTTCTGGGTGGGGGTCATCATGCGTTTCATCTTGAGGTCAAACAGCTGCGACTCCAGCGCCGTCAAGGCGCTGCTGCGCTGGGTGGCCAATTCCTCAAAACCGACCATGGCGGATTGCACCTCTTCCATACTCAACGCGCGTGGCGCCACCAGGGGCCCACCCGAACCTGTGACCGCTTTGGTAGCGGGCACCGGCAAACCGGCCAGGCCCGAGACACGTTCACCCAGCGACTCCAGCTGCTGCAGTTTGGCCTGCATTTCACCGAGTTGACGCGCCATGAGGTCCAGGTTTTCACGCAGGAAGCGGTCTCGCTGGGCAAAATCATCTTTGGTCACGAGCTTGACCAGGGAGCTCACCACCGGCCAGCCCTCACGCGCGCCCTTGATGATCACCCAGTGGTAAACCCCCAGGGTGGTTAACATCAAGCCGATCACGATGGCTGCCACCACCGCGACCAGTCGCCCTCCCGTCAAGTTGACAACCCGTGACTTGGCCAGTCGGGCATCCGTGATGATCAATTGCATCTGTTACTCCATCCAAGCGCATGAACGTTCGCAGCCAACATCAATTTACCCTGCTTCAGGCCAGCGAAAACAACCCGGGTTTGGCCAAATTGATGGCCCAACAGAAGGCATCGCTGTCTCGCCTGCGGGCCATCGAGATGCTGATCCCGGCACCTCTGCGCCCATTTGTCAAAAGTGGGCCGTTCGAGGACGGTGCCTGGTGCCTGATGTTGTCCAACAACACAACCGCTGCCAAATTGCGCCAACTGTTGCCCACGTTCGAAGAAAAGCTGCGAGCCACCGGTTTGGAAGTGACGTCGATCCGGCTCAAGGTGAGCCGCCAACCTTAACCCGTTCCCGGCAGCCAAAGGTGGCGATTTTGGCACGCTGGCAGATCAGCGCAACTGATCCAAGACATCCAAAGACGAGGATGGCGCGAGCAGCTGGCCCAGCCACCAGAACAACACCACAAAAAACCCAGTCATCAGCACCAGCGCCACAAAGCGGATCAGCCACTTTTTGCCACCGTGGATCAGCTGGCGTCGCGGTGTGAAGCGCATCCCATTGGCCTGGCACGGCCTGCAGATGTATTCACCATAACGGTTCTTGTGGCAGTCTCTGCGTCTGACGGTGGTGCCGCAGACCGAACATTTTTTCAACACGTCACCCAGTTCCAACGAGTAATCTTGTGGGCCTGCGCCATACATTCGGGCACCGGCTTTGAGACTACCGGCCCGGTTTGAGCGGCAAACAGCTGATGCACGCATCAAAAAAAACCCCCAGGTATCGCTACTTGGAGGTTTTTAGAGGTGTTTGGTGGTGCCGATTATCGGATTCGAACTGATGACCTACCGCTTACAAGGCGGTTGCTCTACCAACTGAGCTAAATCGGCACGGGGCATAGTTTACACGAGCAGGCGACCCGCTCCGCTGGCTATTTGATACGTTTGAGCGTGGGGCGTGGGCTGCTGGTCGGCTTGGGCGCCTCAGGCTCTGGGCTTGGCTCAGGACGGCTGATTTGCGGGAAGGCCATGCCTTGGCCGTTTTCGCGCGCAAAAATGGCGATCACCTGATCCACCGGCACCATGATGTCCCTGGCCACGCCAGAAAAGCGGGCCTTGAACACGATGTAGTCGTTGCCAAGCTGCAAACCCGTGGTGGCTGTCAAACCCACGTTGAGCACAATTTCACCGTCCTTGACGTACTCCAGTGGCACCTGCACCGAGTGATCCACAGAAACGGTGATGTGTGGCGTGTAGCCGTTGTCACAACACCATTCGTGGATGGCACGGATCAGATAGGGACGGGTCGAGGTGGACTCGGTTTCGTTCTTCTCGCTCATCGGCTACCTATTTGCGCATCACTTTTTCAGATGGTGTCAATGCCTCGATGTAGGCGGGACGCGAAAAAATGCGCTCCGCATATTTCAGCAAAGGTGCCGCGTTCTTGCTCAGCTCAATGCCGTAGTAGTCCAGGCGCCACAACAGGGGCGCAATGGCCACGTCGAGCATGGAGAAACCATCACCCAGCATGAACTTGTTCTTCAGGAACACCGGGGCCAGTTGGGTCAGTCGATCACGGATGTGGGCGCGCGCCTTTTCCAGGGCCTTTTCGTTGGCCTTGGCAGTGCGCGACTCCAGCGTTGACACATGGGTGAACAACTCTTTTTCGAAGTTCAGCAGGAACAGCCGAACCCGGGCACGGTCAACCGGATCGCCCGGCATCAGCTGTGGATGTGGAAAACGCTCGTCAATGTATTCATTGATGATGTTGGACTCGTACAGGATCAGGTCACGTTCGACCAGAATCGGCACTTGCCCGTAGGGGTTCATGACACTGATGTCTTCGGGCTTGTTGTAGAGATCAACGTCACGGATCTCAAAATCCATGCCTTTTTCAAACAGGACAAAACGGCAACGGTGAGAGTAAGGGCAGGTTGTTCCTGAATAAAGCACCATCATGGTGAAGGCTCCTAAAAAATAAAAAGAGCGGGGTGCAAAAAGCAGCCCCACTCTGAACCGTCAAGGTCGCCTGGATAAGCGACCTGGCAAATGTGGACGGGCTACTTGATGTCTTTCCAGAAAGACTTGTTCAAACGCCAGGTGACCACCGTCAACCCAGCCAGGAAGATCAAGACCCAGATGCCCAGCGTCTTGCGGGTGGATTGCACAGGTTCACCCATCCACTGCAGGTAGTTGACGAGGTCACCCACCGTCTGATCGTACTGCTCCGTGGTCAATGTGCCTGGCGTGACCTGTTCGAAGCCCTTGAATACATGGGTTTTCTGCCCATGCTCTTCAACTTCCTCGAATACGGCCTTGCGGTCACCCTGCAGCTCCCACAGGACATGAGGCATGCCTACATTGGGGAACACCAAGTTGTTCCACCCGGTCTGGCTGGCGCCATCACGGTAAAAACCACGTAGGTAGGTGTAGAGGTAGTCAGCACCTGTGCCGTTGGCACCAGCGCGTGAACGGGCGATCACACTCAGGTCAGGCGGGTTGTTGCCAAACCAGGCCTTGCCTTCTTTCATGGAGATCACCGACTTCATGGTGTCACCCACCTTGGCATCGGTCAGCACCAGTTCACTCTTGATCTGATCCAGGGTAAAGCCGAGGTCCTGCAAGCGGTTGTAGCGCACGTATTCAGCGCCGTGGCAGTTCAGGCAATACGCCACAAAGGTCTTGGCACCGTTCTGCAAAGAGGTCTTATCGGATATATTGCCTGGCGCTTTGTCCCAGGCCGGTCCCGCCGTATTGGCAAACACCGACATAGACAGACCCGACACCAGAGACAAACCCAGGGCGACTTTTTTGATGAAACTCGTTTTCATTGTGAAAATTCTCCGGGTCAGTGAGGCTTGTAAACAACGCGACTCGGCACCGGCTTAAAGGCTCCCATGCGGCTCCACCAAGGCATCAACAAGAAGAAACCAAAATAAAACAGCGTACCGGCTTGTGACACACGGTTAGCGATGTCAGACGGCGGCTGGATACCCAGGTAGCCCAGCACCAGGAAGTCGATCACAAACACGGCATACAGGTACTTGTGCCAAGTGGGACGATAACGGATGGACTTGACTTGGCTGTTGTCCAGCCAGGGCAGGAAGAACAGGATCACCACACCACCACCCATGGCGACCACACCCCAGAACTTGGCTTCGATCAACAGCATCAAGGCCACGATCACCACGGCACCCACCGCAATCACGCCCTTGAACAGGGTCGGCATCTTGACCTTGACCACAGCCAACACGGCGGCCAGCACGGTCACCGCCATCAGCACGTACATCAACTCGGATGTCACGGCACGCAGCATCGAGTAAAACGGTGTGAAGTACCAGACTGGCGCAATGTGAGCCGGTGTCACATAAGGATTGGCCGGGATGAAATTGTTGTACTCCAGGAAGTACCCACCCATTTCAGGCGCAAAGAAAATGATGGCCGAGAACACAAACAGGAACACACTGACACCAAAGATGTCATGCACCGTGTAGTACGGATGAAACGGGATGCCATCGCGCGGGATACCGTTTTCGTCTTTGTTGGCCTTGATTTCCACACCATCGGGGTTGTTCGAGCCGACTTCATGCAGCGCGATGATGTGCGCCACAACCAGGCCCAGCAACACCAGGGGCACTGCAATCACGTGGAAACTGAAGAAGCGGTTCAGCGTGGCATCACCCACCACAAAATCACCACGGATCAGCAGCGCCAGATCCGGTCCGACGAAAGGAATGGCAGAGAACAGGTTCACGATCACCTGCGCACCCCAGTAGCTCATCTGGCCCCAGGGCAACAGGTAGCCCATGAAAGCTTCGGCCATCAGCGCCAGGAAAATACCGCAGCCGAACAGCCAGACCAATTCACGCGGTTTGCGGTAACTGCCGTACAGCAAACCACGGAACATGTGCAAATAGACCATCAGGAAGAAGGCCGAAGCACCGGTAGAGTGCATGTAACGGATCAGCCAGCCCCAGGGCACATCACGCATGATGTATTCCACCGAAGCAAACGCCAGCGCAGCGTCCGGCTTGTAGTGCATCACCAGGAAAATGCCGGTGACGATCTGAATCACCAACACCAGCAGCGACAGGGAACCAAAGATGTACCAGACGTTGAAGTTCTTCGGCGCGTAGTACTCACTCATGTGCTCTTTGAAGAGCTTGGACAAGGGAAACCGGTTGTCCACCCAGTTCAGCGCCTTGGCGGACAAAGGCGCGTTCGGGGAAATTTCGTGGAAATCTGCCATGTCAATGATCCTCAGGCTTTCTTGTCGTCACCGATCAGCAACTTGCTGTCTGACAGGTACATGTGGGGAGGAATTTCAAGATTGTCGGGTGCCGGTTTGTTCTTGAACACCCGACCCGCCAAGTCAAAGGTTGAGCCATGGCATGGGCACAAAAACCCACCCTGCCAGTCATCCGGCAAAGAAGCTTGTGGACCTGCCTGAAACTTGTCCGACGGAGAGCAGCCCAGATGGGTGCAGATACCAATGGTCACCAGGTATTCGGGTTTGATCGAACGGGTGGCGTTACGTGCATACGCAGGCGCCTGCTCATCGGGCTTGCGGGTGGATGCAGGATCAACCAGTTGATCGTCCAGTTTGGGCAACGCAGCCAGCATCTCGGGTGTGCGACGCACAATCCAGACCGGCTTGCCACGCCATTCCACCGTCATTTTTTCGCCCGGTTTCAAGGCTGAAATATCAGCCTCTACCGCTGCGCCAGCGGCCTTGGCTCGCTCCGAGGGTTGAAACGACGCCACAAAAGGCGCCACAACGGCAGCTGTGCCAAGCGCGCCCACTGCGCTGGAAGCAATCAGCCACGTTCGTTTTTCGGCGTCGACCAAACCGTTTTTAACAACAGATTCACTCATGGGCATCCTCAATGATAAAAACCACACCAAATCAAAGGGTAGGATTGTAGCTGAGCCACCCTTTGCTCAGGCGCCGCCAGCAGGCGGCATTCAGCCTTATCCGCCGCTTTCAAGCCGCAAACACCCCAGCAACTGCGCCATACGCACCGCCTCGATCAGGCTCGATGCATCGGCGAGCCCAGTGCCTGCCAGGTCAAAAGCAGTGCCGTGGTCCGGGCTGGTGCGCACCAGTGGCAAACCCAGGGTCACATTGACGCCTTTGTCCACGCCCAGATATTTCACAGGAATCAGGCCCTGATCGTGGTACATCGCCAACACCACGTCGAATTCACCGTCCCGCCCGGCCTGGGCGCGTGCACGCATGAAGATCGTGTCCGGGGCCTGCGGGTCGCTAGCGTTGACGCCCTGCAGACGCGCCGCAGCCACGGCCGGGGCGATGATGGTCTGCTCTTCGGTGCCAAACAGCCCGCCCTCACCCGCATGCGGATTCAGAGCTGCCACACCAATCCGAGGGGCACGCCCCAAAATCGGCAGCAGCGCATGGTGGGTGATCAGCAGACTTTGCAACACGTTGTTTAACGTCACCGCCGCCAGGGCGTCACGCAAGGACACATGGATGCTGACCAGCACCACGCGCAACTCGTCATTGGCCAACATCATGCGTACCGGGCACTGGTCAACCGACAGACCTTGGTGTTTGGCGGCCAGGGCCTGCAGCAACTCGGTGTGGCCGGGATAGGCCGCATACGGCGCCCCTGCCAGCGCCAGCGCGGCCTTGTTGAGTGGGGCCGTCACCAGGCCCGCCACCTCACCACGCAGGGCCGCATTGGCGGCCCAGACCACCGCGTCGCCCGCCATCCGACCAGCGCGGGCACTGAGCTGCCCAAAAGGTTCGGGTGGCAAGCTGCTGGCCTCTACCGGCAACACCGGCACACACCGGGGCGGGCAGGACAGCGCCTCCTCGGCATGCGACAACACCAGCACCGGCAGCACCACACCCTCACCGGCCACACAGTGGGCCGCACGGCGCAGGGTGGCCACATCACCCACGACAAAACAGCCACGGGTCTCCTGCGGCGCATCACGAAAGGCCTTGACGATGATTTCCGGGCCGATGCCAGCCGGGTCACCCTGGGTGATGGCCAGGGGCAAGTGCATGCGGGGTTCGCTCATGGGAGATTCTCAGGCAGGGTTGTCGATGTCGATGAACAGATGTTCCAGCCCATGCAGCTCCGCCACATGGCTGGCCACGGCAGGTGCGCCAAAACGCTCGGTGGCGTGGTGACCACAGGCCAGATAGGCCGCGCGACATTCGCGGGCCAGATGTGCCTGAGGCTCGGACAACTCACCGGTGATGAAGGCATCCGCCCCCGCAGCAATGGCCGCCTCAAAATAACTCTGTGCCCCGCCAGAACACCACGCTATTTTTTGAATAGCTTTTGACCCTTGATCAACAAGGGCTACAGGCCGATTTAATACAGAAGAGACGTGGTCTGCCAGCGCCTGTGCCGAGGCAAAACTCTGCCCATCTACCGGCGCGCCGAGCCAACCCAAGTCCTGCTCACCAAAACGGGCCGTGCCCACCAGCCCGAGTTTGAGGCCCAGCTGGGCGTTGTTACCCAGCTCGGGGTGCGCGTCCAGCGGCAGGTGGTAGGCCAGCAGGTTGATGTCGTGCGCCAGCAGCAAGGCCAGACGTTGTTTCATCCAGCCGGTGACACAGCCGTTCTGGCCACGCCAGAACAAACCGTGGTGCACCAGGATGGTGTCGGCCTGGGCGGCAATGGCGGCCTCGATCAGCGCCCGACTGGCGGTCACGCCCGACACAATTTTGCGGACCTGGGCACAGCCTTCAACCTGCAAACCATTGGGGCCGTAGTCGCGAAACCGCTCAGGTTGGAGCAAGGCATCCAATGTGCCCAGAAGGTCGGTACGGTGAATCATGACAAAAACCAGGGGAGATGATGCGCACAATGATAAGCCCGTGCGCCTGCGCTAAGGCAGTTGCTCAGAAGGTGATTCGGGCTCCAGCTCTGCATCACAGTCACAACCGACCCCTGCAGCCACCCAACGCTTGGCCACGCGGCCCAAACCGACCGCCAGCAGAGACGTGCTCGGCTGCAGCCAGGGTGGCAAGCGCGCTGCCAGCACCTCTTGCGGCGCGGTGATGGCATCACACCGGTACAGACTGGTCTCGGCCTGCCAGCGCAGGGCACGACACGGTCCCTGGCGCTGACCCGACAGCAACACCCCGAGTGGACAGGGCGCCAGCAGGCAACACACCCCACAGCCGTTACAAGGCGCACCCAGCGCGGGCTTGGCAGGGGCATCGGCAAAAATAAGGACGTGTTGTGTCGGGGCGGGCATTGAATTGGAAGGCAAAACCTACAATTTGATTCCATCACAAAAGCGGGCTGCGCCCCAGAAAATTCTATGAAACGTCTTTGGTTGTTGTTTTCACAAACGGTCACCGTCTTGTTGGCCGCTTATTTTGTGGTGGGCACCCTCAAACCAGGGTGGCTGCCATCGCGCGGTGTGAGTTCGGCGGTGGCGGTGCTGGAGGCACCCGAACCCAGCGCCGGGGTGGTGCCTGCGGGCAGCTTCCGGCTGGCAGCGCAGAAAGCCTCCTCGGCGGTGGTGAGCATCAACATCAGCAAAAATGCCCGGCCCAACCCTCAGAATAACGACCCCTGGTTCAGATTCTTCTTTGGTGAACAGCAGGACCAGGCGCAGATGGGCCTGGGCAGCGGTGTCATTGTCAGCGCCGACGGGTACATCCTGACCAACAACCATGTGGTCGAGGGTGCCGATGAGATCGAGGTGTTCCTCAACGACAGCCGCAAGGCGCGCGCCAAGGTGATTGGCACCGACCCGGACTCCGACCTGGCGGTGCTGAAGATCGACCTGGATCGGCTGCCGGTGATTGTGCTGGGCAATGCCAGCACCCTGCAGGTGGGTGACCAGGTGTTGGCCATCGGCAACCCGTTTGGCGTCGGGCAAACCGTGACCAGCGGCATTGTCAGCGCGCTGGGACGCAACCAGCTGGGCATCAACACCTTCGAGAACTTCATCCAGACCGATGCTGCCATCAACCCCGGCAACTCGGGCGGCGCGCTGGTGGACACCAACGGCAACCTGCTGGGCATCAACACCGCCATTTATTCGCGCTCTGGCGGCAGCATGGGTATCGGGTTTGCCATTCCGGTGTCCACCGCCAAGATGGTGCTGGAAGGCATCGTGAAAGACGGTCAGGTCACGCGAGGCTGGATTGGTGTGGAACCCAACGAACTCAACGCCGAACTGGCGCAGACCTTTGGCGTCAAGGCCGATCATGGGGTGATCATCACCGGCGTGCTGCAAAACGGCCCTGCAGCCCAGGGTGGCATGAAACCCGGCGACGTGGTGACCCGCGTGGCCAACCAGGACGTGCACAACGTGGCAGAGATGTTGTCCCTCGTGGCGGCCTTGAAACCCGGTCAGGCAGAGTCTTTTGAGGTTCAGCGGGCCGACGGCCGGGTCACCCTCAACATCGCACCGGGTGTTCGCCCCAAACCGCGCCAGCGTGTGCAGTGAGATCTGCAGGCAGAAGCAAGACTCAGGATGACGACGTGCTGGTCTTGGCCTCGTCGTCGGGCGCCTTGGTGTGTTTGATGAACACCTGCGCCGCGATGATGCCGATCTCGTAGAGTGCCACCATCGGGATCGCCAAAGCCAGTTGTGACACCACGTCGGGCGGTGTCACGATGGCGGCAATGATGAACGCCAACACCACAAAATAGCCGCGAAACTCCTTGAGTTTCTCGATGCTGAAGATGCCCATGCGTGCCAGCACCACCACCACCACCGGCACCTCAAAAGCCATGCCGAAAGCCAGAAACATCGACAGCACAAAACTCAAATAAGCTTCAATGTCAGGTGACGCGGTGATGCTCTTGGGGGAAAAACTCTGGATGAAGGCAAACACCCGGCCAAAGACAAAAAAGTAGCAAAACGCCACACCCAGGAAAAACAGCACGGTGCTCGACACCACCAGTGGCAACACCAGCTTTTTCTCGTGGGAATACAGGCCAGGCGCGACAAATGCCCAGATCTGGTAGAGCACCACCGGCAAAGCAATCAGCAGCGCCGCCATCATCATCACCTTGAGCGGCACCATGAAGGGTGAAATGACCGAGGTGGCAATCAGTCTCGAGCCCTCTGGCATATGGGCCACCAAGGGCGCCGCCAGCAGGTCATACAGAGCACTGGGGCCGGGGTAGATGGCCAGCGCCGCAGCAACCACCACAATGGCAATCACAGCCTTGACCAAGCGGTCACGCAACTCAATCAGATGCTGGACAAACGGTTGTTCACTACCGGCCAGTTCATCGTCTTTTTTGGGGGAATCTGCCATTACTTGAAAGAGGTCGGTCGGTAACGCGCCACGCGGGCAGCGCCCGACAAGGCCTTGGTGCGCACACCATTGCGGGCTTTGTACCAGTTGGGCACAGCGCCTTGTTTGAGGCGCCAGTTTTTCTTGGGGTGGCGGTACTCGGGTACCGGCGAATAATCGATGCCGTCGTGGGTGATGGCGGGGGTCTCACCGGTCGACTCGGCCCAAGATTTTTCAAACTCGGTGGCGTTGTCACGGAGGGTCTGGTTGACATCCTTGGCCGCATCCTCCATCGTTTCTTTCATGCGCTTGAGCTCGTCAAGCTCCATCGAGCGGTTGACCTCGGCCTTGACGTCGCTGACGTAACGCTGCGCCTTGCCCAGCAAGGTGCCCACGGTGCGGGCGACACGGGGCAGTTTTTCTGGCCCGATCACCACCAAAGCCACGGCACCAATCAGCGCCAGCTTGTCAATACCCAGGTCAATCATGCGAACCTTGCCCTAAACCGAACCAGACCATCAGGACTTTTGTTTGGCTTCCACGTCAATCGTGGTTTTGTCGGCTGCTGCGCTGTTGGCAACTTGGGCTGCGGCTTTTTCCTCTTCGGTGGTGCCGCCGTCTTTCATACCGTCCTTGAAGCCTTTGACGGCACCGCCCAGATCGCTGCCGAGGTTCTTGAGTTTCTTGGTGCCAAACACCATGACCACAATCAGCAAAACAATCAACCAGTGCCAAATTGAAAACGAACCCATCTTGATGCTCCTAACGAATGCCGAAATTTTAGACGGGCAAGTGCGACGTCTGCGGCCAAAACCGGGGATTATCCCCGTAACCACGGGCGCGGACCGCCCATGACATGAATATGCAGGTGGTGTACCTCCTGCCCGCCTTCCGCCCCAGTGTTGCAGAGCAGACGAAAGCCACCGGCCGGGTAAGGATTACAACCCTCTTGCCGCGCCAGCTTGGGCGCCAGCACCATCAAACGCCCCATCAAGGCCGCGTGTTCGTCGGTAAGGTGGGCCATGGACGGGATGTGTCGCTTGGGGATGATCAAAAAATGCACCGGTGCCGACGGATGGATGTCGTGAAAGGCGTAAAACTCCTCGTCCTGGTACACCGGCTTGGACGGAATCTGGCCTGCCACAATTTTGCAAAACAGGCAGTTCGGGTCGTGGTCAAGCATCGTCTCACTCATGCAGGGATCTCCATTGGCAAACCTTTGTTCAAAGCCATCCAACCGCTGACGATGCGATACAGGAACCAGATCGACACCGCCAGCCAGGCCAGCCAACCCGGCAGGATGAACAGCAGCCACAGGGGCGCGGTCACCGCGTACAGCAGCCCGGCGATGATCACCGTGCGGATGCGCCAGCGAAAGTGCGATGCGTGCCAGGTACCCACCGCGTCGCCACGTTTGACCAAGTCAATCACCAGCGCGATCACCAGCAGCAGCGGCCCCATTTGCGCACCAGGGATCAGCGCAGCCACCGCCACCACCAGGTGCAGGATGTAGCTGACGGTTCCCCAGGCGTTCAGGCCATTGAGGGTTTGCACGTCGAGTTCACGCGACTCGCCGCTTGGGCCGTTTGAAAAATCCTGGGTCATGCGCTTGCTCCTTGTGGCGACTGGTCAGGCGTCTTGGCCTGGCGTTGCGCCTTTTCCGTGATGCCACTGGTGCCCACACGGCGCTCCAGCTCAGCCAGCACATCGGCCGGACTCAGTCCGTAATGCGCCAGCGCCACCATGCTGTGAAACCACAGGTCGGCCACCTCGTAGACGATCTTGGCCGGGTCGCCACCGTGGTCAGCATCCTTGGCGGCCATCACCACCTCGGTGGCTTCTTCACCAATTTTTTTCAAAAAGGCGTCCGGCCCCTTGTGCAGCAGGCGCGCCACATAACTGGCCTCCGGGTCACCGCCGTGTGCGGGCAGGCGGGACTCGATCACGGCGGCCAGCGCGGCCAGGGTATCAGCGCAAGAGGGGGTGGACAACATGGCACTCATTTGTAGATGGTTTCGGGATCTTTCAAGACCGGGTCGGTCACTTTCCAGGCCCCGTTCTCATACACGCTGAAAAAACAGCTGTGCCGACCGGTGTGACAGGCAATACCGGGCGTGTGACCGGTCTGGGTGACCTTGAGCAACACCACGTCGGCGTCACAGTCGATGCGGATTTCATGCACGGTCTGCACATGGCCGGACTCTTCGCCCTTGAACCACAGCTTGTTGCGTGAGCGGCTGAAATAGACAGCCCTGCCCAGTTCGGCGGTTTTTTGCAGGGCCTCGCGGTTCATCCAGGCAAACATCAGCACGTCGCCCGTGCCCTGCTCCTGTGCGATGACCGGCACCAGGCCTTGTGCGTCCCATTGGATGGTGTCGAGATAGTTCATGGAAGAATTGTCCATGATCAGGATGACTTATAAAAAATATAGCTATCAGCCCTTATTACATAAGGGCCAGAGGCACATTTGGCTTATATCCTGACGGGAATGCCACGCCCGGCCATGTGCGCCTTGGCCTGCGCCACGGTGAACTCGCCGTAGTGGAAGATGCTGGCGGCCAACACCGCGTCGGCGCCTCCGAGCTGGATGCCGTCGGCCAGATGGTCCAGCGTGCCGACACCACCCGAGGCGATCACCGGCACATTCACCGCGTCGCTCACCGCGCGGGTCAGCGCCAGATCGAACCCGGCCTTGGTGCCATCACGGTCCATGCTGGTGAGCAGAATTTCACCCGCGCCAAACTCGGCCATCTGGGTCGCCCAGGCCACCGCGTCCAGCCCTGTGTTTTTGCGCCCGCCGTGGCTGTAGACGTCCCAGCCCTCGCCGAGAGGTTGCCCGTTGGCGTCAAGCCGCAAAGCGTCTTCCGCCGTGCGGCGTTTGGCATCGATGGCGACCACAATGCACTGGGCTCCGTATTTGCGCGAGGCATCACGAATGACCTGCGGGTTGGCAATTGCTGCCGAGTTGAAACTGGTCTTGTCGGCACCCGCGTTGAGCAGGCGGCGCACGTCTTCCACCGTGCGCACACCCCCACCCACGGTGAGCGGAATGAACACCTGGCTGGCCACCGCTTCGATGATGTGCAGGATCAGGTCGCGCCCGTCGCTGGTGGCGGTGATGTCCAGAAAAGTGAGTTCGTCGGCGCCCTGGTCGTTGTAACGCGCGGCGATTTCGACCGGGTCACCGGCATCACGCAGCTCGACAAAGTTGACACCTTTGACAACCCGGCCACCCGTGACGTCCAGGCAGGGGATGATGCGTTTGGCCAGCATCAGCCGTTCAACTCGTCAGCACGCGTCTGAGCAGCTTCAAAGTCGAGGTCGCCGCTGTAGATGGCGCGGCCGCAGATGACACCTTCGACACCCTCCTCTTCCACCGCGCACAGGGCTTCGATGTCGGTCAGGTTGGACAGACCACCAGAGGCGATCACCGGAATGGTGAGTGCCTGCGCCAGGCGCACGGTGGCTTCGATGTTGATGCCGCTGAGCATGCCGTCGCGGCCGATGTCGGTGTAAATGATGGATTCGACACCAAAGTCTTCAAACTTCTTGCCCATGTCGATCACATCGTGGCGGGTGAGTTTGCTCCAGCCGTCGGTGGCGACCTTACCGTCCTTGGCGTCCAGACCGACGATGATGTGGCCACCAAAGGCGGTGCAGGCGTCCTGCAGGAAACCGGGGTTGCGCACCGCTGCGGTGCCGATGATCACGTAGCGCAGGCCCGCGTCCAGATAACGCTCGATGGTGTCCAGGTCGCGGATGCCGCCGCCCAGCTGCACATCCACCTCGCTGCCCACCGCTTTGAGGATCTTGCGGATGGCAGCCTCGTTTTTTGGGTGCCCGGCAAACGCCCCGTTCAGATCGACCAGATGCAGGCGCCGTGCACCCTTGTCCACCCAGCTGCGGGCCATCACCGATGGCTCCTCGCTAAACGTGGTGGCAAGTGCCATATCGCCCTGTTGCAGGCGCACACAATGGCCGTCTTTGAGATCAATCGCAGGAATTAAAAGCATGATGCTTCGTAGGTGAGAGTGGGGGAAAAACGAGAAGAAACCGATAAGCTGAACGGGAGGTGCGCAGATTCATGCCCGGCGCAGGGCGATTGCCAAACAGTGGTTCGCAGACATGACAGACGTCAGATGAAGCTCGTTCAGGGATGCCAGTGGAGAAAGTTGCGGTACAGGGCCAAGCCGTGGTCAGCACTTTTTTCAGGATGGAACTGTGTCGCAAAAATATTATCACGTGCAATGGCCGAACTGAAGCGCTGGCCATAGTCTGTCTCGCCCACGCTGTGGCGTGTATCTGACGGTTTGGCGTAAAAACTGTGCACAAAGTAGAAATAGCTGCCGTCGGGCACACCGTCCCAGATCGGATGCGGCGCGGCGCCGTCATGGCGCGTCTGGTAGACCTGGTTCCAGCCCATCTGCGGCACCTTGTAACGGCTGCCGTCGGGCTGCTGCTGCCCAGCCAGGTCAAATTTGATCACCTCGCCATGGATCTGGCCCAAGCAAGGCGTGCCCTGCCCGCCCTCTCCGTCATCACCTTCCTGGCTGTGGTCCAGCAGCATCTGCATGCCGACACAGACCCCCATCACCGGCTTGTTGGCCAGCGCGTGTTTCACGGCGGCGTACATGCCGGAGTCGTGCAACTCACGCATGCAATCACGGATCGCGCCCTGGCCGGGCAAGACCACACGCTCGGCGGCCATGACTTCTTCGGGGCGCTGCGTCCAGATCACATCAACCTGCGCACCACGGGCGGCGGCCAGCACCGCGTTGGTGACGGATCGCAAATTACCCATGCCGTAGTCGACCACGGCCACGGTTTTTCTGAGACTGTTCTTCACTATTACATCCATAGCTACCTAGGCAAGATCTACAAGGGCCAGAGGTCGATTGTGCATAGTATTTACAAAGAACCCTTGGTCGACGGGATGCTGCCCAGGGCGCGGGCATCGAGCTCGACGGCTGCGCGCAACGCGCGGCCAAAAGCTTTGAAGATGGTCTCAACCTGGTGGTGCGCATTGACACCCTTGAGGTTGTCGATGTGCAGCGTGACAAAGGCGTGGTTCACAAAACCCTGAAAAAACTCGTGCACCAGTTGTGAATCAAACGTGCCGATCATGCCGCTGGAGAACTTCACATCCATCACCAAGCCGGGACGACCTGAGAAGTCGATCACCACCCGTGACAGCGCCTCGTCCAGCGGCACATAGGCGTGGCCGTAACGGCGGATGCCTTTTTTGTCACCAATCGCCTTGTGCACCGCCTGGCCCAGCGTGATGCCCACGTCTTCCACCGTGTGGTGGCCGTCGATGTGCAAGTCACCCTCGGCGTCGATGTCCAGGTCAATCAGGCCATGGCGGGCAATCTGGTCGAGCATGTGGTCAAAAAAACCGATGCCGGTGTGCAGGCGCGAGACACCGGTGCCGTCCAGGTTGACACGCACCGACACCTGGGTCTCTGCCGTGTTGCGCGCCAGCTCGGCGATGCGCGGCACGCTGGTGGCCGGGGTTTCAGGAAGTTCAGTCAGCGGGTAGTTGGTCATAGTGAGGCTTCCAGGGCGGCCAGCATCTGGTGGTTTTCGGGCGAGGTGCCTACCGTCAGGCGCAGGCAGTTGTTCAACAGTGCATGCATTTTAGAAACGTTCTTGACCAGCACACCCCGGGCTTTCATGCCCTCAAAGGTTTTTGGGGCATCCGGCACCCGGATCAGGATCATGTTGGCCTGGCTCGGGAACACGGTCACACCGGGAAACTCGGCCAGCACGGTCAACAACTGCTCACGCTGGCGGCAGATGTCCTGCGCCTGCTGCTCAAACACGGCCTGGTGTTCCAGCGCAAATAACGCGGCCTCGCAGTTGAGCACACTCACGTTGTAGGGCGGGCGCACCTTGTCGAGCTGACCAATCAGCGCCTGCTGTCCCACCAGGTAACCCAGGCGCACACCGGCCAGGCCAAACTTGCTGAGCGTGCGCAGCAGCAGCACGTGCGGGTGGCGGGTCAGGCGGTCGGCGTAACTCTTGGTCGCAAAGGGTTGGTAAGCCTCGTCAATCACCACCAGACCGCCCTGCTCTCCGGCGGCGCTGATGACTGCCTCCATGGCCTCGTCGTCCCACAAATTGGCCGTGGGGTTGTTGGGGTAAGCCAGGAAGGTGATGGCGGGCTGGTGTTGATCAATGGCGGCCAGCATCGCGGGCAGATCCAGCTCGAAATCGGCCGTCAGCGGCACACCCACGTAGTCCAGCCCCTGCAACTGCGCACTCATGGCGTACATGACAAACCCCGGCTCGGGCGCCAGCACCACGGCCTTTTTGTGGCCGTTGGCGTCCGACGGTGGCACCGCGCAGGCCAGTGCCAGCAGGCTGATGAGTTCGTCCGAACCATTGCCCAGCATCAGTTCATAACCCTCGGGCAGCGCGGCGTGCTGCTGCAGCGCAACCATCAGATCAGTGATGCGTGGGCCGGGGTAACGGTTAAGCGCCACCGCGCCCAGGCGCTGACCCAACTCAGCCTGCAACTCGGGCGAGAGCCGGTGCGGGTTCTCCATGGCGTCCAGCTTGACCAGGCCGGTGGCGTTTTGCACGGTGTAGGCGTGCATGGCCAACACGTCGGGGCGGATGCGGCGCTGGATCAGCGCGTCCAGCGCGGGGGGTGTGATGGGGTCGTTCGCAGGCATCAGGTAATCACTTTTCAAAAAATCAGTCGGCCAGCGCCAGTGTCAGACCCAGCTCTAGCGGCGTGGCTTGCAGCGGGCTCAGAATGGTCACACCATCGATCTGCTGGCCGTGCGTCAAGTCAAGCGACAACACATGGCTGGCGCCACTTTGCGCGGCGGCGGCGACGATCAGCGCGTCCCAATAAGGCAGGCCAAAACGGGCCTCCACCCCCCAGGCGGTTTCCACCGTCTGGTGGTCAATCTGCCAGGGCTGCCAGAGCTGGTAACGACGCAGCTTGGCGCGGGCGTCACCCTGCGGCATGCCAAAGTGCTGCGTGGCGCTGACGTAATACGCGCTCAGCACCTGCGTGCTGACACGCCCGGCGCGACGCTGCCACAGCGCCTGCAACCAGTCACGCACACGGGCCTGGCGGGTGGTGTCAAACGCATCGTCGGCCATCAACAACACGTTGGTGTCCACAAAAACGATGGCGCCGGTGGCGTCCAACGGGCTAGCCATGCTGCCCCCCACGCACCGGGTAGGCCTTGCCGCCTGCGTTGAAGCTGGAGGTGTCAGCCTCCCAGTCGCGCTGCGCACGGGTGTAGGCATCGTCAAACTGCATCTTCTCGGTGAGCATCTCACCCACCAGCCGCGACACACTGGTGTTGCGCCGCGCCGCCTCGATCCGCACCCACTCCAGGGTGCTGTCTTCGACGGTGATGGTGACGTTTTTCATCGTGGAATCAGTTTACACGAAATTCGTGTTGCACGAAGTTCGTGTTTGCCTTCGTGGTCGCGGTGCTGGGGACGCGGCAGGTATCTGGCGACGGCCGGCTTAGTTGTTGTTTTCTTCACCCACCGCGCAAGCCGGCTGGCCAGATGCAAATACCGGCGGCTATAGTCAGATCAACGACGGGAGAAATAACACATGAAGGCCCTGGAAACCGCACTGCGCAACTTGTTTTGCCGGGTTGTTTGCTCTTTTTATAAGAGCAGACAACACATATTTAAAATGGCTTAGAGAGTGATTTTCTATGTCAACGCGCCAGAATATCCCGCAGAATTCCGCAGACTACATCGCTTTAGCGCTCTATCAATCTCTTTCCCCTACCACTCAGAATCTCCCATGATAAAAAAACTCGCATCACTTGCCGCTATTACAGGCATTCTTTATGGATGTGCTACGCCTATCCCGCCATACGCGCTCCCATCCGATGTCCCGTCGGCCAACATTAAGAGTGCGATCAACGGCGCATACAACCGAAATGAGTCGATTTACATTTATCTATTCGACAATAATGGAACGCCTCCCGGTAAACGTCAGTTGTTCTCCGTCAGTCGGTCGGTTAGCAAACCAACAGGTTACGTGCAGGTGCCTGCTAATACCCCACTGAACCTTATGTACTATGAATCAGCGTCTGGGGGACGGTCATGCCAACTGCATATCACAGTTAACCTAGAGCAAGGAAAGAGCTATTCCTTGGTCGGTGGGTTTGCTTATGAGAAGGGGCCGATTCCGATATTCACCGACACTCGGAAATGTGAATTTGGCGCTGTTGCTGACTCTACAAAGTAACCGGAGCCATATTGTCAGGGGCATGGATTGCTGGCAATACATAACACCAAAGTGCTAATCAATCATTCCACCGGGCTGCCTTCGGCAGCTGGTGAATTCAGACGTTCCAACCGTCCACTCACGACTGAAATCCAACAGCGTCGTCATGCTTCATCACGCGCCCATAGCCAAAGCCTGAGAAGGTTTACCGGACTTGTTTGGACGCGAGTCAATAAGCTTCTGCCCCATGGCCACCAACCGTTTCACCGGCACCCTCACCACCTGGCAAGACGACCGGGGCTTTGGCTTTTTGCAAGCCGACCAGGGTGGTGAACCGGTGTTTGTGCACATCAAGGCGTTTTTGCCGGGCAGCGGACGGCCACAGCTGAACCAGGCCTATACGTTTGAGGTGGAAACCGGCGCCAAGGGCAAGCGGGCCAGAAATGTGGCGCCGGTGCGTGCGGCACGGGTGACACAGGCCACTAGCCCAAGCCGGCAGCGCCCCGCAGCAGCCCCATGGGGCACGGCAACGCTGTTGGCGATTCCTTTGTTTCTGGTGCTGTACGCCGCCGTTGCGGTGCTGTGGCACCCACCGCTGTGGGTAGCGGGCGCCTACCTGGGTTTGAGCCTGCTGACCTTTGTTGTCTACGCCGTGGACAAGTCGGCGGCGCAGGCGCAAGGCTGGCGCACGGCGGAGTCCACCCTGCACCTGCTGGCGCTGGCAGGTGGCTGGCCGGGTGCGCTGCTGGCGCAGCAGTGGCTGCGGCACAAGTCCAGCAAGCGGGAGTTCCGCGCGGTGTTCTGGGCCACCGTCTGGCTCAACGTGTTGGGTTTCTTGCTGCTGTGTTCGCCGTGGGCAAGGCGTTTTCTGAATCTTTGAAGCCAAATCGGCCTCCAGCCCTTATTCAATAAGGGCATCTTCCTACTATTTAAATAGCAAACTACGCCTGCGAGCGGTCTCGCCAAAGCGTCGCGGGCGTCAGGCTGGCCTGTTCAGGCGCATCTCCGCCGCCCTTGCATGGGCTTGCAGGCCTTCGCCGTAGGCCAGGGTGGCGGCAATCGGGCCGAGCATCTGGGCACCAGCTTCGCTCACCTCAATCAGGCTGCTGCGTTTCTGGAAGTCGTAGACCCCCAGCGGTGACGAGAAACGTGCGGTGCCGCTGGTTGGCAACACGTGGTTGGGACCGGCGCAGTAGTCACCCAGGCTCTCAGACGTGAATGCGCCCAAAAAGATGGCGCCCGCGTGTTTGAGTAACGGCTCCCAGCGGTGCGGGTCGCGGCTGGAGACTTCCAGGTGTTCGGGCGCGATGCGGTTGCTGATGGCGCAGGCTTCTTCCATGCTGCGCGTGAGGATCAACGCGCCACGGTCGTTGAGCGACTTGGCAATGATCTCGCGGCGGGGCATCTCGGGCAGCAGCTTGGTGATGCTGGCCTGCACCTGCGCGATGTAAGCCGCGTCGGGGCACAACAAAATGCTTTGCGCCAGTTCGTCGTGTTCGGCCTGGCTGAACAGGTCCATCGCCACCCAGTCCGGCGGCGTTGTGCCATCGGCCAGCACCAGGATTTCACTCGGACCGGCGATCATGTCGATGCCGACCACCCCAAACACGCGTTTTTTGGCGCTGGCCACATAGGCGTTGCCCGGGCCGGTGATCTTGTCCACCTTCGGGACAGTGGCCGTGCCATACGCCAGCGCGGCCACGGCTTGTGCGCCGCCGATGGTGAAGGCGCGTGTGACACCGGCCACATAAGCGGCAGCCAGTACCAGCTGGTTCTTTTCGCCGCGCGGGGTGGGCACCACCATGATGATTTCGCCAACACCAGCCACATGCGCGGGGATGGCGTTCATCAGCACACTGCTCGGGTAGGCTGCCTTGCCGCCGGGCACATAGATGCCCACACGGTCCACCGGGGTGACCTTTTGACCGAGCAGGGTGCCGTCTTCGTCGCGGTAGCTCCAGCTCTGGCCACTGGCCTTTTTCTGCGCCTCGTGGTAGCTGCGCACACGTTTGGCGGCGGCTTCCAGCGCAGTGCGCTGAACCACTGGCAAGGACTCAAAGGCGGCCTTGAGTTCAGCCTGGGTCAGTTCCAGTTCGGCCATGGTGGCGGCTTGCAGACTGTCAAAACGGGTCGTGTAATCCAGCACAGCGGCATCACCACGTGTGTGAACGTCGGCCAGGATGTCGGCCACACGCTGCTCGATGCCCGCGTCGGTTTCGGCGGACCAATGCAGGCGGGCCTTGAAATCAGCCTCAAAAGAGCTGTCAGCGGTGGATAAACGGGCGGGGGTGGCTGTTGAGTTCATGGTGGCAGGCTTTGGGTTGGCCCAAGTTTAGCGGGGTGCTCGCTCCGGTCAGCAGCGGCCAGAGTCATCCACGGGGCAACAGCCATCAAAACGCTACCAAAAATAGAGCATATTTCCCTTATTCAACCAGGGCTAGCGCCTCAAAACACCAAAATCTCCGAACCTGCCACCTGGCCGGTGATGCCACCACAGCGGGTCAACTGGCCACAGCGGTGGTGGTGAGGGGTTTGCGATAGAAGATTTGGCGCCCGTTCCAGCGTTTGGACACCGCGTTGAAGCCCAACTGGGTGTAGATGGCGTTGGAGGCGACGTTGAACTCGTTGGTATCCAGGCACATCGACAAACACCCCTGCGCTGTGGCGGCCTGCAGAGCAGCCTCTATCAGCGCACGGCCCACACCGTTTTTGCGACGGCTGGGATCCACAAACAGGTCTTCGATGGTGGCCTCGGCACCGCCCACCCACATGGAATACCTGAAGCGAAGCAGCACATAACCGATGGGGCCGTCGCCGTCGGACGCGATCAAAAACCGCGCATCGGGCGAGTTGAGCAGCACCGCGATGCTTTGCTCAAACTGGGCCTGTGTGGGGGTGGTTCTTTCGAGGTGGTTACGGAAGGTGAGCGCCATGGCCACGAGCGCAGCGGCATCTGCCATCGTGGCTGTGTCAATGTTCATCGGCATGTTTGAAGTCAGAAGTCAGCGGCCATCCAACTGGCCCGTTAAAAAATGCTGGCTGCGGGCCAGCGCATAACTTGGGTGATCCACAACGTCCTCAGGGCATGTAGCCAGTCAGCAAAGCGTGTTCCCACTCGGGGCGGCCACGTAACCTGGCCAGTTGGGCCATGGACTGGTGGTCATAGGGCACCGACAACAGGGACACACACCAGCCGTCCTTGTGCTGCTCAGCGATGGCGTAACGCGCGTCAGGCGAGCCGGTCTCCACCACATGGGGCACCGGGTGGGTGTCGTCATACGCTGGCTGACCGACGCTGCCCGGATTCACCACGCGCTGCCCGCGCCGGGTGTGCACCACCCGCGCCACATGGGTGTGGCCGCAGGCCACCAGGGGCGCAAGTTCACCGCTCAGGCGGGTTTCGACCTCAGCCGCGGTGGCTTGGCGGACCACACCCGCATCCAGGGTTTCCAGAAAGTACTCGACATCACTGCGCGGTGAGCCGTGGCACAAAAACACATCGGCGTTGAGACGAACGCTGGACGGCAAGGACCGGATCCAGTCGAACTCCGGGGTGGTGAGTTGTGCATGGGCATAGGCGTCCGAAAGACCCATCTGCTCGGCGCTTTGTGTGAGCAACTGGCGCTCGTGGTTGCCCGCCAGGTGCAGCCAACCCTGGGCCATCAGAAACTGGGCGGTTTCGCGCGGCAACAGCGGGCCGGACAGGCTGTCGCCCAGGTTCACCACCTGGTCCACACCCCGGCGGCGCAGGTCAGCGGTGACGGCTTCCAGAGCGGCCAGGTTGCCGTGGATATCGGAGAGAAGGGCTAGGCGCATGGTAGGGTGGGGTGGGGTTAAGTCGGCGCGTATTGCGGGGGCTATCGGCTGTCCCACGGGTTGATCAGGGCCAGGCCCAAACCCTCAAAGTGCTTGGTGTTTCGCGTCGCCAAGATGGCATCACGACTCAGACAGATGGCTGCAATTTGTGCGTCGGCCATCGCCATACTTTGGCCGATGCGCCCTCGCTCGGCCAGCATCACCGCATAAACGGAGGCTGCACCCAGATCAAAGCTCAGGATCTGCCCGGCAAAGTCCTGCTCCAACATGGCCGACACCGCTTGTGCCAGCCGCTGCTTGCGCGCACCTTCTGGCAGTCTGGCCACACCAAACAGCAACTCAGCCGCCACCACCGAGTTCAGCCACAGGTCTTCGGGGGCTTGTGCATCCAGCCAGGTCAACACCGTCGGATCAGGCTTGGCGCGCATGATCTCTGACAGCACATTGGTGTCCAGAACAATCACGCGCTGTGGCCTTCCTCAAAGCTGGCGAAACGCGGCAAGTCAGATCGATCAGGCAGCGGCAACGCTACGCCACCCATAGCAGCAAAGCGCGCATGAATGCGGCTACCCAGCCCACTGGGCTTGGCGTCCTGCGTCATGGCCTGACGCAAAATCGACCGCACCTCTTCCTCCATGGAGCGACCATGCGCAGCCGCCATCAAACGCAACTTGTCTTTGATCGCGGGCTCAATGTTTCTCACCGTCAGGGTACTCATGGGTAGGCTCCTCAGATGCAAAATGCCATCATTGACAGCAATGCTAGCAGATCAAGTCTGGCCGCGCTAAGACAGGTAACCAAGTTGGATCACCCCACATTCAAAGGCGTCGAGAACTCTTGTGTCAGCACACCTGCCACTTTCTTTACATTTGGCGCATCGGTGACGCGGATTCCAAGGCGGCACGGACCACCACAGATGCCGGATGTACGACTGCAGGCGCATCCCCAAACTGCCAAGCTATCGGTCAGTTTCTTGCTTTTGTGGGGGAGTCCAT
Source organism: Rhodoferax sp. U11-2br (assembly GCF_018619435.1). GTDB lineage: Bacteria > Pseudomonadota > Gammaproteobacteria > Burkholderiales > Burkholderiaceae_C > Rhodoferax. The sequence continues at coordinate 3,017 of NZ_JAHFZF010000004.1, read as the reverse complement.
ATACGAAGGGTTAGGCCCCGCGAGGCGCCATGGGCGCGTACTCTTTGGCGTTTGAAACTTTGCCGCGAAGCATCTTTCTCCACAACTCTTCTTGCCGTGCTGCAGGTATCGCATTCCAAGGTACAAGCACTATTCTTGCTTGCTCGTAGTCGCCTTTTGCGCGCATGGCATCGTAGTTCTCTTCAACAGTCACAATATGAACCTGCTCGTATTCCAGTAGTGTTCGGACGAACTCTTCAGGGTCTACCCGATTCTCCCTTTGGTGACGATCAACAAGCTTTGTGAGCGTGGTCTGGATTCTCTTGTAGTGTTCCAGTCGGAGTCCGGTCCCGCCAGCAGCTACCGCTTTCTGTGAAACTTGACCAGTGAAGTGGCGAACCTGACGTTTGACGCTCTCAGCCATAACGTGTGTGTACCAGGCTCGTGCGCGACCGGGAGTGACGTTTGGGCGACCTGCAAGCCACATGACTTCCTCGTAGACCGAAAGCAAGGCTCTGCGTACCTCAAGAGAGGGGGACGGCAGCTGTGTCATTGCGGGGCCTGACTCAACAGGGAGACAGAAACCTGTCTCCCGAATATGGTGATCGTCACCTTAACATCGCCGAGCGACTTCCACGCAAAGCCGCTTGAAATCAGGCCTGTAGCCAACACGCCGCAGGTAGGAACCGTCATAACACCCCCAGAAAAACCAGCACAGCGGTCTGCCGATCAAACCGGCTGCTGGATCAGTGACGTGAGCAGATTCGCAAAGGCACTATAGCCCCGGGGATCCAGAGGCTGGTTTGTGCTGGGTCAACAACTTCAGCCGAGGTCATGGCTTGACGCATCCCCGCAACATGGCAAGCCCAGCGCGAAGTATTGCCATCGTGTTTGGCCACGCGACGCGAGATGAATGCATCCACAGGCATAACGCAGAAAACAATAGCTACAAGCCCTTATGACATAAGGGCTTCAGGTCTTTTGCATAGAGAATGCATCCATCACGCACCCACCGCGCCTGCTGCCGATGGCACGATCAACCCGCGCCCAAGACGCTCAACAACCGATCAAGCGATAGCCGACTCAAACGCGTCGATGATGTGGCGCATGGGCGCCTGTTTGAGCTTGAGTGCAGCCTGGTTGACCACCAGGCGCGAGCTGATGTCCATGATGTGTTCGACCTCAACCAGGTGGTTGGCCTTGAGCGTGTTGCCGGTGGACACCAGGTCCACAATCGCGTCGGCCATGCCCACCAGCGGGGCGAGTTCCATGCTGCCGTAGAGCTTGATCAGGTCGACGTGCACACCCTTGCTGGCGAAGAAGTCGCGCGCAATCGCCACGTATTTGGTGGCCACCGTAAGGCGTGAGCCTTTTTTGACGGCGCTTTTGTAGTCAAAGTCGGAGCGCACCGCCACGCTGATGCGGCATTTGGCAATTTGCAAATCGAGCGGCTGGTACAGGCCCTGGCTGCCGTGCTCCAGCAGCGTGTCTTTGCCGGTGATGCCCATGTCGGCACCGCCGTACTGCACGTAGGTGGGCACGTCGGTGGCGCGCACCACCAGCACCCGCACGTCGGGCTGGTTGGTGGTCAAGATGAGTTTGCGCGAGGTGTCCGGGTCTTCCAGCACCTCAATGCCAGCAGCTTTGAGGAGAGGGATGGTTTCTTCAAAGATGCGTCCCTTGGACAGTGCAATAGTGATCATTTTGGCCTCTAGCCCTTATTCAACAAGGGTGGGTAGCTATAAAAACAGGAATACTCAAACGCTTATTTGACACGCTCGATGTCGGCACCCAGCGCACGCAGCTTGTTTTCCATCTGGTCGTAACCCCGGTCCAGATGGTAGATGCGGTCCACGCAGGTTTCGCCCTTGGCCACCAGGCCGGCAATCACCAGACTGGCCGAGGCACGCAGGTCGGTCGCCATCACGGTGGCGCCCGACAGCTGGGGCACACCTTCGACCAGGGCAATCTTGCCGTCGATCTGGATCTTGGCGCCCAGGCGCACGAGTTCGTTGACGTGCATGTAGCGGTTCTCAAAAATCGTCTCGGTGACCTTGGCCGTGCCTTGCGCCACGCTGTTGAGCGCCATGAATTGCGCCTGCATGTCGGTCGGGAAACCCGGGTACTCGGTGGTGCGGAAACTCTGCGCCTTGAGCTGGGCCGCGCCGCTGGACTGGACACGGATGCCGTCTTCCACAGCGGTGATCGTCACACCCGCTTCGCGCAGTTTTTCGACCACGGCCTCCAGGTGGTCGATGCGGGCGTGGCGCGCCAGCACATCGCCACCGGCAGCAGCCACCGCGCACAAAAAGGTGCCGGCCTCGATGCGGTCTGACACCACCTGGTGGGTGCAGCCGTGCAACTTGTCCACGCCCTGGATGCGGATGCGGCTGGTGCCGTGGCCTTCGATCTTGGCGCCCATCTTGATCAGCATCTCGGCCAGATCAGGGATCTCGGGCTCTTGCGCGGCGTTTTCCAGGATGGTTTCACCTTCGGCTAGGCAGGCGGCCATCAGGAAGTTTTCGGTGCCGGTCACCGTCACCATGTCGGTGGTGATGCGCGCGCCTTTGAGGCGGGTGCGGCCCTCGGGCAGCTTGGCGACCATGTAGCCGTGCTCGACCACAATCTCGGCACCCATGGCGGTCAGGCCCTTGATGTGCTGGTCCACCGGACGCGAACCAATCGCGCAGCCACCGGGCAAGGACACCTTGGCGTGGCCAAACCGCGCCAGCAGCGGCCCCAGGGCCAGCACCGAGGCGCGCATGGTTTTCACCAACTCGTAAGGGGCTTCGGGGCGGATCGGGTCAGCCGCATGGAAACCCATGCCACCGCGCTCACCGAAGGTCTCGGTCTTGACACCCATGTGCTCCAGCAGGGTGCGCATGGTGGCCACGTCTTTGAGGCGCGGCACGTTGTGCAGGATGACCGGCTCGCTGGTGAGCAGCGCGGCGCACAGTTCGGGCAAGGCGGCGTTTTTGGCGCCGGAGATGGTGACCTCACCCAACAGGGGGCGGCCACCACGAATCAGAAGTTTGTCC
>NZ_JAHFZF010000003.1 GCF_018619435.1 Rhodoferax sp. U11-2br | reverse complement strand
CGCCCATCCAGCCAAACCAAACGTGCCAGCCCACTCTGGCCCATCAGTCTGATCGGGCTGACGCTGACCCTGTTATGGGACGCCTCAGGGCTGGACCTGTGGGTGATGGCCCAACTCGGGTCCTCACACGGCTTTGCACTGCAACATAACTGGTGGCTGGAAGCCGTTCTGCACGATGGCGCGCGTCAGTTGGCTTGGGGTGTGCTGGCGGGTCTGGCGCTGATGGTCTGGTGGCCACGGGGATTTTTCAGAGACTTGCCGCGCCGCCAACGTGCCGAGATGCTGCTGGGCACCCTGCTGGCCTTGCTGCTGGTCAGCACCCTCAAACACCACAGCCTGAGCAGTTGCCCCTGGGACCTACAACAGTTTGGTGGGGTGGCCGCGTACCGCTCACACTGGGCCTGGGGCCTGCCCGATGGTGGCCCGGGCAAGTGTTTCCCGGGCGGCCATGCTTCAGCGGCGCTGGCTTTTTTGGCCTTGCCATTGAGTCTGCTGGCCTCTGAGAGCACCACACACCGCCAAAGCGGATGGTTGTGTCTGGCGGGTGTGCTTCTGGCCGGTGTGGTGCTGGGGGCCACCCAAACCCTGCGCGGCGCCCATTACCCGAGCCACAACCTGTGGACCGCCCTGATCTGCTGGACAGTGGCCCTGCTCAACCACCAGGCCTGTCAAGCCATCACCCAAAAAGCTTTCTTAAGGCAGCCTTAATCTCGCCGCCCCAACATCGCAGCCTGTCTCCAATCAACCACAAGGAAAGCAATGTCGTTCATGGCTTCACGTCAAGTTTTACCGCCCGGTGACGATTCGGCTTTGTCGGCTCGCCCCAGGATTCGCACCCATCTGCCGGGCAGCCCGGCACGGGCACAGGTTGAGGACTTCATCGGCCGCATTTACCGCGACAGCTACGGTGCCGATGTCCGGCACTTTTCACCCACCCTGGTCAGCCTGCACGATGCACAGGGCGAGATCGTGTCAGCCGCGGGTTACCGCGCGGCCAGCCAGGAGCCACTGTTTCTGGAGCGTTATCTGGACACCCCGATTCAGACGCGGCTCACCACCGCCGGTGGTGCTGCACCCGAACGCGCACGTATCGTCGAAGTTGGCCACCTGGCCTCGGGCAAAGTGGGCAGCGGCAAAAGTCTGATCCTGCAGTTGGCGCATTTGCTGGCCGCGCAGGGCTTCCTGTGGGTTGTCAGCACCCTGACCGAAGAATTGCGCCACCTGTTTTTGCGCCTGGGCATCGCGCCTTTGGCGCTGGGTATGGCCGACCCCGATTTACTCGGTGATGCGGCAGCAGCCTGGGGCAGTTATTACGACCACCACCCGGTGGTGCTGGCCGGGCAGTTGGACCTGGCGCTGCAGACCCTGAGCCGCCGTGGGGTGTTGGCATGAAGCCGGTATTGGAAGACGGCCAAACGTCTTGGTCGGCGCCCGCCTTGCAACAGGCGGTTGCAGAAGCCCAAGACTGGATGCAAGCTGGTAACACACGCGTGCTGGCCAGTGTGCTGGACAACTCGGCCGCCTTTGTGGCGCTGGACGAAGCCCTGATGGCCGGTGAAGGTGTCCATGTGCCTTTGCCGCCCTTTTTTACCGCGACACAAATGCGCCATGCGCTGGCGGCCACCGGGGCCGACACCCTGGTCACCGAACCAGCGTGGGCACAAGCCTGGCAAGGTTTGCCCTGGCAACCCGTGCGCCTGGCCGGGCGTGAGCTGCTTGCCACCCGCCTGCCCAGTACGCCGCGCCCCTTGCCACCCGGCACAACCAAGATCACCTTCACCTCGGGCACCACCGGCTCCCCCAAAGGCGTTTGCCTGAGCCACCAGGCCATGCAGAACGTGGCCCAGGGTCTGATCACGGCGCTGGGTCCCTTGGGCATCGAGCGCCACCTCAATGCCCTGCCGTTTTCGGTACTGCTGGAAAACATAGCCGGTCTGATGGCCCCGCGCCAACAAGGCATCACCCTGGTCACCCTGGGTATGCAGGCGCTGGGCTTGCAGGGTTCCTCGCAGTTTGATGCCGCCGTGTTTCATGGCGCCGTCAAGGCTAGCCAGGCCAACAGTCTGATCCTGCTGCCACAAATGCTGCGCGCCTGGTGTGGCTATTTGCAGCACAGCGGCCAGCGTGCCCCCGAGGGTTTGCGTTTTGTGGCGGTGGGAGGTGCGGCCGTCGGGGCGCCCCTGCTGCAGGCCGCCCACAGCCTGGGCATTCCAGCCTATGAAGGTTATGGCCTGTCCGAAGGTGCCTCGGTGCAAACGCTCAATCTGCCCGGTGCCAGCAAACCGGGCAGCGTGGGGCGTGCACTGGCACATGCCCAGATCCGTTGCGCGGCCGACGGTGAAATTGAGGTCAGCGGCAGCCTGTTTTGCGGCTACCTCGGTGACAGCACAGCGCCGCCTGCCTGGTGGCCCACCGGTGACCTGGGGTCCATTGACGCCGACGGTTTTGTCCAGGTGTCAGGCCGCAAGAAACATGTGCTGATCACCGCCTTTGGGCGCAATGTCTCGCCCGAATGGGTGGAGACTAGCCTGTGCAGCCAAGCCACCATCCTGCAAGCCGTGGTGTTTGGGGATGGCGAGCCCAGCTTGCTCGCGGTGCTCTGGCCGATGAGCGCCGATCTCAGCGACGCCGCCTTGCAGGCCGCCGTGGACCGCAGCAACAGCCAGCTGCCGGATTACGCCCGGGTAGGGCGCTGGACCCGCGCTCGTGCTGCTTTTCACCCCTCCACCGGCCTGGCCACCGCCAATGGTCGACCACAACGCCCGGCCATCTGGGCGCAACACGCCGATCTCCTATCAACCCTGACTGCCTCCCAACCATGAACTTCTACCAACACCTGATTGAACAGACCAACGAGGCCCGCCAGGGCCTGCTGAACACCCCCATCATCGAAGGCGCGTTACGCGGCCAGGTAAGCCTGTCCAGCTACCTGGCTTTCCTGCGCGAGGCTTACCACCATGTGAGCCACACCGTGCCGCTATTGCGGGCCACCCAGGCCGCGTTGCCAGCACACCACCAGTGGCTTTTTGAGCCGCTGCAGGAGTACATCGCCGAAGAAAGCGGCCACGAAGAATGGATCCTGGACGACATCCGTGCCTGTGGTGGCGACGCTGAGGCCGTGCGCGCTGGCCCCCCAGCCCATGCCACCGAGATGATGGTGGCCTATGCCTACGACACCATCGCCCGCAAGAACCCGCTGGGCTTTTTTGGCATGGTGCTGGTGCTCGAAGGCACCAGCGTGTCCCTGGCGCTGATGGCAGCCGATGCGATCCAGAAACCGCTAGGCCTGCCCGATGCCGGCTTCAGCTACCTGCGCTCGCACGGCACCCTGGACCAGGAACACACCCAACATCTAGCCGTGCTGATGAACCAGGTCACCGATCCCGCAGACCAGGCCGCCATCGTGCATGCCGCGCGCGCTTTTTACCGCCTGTATGGGGATGTGTTTCGCAGCCTGCCGCTGCCGGTGGTCAGCCCAGCCCAGCAGATGCAGGTGGCACAGGTATGAAGCTCGACCAGGCACGCGTGCTGCTGACTGGCGCCAGCGGTGGCATCGGTCAGGTCATGTTGCAGGCTCTGCTGCATGCCGGGGCCCAGGTGCTGGGTATCAGCCGCCAGCCACAGACGTCCACCCACCCCCATCTGACTTGGCACCAGGCTGACCTGACCGAACCACAAGGCATCAGCGATGTGGCCCATGTGGGCGCCCAGTGGCAGGCCAATGTGCTGGTCCACGCAGCGGGTCTGCCGGGTTTTGGTGCCTTGCCAAGCCTGTCAACAGCGGCCATTGGCCAGGTGATCCACACCAATTTGGTCACCCCGATGCTGCTCACCCAGGCCTTGTTGCCCCACCTGCAAAGCCAGGCGCAGGCCCAGGTGGTGTTTGTCGGGTCCGCGCTGGGGCGCATCGGTTTGCCGGGGTTCAGCGTCTACGGCGCCAGCAAAGCCGGCCTGCACGGCTTTGCCGAAGCCTTGCGGCGAGAACTGGCGGGCAGCAGTGTGCTGATCCAGACCCTGGCGCCACGCAGCACCCGCACCGGCTTCAACAGCGCTGAGGCCGAACGCTACAACAAGGCCACCGGTACGGCGGTGGACACCCCCGAGACCGTGGCTCAGGCGCTGCTGCGCCTGATCGAGAGCCAAGCCGCCGAGCAGTTCATCGGCTGGCCGGAACGCCTGGCAGTGCGTCTGAACGGGGCGCTAGGACCACTGCTCGACGGCAGTTTCACCAAACACCGCCAGGCTCTGGCGCAGCCCAACAACCACACACCCCAACCCATATCTCAAGGACCTCAAACATGAAATTGCTCTCCACCCTTCTCTTGACCGCCGCTTGTGTACTGCCTTTTTCTTTGCGTGCCGCTCCGCTGGACGACGCCATCACCGAGCTGCAACGCGACTGGGAAGTCATCCGTTACCAGACGCCGGAATCCGCCCGTCTCAAACGTTTTGAGGCGCTGAGTGCCAAGGCGCACGGTGTCAGCCAGACCTTTGCCGGGCACAGCGAGCCGCTGGTCTGGGAGGGCATCATCGTGAGCTCGCTGGCCAATGAAAAAGGCGGCCTGGGCGCGCTCAGCCTGGCCAAACAGGCCAAAGCCATGTACGAGCAGGCCATTGCGCTGGGGGGGGATACCCTGCAGGGTTCGGCCTATGGCAGCCTGGCCGTGCTGTATTACAAGGTGCCCGGCTGGCCGCTGGGTTTTGGTGACAAGGCCAAGGCCGAAGAGCTGCTCAAGAAAGCCCTGAGCCTGAATCCCACCGGCATTGACCCCAACTACTTTTACGCTGACTTTCTGGTGGAGACCGGCCGTGGCAGCGAGGCAGCCAGTTATCTGGAGCGCGCGCTCGCTGCGCCGCCCCGGCCGGGCCGCGAGGTGGCCGATACCGGTCGGCGCGAAGAAGTTCGCCAGTTGCTGACCAAAGTCAAGTCGATGTGAGTTCAGCCACCACCCCGCTGCCATCGGCACGCGGGTGGTAAGACAGGATCAGCCCATGCAGCGCGGCAATACGCTGGGCAATCGACACCCCCAGTCCACTGCCGGGCTCGGCCTGTCCCTCCGGGCGGTAAAACCGCTCTCCAAGACGTTGTAACTGCTCGGCGGGCAGCGGCTCACCCACGTTCTCCACCCGCACGCTATTGGGGGTCAGGCGCAGGGTCACGGTGCTGCCTTCAGGCGCATAACGCACTGCATTGTCGAGCAGGTTGCGCAACAACACCGCCAGCAAGTCCCCGTCACCGCGCCAGTCAGGTGGACTTTGTGGCTCTGGCGGCCAGTCACACGCCAGCTCAATCTGACGCCGCTCGGCCAGCGCCAAGCTGTCACTCATGGCCTGCTCGGCCAGGTGCTGCCAGTCCAGAGGCTCGGTGCGCGTCAGACCAACGGTCGCTTCGAGCCGAGACAGGCGCAACAGCTGATCCACCAGACGTGTCATACGCAACATGCCCGCACTGAGTTTGCCTGCGGCCTGCGACCGCTCTGACTCGGTGCGGGCGCCTTGCAACACCTCCCACTGCGCACTGAGCACCGCCAACGGTGTGCGCAGTTCATGCGCAGCATCGGCGGTAAAACGGCGCTCCCGGGCCAGGGTGGCATCGATGCGGCCAAACAGGCCGTTCATGGCCAACAACAAGGGCTGGATTTCAGCAGGCGCCGCTTGTGACGGGATGGCTTGTAAATCATCGGCACTGCGCTGTTGCAGCTCCTGGGTCAGGGCGCGCATCGGGTTCAGCGCCCGACGTACCGCCCAGGCCATCGCCAGCAACAACACCGGCAGGGTCAGCAGCCAGGGCAGCAGCTGGCTCTCTACCAGCCCCCACACCAACTCGTCACGCTCACCAATCTTCTGCCCGGCTGCCACCAGCCACTCATGGTTGGGTGCCTGCAGGTAATACACCCGCCAGGGCTCGTGTTGCAAGGACAACTCGACAAAACCGACGGCATCGGTCAGCAAAGGCAGCTGCGTGCCTTCGCGGTCGGTCAACAGCACCTTGCCCTGGTGGTCCCAGACCGCAATCGCCAAATCTTCCAGGTCGGCTTCCTGACTCACGGCGGGAGAGGTGGCGCCGCCTTTGGCCCGGTCCAACCCCATCAGCGTGGCCTGTACCTGCAGCGTCAGACGAATCATTTCGGTGTCAAACAACTCGTTGACTTCGGTACGCGCCCGGGTGGACGACACCCAGGCGGCCCCCACCCACACCAGAGGGGCACAGATCAGCAGATACATCAACAGACGACGTTGCAGGCTCATGGGACCTCCCGTGCCGGACCCAAGGCATACCCCAGGCCACGGATGGTGCGCACCACCGCCGGGTGAATCTTGCGCCGCAAATGGTGGATGTGCACCTCCAGCGCGTTGCTCTCAGGCTCACCGCCGCTCCAGTCGTACATCTGCTCCTGCAACTGGGTTTTGGACAAGACCCGCTCCGGATGTTTGAGCAGGATCTCCAGCAAGCCAGTCTCACGTGCGGTCAGCTCCACCGGCTGGCCCAGCCAAAACACCTGGCGGGTCGAGGGGTCGTAACGCAAACCGCCATGCACCCACTCGGACTGGCTGCGCCCGGTGGCGCGACGCAGCAGCGCACGCAGGCGCGCCGCCAACTCCTCAATCGACATCGGTTTGATCAGGTAATCATCGGCCCCGGCATCGAGCCCGGCCACCCGCTGCTCCAGGCCATCACGGGCGGTCAGGATCAGCACCGGCAAAGCCACACCAAGCTGGCGCCAGCGCCTGAGCCAGACCATGCCATCGGTACCCGGCAGGCCCAGGTCCAGCACCAGGGCGTCGTAACTGGCTGTGCCCAAAGCGGCATCGGCCCGTGCACCATCGGGAAAGCAGTCCACCACATGGCCGAGCTGGCGCAAGCCGGTGCCCAGTGCATCGGCCAGTTGGGCATCGTCTTCAAGAATCAGTAAACGCATCGGGCTCCCTCGGTACGGGTGGCATGGCCCGTTGCCACAGAGCTAACTCAGTCTGCGGGCGGGTGGCCGATGCTACCAAAGCGGGTTACTGCGTCAGCCTTGGACACACGGTCCAGCTGACGTGGCAAGCTCAGGGTGGCCACCAGGCCACCTTCGGGGTGGTTGGCCAGCGTCAGAGCACCACCGTGTCGGCGGGCAATGTCACTGGCCGTGGCCAGACCCAGCCCGACCCCGCCACGGTGGCACGGCTGGGTTGATGCCAGCTGGTAGAACGGGGTCAGCACCTTGTTGAACGCCGCCTCGGGGATGCCCGGGCCGTTGTCATGCACTGAAATCTGTAGCTGATCCCCCTTATCCAACAAGGAGATGCGGGCATATTGACCATAACGCAGCGCATTGCCAATGAGGTTGCTCACACAGCGGCGCAGGGCCGAGGCCTGCGCCAGCACCGGCGCACAAGCCAGCTCACCGACCAGCTGCACATCCTGCGCGCTGTCTCGGGCGTCTTCGGCCAGACTGCGCAGCAGGGTCGCCACATCGATCTGCACCATTGGCTCGGGCTCGGCCAGACCCCGCAGGGTGTCGAGCGTGGTGCGGATCATCTCGTGCATTTCGCCAATGTCTTTGTCAAAACGCTGGCGCTGCTGCGGATCTGACAGGGCCTGGGCACGCCGCGCCAGACGGTTCAACGGGGTGCGCAGGTCATGCGATACCGCCGCCACAAACTGGTCGCGTTGGAGCATCTGCTGGCGGATGCGCGCCTGCATCTGGTTGAACATGCGGGTGGCTTCGCGGCACTCCAGCGCCCCCTCTTCAAGCAGCGGCGCCCGGCGCATGCAACCACCAATCGCCTTCGCCGCCACATTGAGCTTGCGCAGCGGCACCCGCGTCCAGCGGGCACCCAGCCAGGCGGCCATTACCAAGGCCACAGCGTCCAGCAGCCAACCGAGGTGGACCAGACCGGTCTGAGGTGAAGCCGCCAGCGCAGCACCCGGCTCGCCCCAGGCCGTCAATGGTGGCAAGCCCGAGACCAACGTGGCCGCGAGTACCCGGCTGACCACCATCGTCAACATCAGCAGCAGCAACAGACGGCCAAACAAGCCGGAGGGCAAACCCCGCAACACCAGGCGATACAAGCCGCTTGCCATCCGGGCGCTCAGTTGTGCCATGCCGAGCGACCCTGCACCGACTGGGCGTTGAACATGTAACCGGCGCCACGCACCGTCTTGATCATCGAGGGCGCCTGTGGGTCTTGGGCCAGCTTTTGTCGCAGGCGCGACACCAGCAGGTCGATGCTGCGCTCAAACACATCCATCTCCCGCCCACGTGCCTGCTCCAGCAGTTGGTCGCGACTGAACAGCCGCCGCGGGGTCCGTAAAAAGGTTGAGAGCAGTCGGAATTCGGCGTTGGACAGGGCCACGGTCAGCCCGGTGGGTGACGTCAGGCTGCGTTCACTGCGGTGCAGCACCCAGCCATCAAAATGCACCACATCGCTGTACAACAAGGCCGCCGCACTGTCCAGGGTCGGTTTGGCGCGGCGCAACACTGTTTGGATACGCGCTACCAGCTCACGGGGTTCAAACGGCTTGCTGATGTAATCGTCGGCGCCATTTTCCAACCCCATGATGCGGTCATAGATGCCGCGGCGTGCGGTCAGCATGATCACCGGAATCGTCGAACGCTGGCGGATTTCACGCGACAGCTGCAGCCCATCCACCCCCGGCAGCATCACATCCATCACCACCAAATCAATCGGGTGACGCGCCAGCTCAGCCCACATCTGGACGCCATCACCGGCGGTGTGGGATTTGAAGTTAAAACGTGCCAGGTACTCACCCAGCAAGCTGGTGATTTCTGCGTCGTCGTCAACGATCAAGAGTTGTTGTTGTGGCTTCATGGCGAACTGCACTGCGGGCAAAAACCAGTTTAGAACGCAGCGCCTGAGCCGATAGGGCGAATTGGACGGCTTTTAAGCCCTTGTTGGATTCCTCCGGATGACATTTGTATCTGGCCTGACACAAAGCAGACATTGGCGCGAAACCGGAGGGTTTCAAAATGCTGGAACACTCCGCTTTACCCTCTGAAAGGACACGTCATGGGCTCGATCTCTGGTGTCAGTGGCATGCGCAATGCTTGGACCCAAGTCACCACACAGCGCAACCAGAGGCTGGACAAGCCGTTCGCTGGCATCGACGCGGACAGCGGCTCGAATGAGCAAGCGGGCCTGGACGCCATGGTCTCGGACATCGGCCAGATCACCGATACCCCATGGGGCATCAACCGCCCGATCAAGGCCATGGACAGAGCAAACCAGCACAGTAACCTGTCAGGCACAAACGCCCTGTTGTCCAAGGTGGACAAGACCGACATGCCAACGGGGTTCGACGGATCAGCAGATGCTGCTCGCTGAGCGACGAGCTTCAGTATGCCCTCGCCTATTCTGGGTTGCGCACTCTCAGAAACGAAGCAAAGCGTGGCAGACCTTTGGGTGTGCGCTCGCGGTAGCGGTAGCTCACCAGGCTGCCAATGGGTGGTGGGTCGGCGCGTTGGGCGTCGCTGAAGCCGCTGCCCAGGGCAAAACGCTGGCCACTGGGCAATTCCAGCAACAAGGCACCCATCTGGCCACGCAGGCGGCCTTTGCCCGGCAGGTGGCCCACCACCCGGGCCTCGTCGTCAGGCTGCGGTTTGAGCTTGCGTAAGGCGCTGCTGCGCCCAGGTGACCACAAGGCGTCGGCGCGATGCAACACCAGCCCCTCGCCACCGCCTTGCACCGTGGTGGTCAGCAAGGCTTGCAAGGCCTGGGCATCCGACACGCGCTGCTGAGGCACGGCCTGTAACCAGGGCTGGGCGGCTTGTGCCAGCACGGCCTGCAAACGCTGGACACGTTCCGCAAAAGGCTCAGGGGCACCGGGCAGGTCAAACACCATGTAGCGCACTTGGCGCCAATCGTCCTCCACCGGTGTGACGCGGCGCACCAGGCCCGAGAGTTCATCAAACCGACCGCGCCCGAGCCACAGCTCACCGTCCAGCGCCACCGCAGGCAAAGCGGCGGTGAACCAGCCAGGCGCAGCAATCACCCTGCCACTGCGAAAACGCAGGGCCTGGCCATCCCAAAAGGCGCGCACACCGTCGAGTTTTTCACTCACCAGGTGAGCCGCCGGGTCCGCTTTGGCCGACCAGTCGCTGGCCAGCATCAAGGCCGGGATGTTGGCAGCGGCCAGCGCGTCCGGTGTGCCCGATGGGCTGGCGGCAGCGGCCAACACCGGTGGACAGGCCCCACCGAGCAACAACGCCAGACAAGCGACCGATGTGGCGGAGCGTGAAAAGTGCATGGAATGCCCCCTTTCGTTGTAGAAAAAAAAGGCCTCAAGCCCTTGTTCAACAAGGGCTTATCACTATGACGTTGATATCAACCGGTATAACGGTTCAGGTTTTCCTGGCCCACCCCAGCCCGAAACAAAGCGACCGGGGTGTTGGGGCCTCAGCCCCGATCAGGCCGCCAGCCGCGATGACTTGGGCACGTGCGCCATCAAAAACGCCATCTGGTCTACCAAGATGCGGCGGTTGCGCAGGATGAAGTCTTCCCACAGGCTGGGCACATAAGGTGTGTAGAGCAGCGGCATGTTGGCCTGCTCGGGCGTGCGGTGGCTTTTGCGGTGGTTGCAGGGTTTGCAGGCGGTGACCACATTCATCCAGGTGTCAATGCCCTTTTGGGCAAATGGAATGATGTGTTCACGTGTCAGGTCGGCCTCGGCAAACCAATCACCACAATAGGCGCAGATGTTGCGGTCGCGCGCAAACAGTTTGGCATTGGTCAGGCCCGGGCGCAGCTCAAACGGGTTGATGTTGGGCACCCCCTTGGTGCCAATGATGCTAGAGACCGTGATGACCGACTGTTTGCCAGTGATCGCGTTGTGGCCCCCGTGGAACACGGCCACCTCATGGCCCATCTCCCAGCGGACCTCCTCGGCGGCGTAGTGCAGCACCGCTTGTTCCAGCGAAATCCACGATTGGGGCAGCCCCTGGGCTGACAGCTTCAAGACTTTCAAAACACGACTCCCAAAAAAGACGTTATCCGAAACCCGTTCAAAACCTGACATTCACCACCAGAACATTTGGCACGTCCCCGAAGGGATGCAGGAAACGCGCCAATATCCATCCCAACACCGGTCTGGGACACAATATACCCCCTTTACGTGTCAAATTGGCGTCAAGCCCACTTGAACTTTGCTTATTGTGCTATTTAAGTTATAACAAAGAATGAAGATTTACAGGGGTTTCAAGCACCCGGACATTGCGCCAGCGTGTGCCTTGACGATTGGCAACTTTGACGGTGTGCACCGTGGCCACCAGGCCATGCTCTCACTGCTCAAGGGCGAGGCCCAACAGCGTGGTGTACCGAGCTGTGTGTTGACCTTCGAGCCACATCCGCGCGACCATTTTGCCGCCGTCACCCACAACCCGGCACGGGCACCGGCGCGCGTGGGCACCCTGCGCGACAAGCTGATTGATCTGGCCGCCTGTGGTGTTGACCAGATTGTGGTGCTGCCCTTTGACAGCCATCTGGCCAATCTGTCACCGATGGACTTCATCAACCAGGTGCTGCGCCGTGGTTTGGGTGCCACCTATGTGCTGGTGGGGGATGACTTCCGTTTTGGTGCACGGCGCTCCGGTGACTATGCGCTGCTCGACCAGGCCGGGCTGGACCAGGGGTTTGATGTGGCCCGCATGAACAGTTACGAGGTGCACAACCTGCGCGTGTCGAGCTCGGCGGTGCGTGAGGCGCTCGGGCAAGGCCGCATGAAAGACGCCACCCGGCTGATGGGCCACCCCTACCGCATATCGGGCCACGTGGTGCATGGTCGCAAACTCGGGCGCTCACTCGGGTTCAAAACCCTCAACATGCGGTTTGCCCACTGGAAGCCCGCTGCCAGCGGTATTTTTGCGGTGCTGGTCTATGGCCTGAGCCCACAACCGCTGCGTGGTGTGGCCAACATGGGCATCCGCCCTTCGCTCGACCCCAACGATGTCAACGGCGGTCGCGTGTTGCTGGAAACCCATTGCCTGGACTGGCCTGAGAGCCTGGGCGCCGAGGGTGCCTACGGAAAAATCGTGCGTGTGGAACTGCTCCA
Source organism: Rhodoferax sp. U11-2br (assembly GCF_018619435.1). GTDB lineage: Bacteria > Pseudomonadota > Gammaproteobacteria > Burkholderiales > Burkholderiaceae_C > Rhodoferax. The sequence continues at coordinate 229,950 of NZ_JAHFZF010000003.1, read as the reverse complement.
CAAATTACACGAGGAACGCAAATACGACTCCCTGGACGCGTTGACGGCAGGCATCCACCAGGACTGCCTGGATGCCCGCACCTACTTTGATACCCACCCTGAAGCGGGCAGCACCAAAACCTGAGCCCTCTCGGCCTGTTGTGCAGGCGGCCCGTCCGCCCAGCCCCCGTTGTGCCATCCGCTACGATGTCCCCATGCCCATTGATTACGCGCGCAGCCTGACCGCCGAAGATCGCTCCCTGCGCAGTGATCGCCACCTCGGGTTCACACTTGCCTTTGTGGCGGGTGCTGCCAACGCGGGGGCTTACCTCGCGGTCAAGCTCTACACCTCACACATGACCGGTCTGGTGTCATCCCTGGCGGACCACATCGCGCTGGGTGAACTCACCCTGGCGCTCAGTGCCTTCGGTGCGGTGTTGTCCTTTCTGCTCGGCGCCACCACTTGCGCACTGATGATCAACTACGCCAAACGACGTCGGCTGCACAGCCGATACGCGCTGCCGCTGTTGCTGGAGGCCTTGTTGTTGCTGGTGTTTGGCCTGCTGGGCGCCAGACTGGCAGGGATGCAGGCTTTGTTTGTTCCGGTGACGGTGATGCTCCTGTGTTTCATCATGGGGCTGCAGAACGCGGTCATCACCAAGATCTCGGGCGCGGTGGTGAGAACCACCCACCTCACCGGTGTGATCACCGACCTGGGCATTGAAATAGGTCGCCTGCTCTACTGGAACCGCAGCAACAGACCCCTTGAAGAACACGTCGTGGCCGACCGCGCCAGGTTGGCCATGCTGGCCATGATGTGTTTGTACTTTCTGCTGGGCGGCATTGTGGGGGCTCTTGGTTTCAAACACCTGGGCTACCTCGCCACACTACCGCTCTCGGCCTTGCTGGTCGCACTGTGTGTGGTACCCGTTTTCGACGATCTCACGGCGCCCCTGCCAGCCGTATGACACCCTCAGGCACACCTGCGGTCACCAGCCCCCTGTGAAGCACCCCCACACCACCGTGCGCGAGCAGGGCCTACGGTAAAATCCACCGTTTCGCGCGGCAACACCGACTGCACAACGAACTCACCACAATTCCTTGGACGTATTGACCGCTGGCATCCGTCAAGTTGGCCAAGATGCCCGTGACTATTTGCCCGCCTACCCACACCATGACCAATCCAACCGATTACCGCAGCACCCTGAACCTGCCCGACACCCCGTTTCCGATGCGTGGCGATCTGCCCAAGCGCGAACCGGTGTGGGTCAAAGCCTGGGAAGACCAGGGCCTGTACCAAAAGCTGCGCGTGGCGCGCAAGGGCGCCCCGCTGTTTGTGTTGCACGACGGCCCGCCGTATGCCAACGGCCAGATCCACATGGGCCACGCGGTCAACAAGATTCTGAAGGACATGATCGTCAAGGCGCGTCAGCTCAAAGGGCTGGACGCGGTCTACATCCCGGGCTGGGACTGCCACGGCCTGCCGATTGAAAACGCGATTGAAAAGAAATTTGGCCGCAAACTCGCCCGTGACGACATGCAGGCCAAGAGCCGCGCCTACGCCACCGAGCAGATCGCGTTACAAATGGCCGACTTCAAGCGCCTCGGTGTGTTGGGTGACTGGGAGCACCCCTACCGCACCATGGACTTCAAGAACGAGGCCGATGAGATCCGCGCGTTCAAACGTGTGATCGAGCGCGGTTTTGTTTACCGTGGCTTGAAGCCCGTGTACTGGTGTTTTGACTGCGGCTCCAGCTTGGCCGAGTTCGAGATCGAATACGCCGACAAGAAGTCACAAACACTGGATGTTGGCTTTTTGTGTGCTGAACCGGCCAAACTCGCCGCAGCCTTTGGGTTGAACGCTCTCGAAAAAGAAGCGTTTGCCGTCATCTGGACCACCACCGCCTGGACCATTCCGGCCAACCAGGCGCTGAACCTGAACCCGGAATTGACCTACGCGCTGGTCGACACCGAACGTGGCTTGCTGGTGCTAGCCGAGAGTCTGGTTGAAAAGTGCATGACGCGTTTTGGCCTGACCGGCAACGTGGTCGCCACCACCGTGGGCAAAAACCTCGGTGGCATCAACTTCAAACACCCGTTCGCCCATGTGGACGCCGGTTATGACCGCCTGAGCCCGATCTACCTGGCCGACTACGCCACCGCAGAAGACGGCACCGGCATCGTGCACAGCGCACCCGCTTACGGTCTGGAGGATTTCAACAGCTGTGTGTCACACGGCATGAAATACGACGACATCCTGAACCCGGTGCAAGGCAACGGCGTATACGCGCCCGAGCTGCCGTTGTTTGGTAACCAGCAGATCTGGAAAGCCTGCCCGGTGATCATCGATGCGCTGCGCGACGCAGGTCGCCTGTTTGCCACCGAGAACATCGTGCACAGCTACCCGCATTGCTGGCGCCACAAGACACCGGTGATCTACCGCGCTGCCGCCCAGTGGTTCATCCGTATGGACGAAGGTGTCGGCATCTTTACCAAGGACAAAGCACCGCAGACCCTCAGACAGACTGCGCTGGCCGCTATTGAAAACACAGCGTTTTACCCAGAGAACGGCAAGGTGCGGCTGCGCGACATGATCGCCGGGCGGCCCGACTGGTGTATCTCTAGACAACGCAGCTGGGGTGTGCCGCTGCCGTTTTTCCTGCACAAGGACAGCGGTGAGTTGCATCCCAAAACCATGGACATCCTCGACATCGCCGCCAACATGGTGGAAGAAGGCGGCATCGAAGCCTGGAGCAAGGCCACAACCGAAGACATCCTGGCCACGGTGGATGCACAAGCCGATGCGCCGTTCTACACCAAGAGCAGCGACATTCTGGAAGTCTGGTTTGACTCCGGCACCACCCACACCACGGTGCTGAAGGGTTCCCACCCGGGCTGCGGTCATGACAGCGGCCCCGAAGCCGACCTGTATCTGGAAGGCCACGACCAACACCGCGGCTGGTTCCACTCCAGCTTGCTGACCGCCTGCGCGATGTATGACCGCGCGCCTTATCTGGGCATCCTGACCCACGGCTTCACCGTGGACAGCAAGGGCCACAAGATGAGCAAAAGCGCTGGCAACGGCGTGGACCCGCAGGAAACGTCGAAGAAGCTCGGTGCCGAGATCATCCGCCTGTGGGTCGCTGCCAGCGACTACTCGGGCGACATCGCGGGTGACGACAAAATCCTGGCGCGGGTGGTAGACACCTACCGCCGGGTGCGCAACACGCTCAAGTTCCTGCTGGCCAACACCCAGGACTTTGACCCGGCCAAGGACAGCGTGCCCGCAGACCAGCTGCTGGAAATCGACCGCTACGCGTTAAGCCGCGCCGCGCAATTACAAACCGACATCCTGGCGCATTTTGAGGTGTATGAATTCCACCCGGTGGTGGCCAAGCTGCAGATTTATTGCAGCGAAGACCTGGGCGCGTTTTATTTGGATGTGCTTAAGGACCGGCTCTACACCACCGGCGCCAATTCGCTGGCCCGGCGCAGCGCCCAAACCGCCTTGTGGCAGATCACCCAGGCGATGCTGCGCTGGATGGCGCCGTTCCTGAGCTTCACCGCCGAGGAAGCCTGGGCGGTGCTGGGTGCCGATGGCAAAACCCCGGTGGCCACGCGCGACTCGATCTTCATGGACACCTATTGCACCCAGCCCGAGCCCAATGCCGAGCTGCTGGCCAAGTGGAACCGCATCCGCGAGATCCGTGACTTGGTCAACAAAGACATCGAGGTCTTGCGCGCCAACGGCCAGGTGGGCTCCTCACTGCAAGCGGTGGTGGAACTGACCGTCGGCCCGGACGATCTGGCCTTGCTGCAAAGCCTGGGTGCTGACCTGAAGTTTGTGTTCATCACATCCGCTATTGAACTGGTAGCTGGTGAGTCTTTATCCATCAGGTCCAGTGCCTCAAATGGCGTGAAGTGTGAGCGTTGCTGGCATTACAGCGACGAGCTGGGCACCGACCCCGCTCACCCGACCTTGTGCCCGCGTTGCACCAGCAACCTGTTTGGCAGCGGTGAAACCCGGAGCTTTGCCTGATGGCCAGCAAAGGCAGGGGCGCAGGCCGATCCAACATGAGCTTCAAGTCGGGCTCGAGCAGCTGGCTGCCCTGGCTGGCGTGGTCCCTCGTGGTGATCCTGGTCGACCAGTTCACCAAGGTGCTGGTGCTGGGTTATTACCAACTCGGTGACAGCCACCCGGTGACGAGCTTTTTCAACCTGGTGCGCGTGCACAACCACGGCGCGGCATTTTCGTTTCTGGCCAGCTCGGGCGGCTGGCAGCGCTGGTTGTTCACCGGTATTGGCATCGGTGCGGCGGTGTTGATCATCTGGCTGCTCAAGTCCCACCCCGGGCAAAAACTGTTTGCTTTTGCGCTGGCCAGCATTCTGGGTGGCGCACTGGGCAATGTCATTGACCGGCTGTTGCACGGTTATGTGGTCGATTTTCTGGACTTTTACTGGAAAAACTGGCATTTTCCGGCCTTCAACATTGCCGACAGTGCCATCACCCTTGGCGCGATCTGCCTGATCCTTGACGAGCTGCTGCGTGTGCGCCGTGGCCGCTGAAACCCACTTGAACTAGACCACCACCTTGACCCACCTGCTCAACCTGCTCGCCGCGATTGCCCTGCTGGTGTGGGGTACCCACCTGGTGCGCAAGGACACGCTGCGGGTGCTGGGCGCCAACCTGCGCCGGGTGCTGGCGCAAAGTGTGGGCAACCGTTTCAAGGCCATTGTTTCGGGCGTGGGGGTCACCGCGCTGCTGCAGTCGAGCACCGCCACCGCGCTGATCATCTCGGCCTTTGTCGGCCAAGGGCTCATGAGCCTGCCCGCCGCGCTGGCGGTGATGCTGGGCGCCGATGTGGGCACCAGCCTGATGGCGTTGGTGTTCTCACGCGACCTGTCCTGGCTGTCACCGCTGTTCATTTTTCTTGGGGTGGTACTGTTCATTGCCAAACAAAGCACCAGCACCGGTTATGTTGGGCGCATCCTGATTGGTCTGGGGCTGATGCTGCTGGCCTTGAGCCTGGTGCGCCAGTCCGCCAACGAACTCACCCAAGCGCAGGCGGTGCGTGACCTGCTGGCCACCTTGGGCAGCGACCGGTTACTCGAGATCACCATCGGTGCGGTGCTGTCGGTGCTGAGTTATTCGAGCCTGGCAATTGTGCTGCTGATCGCCACCCTGGCCAACAGCCATGTGGTCACGGTGGATGTGGCGCTCGGTCTGGTGCTGGGTGCCAACCTGGGCAGCGGCCTGCTGGCGGTTTTGACCACGCTGCGCTCCCCGATCGAGGCACGCCAGGTGCCGCTGGGCAACCTGATCTTCAAGCTCATGGGTGTGGCGCTGATGGCGCCCAGCATGGGCCTGTGGCTCAGCCATGTGCGCCCCAACGTGGCCGACGCGGCCACCTCCGTGGTGCTGTTTCACTTCATGTTCAACGCGCTGGCAGCGTTGTTATTCATTGGCCTGACCCAGGTGGTGGCGCGTTGGGTGGCCTACTGGCTGCCGATCCCCAAGCGCAACGCCCTCAATGGCCGCCAACGGCATCTAGATGCGTCGGCGTTGGCCACGCCCTCGGTGGCACTGGCCTGTGCGGTGCGCGAGGCCATGCACCAGGCCGATGTGGTGGAAACCATGCTGCGGGGTGTGCTCGATGTGATCAAGACCAACGACCTTGATCTGGCCAAGTCACTGCAGAAGATGGACGACACGGTGGACCGGCTCTACTCGGACATCAAGTACTACCTGACCAAGATCTCGCGCGAGGCGCTCAACGACAAGGAAGGCCGGCGCTGGACCGATGTGATCAGCTTCACCATCAACATGGAACAGATCGGCGACATCGTCGAGCGCATCCTCGAAGACATCGAGAACAAGAAGATCCGCACCGGGCGCGAGTTTTCACCGGCGGGTATGGCCGAAATCACCGAGTTGCATGGTGACCTGGTCAACAACCTGCGTCTGGGCATGAGTGTGTTCCTCAACGACGACCCGCGCGACGCGATCAAACTGCTTGAAGAAAAAACGCGTTTCCGTGATCTGGAGCTGAAATACGCCGCCAACCACCTGAACCGGCTGACCGACAACACGCTGGAGAGCATCGAGACCAGCTCACTGCATCTGGATTTGATCAGTGAACTCAAACGCATCAACTCGCTGATTTGTGCGATTGCCTACCCCATACTGGAGTCCACTGGCGCGCTCGCCCCCAACCGCCTGCGCCCGCCCGCTCCCGCCGAGCCGGCTATTGGCCTGGAAGCCGATCCGCCCACATGAGCCCAACCCTGCCGCCCTACCTCGCGCTGGTAGGCCCCACCGCTTCGGGCAAAACCGCCGCCGCGCTGGCCATTGCACAGCAGCACCCGGTCGAGATCATCAGCATCGATTCCGCCCTGGTTTACAGGGGCATGGACATTGGCACCGCCAAACCCAGCGCCGCCGAACTGGCAGCCGCACCGCACCACCTGATCAACATCCGCGACCCGCTCCATGCCTACAGCGCGGCCGAATTTGTGGCAGATGCCAGCCAGCTGATCCACGAGATCCGTGCCCGCGGCAAGTTGCCGCTGCTGGTCGGCGGCACCATGCTGTATCTGAAAGCACTGCGCCAGGGCCTGGACGACCTGCCCAAGGCCGATGCGGCCGTGCGCGCCCAGATCGAGTTAGAAGCCGCGCAACAGGGTTGGCCCGCCCTGCATGCCGAACTGGCGCAGGTGGACCCGGTCACCGCGGCACGGCTGGCGCCCGGCGACTCACAACGCATCTCGCGGGCGCTGGAGGTGTGGCGCCTCACCGGGCAAACACTGGCCAGTTTTCACACTAGCAAAAAAGAAGCTAGTAGCCCAATGGATACAAGGGCTAGCGGCCTGGACCCGGGGTTTTGCCAAAATGATGCTGAAAATGCTGCAACTTCGATGCTGATCTCGCTGGAGCCGCTGGAGCGCAGCTGGTTGCACCTGCGCATTGCCCAGCGTTTTGACGAGATGCTCAAACAGGGTTTGCTCGACGAAGTGCAGGTCCTGCGCGCGCGCGGTGACCTGAACCCCGATTTGCCATCGATGCGCTGCGTGGGTTACCGCCAGGTCTGGGAAGCGCTCGACGGCCTGTGGCCCATCAGCGAGTTGCGTGACAAAGGCATTTTTGCCACCCGCCAACTCGCCAAACGCCAGATCACCTGGTTACGCAGCATGCCCGAGCGCCAGGTCGTGGCCTGCGACGCACCCGATGCATTGCAACAGGTGCTGGCGCTGGCCAACACCTTTGTGGCGGGTTTGTCCCCAGAGACACTGCGGCACTGACATCTGGCCTATCCTCGCCGCACCGCAGGACAGCCCCACAGCACCCCACCATGAGCCTGGTCATCCAGAACTTGAGCAAACACTACGGCAACGTGCCGGTGTTTCGCCACGTCTCTTTACATGTGCAGCCGGGCGAGTTTGTCGCCATCGTGGGTGAATCGGGTGTCGGAAAATCCACCCTGCTCAACTGCATGGCGGGGCTCGACAGCTGGGACAGCGGCAGTGTGGTGCTGGACGGCTTGGACCTGAGCACCCAGAGTGACGACCAACTGGCCCGCCTGCGGCGCGAAAAAACCGGTTTTGTGTTCCAAGCCTTCCACGTGTTGCCGCACCTGAGCGTGAGCCAGAACGTGGCCCTGCCGCTGATGCTGCTGGGCCAACTGGACGAGGCGCGGGTACAAGCCATGTTGACCGAGGTCGGGCTCGAAGGTCTGGGGGAGCGCCTGCCACAACAGCTCAGCGGTGGCCAGTTGCAGCGCGTGGCGATTGCGCGGGCGCTGGTGCACCGGCCGATGTTGCTGCTGGCCGATGAGCCCACCGGCAACCTCGACCCCCGCACCGCTGAGCGGGTGATGGACGCCCTGGTCAGCCAGACCCGCGCCCATGGCGCCGCCATGGTGCTGGTGACGCACTCGGTGGCCGCTGCGGCGCGTGCTGACCGCAGGCTGCTGCTGACTGCCGACGGTTTGCTGGACCATGCCAATCCGGCTTGATTTTGCCGACCCGCAAGGGGGTGAGGCGCGTCTGCACTGTGCCTTTGCGGCACCGACAGACACCCTGGTGGCCCACACACCCGAGCAGGTCCAACCACTGCTCGATGCGGTGCAAGCCCACGCCCAGGCGGGCCGATGGTGTGTGGGTTACCTGCGTTACGAAGCCGCCAGCACGTTTGACAAGGCACTGCTCACCCATCCGGCAAATGGCCCGCTGGCCTGGTTTGGGGTGTTTGAGCACGCCCTGCCCTGGCCGCCTGGTCCGCCCGCACCCGCTGACGCGGTGGCACCGACCCAAGTGCAATGGCACAGCTCGCTGAGCCGGGAGCAGTTCGATAACAACCTGGCCACGATCCACAAGGCGATTGGCGCGGGTGAGTATTACCAGGTGAACTACACCGCCCCGTTGCACGGAGATTTTGTCGGCAGCGCGCCTGAACTGTTTACGCGCCTGCAACAAGCCCAGCCCGGAGGTTACGCGGCCTACATCGACACTGGGGCCGAGCAGATTCTGTCGGTCTCGCCGGAGCTGTTTTTTGACTGGGACGGCCAGCACATCCTGACCCGGCCGATGAAAGGCACGGCACCACGCGGCGCCACACCGCAGGAGGATGCGGCCCTGGTGCAAGCGCTCACAGCGTCACCCAAGGAACGCGCCGAGAACGTGATGATTGTGGATTTGCTGCGCAACGACCTATCGCGCATCGCCCTGCCCCACACGGTGCAAGTGCCGTCCCTGTTTGCGGTGCAGAGCCTACCCACGGTGCACCAGATGGTCTCAGACGTGACCGCCCAAACGCGCCCGGGCACCACCTTGAGCGATGTGTTTGGCGCGCTGTTCCCCTGCGGCTCGATCACCGGCGCACCCAAGGTGCGGGCCATGCAAGCCATCCACGACCTCGAACCCGAGGCACGCGGCGTCTACTGCGGTGCCATCGGTGTGGTGCGTCCCGGTGGCCACGCCACCTTCAACGTCGCCATCCGCACGGTGACGCGCCAGGGCACCCAGGCCCGCTGCGGGATTGGCAGCGGCATCACCTATGACGCCACCGCGCCCAACGAATGGCGCGAATGGCAACACAAACAGGGGTTTCTGGAACGCGCCAGCGAAGCCTTTGAACTGCTGGAAACCCTGCGCCTGCAAGCTGGCGTGTTCCACAACTTAGGAGCACACTTGGCAAGGCTGGCAAGGGCTGCGCGGCATTTTGGCTACCCCTATGACGAAGGGCGTGTACGTGCCGCTTTGTTGAACTTGCTTGACCACAACACGAGCGACGATGACAGCACCGTCTGGCGCGTGCGCCTGCTGCTCGACGCCCAGGGCCGACCTTTTGCCGAGAAATTCAAGCAAAATAGCACCCCAGCCCTTTTATCTATTGGGCTGGCAGCTACGCCTTTTGAAGCAGCACAGAGCGAATTCACCCGCTTCAAAACCACCCGCCGTGCCCACTACGAGGCCTTTGCCCCCACCGACCCAGCCGTCTTTGACACCCTGCTTTACAACGAGCGCGGCGAACTCACCGAATGCACCCGCGGCAACATCGCGGTGCTGCTGGACGGCCAGTGGCTCACCCCCGCGCTGCACTGCGGCCTGCTCGACGGTGTAGGCCGGGCTCACTTCATCACCCAAGGCCGATTGAAGGAAGACGTCATCACCCTAGACGACCTGCCACGTGTGCAGGGCTGGGCCTTTGTGAACAGCTTGCGTGGCTGGGTGGATGCGCGGCTGGTGGGCACAGGCAGCTGAGTGCATCCAGCGGGCTGGCTGCGCCGCTTGGCCGCTGGTCAGTTGATGCCATCCGTCCACGGCAAGTTCCTATTCAGAACTTCGCGGTACAAAAACAGCAAGGCGCTCAGGGACTGGTTGTGCGTCGAATTGGATACCTTGCGCACGTTTGCCTAGCATCGTCAGAAAGGCCTCGATCTCAGGCGCACCCATGGTGCGTGGATGCGTCATCTGCCCGCCGCGCCCGCGCCAGCGAATGAAAAAACGCACCCAGTACAGGTAAACCTATTCAGTGCCCAAGCTATAGTGCATGAACCGGAGGTGATCGCACAACTGGCCCAGCAGTCGGGTTGATTGCAGGGGCGAAGTGCCGGGTTTCATGGAAAATTTATAACTGGTTATTTGTCCAAAACATAGACTTGCAAACTAGTCTACAAGCCACTTTCAAGAGAATTTTGTGACCAGATTAATACGCAGCAACCAGAATATTTCGCACTTCTTGCCGTGGACATTACGTTAGGCTCCACAAACACATGGATTCCAAGGTCAGCGCCACTGCAATCACTTATGTGTACTCCCTGCTGATCGGCGGGGCCTACCTTGTTGGCTACTGGTTGCCGTTCGGCCTGAACATCCTGGCGTTCGCCGACCTGACGGACATCATCAAGGCATCTGTCTTGCCAATGCTGCCCGCCGTTGGCCTGTTGCTGACCTACTCGGCACTAGATGGATTGAACTCAATCTCCAAGAAGCAGCACGATGAGTACATTGCCGAAGGAGGTTTCTTCAAGTACTACATGAAGTTCATGGTGCTGTACAGCTACGGCATGACTGCATTCTTCCTGTGCCACGCAGCGTACATCGTCATTACCGAGCCGGGATATCAGAAGCTGAAAGGCGTCTTTCCTTTGGCTTCGCTGCTTGTTTTCATCTACCTCGTCTATGGCAATCGCCATCTTCTAGCGCTTGACGTCAAGTCCCGAGTCTTCGTGATCTCAATACTCTGTTTCCTTCCGACCGCCGCCTTTATCACAGGCAATCGCGATGGAGAACAGGTCGAAAGACTGGAAGGCGTCCTTTGGGAAGTGAAAGCCAAGGAAACGTGTAGCTCAAGCGCTGACAAGCTAGTTTTGCTTGCCCGGTTGAGCAACAAGTACCTCACGATGTCACGTTCAGACAAGAGCATCTGCGTGATCCCGGATGAAAGAGTCCAACTCACCAGATTGCCGCGCGCGAGTGGAGCCTAACCCGTCGTTGCATCCGACGTGCTACGGCTGGCTTCGCCAGCCTCCGCAAGCGGGTGAACTCCAACGTCAACCCGCGCCAATCTCCGACAACCCGTATTTCCTGATCTTGTCGTGCAAGGTGGTTTTGGCCAGGCCGAGGGCTTCGGCGCTGCGCGCCAGGCTGCCGTGGTGGCGGCGCATGGCGTCGGCGATCAGGGCGCGCTCAAAGGCGTTGACGGTCTCAAACAGGGGGCGCACACGTTCATCCCCTTCGTTGCCAAAAGGTGGTGCGCCAGATTCGATGCCCAGCACACAGCGGTCGGCCACGTTGCGCAGTTCACGCACATTGCCGGGCCAGTGGTAGGCCACCAGCTGGCCGGTGCGTGCGGCGTCATCGGTCGGCACCGGCCGCCCATGCCGCGCTGCGGCCTGCAGCAAAAAGTGCTGAAACAGCAGCGGGATGTCTTCACGCCGTTCACGCAGCGGTGGCAAGGGCACGGTGGCAACACTGAGCCGGTAATACAGATCGGCACGAAAACGGCCCTGATCGGACAAGGCGCGCAGGTCTTCCTTGGTGGCGGCCACAATGCGGCAGTCTATCGGGATCGGGGTGTTGGAGCCCAGCCGCTCCAGCGTGCGCTCCTGCAACACACGTAACAGCTTGATCTGCATCGGCACCGGCATGGTCTCGATTTCGTCGAGGAACAAAGTACCGCCGTTGGCGTATTCGATCTTGCCGATGCGGCGTTTGCTGGCGCCGGTGTAGGCGCCTGCCTCGTGGCCAAAAATTTCGCTCTCAAACAGCGTCTCAGGCAAACCACCACAGTTGATCGCCACAAAGTTGCCTTTGCGCCGCGAGCTGGCCTCGTGCAGGCAGCGCGCCACCAGTTCCTTGCCGGTGCCGGTTTCGCCCTGGATCAGCACGTCAGCGGCGCTGTCGGCCAGCCCGCTGATCAGCGTACGCAACTTCTGCATGCTGACCGCGTTGCCGATCAGGCGCGCTTCGATCTGGTCGCGGCCTTCCAGGCGGTTGCGTAAGTCGCGCACTTCCAGGGTGAGCTGGCGTTTTTCGAGCGCGCGGCGCACCACCTCGACCAGGTATTCCGGCGAAAACGGCTTCTGGATGAAGTCGTGCGCGCCGTCTTTCATGGCCTGGACTGCCATCGAGATGTCGCCGTGGCCGGTGATCAACACCACCGGCAGCTGCGGGTCCACCGCCAGCACCTCGCGCAGGAACGTCATGCCGTCCATACGCGGCAGGCGGATGTCACTGACGATGACACCCCGAAAATCCTTGCCCAACAACGGCCTGGCGGCCTCGGCGCTGGCCACACTGTCGGTCAGGATGCCTTCGAGTTGCAACGCCTGCTCACAACCCAGGCGCACATCCGGGTCGTCTTCGATGATCAGTACTTTGAGGGCGTCGGTCATGGTGCCGGTGTGGCTAGGGGGATGTCCAGGGTGAAGACGGCGCCGCCGTCAGGATGGTTGGCGCCGCTGAGCGTACCACCGAAGTCGCTGACGATACCTGCCGAAATGGCCAGCCCCAGGCCCAGGCCCACACCGGCCTCCTTTGTGGTGAAAAAGGGCTCGAACAAACGCGGCAAGACCTCTGCACTCAGGCCCACACCGTGGTCACGCACGGTCAGACGCAGCATGCTGCCCTGGGTGGTGCCATGGATCTCCAGGCCAGGACGGGGGTGCCCGACCATCGCGTCGAGTGCATTGCTAACCAGATTGACGATGACCTGCTCCAACCGGTTGGCGTCACACAGGGCGAACAGCGGCGTATCAGGAAAAGCCATCGTGACCTCGGCGCCGCTGCTGCGCAGGCGCTGATCCAGGATGGCCACCGCATGGGTGACCACCTGGCGGATGTCGACCGGTCGGGCTTGCCCGCTGGATTTGTGGGCAAAGGCCTTGAGCTGCCCGGTGATCAGGCCCATGCGGTCCACCAGCTGGGCGATGCGCTCCAGGTTGGAGCGTGCGGTGCTGTCATCACCACGTTCCAGAAAACGCACCGCATTGCCCGACAGGGTACGCAGCGCCGCCAGCGGCTGGTTGAGTTCATGCGCGATGCCCGCCGAGAGCTGCCCGATGACCGCCAGCTTACCGGCCTGGATCAGCTCATCCTGCGCGGCGCGTAAGGTGCGCTCAGCGCGCACCCGTTCCTTCACTTCCTCCTGGAGCTGCTGGTTGGCACACGACAGGTCGGCGGTGCGCTCCTCGACCTTGCGCTCCAGTTCATCGTGGGCCCTTTGCAGGGCTTCGCGGGCGGCCAGGCGGTCACGCAGATGGCGGCGCCGCTGGTAGACCATCGAGACCAGAATCCACAGCAGGATGGTTGTGACACCGGCCACGCTGGCGCGGATGAAGCTCATCTCATCCACCGGTTGGACGTGGGAGAACACCGTGAGTGTCCAGGGTGTGCCGGGCATCGCCTGGGACTGCGCCAGAAAGTTGCCCGCCACCGGGTAGGCAGAGACCATCTCCTGCGGCTGTTTGGCCAACTGCACCAGCCGTGCGCCCTGGCTGAGGTCGGCCAGCTCCTTGACACCGAGCGGCTGCAGGGCGCGGCGGTTGTACTGTTGGGTGCGATCAAAAGTTTTGCGGGTGCCCTCGTCCAGAGGCCGCAGTGTTGTGAACTTCCAGTCGGGCACCGAGCTCAGGATGACCACCCCGTTTTCGTCGGCCACCAGCACCGGTGCCTCCACCGTGGACCACGACTGCTCCAACTGATCCAGACCGACCTTGACAATCGCCACACCGAGGGTGCGGCTGCCATCCACCAGTGCCGACGACAAGTAATAACCCGGCTCACTGCGGGTGGTGCCGATGCCAAAAAAGCGCCCGCTGCCGGTGTCCATCGCTTCGCGGAAATAGGGGCGAAAAGCGAGGTCTTCGCCCAGGTAACTGTCGTTGCGCCGCCAGTTGCTGGTGGCCCGCACCTTGCCCTGGTCGTTGATCACGTAAATGGCCAAGGTGCCGGCGCGTTCATTGAGACGCTCCAGGTAGAAGTTGGCTTGGGCGGTACGGCGCGGGTCATCTACCTGGTTGAGGAGATCCAGAACATCATGTTCCAGCCCGAGGGTGGCCGGGAAATAGGCGTATTTGCCGATCTCCCGTTCCAGGCTGGCGGTGTACAGATCAAGCCGGTGCCGCCCGGTGGTCTGCAACTCGGCCAAACCCATGCGCTGGCTGACCTGGTAGGTCGTCAACGACGCCGCTGCCACCAGCGCGGCCAGCACCAGCAGCAGCAAGGAGAAACGCAAGGGGTGGCGGGTGAACATGGGCTGGGCTGGTGGCTTTCAAAAAACGTTGTCTAACCCATCAAAAATGTGGCAGACCTCACAACAACAGCTGCAAGTATCTGCCAGATGCTGGTTATGCCAGCCCTGTTGTGTGAACAGGGCGCCACCAAACTACACCACGTTGCCTTTGCGTGTCGGCACAGCGCTGGTGGACTGATCTTCCCACTTGGACATATCAAGCTCACCCTCGGTTTTCGCCACAATCGCGGTGCAGACCATGTCGCCACCCACATTCAGGCAGGTGCGGCCCATGTCAAGCAAGGCATCGATGCCCAGGATCATCGCGTAGGCAGCTGCCACGGCAGAACCTGCCTCGACCTTCATGCCAATCGACTCAAGCACCATCAGCAACATGATGGCGCCAGCACCCGGCACACCGGCGGTACCGATGGCGGCCAGGGTGGCGGTGGTGACCACAACCATCTGCTGCTCAAACGTCAACGGGTGGCCGGTGGCATAACCGATGAACATGGCGCACACGCCCAGGTAGATCGCGGTGCCATTCATGTTGATGGTGGCGCCCAGCGGCAGGGTGAAGGACGAGATGGTGCGTGGCACACCCAGTTTTTCTTCTGACACACGCATGGTGACCGGCAGCGTGCCGTTCGAAGAACGGGTCACAAAAGCGGTGATCAGCGCCTCGTTGGCACCCTTGAAGAACTTGATCACACCGAGCCGGTACACCGCCAGCAAACCGCCGTAACCAATGATAGTCAGCGCAACGAATGCCAGGTAAACCGTGACGGTCACGTAGAGCAGCGGGCCCAGTGCCTTGGCACCTTGTTGTGCAAACACCATGGCGATCAGGAAGAACACACCAATGGGTGCGTACTGCATGATGCCGCGAACAATTTTGTACATGGTCTCAGCCGCCGCGTTGACCAGACCAAACAGCAAGTCCGCGCCCTTGGCTACAGCTGGATCTTCGGACTCCTTGGTGAAGGAAATCGCCAGACCAAACAACATGGCAAAAAAGATGATCGGCAACACATCACCCTTGGCCAGCGACTCGGCCGGGTTGGTCGGGATGATGTTGAGGAAGATGGTCGAGAGCGACGGCGCCTCGGCAACCTTGCCCTTGACCGCTTCCGCGCCAACAATCTCCATACCCAAACCGGGTTGCAGCAGGTTGGCAAAGAACAGACCCACAGCCACGGAGACTGCCGAGGTGGCCATGTAAAAGGCAATGATCTTCACACCCACACGACCCAGCCGTGACGGCGCGATGCTGGCCGCACCAGCAATCAGCGAGAAGAAGATCACCGGCACCACAATCATCTTGAGCAAACGGATGAAGATGTCACCAAAGATCTTGGTATTGTCGACAAACGCCTTGCTGTTGGCCGGGTCACCAAAGCCCAGCAAAATACCCACGATACAGCCTGCGACCAGCCCGACCATGATCCGCGTGAGCAGATTGGTCTTGAAATACCAGTCAAGCATTCCTTTTTTTTGACTCATTTTGTCTTCCTCGGTTAAAAATTTTCAATCAATCTAAGCCTGCAGGTATGCCCTGCGCTCGAACGGCCACGCCCACAGGCGCGGCAGTCCGGGTCAAGCTCAGGCAGGGTTTACTTTTCGAATTTCGGGCTGATCAGGTTCTCGAACGAGAACACCTCATCCCAATGCGCCTGGGTCATCAGCTGACGCTCTTTGACCACCACGTCGTGTAATGACTTGCCGGTCTGGTGGCATTCGCGGGCAATTTCGGCGCACTGCTTGTAGCCCAGCGAGGGTTTGAGCACGGTGATGATGCCCAGAGAGTTCAGCACCAGATCACGTGCGTGTTCCACATTGGCGGTGATGCCATCGATGCAGTTGATACGCAGGCTGTTGACCGCGTTTTCCATGGTCGCAATCGAGGTGAACAACGCATAGGTGATCACCGGCTCCATCACATTGAGTTGCAGCTGACCGGCCGAAGCGGCCAGGGTCACGGTCAGATCGAGGCCAATCACCAGAAAGCTGGTCTGGTTGACCACTTCCGGGATCACCGGGTTGACCTTGCCCGGCATGATCGAGCTGCCAGGTTGCATTTGCGGCAGGTTGATCTCGTTGAAACCACAGCGCGGCCCCGAAGACAACAGACGGATGTCGTTGCAGATCTTGGTCAGCTTGGTGGAGGTGCGTTTGAGCACCCCCGAGAGCAACACATAGGCACCGGTGTCCGAGGTGGCCTCCACCAGATCACCACCCAGGATGAACTTGCAGTCGGTCAATTCGGACAGGTATTTGGTGGCCAGCTCCGGGTAACCCGGCGCGGCGGTGACGGTGGTGCCAATCGCGGTGGCGCCCAGGTTGATCTCGTGCAGGAACTGGCGGACTTCGGCAATCCGCTCCACTTCCTCACCAAGGGTGGTGCCCCAGCCGTGGAACTCCTGGCCCAGTGACATCGGCACCGCATCTTGTAAATGGGTGCGGCCCATCTTCAGGACTTTCTCGAACTCCTTGGACTTGGCAAAAAAGGAACTCTGCAACTTGCGCAGTGCCTCCATGTAGCTCGACAGGCGCAGGATCAGCGCCAGACGGAACGCGGTCGGATACACGTCGTTGGTCGATTGGCCAAAGTTGACGTGGTCGTTCGGATTCACGAACTGGTACTCACCCTTCTGGTGGCCCAGGGCTTCCAGCGCCACATTGGCGATCACCTCGTTGGCGTTCATGTTGGTGGAGGTGCCAGCACCGCCCTGGATGAAGTCGGTGACAAACTGGTCACGCAACTCACCGGCAATCAACCGGTCACAGGCACCAATGATGGCGTTGGCGACTTGTGCGTCGATGCAACCCAGGTCCCGGTTGGCCATGGCTGCGGCCTTCTTGACGTAGCCAAACGCTTTCACAAAATACGGCTCGGTCGACATCGGGATGCCGGTGATGTGGAAGTTGTCTTTACCACGTTGTGTCTGCACACCGTAATAGGCGTCGTCCGGTATCTGTTTTTCGCCCAGAAAGTCTTTTTCGATTCTGTATGTTGTGCTCATGTTGTCTCCTGCCATCGGGTTGCGGCCAAAGGCCGTGCCGCAGGCCTGCGGCCCCTCTATCACAGCATGGAGCGTACCAATCAACCAATATTGCAAGCCATTGATTTATAAAGACAAAATGCCATTTTTTACAGCCATCATACGGTTTTCCGAACAACTGGCCTGTAAGCTGCTCGGAAATCCGAACACCACAAAACCCTGTCGGGCACGCTTGACCAAGCGCTGCACGAGAATGGCGCCTGATGTTTGCACTGCTCACCACCTTCTCCTGGCAGGAATTGCGTCAGCACCCCTGGCGCAATGCAGCTGCCGTGCTGGCGGTGATGCTGGGTGTGGCGCTGGCGTTTTCTGTGCACCTGATCAACAACTCGGCGCTCGACGAGTTTGCCCAGGCAGCCCGTGCGGTAGGTGGCCAGAGTGACCTGGAAGTGTCTGGCGTACAAGGCAACTTTGACCAGGCGGTGTATAAAAATATAGCACAAACCCCAGGTGTGGCAACGGCCTCCCCCATACTGGAGATCAACAGTTATGTGTTGACGCCACAGGGCAAACGTGCATTGCGGGTGGTGGGGGTGGACGCCTTGAGTGTGTTTGCCATCTCACCGGACCTGATGCCCTTGCCCGACGCTGCGCCAGTGGACCGCTGGGTGCTGTTTGCGCCGGGGCAGATGTTTTTAAACACGGCAGCCAAACGCATTCTCTGGCCCACAGGCGCCGAGCCTGCAAGCTCAAGCGGCGCCCTCCAGTTGCAAAGCGGCATGGCCTGGGTGGATGCCCAGGTGGCTGGCCGAGTGCGCGCCGCTGGCCCGGCACTCGCGGTGATGGACCTGGGCGCGGCGCAGGACCTGTTTGACAAACCCGGCCAGCTCACCCGCATTGACCTGCGACTGGACAAAGGTGTGGACCGTGATGCTTTGGCCCGCCAGTTACAAACGTCCCCCGACTGGCCCGCTGATGTGCGGGTGGCGCTGCCCCAAGAGGCCGAGTCACAGATCAACAACCTGTCACGCGCCTACCGGGTCAACCTGACGGTGCTGGCGCTGATTGCGCTGTTCACCGGTGCGTTTCTGGTATTTTCGGTGTTGTCACTGAGCGTGGCCAAACGTGCGCAGCAATTTGCGCTGCTGGGCGTGCTGGGCCTGTCCGGGCGCGACCGGCTCAGGCTCGTGCTGTGGGAGTCGCTGGCGCTGGGACTGGTGGGCAGCCTGGCCGGGCTGGCGCTGGGCACCGGGCTGGCCGCACTGGCGCTGGGTTTGCTCGGTGGTGATCTGGGCAGCGGCTTTTTCTCGGGCGCCTCACCGAGCCTGCAGTTCAGTCCGGTGGCGGCTTTGGTCTATGGCGCTTTGGGTGTGGCAGCGGCACTGGTGGGCGGCTGGTGGCCGGCACGGGTGGCACAGCAGTTACCACCCGCCCAAACCCTCAAAGGTCTGGGCAGCCTGGGTGTGGGGACCAAGTCACACTGGATCAGTTTACTTTTGATAGCTGTTGGCGCTTTATTGACAAGGGCTCCACCCATTTTTGACATACCTCTGGCGGCCTATGTGTCGGTCGGGATGCTGCTGGTAGGTGGCATCACCGCCCTGCCGTGGTTGATTGGGCTGCTGCTGGGCTGGCTGGCGCCCCGGCTGGCACACCAGACCCTGCCGCTGCTGGCGGTGGAGCGGGCCCGGCGCCAGCGCGACACTGCGGCGGTGGCTGTCAGCGGTGTCGTGGCCTCGTTGAGCCTGGCGGTGGCGTTAACGGTGATGGTGGCGAGTTTTCGCGACTCGGTCACCCAGTGGCTGGACCGGCTGCTGCCCGCTGACCTGTATGTGCGCAGCGCGGTGGGCATGAGCGCCAGCGACACCGTGTTTTTTACGCCGGACTTTGTGCAAGCCGCGGCCCAGCTGCCGGGGGTGAGCAAGCTGCAGCCACAGCGCCTGTTACCCCTGAGCCTCAGCCCCAGCCTGCCGGCAGTGGCGCTGCTGGCACGTGAACTGGGTGACCCGGCGCGCAGCCTGCCGCTGCTGGCGCCACCGCTGCCGGTGCCACCCGGCCAGATTGGGGTCTATGTGAGTGAGGCGGTGGTCGATTTACACGGCGCTCAGGTGGGCCGGACCTTGCCCGCGCTTTCCAAGGCTTTTAGGCCTCTAGCCCTTTTGGATAAAGAGCCTACAGCTACATTTTTTGTGGCAGGTGTGTGGCGCGACTACGCCCGCCAGTCGGGCTCGATTGCGATGGATCTGGCAGACTTTCGGCGCCTCACAAATGACCAGCGCGCCAACGACCTGGCGCTGTGGCTGGACCAGCCTGAGGACACGGCTAGGGTGCAACAAGCCCTGCAGGCACTGGCCGGGCCGCAGGCGACCCAGGGCGCCGATGCCCAGCGTGGCACCGGTGGCCTGCTGGAGTTTGGCAGCTCGGCCCAGATCCGAGCCATCTCGCTCAAAATTTTTGACCGCAGTTTTGCGGTGACCTACTGGCTGCAGGCGGTGGCGATTGGCATTGGCCTGTTTGGGGTGGCAGCCAGTTTCAGCGCGCAGGTCTTGTCGCGGCGCAAGGAGTTTGGCCTGCTGGCCCACCTGGGACTGACGCGCCGCCAGATCCTCAGTGTGGTGGCGCTCGAAGGTTTGGCCTGGACCACACTGGGGGCCATCGCCGGCCTGGGGCTGGGTCTGGTGGTGGCGCTGGTGCTGGTGTTGGTGGTCAACCCGCAGAGTTTTCACTGGACCATGGACTTGATGCTGCCCTGGGCCAAGTTGCTGACCCTGTGCTTGTCAGTGGTAGCGGCGGGTACGCTGACCGCCTGGCTAGCAGCCCGCGCCGCCGCAGGCCAGGACGCGGTGCTGGCGGTGAAAGAGGATTGGTGAAACAACAGCGTCGATGACGGTGGTTTGGCCTGCGGCCAGGCCTCACGGCCAGGCCGTGCTTGCGTCGGAGGCCCAAGCCGGATCAGGCTGCCAGTTGGCCAGCCAGTCGACCAGCGCCGGGCCGGGCATCGGATGGGCAATGCCATAACCCTGCGCCAGATCACAGCCCAGCTGCAGCAAACGTGTGCCATGGGCCACGGTCTCGACACCTTCGGCCAGCACCTCGCGCCCGAAGGCACGCGCCAGGCTGATCACGCCGCGCAATATCGCCAGATCGTCGGCGTCATCCAGCATGTTGCGCACAAAACTCTGGTCGATCTTGATGGTCTGCACCGGCAGGTGTTTCAGGTAACTAAGTGATGAGTAGCCGGTGCCAAAGTCATCCAGCGCAAAACCCACGCCCAGTTGTGCGCAGGATCGAATCACCAAAGCAGTGCGTGCGAGGTCACGCAATGCACTGGTTTCGAGCACTTCCATTTGCAGCAAGGCCGGGTTGGCCCCCGGCACGCTGGCCAGCAACTCACCCAGACGCTGGACAAAATCGTCCTGCTGCAACTGTCTGGCGGCCACATTGACACTGACCTGCAGGTTCAGGCCCAGGTCTTGCCATTCCTGCATTTGCACCAATGCGGTGCGTATCACCCATTCACCCAGGTTCACCGCGAGCATGTGGTCGTCGATCAGCGGCAAAAACTGGGCCGGTGCCAACAGGCCCCGCGTCGGGTGTAACCAGCGCACCAGCGCCTCGGCACCCAGCACCTGACCAGTGCGCATATTGACCTTGGGCTGGTAATACAACACCAGCTCGTTCTGGTCGATGGCGCGGGCAATCTCTTCCAGACTTTCATGCAGGCCGCGCACACTGTGGTCGTGTACCGCGTCAAACGCGTGGTAGCGATTTTTGCCGGTCAGCTTGGCCTGGTACATGGCCTGGTCTGCCTGGCGCAGCAGCTGGTCGGCATCCACCGCTTGTGCCTGTGGGTAAAAGGTCACGCCCAGGCTGGCTGACACGGTCAGCTGGGTGTCGGCAAACTGCACCGGCCGCGCCACGGCGGCCAGCAGCCGCTGCATGGTTTGAGAGCAGTCCTCCGCGTCCGAGAGGTCGGTCAACACCGCCACAAACTCATCCCCACCGAGCCGCGCCAGGGTATCCCCCTCTCGCAGCACATGTTTCATGTTGTCGGCCACGGCCACCAGCAAGAAGTCGCCAGCGTCGTGACCAAAACTGTCGTTGACCAGTTTGAAACCATCCAGATCCAGGTACACCACCGCCAGCAGGCGGTCACGCCGCTGCACCTGCGACATCGCCTGCTGCAGCCGGTCTGCCAACAGGACACGGTTGGGCAAATGGGTCAAGGGGTCAAAGTGGGCCAGGTTTTCCAGCTGCTGCTGGTGCGCCTTGATGTCGCTGAGGTCAAAGAACATGGCCACATGGTGCTGAATCTGACCCTGCGGGTCGCGCACAGCGGTGATGGTCAGCATCTCGGCATAGTCCTCACCACTCTTGCGCCGGTTCCAGATTTCGCCATGCCAGTACCCCTGGTGCGCCAGGTCGGCATACATGCAGCGGTAGAACTCGGCGCTGTGGCGCCCCGAGGACAGCAGTCTCGGGTTCTTGCCCAGCACCTCGGTTCGGCTGTAGCCGGTGATGGTGGTGAAGGCGGCGTTGACATTGATGATGCCACCACTCGGATCGGTGATCAGGATGCCCTCGCGGGCATGCTCGAACACGCTGGCATCCAACATCAGCTGCGCCTCCAGGCGTTTTTGTTCACTGATATCTTCGTAGATGCCCAGCACACCAAAAATGTCACCATCCGGGTCACGCAGCGGCACCTTGGAGATGCGGTTCCAGCGCAACTTGCCACGGCGGTTAATGAACCGGTCCTCGTAAAACAGCTTCGGCACACCCGAGGCCATCACCGCCAGATCGTCTTCCCGATAACGCTGCGCGCGCTCAGGCTCGGCCACATCAAAATCACCCTTGCCAACCAGGGCACGGGCATGCGAGCGACCACAGTCCCTGGCAAACACGCTGTTGCAGCCCAGGAAATGCAGGTCACGGCCTTTCCAGAAAATACCGATCGGCACATTGTCAATCACCGTCATCAGTAACTCACGCGACTGCTCGGTGGCACGCTCGGAGGCTTGGCGGTTGGCCACCTCGGTTCGCAGACGGCGTTGTGCCAAGGCCAAGCGCACACCCAGCAACCCCACCAGCATCAGCGCCACCATCGAGACAATCAGCGGCGTGCGGTAGCGTGAGACCACGTCACGCCAGGTGAAGGCCGGCATCAGATCAAAGGGTGGCAGACGCAAGGCACGCAAGGTGTCTGCCACCTGGGCGTAATCAGCTGGCACCGAAAACCCGCGTATGCCCATCGCCCGGGCCTCGGCTGAGTCACCATCGATGGAGAACAGCGCGGCTGTGACACGCCGCGCCAGACGTTCATCCACATGCCCCAGATAAGAAAAAGGCCACTCAGGGTAGAGAGACGTCGAGGATGGCACCGGAAACGTATCGAGCTTTTGTGTGTGGATCACCCGCACCTGGCCGGGTTTGAGTTTGCCCTCGCGCTGCAGGGCTTCCAGCACACCGGTGCGCACAAAGCCGACATCGGCCTTTTTGTTCAGCACGGCTTCCATCACCCGGTCATGCGGCTGCCCCGTCAGCAACAAGTTGCCGTCCGCCTGTGGATTGACCCCTGCCTGCAACAGCTCCAGCACCTGCATCTGGTACCCACCGAGTGACTCCACGTCAACAGCAGCAATGGTCTTGCCTTTGAGTTCGGCCAGGGTGGCCACCGGTGGGGCATCGGCCCGGGTGAAGATCACACCACCATAACTGGCCACCTCCTGTCCGCTCTCATCCACCAGCAAGGTGGCCAGCGGCGCCTTCAGACCGGCTCGGCGCGCCAGCAGCACATACTGGCCCGGATTGGTCAGCACAAAATCGACCTGCCGGTTGACCACGGCCTGCTGCAATTCGGCCGGGTCATACACCAAGACCTCAAAATCGTACTCTGGTACCGCCGCCTTGAGCACCTTGGCCAAGGGTTGCCATTGCACCAACGCCTGGGGCTTGGGCCGGTAGGCACGCACTGCGATCCGGACCGGTTCGGCCGCCAACACCGGACAAGCCAATATCAAGCCAGACAGCATCAACCAGAACAACAGCAGGCAGCGCCACCACACCTTGGTTGTCTCGCGACGGCTGAGGACTGCCACCCCAATGGGCATCTGAGCCGAGACACTCGGAGGCCAAAGGGGCTTAAAAACAGGCAGCATGGTGTGGCAAATGTTAATTCATGAATACAAAACACATTTCTTGGCACGAAGTATGCTGACCTGACAACACCTGTGCTCTAGGTAGAAACATTCGCCAGAAGGGCCAGACGCTGAACTTAAAATATTGTGTTCGCGATTTTTTAACCCGCCGTACCCCGGCACTGTCGTAAGAAAGTCACTGTATGAAGAAACTCCTGCTAGCTGCTGCCATTACCGCCATGTGCGCCACCGCCTTTGCGGCAGGCAAGGACCTCAAGGTCGCGATTGATGCCACCTATGAGCCCTTCACCTTCAAAACCGCCGATGGCAAACCCACCGGCTTTGACGTGGACATTGCCAGCGCCCTGTGCGAAGAAATCAAGCGGACCTGCGTGTTTGTGGAACAACCCTGGGACGGCATGATCCCTGGCCTGCTGGCAAAAAAATACGACGTGATCATCAGCTCGATGTCGATCACCGAAGATCGCCTCAAGCAAGTTGACTTCACCGACAAGTACTACAACACCCCAAGCCGCGTGGTCCTCAAAAAAGAAGTGAAGTACACCGGCCCGGAATCCATCAAGGGTAAGAAAATCGGCGTGCTCAAGGCCTCCACCCAGGAAAAATACGCACTGGGTGAACTCAAGACCAAGGGTGTGGATGTGATTTCTTATGACGCGCAAGACCAGGTTTACCTGGACATCAAGGCCGGTCGTCTGGATGGCACCGTGGCCGACATCCTGGAAGTGGGTGGTGGCTTCTTGGGCAAGCCAGGTGGTGAGGCTTACGAACTCAAGGGTGACGAGCTGTACATTCCCAAATACTTTGGCCAAGGCGCCGGTGTCGCTTTGCGCAAAGGCCAGGGTGAACTCAAGAGTCAGATCAGCGCTGCCATCAAGGCCATCCGCGCCAACGGCAAGTACAAGACCATCAACGACAAGTACTTCAAGTTCGACGTTTACGGTAAGTAAACCCCTTCCAGCGGCGCCCTCCCTCACGCAATGCAGTCTTATTTCTGGGTCATCCTTCACGGCTCTCTGCTGACGGTGGGGGTTTCTTTGCTGGCGCTGCTGGTGTCAATCCTGTTTGGTCTGGCCGGTGCTGCGGCCAAACTCTCGGGTAAGCCAGTCCTGGTCGGACTGGCTACCTTGTACAGCACAATCATTCGGGGCATTCCTGATCTGGTGCTGATGCTGCTGGTGTTCTACGGTGGCACCATCGGCATCAACACCTTGCTTGAAAAACTGGGTTCGGAAGCCACCGTCGACATCGAGCCCTTCATGGCCGGGGTGTTGACCATCGGCTTCATCTACGGCGCCTACATGACAGAGACCTTTCGCGGCGCGATCCTGAGCATCCCCAAAGGCCAGATGGAAGCTGCCTGGGCCTTTGGCATGAGCCGCTTCCAGACCTTTTTGCGCATCACGCTGCCGCAGATGGTGCGTTATGCGCTGCCCGGCTTCACCAACAACTGGCTGGTGCTGATCAAGGCGACCGCCTTGGTGAGCCTGATCGGTCTGCAGGAAATGACCTATCTGGCCAAACAGGCCAGTGCCGCCACCCGCTCACCTTTCATATTTTTCATGTTCACCGGGGCGCTGTTCCTGATCTACACCTCGGTGTCGCTGTTTGTCCTGAAAAAGGTCAATGCACGCTACAGCCTGGGCACCAAACGAGGCCAGTTGTAATGGAATGGGCTGTCATTTTTGAGCCAGACAACCTGGCCTTGTTTGGCAATGGCATTGTCATCACGCTGTGGCTGCTGTTTGCCTCGCTGGCTGTGGGAGGGGTGCTGGCCCTGGTTTTTGCGTTGATGCTGACCGGCCCCTGGGCGCCGCTGCGCTGGTTGGTCGGTGCCTACACCTTTGTGATTCGCGGCACACCACTGTTGATCCAGGTTTACCTGATTTATTACGGCCTGGGCCAGCTGGAATGGATCCAGGCGCGCTGGGACGCGGTCTGGCCCTGGACCTATTTCAAAGAGCCGTTTTTCTGTGCGCTGCTGGCCTTCAGCCTGAACACTGCCGGATACACCGCCGAGATGCTGGCCGGTGCCATTCGTGAAACCAGCGCGGGCGAGATCGAAGCGGCCCACGCCTATGGCATGAGCCGTGTCCAGACCATGTGGCGCGTGGTCTTGCCCAGCGCCATGCGCCGCACCCTGCCCGCCTACAGCAACGAGGTGGTGATGATGCTGCATGCCACCAGCCTGGCCAGCGCGGTGCCCAATATGCTGGACGTCACCTCGGCAGCCAGCCGCATCTACGCCACCTATTACCTGCCCTTTGAGGCCTATCTGGCCGCCGCCGCGATTTACCTGACGGCCTCGTTCTGCCTGATCGGTTTTTTCCGCTTCAGCGAAGGTCGGCTGCTGGCCTATTTGGCGCCACGCAAACACTAACCTGGATGGATTGTTGTCATGCAGCGTATGGATCACCCCCTGTTGTCGCCCAGTCTGGGCAGCCACAAAACCCTGACCAGTTTTCACTTTGGCCAGCCCGGCTCGGGCCTCAAAATTTACATCCAGGCCAGCTTACACGCCGAAGAATTGCCCGGCATGTTGATGGCTCACCATTTGCGCGCGGCGCTTGAGGCGGCTGACGCCCAGGGCTTGATTTGTGGTGAGGTGGTGTTGGTGCCGGTGTCCAACCCGATTGGCCTGGCCCAGCGGCTGGACCACAAACCGATGGGCCGTTTTGAACTCGACACCTCGGAAAACTTCAACCGCCATTACCCCGATCTGGCGGCTGCAGTGGCCCCTGCGATCATGAGTGGTCTGTCTGATGACGCAGCAGCCAATGTTCAACTGGTGCGCCAGGCCATGCGCGACTATCTGGACGCCTGGGTACCTGATACCGAGCTGCAAAGCCTGCGCCGCAGGCTGCTGCTGCTCTCACATGACGCAGACTATGTGCTGGATCTGCACTGCGACTGCGAAGGTGTGCTGCATTTCTACACCGAAGAACCTTGCTGGCCACAACTGGCACCGTTGGCGCACTTCCTGAGCAGCCAGACCATTCTGCTGGCACGCAATTCGGGCAATCGCCCGTTTGACGAATGCCTGTCCAGCGCCTGGTGGCAACTGGCCGACAAACTGCAGGCGGCGGGTGTCAACGCACCACTGCCACAAGGCTGCTGCAGCACCACCGTGGAGCTGCGTGGTGAGCTGGACGTGCGCCATGACCTGGCCCAGCGCGATGCGCAGGCCATCACGGGCTGGCTGCAGCACATCGGTGTCTGGGGCTGTGAGCGTGCGCCCGATGTCCCCGCACCCTTGTGTGAAGCCACCCCACTGGCCGGGTCTGAGACCCTGCATGCCCGATCTCCCGGTGTGGTGGTGTTTGCCGCTGAACCCGGCCAAACCTTGAGCAAGGGTGACCTGGTAGCAGAGGTCATCAACCCGATCGAGGGCAGCATCGAGCAGGTGCGGGCCGGTGTCGATGGCCTGTTTTACGCCCGCATCCGCGACCGCTACATCACCACCGGCGGTGAACTGGGCAAGATTGCAGGCGCCCAGGCGTTTCGCACCGGTGCCCTGCTTGGCGCCTGACCACGCCGACCCGACTACAAGAGCCTTTCCATGACCGCCACCACCACCCTCAAACTCCAGGTTGAAAACATCCACAAGCGCTTTGGCTCCAACGAGGTGCTCAAGGGGGTGTCGCTGACCGCCCATGCGGGCGATGTGATCAGCATCATCGGCAGCTCGGGCTCGGGCAAAAGCACCTTTCTGCGGTGTATCAACCTGCTGGAAAAGCCCCACCAGGGGCGTATCAACGTGGCCGGTGAAGAGCTGCACCTGAACCCCAGTGCCAACGGTGAGTTGCACCCCGCCAACCCGAAACAGTTGGCGCGCCTGCGCACCAAGCTGGCCATGGTGTTCCAGCACTTCAACCTGTGGGCCCACATGACGGTGTTGCAAAACATCATCGAAGCACCGGTGCATGTGTTGAAGGTGCCGCACGACCAGGCGGTGGAAACTGCCCGCAAGTACCTGGCCAAGGTCGGCTTGGAAGGCAAGGAAGACGCCTACCCCGCACACCTGAGCGGTGGCCAGCAGCAACGTGTGGCGATTGCCCGCGCACTGGCGATGGAGCCCGAGGTGATGTTGTTTGACGAACCCACCAGCGCGCTCGACCCCGAACTGGTGTCCGAGGTGCTCAAGGTCATGAAAAACCTGGCTTTGGAAGGCCGCACCATGGTGGTGGTGACCCATGAAATGGGCTTTGCCCGTGAGGTCTCCAACCACCTGATCTTCTTGCACAAGGGTCTGATCGAAGAAGAAGGCAACCCGGCGCATGTGCTCTCCAACCCCAAGAGTGTGCGCCTGGCGCAGTTCCTCTCGGGCAGCCTGAAGTAAGCAAAAAAGCAGGCTGTAGCCCTTATGCAATAAGGGTGAGAAGCTCACATTTTTGAGAAACCCTATGAACTGGCTCCACAACGCCATCGCGCAGATCGAGGCCGATTACCAGCGCAGCGCTGACACCCACCTGATCGCCCTGCCGCTGCCCGGCTTTGCCAGTTGCGGCATCGACCTGTACCTCAAAGACGAATCCACCCACCCCACTGGCAGCCTGAAACACCGGCTGGCGCGTTCTCTGTTTTTGTACGCACTGTGTAATGGCTGGATCCACGAGGGCTCGACCGTGGTCGAGTCGTCCAGCGGCTCCACTGCGGTGAGTGAAGCCTACTTTGCCAGGCTGCTGGGCCTGCCCTTCATCGCGGTGATGCCACGCGCCACCTCGTGTGAAAAAATCGCCCAGATCGAGTTTTACGGTGGCCGCTGCCACCTGGTTGACAGTGCCAGCGCCGTCTACGACGAAGCGCGCGAACTGGCCTGTAACACCGGTGGCCACTACATGGACCAGTTCACCTATGCCGAACGCGCCACCGACTGGCGTAGCAGCAACAACATCGCGCAAAGCATGTTCAGCCAGATGGCGCGGGAACGTTTCCCGGTGCCGAAATGGATTGTGGTGGGTGCCGGCACCGGTGGCACCAGCGCCACCATAGGTCGTTTTGTGCGTTACCAGCGCCACGACACACAGCTGTGTGTGGCCGACCCGGCCGGCTCGGTGTTTGGTGAGTACCACCGCACCGGTGACGCCAGCGTGACCGGTCCCGGCTCCCACATCGAAGGCATTGGCCGACCACGGGTCGAACCCAGCTTCATCCGCACCCTGGTTGACCGCATGATCGAGGTCGCCGATGTCGATTCGGTGGCGGCGATGCAGCTGCTCTCCGGTTTGCTCGGCCGCAAGGTCGGCCCCTCCACCGGCACCAACCTGGTCGGCATGCTGCAACTGGCCAGCGAGATGCGCGAGCAAGGCCAACAAGGCTCGATCCTGTCACTGTTATGTGACTCGGGTGAACGTTACCTGGGCTCGTATTTTGACCCGGCGTGGGTGTACAAGAACATCGGGGATTGCAACCCTTCGGCAGCCGAACTTCGGGCGAAACTAGACTGACGGCTGATCGCTTGTTGGGCGATTTTTCCGTGCCGCTGAAGTTGGTCAAAATGGAGACGCTGGCTACAGACGTCGACCCACCATCATCACAAGGACAGACCATGATCAAACAGGTTGGCCCCACACACATTGAAGAGAAACACCTGGCATCCTGCCACTGCGGCGCCGTGGTTTTGCGCCTGCATCTGCCTGATGGCATTGTGAATCCGCGTCGTTGTGACTGCTCGATCTGCCGCCGAAAAGGCGCCATCGTGGCGTCTGTGCCCTTGTCAGGCATCGAAATTGTTCAAGGCCACGACAAGTTGCGTTTGTACGAGTTCAACACCAAAACAGCCAAACACTATTTCTGCTCTGTGTGCGGGATCTACACCCACCACCAGCGCCGATCCAACCCCAACGAGTACGGTTACAACGTGGGTTGTTTGGAAGGTGTCAATCCGTTTGATATCCAAGACGTGCCCACCAACGATGGGGTGAATCACCCCGCTGATCGGGTGCGCTAGCTGTTGCGTTGAGATGAGTCGACCCTTACACCAAACGTCATCGAGCCACAGGCACTTGGCACCCAAGGAACCCCAATGAGCATCTCAAAAGCATTCTCCGTATTCCTACAAGAAGCCCCAGCCCAGGCGCAGGCCTGGATGCAAATGGCACAGGCCCTGGATGAGGCCAGTGCTTTGGACAAGAAGACCGAGGAATTGGCCTACATTGCGGTCCTTGCCGCCACCGGCAACACCTCTGGTGTGCCATTCCATGTGCTCTCAGCCAAATCACAGGGGGCGTCACGGCAAGAAGTTCTGAGCGCCGTGCTGCTCGGCCTGCCAGCCGCCGGTGCCACGGTCATTGGTGCGTTACCTATTGCGCTGGAGGCCTACGATGGGCAAGATCAATAAGCTGTGGCATGAACAACACGCCATGCCCAAAAACCCCAGTCTGCAACAGCGTATCGACTGGCATGTGGCGCACAACAAAGAATGCCAGTGCCGCCCGATCCCGGCCGGTATTCTCAAAGCCCTTCAAGACCGGGCGCCGAAACCCGGCGCCTGAGACACCCGCTTGCACACCCCGACCTTCACGCCCCTGACCCGCCGCCAGTGGGTGGCAGCGACGCTGATTGCCCCGCTGTGGCACGGCCAGACGCAGGCGCAAAGCAGCGACCCCACTGCAGCGCCAGCGGTGCTGGTCAAGCGCCCGCTGCAGTTTCCACGTGACCTGGGTAGCCACCCGAACACGGACACCGAATGGTGGTATGTCACGGGTGAGCTGCAGGCGCAGGGCCGCTTATTTGGTTTTCAGCTGACGTTTTTCCGCTCGCGCGTGCCGAGCACACAGGCCATGCGCTCGGGTTTCGCCGCCAAGCAACTGCACTTTGCCCACGCGGCGGTCACCGATGTGACGGGTCAGCGCCTGTTACATGACCAGCGGATTGCCCGCAGCTCGGGTAACGCGCAAGTCGACTTGACCCAGGCCAGTGACACCGACACCGATGTCACCCTGCGCGATTGGTCGCTGCAGCGGCGTGGCAGCAGCTACCTGGCGCGTGCAAATGGAGAAGGTTTTGCCTTTGAGCTGAACCTACAGGAAACCCAGTCGCTGCTGCTGCAAGGTGATGCAGGCCTGTCGCGCAAAGGACCCGAGGCGAGTCAGGCCAGCTTTTATTACAGCCTGCCGCAGCTTCGTGTGAGTGGCCAGTTGACACTGGACGGCCAGCGCCAGGCGGTGATCGGGCGCGCCTGGCTGGACCATGAGTGGAGCCAGTCCATCATGGCGCCACAGGCGGTGGGCTGGGACTGGATCGGCATGAACCTCAACAATGGCAGCGCACTGACAGCCTTTCGCTTGCGCAACAAAACCGGTGGCACGGTGTGGGCCGGTGGCTCCTGGCGCGCCAAGGATGCCTTGGTGCCGGTGGTCTTTGGGCACGATCAGGTGAGTTTTGAGCCCATACGCCGCTGGACCAGCCCGGCCAGTGCCACAAGCTACCCGGTGGAATGGCGGGTGACCGTGCCCGGCGCCTCATCCACCCCCACGCACTTCACCGTACGCGCCTTGGTCGACGACCAGGAACTCGACAGCAGCCGCTCCACCGGTGCGATCTACTGGGAGGGTCTGAGTGACTTGCTGGATGCACAAGGCCAGCCGGTGGGTCGGGGTTATCTGGAGATGACAGGCTACGCCAAGCCACTGAGCCTGTGAGTCAGATCTGATTTATGAAGCCATTAGCCCAGACTACACAAGGGCTAGAGCCTATTTCCAGCGCAACTCAAAACGGCACACATCGTCGCCCTTGGCTTCACAAGCGGTCTCTTCGACTTGGGTGTTGGGGTGCACCAGCACCTGGAACAGGCGCTCGAAGGTGGCGGAATAAAAGTCACACACAGGCACATCGGTACGAACATCGCGGCACAGCGGGTTGTTGCGAATCGTCAGCACCACCGTCTGCCCCACCTCGTAGCTGAACTGGCCACTGCCCGCAAAGGTCCAGCTGTGGCCTCCGATGGTTTTCAGCAGCAGACGCGCCGAGGCCGCAGCAGGCAGCGCCTTGAACACCACTTGCGCGGCCTTGGGGATGCGGTTGGCCAACAGGTAGTCGGCGGTTTTGAGGCCAGCCTTCCAGGTGATGTCGGCACAGGTGGGCTGCCCCAACTGCTCACGCAAGACCTGGTGCAAGCGCCACACCTCGGTCTCGTTGACCATTTTTTCGGGCAGTTGATCGAGATAGTGCCCCAGCCGGGCCTGCACAAACAGACCAGCCGTGACATCCTGCCCGAAGGCCTCGCGCAGGGTCTCCAACACACGAATGATGGCGTTGGGCCCAATGCGGCCCGCCACGCCGTCGACTGCACCCATCAAGCTCTGGCCATTTCTTCTTCGGTCATTTGCTCTTTACCACCACCACAGGCCGATACCGGCATTGCAGCGGCTGCGGCGGCTTGTGCGGCAATGGCTTCTGCGGCGATGTCCTCGCCCTTCTTGCGGCGCATCTCGATCTTGGGGCCGTGCATGGTGATCCAGCCTTCGTCGGCCTTGGCCACCAAAGCGGCATCGGGGCGTTCGTGGCGCACACCTTGGTCAAACTTGAAGTCGACCTTTTTCTTGCTCTGCGGGCCCCAGTAACCGACCCGACCCAGGTCATAGAACTTGCGCTCAAAACCGCTCTTCAAGAACGCTTTCAGGCAACCCATCAGGTACTTTCGGCGCACCGGGTCGCGCGTCCATGGGTACTGGAAGAAGGTCTTGTTCATGAAGAACCGGCGGTAGTTGTTCATCACCCGGTCCAGCAGCTCACCACGGTCCATGGCGGTGGGTTTCATGATCGGGGTGACGAAGTTGTACTTCTCGTAGTCAAACACCTCGACCTTGTCGCCCAGTTCCTGGAACAGGTCGGAGAACGGCCACGGGGTGTACATCGCCCAGTTGGCCATGTCGGGGTTCCAGTCACGCGTCATGCGGTAGGTTTCCTCAATGGTCTCGGCGGTTTCGTTCTCCAGACCCACGATGAACTGCGCTTCGGTCACGATGCCGGCTTCACGCAGCAGGCGGATGGCCTTCTTGTTCTGCTCAATCGTGGTCTCTTTGTTGAACAAATCGAGCTTGAGCTGGGCGGCGGCTTCGGTACCCAGCGACACGTGGATCAAGCCAGCCTTGCGGTACAACGGCAGCAGTTTTTCGTCACGCAGGATGTCAGTCACGCGGGTGTTGATGCCCCACAACACCGGCAGCTTGCGCTCGACCAGTTCTTCGCAGAACTGGATGAACTTCTTGCGGTGGATGGTGGGCTCTTCGTCGGCCAGGATGAAGAAGCCAACCTTGTGGTTCTTGACCAGGTCCTCGATCTCGTCGACCACTTTTTTCGGGTCGCGGATGCGATAGTCGCGCCAGAACTTCCACTGGCTGCAGAAACTGCAGGTGAACGGGCAGCCGCGCGCAAAGTTGGGGATCGCCACCCGCACATTCATTGGGGTGTAGATGTATTTGCTCCAGTCCAGGATGCCCCAGTCTGGTGTGATGGTGTCCAGGTCGGCAATCGGTGGCTCGGCCGGAGTGGCCACAATCTTGCCCTCGTCGTTGCGGTAGGCAATGCCTTTGACAGCGTCCCGGTTTTGCATGAAGTCACCGGCATCCACCGCTTTCACCAGGTTCAGGAACACCTGTTCACCTTCACCACGCACAATCGCATCAATCCAGGGCGACTCACCGAGCACCTGCGAGAACATGAAGGTGGCATGGATACCACCCAGCACGGTCACGATGTTCGGGTTGACCTCCTTCACCACCTGCAACAGGCGCTGTGCCTTGTAGATCGACGGGGTGATGGCCGTGCAGCCAACGATGTCGGGCTTGATCTCGGCAAACTTCTGGCGCATGGCGTCTTCACTCAGGTCCAGCGTCATGGCATCAACAAACACCACATCGGTATAACCGCCTGCCTTGAGGTAACCAGTCAGGTAAGCCACCCATGCTGGAGGCCACGTGCCGGCAATTTCAGCACCACCCGAGTGGTAATTGGGGTGAACGAGCATTACGCGCATAACTTTTCCAGTAAGTTGTAGGACCAGGCTACTGTGCCTAGGCTGCTGTTTTGTGACATTGATGAATGTCAACTTTTGTTGACATTCTGCGGCATTTTGACGTGCATCAACACTTTGAGCAAGGGGTACTGTCCGGGGCAGATGACACCCCGATGGGCAGCGCGACCGTCAGCGGACTTGGGCACTCGCCACGTCCCAGCCGAACTTCACATCACCACCCAAGCCACCTTTGCCATCCTGGGGTTTGTAGGCAAATTCGATGTCGCGGTAGGTCAGCGTGACAGCTTCGGTGATCTCTCCACCATCCGCGCAGGAGGGCTGTACGCTAGTGACTTGCGCGTCCTTCAGGTTCACTTGCAGGAAATCCTTTTGGCCTTCACCCGCCTTGCGGGACGTCAGAACCACCGTCTTGAAGAGTTTGCCCGCCGCACAGTGTTTGGCCAGCAGGGGGGATGCCTTGTCATAGAGATGCACAAAACTCAAGGGCTCCGCCACCGTTTTGCCCTTGCTGGTGCTGGTGCCGCCCACCTGCCCGGCGGTGGCAATGCCCCAGTTCCAGGACAAGACTTCAACCTCCCCCTTGTGGTCCTTGTTGCTTGACTCACCCTCGACACCGTCAAACTTGATAAAACAATCGATGGCCATCGTGTGCTCCTTGGTCAGTGAAAAAACCGGTGATGCAAGTGGGGATTGGCGGGTATGAGGTGGCGCCAAGCAGCTTGGTCCGTTTGCCGGTCCCTTTTTGGCGCGAGTATAGGAAGCAGCTTGGAGAAGCGTCAACGCCGTCACGCCCAGCGGTGCAAGCGGTGTTGAGCCGCCCGACCGCACCCCATAAGGCCGATGTGAAGTTGCTAGACTTCCCCCCAATGACCGATCACACCCTGCCACACACACCGATGATGACCCAGTACCTGGGCCTCAAAGCGGATCACCCCCACACCCTGCTGTTTTACCGCATGGGGGACTTTTACGAACTGTTTTATGCCGACGCCGAAAAGGCCGCGCGCCTGCTCAACATCACCCTGACGCAGCGCGGCCAGAGCGCCGGGCAGCCGGTGGTGATGGCTGGGGTGCCGTTCCACTCGGTCGAGACCTATCTGGCGCGCCTGATCAAACTCGGAGAGTCGGTGGCGATTTGTGAGCAGGTCGGCGATCCGGCCACAGCCAAAGGTCCGGTTGAGCGCAAGGTGGTGCGGGTGGTCACGCCCGGAACGCTGACCGATCTGGAGTTGCTCAACGACAAAACCGAGGCGCTGCTGCTGTCTGTGCACCAGGGTCCGCGCAACAGCTGCGGCCTGGCCTGGCTCAGCGTGACCCAAGGCGTGGTGCATCTGGCCGAATGTGCGGTAGATGACCTGGCCAACTGGGTGTTACGTGTCGGCCCGGGTGAGCTGATCTTCAGCGCCGGTGCCACACCTGCGTTTGAGGCACGGCTGCGCGCGATTCCTGTGATGACGCCGCTGTCGATCTCGGTGCGACCCGACTGGCAGTTTGACACCGGCCTGGGCCAACGCACCCTCACCCAACACCTCAACACCACCAGCCTGGCGCCCTGGCAGGCACAGGAACTGGTGCTGGCGCAGGCAGCAGCCGCCGCGCTGCTGAGCTACACCGAACACACCCAGGGCCGGGCACTCACCCACATCCACAGCGTGCAGGTGCAGCGCGAGGGCGATGTAATCGACCTGCCACCCACCACCCGGCGCAACCTGGAACTGGTGCAGACGCTGCGCGGCGAGGACTCGCCCACGCTGTTCTCCCTGCTCGACACCTGCCAGACCGGCATGGGCAGCCGTTTGCTCAAAAGCTGGTTGCTCTCACCCCGGCGTGACCGCAGCGAAGCGATACAACGCCACCGCGCGATCGAGGCCCTGCGCAGCGGCCCAACCCTGTCAGCCGGTGCTGGTCCGTGGGACAAACTGCGCCAGCAGCTCAAAGGCAGCACCGATGTGCAACGCATCACCGCACGCATTGCACTGCGCCAGGTGCGCCCGCGTGAGCTGGTGGGTTTGCAGGTCACGCTTCAAAAAACAGAGCTACTCGCCCCCGTTATACGAGGGCTAGAGGCCTATTTGACCCACATCGCTGAAAACCTGCTGCCCCCCGATGGTTGCGCCGAGTTGTTGCGCGCCGCCATCGATACTGAGCCCGCCGCGCTGGTGCGCGACGGCGGGGTGATCGCCAGTGGCTTTGATACTGAACTGGACGAGTTACGCGCCATTCAGACCAACTGCGACGGCTTTTTGCTCGATCTGGAAACCCGCGAACGCGCGCGCACCGGCATCAGCAACCTGCGCGTGCAGTTCAACAAGGTGCATGGCTTTTTCATCGAAGTCACGCAAGGCCAGGCCAGCAAGGTGCCCGACGACTACCGCCGCCGCCAGACCCTGAAAAACGCCGAGCGTTTTATCACCCCCGAACTCAAAGCCTTTGAAGACAAGGCCCTGAGTGCACAAGAGCGTGCCCTGGCCCGTGAAAAATGGCTCTACGACCAGCTGCTGGACCAATTACAGGCTTATGTGCCCGCCCTCACCCGCCTGGCCGACGCACTGGCCACGCTGGACGCCCTGTGTGCGCTGGCCGAACGCAGCTTGACCCTGGACTGGTGCGCGCCGCAGTTTGTCAAAGAGCCGTGTATCGACATCGACGCTGGCCGCCACCCGGTGGTGCAGGCGCGCCTGGCTGAACTGAGTTCGGGCGCTTTTATTGCCAACGACACCCGGCTAAGCGTGAAGCAGCGCATGCAGATCATCACCGGACCCAACATGGGTGGTAAATCGACCTACATGCGTCAGATTGCGGTGATTGTGCTGCTGGCCAGCATGGGCAGTTATGTCCCGGCAAGCGCCTGCCGCCTCGGGCCGATTGACGCCATCCACACCCGCATTGGCGCGGCCGACGATCTGGCCAACGCGCAGTCCACCTTCATGCTGGAGATGCTGGAGGCTGCACAAATCCTCAACGCCGCCACACCCAACTCGCTGGTGCTGATGGACGAGATTGGCCGTGGCACCAGCACCTTCGACGGCCTGGCGTTGGCGTCAGCGATTGCCACCCAGTTACACGACAAAACCCAGGCCTACACCCTGTTTGCGACCCACTACTTTGAGCTGACCGAGTTCCCGGCCAACCACCACGCGGCCATCAACGTGCATGTGAGCGCGGCCGAGAGTGGCCGCGACATCGTGTTCCTGCACGAGATCCAGCCGGGGCCAGCCAGCAAAAGTTACGGTATCCAGGTGGCACGGCTGGCGGGCATGCCCGCTGCGGTGGTCAACCATGCCCGCCACACCCTCGAAGCGCTGGAGGCACAGGCCAGCCAGCACCAGGCTCAGGTGGACTTGTTTGCGGCGCCAGTTGCTACAGAGGTCGTAGCTGAAAGCCCAGTCGAAGCCTGGGCCAGAGCCCTCAATCCTGATGATTTGAGCCCGCGTGAGGCGCTGGAGGCGCTCTACCAGCTCAAGAAGCTGAGCGTTCAGGGATAAATCTGGCCCACAGCGCCAGCCAGCAAGCGCCTGCCCCTGGTGCGGGGCGGGCCCACTTGCACAACACGCCCCAATAACCATACGCGCCCCGTCCGTATGGCGCGGGCCTGGCCCAGAAAATGACCCTTTGGGTAAGAATCCTCTGGCGCGCCGACTGCATCCTTGGTCGAGATGCGATTCTCACCATCGTCAAACCTCACCATGTTCAACCTCACCGCCCTCGAACTGGCGCGAATTCAGTTCGGATTCACGATCACCTTCCACATCATCTTTCCCGCCATCACCATTGGCCTGGCGGCCTACCTCGCCGTGCTCGAAGCCTTGTGGCTCAAGAAACAGGACATGGTCTACAAAACCCTGTACCACTTCTGGTCCAAGATCTTCGCTGTGAACTTTGCGATGGGGGTAGTGTCTGGCCTGGTGATGGCCTACCAGTTTGGCACCAACTGGAGCCAATACTCCGAGTTTGCGGGCAGTGTCACTGGGCCGCTGTTGACCTATGAGGTCTTGACGGCGTTTTTTCTGGAAGCCGGTTTTCTGGGCGTGATGTTGTTCGGCTGGAACAAGGTGGGGCCACGCCTGCACTTCTTCGCCACCATCATGGTGGCGCTTGGCACGCTGGTCTCGGCGACCTGGATTCTGGCGTCCAACAGCTGGATGCAGACACCGCAGGGGCACGAAATCATCAACGGCGTGGTGGTGCCGGTGGATTGGCTGGCGATCATCTTCAACCCGTCCTTTCCGTATCGACTCACCCACATGGTGGTGGCGGCATTCATCTCGACCGCGCTGCTGGTTGCCGCGTCGGGTGCCTGGCACCTGCTCAAGGGCAACCACAAGCCGGAAATCAAGAAGATGTTCTCCATGGCCTTGTGGATGCTGCTGTTCGCGGCGCCGCTGCAAGTCGTTGTGGGTGATGCCCACGGCCTGAACACCCTCAAACACCAGCCAGCCAAGATCGCGGCCATGGAAGGTCATTGGGAGAACACACCGGGTGAGGGTGTGCCGCTGGTGTTATTCGGCTGGCCGGACATGGCGGCCGAGACCACCCGCTACAAGATTGAAATCCCGAACCTGGGTGGCTTGATCCTGACCCACGACTGGCACGGTCAGTACCCGGGTTTGAAAGAGTTCCCCCGCGAAGACCGTCCCAACGCCACCGTGGTGTTCTGGACCTTTCGTGTGATGGTGGGGTTGGGTGTCCTGATGATTGTGCTGGCACTCTGGGGAGCCTGGTCACATTGGCGCCAACGTGTTTATGCGTCGCGCGCACTGTGGCGCTTTGCGCTGCTGATGGGGCCGTCCGGCGTGGTGGCCATGCTGGCGGGCTGGTACACCACGGAAATCGGCAGACAACCCTGGGTGGTCTACGGACTGATGCGCACGGCGGATGCGGTGTCCAAGCACTCCGCAATGACGCTGAGTATCAGCCTGCTGGTGCTGGTGATTGTGTACATCGCTGTGTTCGGCGCGGGAGTGGCGTACCTGCTCAAACTCATCGGACAAGGCCCGGACGTGCACGAGCCCCCTCCCGACGGGGACGCGCTGGACCAACGGCCTGCACGGCCGCTGTCGGCCGCCACGCCGCCTGCGCAACCACCCATCACCACGGTCTGACCAAGGAAGCACAACATGGGTATCGATCTTCCCCTGATCTGGCTGCTGATCATCGGCTTTGGCGTGATGATGTATGTGATCGCCGACGGTTTCGACCTCGGGATCGGGATTCTCTTTCCGCTCGTCACAGACCGCAGCCACCGCGACGCGATGGTCAACACCGTGGCGCCGGTCTGGGACGGCAACGAAACCTGGCTGGTGCTGGGTGGCGCTGCGCTCATGGCGGCTTTTCCCAAGGCCTACGCTATTCTGCTCAGCGCGTTTTATGTGCCCCTCATCCTCATGCTGCTCGGCTTGATCTGGCGCGGCGTGTCTTTCGAGTTCCGTTTCAAGGCCGACGAGACCCACAAACCCTTCTGGGACAAAGCCTTCATGCTGGGCTCGTTCGTGACGGCCTTCTGCCAAGGCGCCATCCTCGGGGCCTTTATCAGCGGCATCGAGATCGTCAACGGCAGCGCTGTGTATGGGGTCATGGACTGGTTGACACCATTTTCGGTCTTCACGGGCTTTGGGGTTGTGATCGCCTATGCGCTCTTGGGATCAACCTGGCTCATTCTCAAAACCGAAGGTGATTTACAACGACAAATGATCCAGATCACCAAACCCGCCACGTTCGCCTTGTTGGCGGCCATCGCCACGGCCTCGATTTGGACTCCTTTGGCACACCCAGCCATTGCGGGGCGCTGGTTCAGCCAACCCAACATCTGGTTTTTTGTGCCGGTGCCTGTTCTGGTCGCGCTGGCCACTTATTACATTCTGAACACACTCGACAACGACCCGCACGCGGGCCCGTTCATCTGGTCGCTGCTGCTGATTTTTTTGGGTTACAGCGGGTTTGTGATCAGCATCTGGCCCAACATCGTGCCCCCGTCCCTGTCGATCTGGGCGGCAGCCGCGCCGCCGCAAAGCATGGGCTTCGCCTTGGTGGGGGCGCTGCTGATCATCCCGATGATTCTTGGTTATTCCGCCTGGGCTTATTACGTGTTTCGGGGCAAAGTCAAGGTGGGTGAGGGGTACCACTGAATGGCGAATCCGCCCACACCCACCCAAGCTCGTGAAACCCTGCGACGGGTCGGCTGGCTGATTCTGATCTGGGCCTGCAGTGTTGCAGCGCTAGGTGTTGTTGCGCTGGGTATGCGCCTGCTCATGAGCTGGGCGGGCATGACGCGTTGAGCCAGCGCAGCGCTGTGTGCTGAGGCACCGGGCAGCGGTGCCCTCCCCGGCCACAGCTCAGTCCAGCAACGCCGCGTAGACCATGTCGCGGAACAACATGCGGTAGTACTCGCGCTGGTTCGGTGCCTGCAACATCAGGCAAGCAAAGAGATCGAGCGCCGGGTCGACAAAAAACGAGGTGCCTGCCAACCCGCCCCAGAAATAGGTGCCGACCGAGCCCGGCACCGGCGCCACACCCAGGTGTTTGCGCACCGCAAAACCCAAACCAAAACCGTGTCCGGCGGGCAGCAGCGCGCGCGAGCCACCCGGCGCCAGCGGTATCTCGCCCAGGTGGTCGGTGGTCATGAAGTCCACCGTGCGTGGCCCCAGCAGGCGCACACCGTGGAGTTCACCGCGGTTCAGCAAAAACTGCAAAAAACGTGCGTAGTCCTGCGCGGTGGATATCAGGCCACCACCACCCGATGCCAGCGTCGCGTCGGTGCGCACGTCAATCACCTTCATCTGCAGGCCACCGTCGGGGTCGCGGGCAAAGGGTTCGGCAATGTGGCCGTGGAATTCGGGCGGCACAGTGAACGCGGTGTTGGGCATGTGCAGCGGCTCAAACAGCTGCTCTTGCAAAAACTGCTGCAAAGGCTGTGCGCTGATCACCTCGATGACCCGGCCCAGCACATCGGTGGCGCGGCTGTATTCAAACACCTGGCCGGGCTGGTACATCAGCGGCAGCGCGGCGAGCTGTTGGGTGAAATCGGCCAGGCTGCGATCGCGTGAACCCAAACGCAGCTGGGCGTACTGGCGTTGCACCGGGCCGCTACCGAGGAACTCATAGGTCAGGCCGGCAGTGTGGCGCAGCAGGTCGTGCACCGTGGCGTCACGCATCACCGGCTGCAGCTCGGTGGCCTCACCGTTCATCGCCACGTTTTGCTGTGCAAATTCGGGCAGGTATTTGGCCACCGGGTCGGCCAGCAGCAAGCGTCCCTGCTCCACCAGCATCATCGCTGCCACCGACACAATCGGTTTGGTCATCGAGTAGATGCGAAAACGCGCATCGTTGTGCATGGCTTCGCCAGTGCGCGGGTTGAGCTGGCCCACGCTGTCCATCAAGGCCAGCTTGCCGTGGCGCGCCACCACGGCCACCGCGCCGGGCAGACGTTGGTCAGCCACCTCACGCTGCAACACAGCCATCAGGCGCGCCAAGCGCT
Organism: Rhodoferax sp. U11-2br; assembly: GCF_018619435.1. Lineage (GTDB taxonomy): Bacteria > Pseudomonadota > Gammaproteobacteria > Burkholderiales > Burkholderiaceae_C > Rhodoferax. The sequence goes on along the minus strand of NZ_JAHFZF010000003.1, from coordinate 189,125 downwards.
CGCTGCTCAGGCCCACTTTTTCGGGAGAAACAGGTTGTAGAGTCATATCAAAAATATAGCTTTAAGCCCTTTATACATCAGGGCTAGAGGTCAAAATAGCATAAAAACAATAGCCTGTACCACACCTCCTGGCCATCCACCTAGGGCATACCACGACCACCGGGCCAATTGCACCACCGTGGTGCAATTGAATGACTACGGGGTGCTGCTGCACTCCAGGCCATGCTAACGCAGCCAAGTGTCTTGACAGCACAGTGGTGTTGGAGAGGCCGGGTCAATCCTGCGCCGCGCCATCATGCTCATAACGGGGCAGGCTGGCACCACAGTTACGGCAATAGCGAGCGTCGGGCATGTGGCCCTCGGTCAGGCACACATGGCAGGTGCGGGTGGTGGTGGCCGCGCGGCGCGCGTAGGTCATCTCGGCGGTGACGATGCCGGTGGGCACCGCCAGTGTGCCCCAGCCCAGCAACATCATCAGCGAGGCAATCAGCCGCCCCAGATCGGTCTTGGGCGTGATGTCACCAAAACCCACGGTGGTCATGGTGGTGATGGCCCAGTAAACCGCAGTGGGGATGCTGGTGAAGCCATTGGCCGGGCCCTCCACCACATACATCAGGGTGCCAATCACCAGCACAATCATCAGCACCGCCGCCAGAAACACCGCAATCTTGCGGCGACTTGCCCGCAGGGCCTGGCCAATCGCCTGGTACTCGGAGACATAGGCGGTGAGTTTGAAGATCCGGAACACCCGCAACAAACGCAGGATGCGCACATCAATCAGTGCACCCACCTCGGGCACCAGCAGGGCCAGGTAGGTGGGCAGCAGCGCCAGCAAGTCGATCACCCCGTAAAAACTGAACACATAACGCCAGGGATGGCGCACACAGGCCAGCCGCGCCAGGTACTCCACCGTGAAGATCAGGGTGAAAAACCACTCGGCAGGGGTGAACAGGTGGTGGTAAGCCAGATGGATGCTGTGGACGCTGTCAGCCACCACCACTGCCACGCTGGTCAGGATGACAGCAATCAGCACCTGGTCAAACAGCCGTCCGGCACGGGTGTCGGCCTCAAAAATGATGGTGTAGAGCCGCAGCCGCCAGCCTTCCAGTGGTTTACCCAGGATTTCTGCTTTGGATGAGGGCACGGTTTACCTTGTGGTGGTTGCGAAAACGCCGATTTTGCACTGCCTGAACCCACCGCCCCACATGGCACGCTTACTGCTTGTTAGACCGTCATCAGTCAGGGTGTGAATCACCTCTACTTGCTGGTTTGCTCACGTAAACCCGGATGCCTTTCGAAATATGCACTGATAGAGTGCATCGCTTGGCGGCAAAGTGGGGCGCGCCTTCTGAAACCCTTTTTATCAACCGGAGATCTTCACCTATGCGTATCAGCACTGTAAAAACACTGGCAGTGATTGCCACAGCCATCGGCACGTTGACAGCCCTCCCCGCGCATGCGGGCAAAACACTGGACAGCATCAAGGCCCGTGGACAGGTGATCTGCGGCTCCAACACCGGCCTGGCAGGTTTTGGCGCTGCGGACTCCACCGGCAAGTGGACCGGTCTGGATGTGGATGTGTGTCGCGCTGTGGCGGCTGCGGTGCTGGGTGACGCAGAAAAGGTGAAATACGTGCCGCTGAACGCACAACAGCGCTTCACCGCGCTGCAGTCCGGCGAAGTGGACGTGTTGTCACGCAACACCACCTTCACCCTGACACGCGATGCCTCCCTGGGCCTGAACCTGACCGCCGTGACCTACTACGACGGCCAGGGTTTCATGGTGCCGGTCAAGAGCAAGATCAAGAGCGCCGCCCAGCTCAAGGGCCAGACCGTGTGTGTGCAGTCTGGCACCACCACCGAAAAGAACCTGACCGACTACTCCAAGGCCAAGGGCCTGGGCATCAAGCCGGTGGTGTTTGAACAGCTCGAAGCCGCTGAAAACGCCTATTTCACTGGCCGTTGCATCGCCTACACCACCGACGCCTCTGGCCTGGCATCCACCCGCAACAAGGTGGCCAAGGTGCCGGCAGACCACATCATCCTGCCCGAGCTGATTTCCAAGGAACCCCTGGGCCCGATGGTGCGCCGCGGTGACGACGAGTGGTATGCCATTGTGAAGTGGGTGATTTATGGCCTGCTCGAAGCCGAAGAGTACGGTATCACCCAAGCCAACGTAGACTCGCTCAAGACCAGCAGCACTGACCCGGTGGTCAAGCGTATCCTAGGCACCTCGGAAGACACCGGCAAACTGCTGGGCCTGGACAAGGAATGGATGGCCCGTGCGATCAAGGCCACCGGCAACTACGGTGAAATTTTTGAGCGCAATGTCGGCCCCAAATCGGCCCTGGGCTTGCCCCGTGGTGTCAACAACCAGTGGAACAAAGGCGGCTTGATGTACGCTTTCCCGGTTCGCTGATCGACTGTCTGTCACGCTGCGCCGCTTGATGTCGCACCTGCGATGCCTGCGGCGCATTTTTTTAGGCATTCCCTACCTGCCACACGTGGCTTCCATTCCAAGGCCTGCGGGCAAGAAGCACCATGAGTTCTGACACCCCTCCCTCTCACCACCGCTGGTCGTGGCGCAGCCAGGCGTTTCGCGGCATCGTCTACCAGGTGCTGGCCATTGTGGCCATTGTGGCTGTGGTCTGGTTCCTGGCCCACAACACCTTGGTCAACATGCGGGTGCGCGGCATCCAGAGTGGTTTTGATTTTCTGAGCCAGGCCGCCGGTTTTGACATCGGTGAAAGCCTGTACCCCTTTGACTCCGAACAACCCTATTGGCAGGCGTTTCTGGTGGGTGTGACCAATACCCTGCGGGTGGCCATTGTGGGCATCATCCTGTCGACTCTGCTGGGCACCTTGCTGGGTATTGGGCGGTTCTCACGCAACGCACTGGTGCGTGGGGTCTGCCTGTCGTATGTGGAAGCCTTTCGCAACATCCCGGTGCTGCTGCAATTGCTGATGTGGTACGTGATCCTGACCGAGGTCTTGCCCTCGGCAGACGTGGCCTGGCAAGTTGGCGACTTCTTTTTGTCCAAGGGTGGTTTGAACTACCCGATCCCAGTGTGGGCGGCTGGCCAACTGTGGGCGGCCTTTGGTCTGCTGGCCGGGGTGGCGCTGGTGCTGCTGTACCGGTGCTGGGCCAAGCGCCAGTTTGAAACCACGGGGCAATTGCGCAGTGCGTTCTGGGTGCCGGTGCTGATCTTGGTCGCCTGCAGCCTGGCGGGCTGGGCCTTGGGTGGTGCACCCACCGAACTGAACCGCCCTGTCAAGGGGGATTTTGCGATTGAGAATGGTGGTGCCCTGACACCCGAATTTCTGGCGGTGCTGATTGGCCTGACGCTCTACACCGCGTCCTTCATTGCCGAGGTGGTGCGCGGAGGCATTGCCTCGGTGCCACGCGGCCAGGGTGAAGCGGCCTCGGCACTGGGTCTGTCGCAGCAACAGGAAATGCGCCTGGTGATGCTGCCGCAGGCGCTGCGGGTCATCATCCCGCCGCTGACCAACCAGTACCTGAACCTGACCAAAAATTCCTCGCTGGCCGTGGCCATTGGTTACCCCGATGTGGTGTCGATTGCCAACACCGCGCTGAACCAGACCGGCCGCGCGGTGGAATGTATCTCGCTGGTGATGCTGGTGTACCTGATCACCTCGCTGGGTACCTCGCTGCTGATGGGCTGGTACAACAGCCGCGCGGCGATCAAAGAGCGTTGAACAGGACGACACCAAATGACCTCAACCACTTTTCAACCGATTGCAGCGCGCCCTGCGCCGATCAACTCCGAAGGCCCGCTGGCCTGGATCAAGAGCAACTTGCTGGCCGACTGGAAAACCAGCCTGGGCACCGTGGTCATTGGCGGCTTGCTGCTGTGGCTGCTGCCCCAGGCCATCCACTGGGCACTGATCTCCGCCAGCTGGTCGCCCCACTACGAGGCCTGCCACGCCGAAGGTGTCGGCGCCTGCTGGGGCGTGATTTCCGAGAAATACCGCATCATCCTGTTTGGACGTTACCCGTATGAGGAACAGTGGCGTCCGCTGATTGCCACCATTTTGCTGACCGGCTTGCTGGTGGCGAGCTGCATCCGCAGTTTCTGGAAAACCTGGCTGCCGCTGCTGTGGCTGGTCGTGCTGACGGTGTTTTTTGTGCTGATGTATGGCAAGGTGTTTGGCCTGACCCAGGTCGACACCGACCGCTGGGGTGGTCTGCCGCTGACCATTCTGCTGTCCTCGCTGTCGCTGGTGCTGTGTTTTCCGATTGCCCTGCTGGTGGCACTGGGCCGACGTTCCAAGCTGCCAGCGATCCGCAGCTTCTGCACCATTTATGTCGAACTGATCCGTGGTGTGCCGCTGATCTCGGTGCTGTTCATGGCCTCATTCATGTTCCCGCTGTTCATGCCCCAAGGCACCCAGATTGATGTGCTGGTGCGCGTGCTGGTGGGTATCACGCTGTTTGCGGCGGCCTACATGGCCGAAGTGATCCGCGGTGGCCTGCAGGCTATTCCCAAAGGGCAGGTCGAAGCGGCCGCCACCCTGGGGCTGAGCTACTGGCAGACACAACGCATGATTGTGCTGCCGCAGGCGCTGGCGATGGTGGTGCCGGGCATCATGAACAACTTCATCTCCACCTTCAAAGACACCTCGCTGGTGACCATCGTGAGCCTGTACGAGCTGACCGGTGCGCTCAAACTCGGTGTCAACTCAGATGCCAACTGGCGGCCTTACATCATCGAAGGCTACTTCTTCATCGCGCTGATCTATTTTGTGTTCTGCTTCTCCATGTCACGCTACAGCCGCTGGGTGGAAAAACAGGTCAACAAGAGCAAGCTGCGCTGATTTCCCCCATTCAACCAAACACCACCATGGCTGAAACCAACACCACCTCCCCCATCATCACATTTGACAAAGTCAACAAGTGGTACGGCAACAACTTCCATGTGTTGCGCGACATTGACCTGAGCGTGGCCAAGGGCGAACGCATCGTCATCTGCGGGCCATCCGGCTCGGGCAAATCGACGCTGATCCGCTGCATCAACCGGCTTGAAGAACACCAGCAGGGCCGACTAATCGTTGATGGCGTGGAGCTGACCGACGACATCAAGGCGATTGACCAGGTGCGCAAAGAAGTCGGCATGGTGTTCCAGCAGTTCAACCTGTTCCCGCACCTCACCGTGCTGGAAAACCTGACGCTGTCACCGATGTGGGTGGGCAAGATCCCCAAAAAAGAGGCCGAGGAAAAGGCCATGGTGCAACTCAAACGGGTGCGTATTGCCGAACAGGCGCACAAGTACCCGCTGCAGCTCTCGGGCGGCCAACAGCAGCGTGTGGCGATTGCGCGGGCCCTGTGCCTCAAACCCAAGATCATGCTGTTTGACGAACCCACCAGCGCACTCGACCCCGAGATGATCAAGGAAGTGCTCGACGTGATGATTGCGATGGCTGGTGAGGGCATCACCATGCTGTGTGTCACCCACGAGATGGGGTTTGCCAAGGCGGTGGCCGACCGTGTGATCTTCATGGACCAAGGCCAGATCGTTGAGCAGAACAACCCGCACGACTTCTTCAACAACCCGCAAAGTGAACGCAGCAAGGACTTCTTGTCGAAGATTCTGGGGCATTGAGCGCACGCTTATTAGCCGCGTAAATCACGCTTGACTTGGATTGATCCAGGTGACGCATGCTCGCACCGAAAGTGTGCAGACAGTAAGATCGCAGGTTCAGGGGCCGCATGGCGCCTGAAACCTTCGCAACTTCTGATCAATCACATGCAAACCTCTACTTCCTCCGCTGCTTCGCTCACCCTGACAGCTGCTGCTGTGCTGGCCCTGAGCTCATCCCTGGCGCATGCGCAAGACGTGCAAACCGTACGCATCGCCCACGCTGGCCCGACCTCGGGCGGTATTGCCCACATTGGCAAGGACACAGAAAACGGCGTGCGCATGGCGATTGATGACATCAACGCCCAGGCGCTGGTGATTGGTGGCAAGAAGATCAAGTTTGAACTGGCCCCGGAAGATGACGCCGGTGACCCACGCCAGGCCACTGCCGTGGCGCAAAAGTTGTGCGATTCCAAAGTGGCAGGTGTGGTGGGCCATTTGCAATCGGGCACCACCATCCCGGCTTCGAGCATCTACAACAAATGTGGCATTCCGCACATCACCGCTGCTGCCACCAACCCGGACGTGACCAAGCGCGGCTTCAACACCACCTACCGCCTGATCGCCAACGACAACTCGCTGGGTGCAGCCCTGGCTTATTTTGCCAACGACACACTCAAGATCAAGACCGTGGCGGTGATTGACGACCGCACAGCCTACGGCCAGGGTCTGGCCGATGTGTTCAAGGCCACCGCCGAACAGCGTGGTGTGCAAGTGGTTGCCAACGAGTACACCACCGACAAAGCCACCGACTTCACCGCCATCCTGACCTCGATCAAGAGCAAGAAGCCCGACGCCATTTTCTACGGCGGCCTGGACGCCCAAGCCGGCCCGCTGCTGCGCCAGATGATGCAACTGGGCCTGCCCAATGTGAAACTGTTTGGTGGTGACGCCTTGTGCACCGAAAAACTGCCCGAACTCGCCAGCCTGTCCGACAACCTGGTCAACGTGACTTGCGCCACCGGCGGCGCCTCGGTGCAAAAAATGCAGGGTGGCCCTGAATGGAAGAAGCGCTACGATGCACGTTTCCCAGGCCAGTTCCAGATCTACAGCCCCTACGCTTATGACGCAGCCTTTGTGCTGGTGGACGCGATGAAACGCGCCAACTCGGTCGATCCGCAGGTCTATGTGCCTTTCATCAGCAAGACCCAGTTCAAGGGCATCACCGCCAACATCGCTTTCACCCCCAAGGGTGAACTGACCACCCCGGCGGTCACACTCTACAGCTTCAAGGGCAAAGCCCGTGTTGCGCTGAACTGATTTGTTCACCCCACAGCCAAGTGGGGTACCTCAAAAAACGCGCTGTTGATCACCCGGTCTGCAGCGCGTTTTTCTTGGGCGCAGCGCATGCAAAACAATCAAAATAAAGAGCATGCAAACCTTATATATAAAGGGCCATAAGTCAGTTTCCCTTATAAAAATGGCTCCCGACTTGCGCTCAGACAGACCGTGCCAGGGATTCCAGCGCATCCAGCGGCAAGGGGCGGCTGAACAGATAACCCTGGTAGGCGTGACAGCCCTGATGCGCCAGAAATTCAGCCTGAGCCTGCAGTTCCACCCCCTCGGCAATCACCGACAGTCCCATGCTCTCGGCCAACACCACCACCATCTTGGCAATGGCGGCATCGTTCGGATCGGAAACAATGTTTTTGACAAAACCCTGGTCAATCTTGAGCTGATCCAAGGGCAGACGCTTCAGGTACGACAAAGAGGAATAACCGGTGCCAAAGTCGTCCAGCGAAAAACTCACGCCGCGGGCCTTGAGTGCACCCATCTTGGCAATGATGGCCTCCACATCATCGACCAGCATGCTCTCGGTGAGTTCGAGTTTGAGCAATTTGGCGGGAGCCCGGGTTTGCGCCAGCGTGGCCAGCACACTGTCGACAAAGTCGGCTTGTTTGAATTGGCGTGCACTCACATTCACAGCCATGCTCAGATGTGCTAGATCCGGCTGCATCGCCCAGGCCGCCAGCTGGGTGCAGGCGGCCTGCAGCACCCATTGTCCAATCGGCAGGATCAGGCCACATTTTTCTGCCAGTGGGATGAATTCTCCGGGTGACACCATGCCGCGATCCGGGTGCTGCCAGCGCAGCAGGACCTCAACACCAGTGATGCGGCCGGTCCCCACCACCTGCGGCTGGAAATGCAGCAAAAACTGCTGCTTGGTGATGGCCTCGCGCAGATCGGCTTCCATCGAGGCATTGGCTGACACATCGGCCTGCATCTGGGTCTCGAAAAAGCGCAGTGTGTTACGCCCGGCCGCCTTGGCCTGGAACATGGCCAGCTCCGCCCGCTTGAGCGGTTGTTCGCTGTTTTCCAAGATCCCGCCGCCAAACAGGGTGATGCCGATGCTGGATGTGGCGTGGTAGACACCGTGGTCCAGTGTGAAGTCCCGATGAAACGCCTGCAGCACGTTGTCACCCACCGTCTCGGCCTGGGTCGCGGCCTCCAGTTCGTCTTCACTGAGGTTTTCAAGCATCACCACAAACTCATCACTGCCCAACCGTGCCACGGTGTCACCATCGCGCAGGCAGGCTTTCAGGCGCTGCGCCACCTGCATCAGCAGCAGGTCGCCCTGGTGGTGGCCCAGGGTGTCGTTGAGGGTTCTGAAATTGTCCAGATCCACAAACAACAGGGCATTTTTGCGCGTGTGGCGGGTGCTGATGTGCAGGCTTTGCGCCAGCCGGTCCAACAGCAGGCGGCGGTTGGGCAACTGGGTCAGCGGGTCATAAAAGGCCAGCCGGTCAATCTGTGCCTGTGCGTTCAGACGTTCACTGATGTCGCTGAAGATAGCAACAAAGTGGGTGGTCGCACCTGCGTTGTCCTTGGACGCGCTGATGCTGAGCCATTGGGGATACACCTCGCCACTTTTGCGCCGGTTCCATATCTCGCCAGCCCAGGCCCCTTCCTTGTCCAAAGCCTGGCTCATGAGGGCGTAAAAGCGCTCGTCGTGGCGCCCCGACCTGAACAGACGCGGCGTTTTCCCCACCACCTCTTCTGCACCAAAGCCGGTGATCTGGATAAAGGCCTGGTTGACCCGTAGGATCACCCGCTCGGCATTGGTGATGAACATGCCCTGCTGCGATTCGAAAGCGCAGGCCGCAATACGCAGCTCCTCCTGCGCCTGGTATTTCTCGGTGACGTCGCTGAACACCAGCACCACCCCCACAATGCTCCCGTCAGCCTGGCAAATCGGGGCGGCACTGTCAGAAATCTTGTACTCCTGGCCGTCCCGGGCCAACAACACCGTATGGTTGGCCAGCCCAACCACCTGGCCGTGTTCTATGACACGCTGCACCGGATCAACCACCACCTCGCGCGTGGACGCGTTCACGATCGCAAAGACTTCTGGCAAAGGTCGACCCAGCGCCTCCCCCAGCGTCCAGCCAGACAGGCGTTCTGCGGTCGGGTTCATGCGGGTCACCCGTCCCGCCCGATCTGTGGCAATGACCGCATCCCCGATGGAGTGCAAGGTGATCGCCAGATTTTCTTCACTTTGCACCAATGCCTGTTCGGCCAGCCGTCTTTGCTTGTCTGCAGCGGAACGCCTTCGCATTTCCTCGTTGCGCTCAGTCAGGAACCGGTTGAGCGCATCCACCAGGATATCGATCTCGTCACGGTAGTTGCCCCTCTTCTTGCGGGCCACAGACAGTGCTGCCACCGTGTCGGACGACCCCAGCCGGGTCACCTCCATCGCCAGTTGATGCAGGTGTCGGGCCACCTGGCGATACACAATGGTGAACAGCACCAGCGCCAAGCCAACGATCTTGACCAGATCAATCAGGATCAGTGTTGTCAGTGTTTCAGCGGCCTTGGCGTTGACCTCGGCATAAGACTCAGAGATGCGCAGGCTACCGATGGTGGCCTTTTTGTCTGGAGCCAGCACCGGCAGGCTCCACACCCGGTCGATGGGCCCGCTGAACCCCGGCTGGCGGACATCGGCCACCGTTTTGCCCAGTCCCAAAACCTCAACACGCACCACCACATCCGAGTGCACCATGCCGCTGAGCAAGGCGTTGAGCCCTGACACGTCGTATTGCCACAGCGACATCGCAATGGCAGACAGACTTTGTTCGACCGCATTCTGGACATCCGCATGGGCATGGCGCAAGGCGTTGTTTCGCTCATAGGCAATGCCAAAGGTGCTTGTCAGGGCAAACACAGCCAGACTGGCCAGCAGAACCCATACCAGGACCCTGACAGCCAGAACGGAGTAGCGGAGGAATCCCATCGCTACTTCCCGGCCCAGATGGCCGCGTAGGCGGCTTCAAAATCCAGATTGGCCTCAATACCCCGACTGCCCGTGGTTTTGAGCAGCTCGGTGGTGACCAAGATGGGACTGGACTGGAACCCGCTCTGTACGACACCGGCGAGCGCCCGGTTCAGTTCATCGGCGAGCTGATATCCCTGCATTTTGAGAGGTTCGGCCACGGTGGCGACTTGCTGTGACAGCCCCGAACCGATACGACCCAGCGCCTTGATGGAGCCGTCGCCCGCAGACACGAGGCGAATATCGGTACGTTTGACCAACATCAGCGGATAGTTGATCTCGTCAAAATACACATCATTGATCGCCAGGCTGTACGTCCATGCCGCGCCGTGGACTGCGGCCAGTTTCTGGACCACGGCAGGCATCGCAGCTGCCGCATCCGAAATCAGTACATTCTCGACCGAGAGCAGCTTGCAGCCTTTGTACCCCTGGCAGGCCTGAATGGTGGCTCTCATGGCCTCGGTCTTGGCATTGGCAACCGCATACTGCTTGTCATTGAAAATGACCACACCAACCTGGCGCTGTTGCGCGATGGCGTCCTGGATCACAAAGGCAGCGGCAAGTTTGGCCACATCCACCGGCCTGGTCGAGACGTTGACAAACAGGTCTTTGGTCGGGCCGGGTTCCTTGGCGGCATGCCAGCCCAGCAAAACAACCCGGTTCTGTTTGGCAAGCGCCACCAACTCGGCAAACTCATCTGGCTCAAAACCACCAAAAACAATGCCTTGGGGTCGGGTGGCCAAGACCTGCATCAAGATCGTCGCCTGTTGAGTCTTGAGCCCGCCACCGTCTTCAAGACGGACCTGCCACCCAAGCTTGCGCGAGGCCTCTTCGAAGCCCCGGTAAACGCCCATGACCCCGCCATTGCGGTAGTCCGATGCGATGAAAACCACCGATCTGGCCACCTGTGCAGCAGGCCCTGGTGGCGGTGTTTGGGGTGGACCCATGGCCGATGCCGGAAGCAGGGTCAACAGGAGTGACAGGAAAACCCACGCCTTTGCCATATTTCCTCCTGACTGACCGCTGGATGCTGTGGCACTCCAGGGTGATGGGTGAAGGCATTGACTCGCTCAGCGAGTGTAAATATTTCCTCCCAGGAATACCAGTGTGAGCGATGTCGCCCAGCAAACCGGCTTGGCTACCAGAACCGCCTGGTGCTGCTGGCTGCTGCAAACGCAGGGCCTCAAGTCACGAGGTTTTGTGCCGATGACAATGTCATGCAAGTCACAACGTCCACCTCCGCCACATCGGGCACAAGCAGCTCTGCAGGCAGCGCCAACCAGATTGCCCAGCTGCAAAAGCAGGTCAGGGAACTTACCCAGCAACTGAGAGACGTGGCGACATCCGACATGGACGCCAAGGCCAAGCAACAACAGGTGCAGTTGTTGCAGGCCCAGATCCTGGCCATCCAGGCACAAATTGCGGCCATTCAGAATCAGAAACAACAGGAGCAGGCCAACAAGGCCAGTGCGTCCCAGAACAAGACCCAGCCTGCCGCCAGCAGCGACAAGGCCTTGGGGTCCCAAGTCGACGTTTATATCTGACGGGGAGCATCACTTGTCGGGCAAGCGCCCGCTAGAGAGACACCGGCTGCAAGCGGGAAGTGGACTTCAGCTCCCGGCCACCTTCATCTTTTTGATCAGGATCGAGCCAACCGTCTTGGCGCCCTGGTTGTAGGTATCGGCACCGACGGCCAGGATGTCCTTGAACATGGTTTTCATGTTGCCAGCAATCGTGATCTCTTCCACCGGGAAGGCAATGCGACCGTTTTCCACCCAGAAACCACTGGCACCGCGTGAATAGTCGCCGGTCACTGAATTCACACCACTGCCCATCAGCTCGGTGACAAACAAGCCGGTGCCCAGGCGTTGCAACATGGCATCCAGGTTGTCACCCGCGCGGGTCAGGCGTGAGGTGAGTGTCAGGTTGTGTGAACCGCCAGCGTTGCCAGTGGTTTTCATGCCCAGTTTGCGCGCCGAGTAGCTGCCCAGAAAATACCCCTGTACCTTGCCCGCCTCAACCACACTGCGCGCCTGTACCCGCACACCTTCGTCGTCAAACGGCGAGCTGCCTTTGGCACGCTTCACAAACGGGTCTTCGAGGATGTCGATGTGTTTCGGAAACACGGGCTTGCCCAGCGAATTGAGCAAATACGAACTTTTGCGGTACAGAGAGCCGCCACTGACCGCCTGTACAAAGGCGCCCAGCAAACCTGCCGCCAACGGTGATTCAAACAACACCGGGCACTCGGTGGTGGCGATCTTGCGGGAATTGAGGCGGCTCAGCGCGCGCTCAGCGGCGTAGCGGCCAATCGCCTCGGGCGAGGCCAGGTCGGCCGCATCACGCTGCGAGCTGTACCAGTAGTCACGCTGCATGTTGGCGCCTTTGCCGGCAATCGGCGACACCGACACCGAGTGGCGTGAGCTGGCGTACCCACCACGAAAACCATGGGTGTGGGCGCTGAAAAAATGCGACTGCTGAGCAGAGACCGACGCACCTTCGCTGTTGGTGATGCGTTTGTCCAGACGCAACGCAGCGTTTTCGGTCTGCAAGGCCAGAAGTGCTGCCTGCTCGCTGGTGATGGCCCAAGGGAAAAACAGATCCAAGTCAGTGCGCTGATCGCTGGGCTGGGCAATGTCGGCCTCGTCCGGTAAGGCGGCAAACGGGTCTTCGGCGGTAAAGCGGGCGATGTCATACGCGGCCTGCACGGTTTGTTTGATCGCTTTTTGCGAAAAATCCGAGGTGCTGGCGTTGCCACGACGCTGGCCGATATGCACCGTGATGCCCAATCCTTTGTCGCGATTGCGCTCGACGTTTTCGAGTTCGCCCTTGCGCACCGACACACTCAGGCCACTGCCTTCGGAGGCATGCGCCGAGGCGTCGCTGGCACCGAGCTTTTTGGCGTGGTGAATGGCACTGTCCACCAGATCCTCAAAAAAGGTCCGGCTATAGGCAAAACCGGCTTCGGCGGGTGCCGGAGCGCGTCTCGGCTTGCTCGGCGTTGCAGAGGAGGAACGTTTGCGAGGGGAGGCTTTGGGAGCGATGGAAGGCATGGTGAAGGCGGCTGAGTGGCTGGCACTCAGGTCCGTTTGGGTTTATTCATAGCGGCGGCTATGATACTTGGCTATGTCAAGAAAACTGAAAAAAGGCTATTTTGTGCGCGGCGAGTTCGTGGCCGAGGGCAGCGAGCGCGATATCGAGCTCAAGGCCGAGCTCAAAGGCACCGACGATTTGAGCCGCACCGACCTCAAGCGCGAAAGCACCGAGCTGCAAAAACTCGGTGAGGCGTTGCTGACCCTGCGCGGTGATCTGCTGGCGCGTCTGCCCCTGAGCGACAAGTTCCGCGATGCCATTGCCGACGCAAAACGCATCACCAACTTCGAGGGCAAACGCCGCCAGATGCAGTACATCGGCAAGATGATGCGCAAGCTCGAACCAGCCGAGGTGGATGCCGTGCGCGCCGCACTGGACGAACAGGCCAATGGCTCAGCAGCCGAGAACTTGGCGCTGCACCAGGCCGAACTCTGGCGCGACCGCCTGATCTCTCAGGACGATGCCGCAGGCCAGTGGATCGAGCAGTACCCGACAACCGACACCCAGCAATTGCGCGCCCTGATCCGTCAGGCCCGCAAAGACGCGGTGCCCGAAAAGCCAGGTGCTGCCTTGCGCCATGGCCGCGCTTACCGCGAGATTTTCCAGCTGGTGCGTGAGGCCCTGGGCGCCATCCCCGACCCGGACGCCGATACACCACCCTTTAGCGCCAGCAACGAGGCATCGTGAGCACGGGCTCACCCTACCCACCGGTCAAGATCGGCATCGTGTCCATCAGCGACCGGGCCAGCAGCGGTGTTTACGAAGACAAAGGCCTGCCTGCCCTGCAAAGCTGGCTGACACGTGTCCTCAAAAATCCGCTGCAGTTTGACCCACGCCTGATCCCGGACGACCAAGCCACGATCGAGACCACGCTGATTGCACTGGTGGAGGCTGGTTGCGCCCTGGTGCTGACCACCGGCGGCACCGGTCCGGCGCTGCGCGACGTGACACCCGAGGCCACGCTGGCGGTGGCACACAAGGAGATGCCCGGTTTTGGTGAACAGATGCGTCAGATCAGCCTGGCTTTTGTGCCCACCGCCATCCTGTCGCGCCAAGTGGCCGTGATCCGCGATCAGACACTGATCATCAACCTGCCGGGTCAGCCCAAAGCGATTGCCGAAACGCTGGAAGGCCTCAAAGACTCCGACGGCAAACAGCGGGTGCCCGGCATTTTTGCCGCTGTACCCTACTGCATTGACCTGATTGGTGGGCCCTACCTGGAAACAGATGCAGCGGTGTGCAATGCGTTCCGGCCAAAAACTGCTATTCGCTCGTTCTTATAAAGAAAAAGTGCTGCCAGCCCTTATTCAGAAAGGGCTAGAAGCTATGAATACTGAAGCTATTTACCCACCAGCTGGTTGAGTTTGTCGGCCTCAAAATGTTCGGCCAGGGTGGCGTCGCCGGGCACACAGTTGGTTTTGTCGCGGCTGGCCTGCAAGGTGTCGATGGCTTTCCACAACATCGCAATCTGGTGTTCGTGGCTTGATGCGTTGTCGATCAAACCACGCATGGCCTGGCTCAACGGGTCGTCGCTTTGGGTCACGCCATAGGCGGAAAAACCCATCTTGGAGGCAGCCTCTTCACGTTTGACATCAAGCTCGGCCTGAATGATGCGCGCCGGGTTGCCGACAGCCGTGGCACCGGCCGGCACCGGCTTGGTCACCACCGCGTTCGACCCGACCTTGGCGCCGTCACCCACGGTGAAGCCACCGAGCACCTGCGCACCCGCCCCCACAACCACACCGCGCCCCAGCGTCGGGTGGCGTTTGGCGCCCTTGTAGAGCGAGGTGCCGCCCAGCGTCACACCCTGGTAGATGGTGCAGTCGTCACCAATCTCGGCAGTCTCCCCCACCACGACACCCATGGCATGGTCAAAAAACACGCGGTTGCCAATGGTGGCACCGGGGTGGATTTCGATGCCAGTCAAAAATCGCGTGATGTGGGAGACAAAACGCCCCAGCCATTTCAAACCATGCGTCCAGCAGGCATGGGCCAGCCGGTGCAGGATGACCGCATGCAAGCCGGGGTAACAGGTCAACACCTCCCAGGTGCTGCGCGCAGCCGGGTCACGTTCAAGAATGCATTGGATATCGGATCGGATTCGGGACAACATGGTTTGAGTCTAGTGGGATTCAGGCAAGGGCGCGGACGGCGCGGCCTTGAGCATCATTTTGGCCATGCCACGCAGGATGTGGATTTCCTCCTGGGTGACACCGGCACGGTTGAACAGCTGGTTGAGCCGAGGCATGAGTTTTTTGGGGGCCTGCGGGTCGAGGAAATCAATCGCCACCAGTGCCTGCTCCAGATGCGCCAGCATGCCTGCCACCTGCGCGGCGTCGGCCAAGCTGGGTGCCACAGTGGCCGATTGCACCGGGTAACCACCCAAGGCCTCGCGCCAGTCATAAGCGATCACCTGCAAGGCGGCGGCCAGGTTCAGCGAGCCAAACTGCGGGTTGCTCGGGATGCTCAGGCACACATGGCAGCGGTACACATCCTCGTTGGCCATGCCAAAACGCTCCGAGCCAAACAGGAAAGCCACCCCAGAGTTGGATGCCTTTTCGGCCTCCAGACCTTGTTCTGATTGGGCTAGAAGCTCCTGTTTCACGAGCGACTGGAAATGCTCACGTGGCCGCACCGTGGGCGGGCCGAAGTCGCGCGGGGTCATGGCGGTGGCGCACAGGTGGCTCATGCCGTCCAGCGCCTCATCGAGCGTGTCGACAATGCGGCAGTTCTTGAGCACATCGGTGGCGCCACTGGCGCGCTGGATGGTTTCCTCGCGGCGCAGCACATTGGCCCAGCGTGGCGCCACCAGCACCAGATCGTCAAAACCCATGGTTTTCATGGCGCGCGCGGCGGCGCCGACATTGCCGGCATGGCTGGTGTTGATCAGGATGAATCGGGTCTTCATGGTGGGCCGTTAAAATAGACCGATTGTCGCTGCCCCACGAGGGTGCTGCGCCACTCCACAACTCACCATGCAGACTTGCCAAAGAGCCCGCATGGTCACTACCGAGCCACCATGAACTCTCCGAATCTGCACCCAATGATCAATGTGGCGGTGAAAGCCGCCCGCGCTGCCGGGGCCATCATCAACCGCGCCGCGCTCGACGTGGAATCCGTGCGGGTCTCGCAAAAACAGGTCAACGACTTTGTCACCGAGGTCGACCAGGCCTCCGAACAGATGATCATCGAAACCCTGCTGGGCGCGTACCCGGGCCACGGCATCTGGGCTGAAGAGTCCGGCCGTGAACACGGCGCACGTGATTCCGAGTTTGTCTGGATCATCGACCCGCTGGACGGCACCACCAACTTCATCCACGGCCTGCCGGTTTACTGCGTGAGCATCGCGCTGGCGGTGCGTGGCAAGGTGGAACAAGCCGTCATTTACGACCCCAGCCGCAACGACCTGTTCACCGCAACCAAGGGCCGTGGGTCTTACATGAACAACCGCCGCATCCGGGTCGCCAAACGCAACCGGCTGCAAGAGTGCCTGATCTCCACCGGTTTCCCCTACCGCCCCGGTGATGACCTGCCCAGCTACCTGCGCATGCTGGGTGACATCATGCAACGCACCGCCGGTGTGCGCCGCCCCGGTGCCGCCGCCCTTGACCTGGCCTATGTGGCCGCAGGTTTCACCGACGGCTTTTTCGAAAAAGGCCTGCAACCCTGGGATGTGGCGGCTGGCTCGCTGCTGGTCACCGAGGCGGGTGGTTTGGTGGGCAACCTGTCGGGTGACTCGGACTTCATGGAACAACACGAATGCCTGGCAGCCAACCCGCGCATCTACGGCCAGATGGTTGGCCTGCTGGGCAAATACAGCAAGTTCGCCGGGGCCGGTGACAAGGCAGGTGTACGCGCTGCGGTGGCAGAAATGGCAGCCGCCAGCGCCGAAGAAACACCGCCAAGCAAGCCCACAGACGAAGCAGACGCTGATTTTTGACACCTGCCGGGCTGCAAAAGCCGCAGATGTCAACCCAGATTGACATATGATGTCGAGTTGAGACAGAAGCAGATCAGAGTTTCTTTTTTGGACATCTCATGGCACTCACTTTCCCTTTTGCAGCAATCGTCGGACAAGAAGAAATGCGGCTGGCCATCCAGATGCTGGCCGTCGATCCCACCATCGGTGGTGTCCTGGTCCTGGGTGACCGGGGCACCGGCAAATCCACCGCCGTGCGGGCCCTGGCGGACCTGTTGCCCCCCATCAAAGTGGTCAAAGATTGCGCCTACGGCTGCGACCCGGCAGGCAGCTCGCTGTGTGAGGCCTGCCAGACCCAAGTCGGTCACAAGTTAAAAACTGAAACGCGCGCGGTGCCGGTGGTCGACCTGCCGTTGGGCGCCACCGAAGACCGTGTGGTGGGTGCACTGGACCTGGAAAAAGCCCTGTCGCAAGGTATCAAGAAGTTTGCCCCTGGGCTGCTGGCCCAAGCCAACCGTGGCTTTTTGTACATCGACGAAGTCAATCTGCTCGAAGACCACATCGTTGACTTGTTGATCGACGTGGCGGCCTCCGGTGAAAACCTGGTGGAACGTGAAGGCCTGAGCGTGCGCCACCCGGCGCGTTTTGTGCTGGTTGGCAGTGGCAACCCCGAAGAAGGTGAATTGCGGCCACAGTTGCTGGACCGCTTCGGCCTGTCGGTCGAGGTGCGCACACCACAAGACCTGGACCTGCGGGTGCAGGTGGTACGCCGCCGCGACGCGTTTGAGCGCAACCCGACGGCCTTCCGCGCCGAATGGGAAGACGCCAACACCAAGCTGCGCCAGCGCATTGTGCGTGCCAAAAAACTCATCCAGAACCTGGAGGTGTCGGACGATCTGCTGATGTCTTGCGCCACCTTGTGCCACAAACTTGGCACCGACGGCTTGCGCGCCGAGCTGACGCTGTTGCGTGCCACCCGCGCCTACGCCGCACTGCAGGGCGACAAAGTGGCCGAGCGCAGCCACTTGCGCACCATAGCACCACTGGCCCTGCGCCACCGCTTGCGCCGCAACCCGCTCGACGACACCGGTTCCGGTACGCGCGTGCAGCGTGCCATGGATGAGGTGCTGCCTGCATGAACACCCCCGGCCTGTCACAAGCTGACCAGGCTTGGCAGGATGCACAGCTGGCGCTGATGGCGCTGCAGGTGGACCCGGTACGCCTGGGTGGCATCTGGTTGCGCGCCGCACATGGCCCGGTGCGCGACAACTGGCTGCAGCTGCTCAAGGCCTCCTCACTCAAGACCTTCCGGGTACCCGGTCAGGTCGATGACGAACGCCTGTTAGGCGGTATGGACCTGGCGGCCACGCTGCAAACAGGCCAGGTGGTGCACCAGCCCGGGCTGCTGGCACAAGCCCATGGTGGTGTGATTGTGCTGCCCATGGCCGAGCGCCTGCCCTCCAAGGTCAGTGCCCACATTGCCCAGGCGCAGGACAAGGGCCAGGTGCATGCGACCCACGCCCACATCACCAGCCCGGCGCAGTTTTCGGTGATTGCGCTGGACGAATCCGAAGAAGACGAAGCCTGTGCAGCACAAGGATTGACCGAACGGCTGGGCCTATGGCTGGATTTGCGTGATGTCTCCATGGCGCAAAGCAACAACACGCTGGAAGCGCTGGGGCAATCTGAGCTGCAGGAAGCCATCGCGCTGCTGCAGCAGATGCAAACCAGCCACGAACAGGTAGAAGCGCTGTGCCAGACCGCACTCGCGCTAGGCGTGGACAGCTTGCGCCCGCCCCTCATGGCGCTGCGCCTGGCCTGCGTCTGTGCGGCTTTGGAAGGCCGTGACGCGGTCGAGCAAAGCGATCTACAGCTGGCGGCCCGACTGGTGCTGGGACCACGTGCCACCCGCATGCCCGCCCAAGCTCAGGACGAGGAACAAGAGCCACCACCACCCGAAGAGCCGGAAGAACAGCCGCCGGAACAAGAACCCGAGAGTGACCCACCCGAGCCACCGCCAGAAGACGAGCAGGAGCCCGAGCCACCCCAGGAGGCACTGGAAGACGTGTTGCTCGCCGCTGCCTTGGCCAGCTTGCCACCCAAGCTGCTGGACCGCCTGCTCATGGGCAAAGCCAGTACCAAGGCAGCGCACGGGCTGGGCAACAGTGGCCAGGCCAAGACCAGCAAGCTGCGTGGTCGGCCACTGACACCGAGACCCGGCAAGCCCAGTGCGGGCGCGCGTCTGCACGTGCTGGCCACGCTGGTGAACGCGGCCCCCAAACAACGGCTGCGGCAGAACAACCCAGGTTCCGGGCGTGTGGTCATTCGCAGCGACGACTTCCATGTGCAACGTTACGCCCAACAGACACCGTCCTGCCTGATTTTTGCGCTCGATGCCTCCGGCTCGGCCGCACAACACCGGCTTGCCGAGGCCAAAGGTGCGGTGGAACTGCTGCTGGAACAGTCTTATGCCCGGCGCGACAGTGTCTGTGTGATTGGTTTTCGGCTCGCCACAGCCCAGGTGCTGTTACCCCCGACACGGTCGCTGGTGCGTGCCAAACGCGCGCTGGGCGGCCTGCCCGGTGGTGGCGGTACACCGCTGGCCAGTGGCATCCAGGCGGCCTTGTTGCAAGCCCAGATGCTGCACCGCGCTGGTTCCACCCCGATGCTGGTGATCCTGAGCGACGGTCGCGCCAATGTCAGTCTGGCCGGCACCGGTGGCCGAGCGCAGGCGCGGGAAGATGCCCAAACCCTGGCGCAGCATTGGCGCCTGACGGGTTACCCCTCTCTGTGGATCGACACTGCGCCACAACCTGAACCACAGGCCCAGAACCTGGCCAATTTGATGGGCGCCAACTATTTCCCGATGCCCTATGTCCAGGCGCAACGTATGGCGTCGGTGGTGCAAGACCTGAGTGCGCAGGTGCGCAGAGCCTGAATGGCCCTCTGGGACACGTTCTACCCGCCCATGGACTGGGAGGCCAACCGCAAGAGCTGGCCACACACCTCACACAGCCGTTTTGTCACAGTTCATGGTCAGGTCTGGCATGTGCAGACCTTTGGCCATGGCCCGGTGTTGCTGCTGTTGCATGGCACCGGTGCATCGACACACTCCTGGCGCGACCTGGTGCTAAGCCTAGCTAAACACCATACCGTGATCTGCCCGGATCTGCCCGGACATGCGTTCAGCTACTGGAACACCAAAAAGAGCAATTCGCTCGACCACATGGCGACCAGTCTGGCCGACCTGCTGAACCATTTGAAGCTGTGGCCAAGTGCCATCATCGGACACTCAGCAGGTGCGGCAGTGGGGGCGCAACTCATCCTCAAACATGGCAAAGGCCCAACCCCCACGCTGATTGGCCTGAACCCGGCTTGGTTACCTTTGACCGGTTTGGCCAGTTGGCTGTTTCCGCCAACCGCCAAATTGCTGGCCCTCAACCCTTTGTCAGGCGTGTTGTTTGCCAAGCAGGCAGCCAAACCAGCGGTAGTGCGTAATTTGTTGCAAAGCACCGGCTCGCATCTGGACGAGGTGGCACTGGGTTACTACCAAAAGCTGTTGCAAACACCGTCACATGTCAGGGGTGTCTTGGCCATGATGGCCGCCTGGCGGCTACACCGGCTCGCGCAACAGTTGCCGCAACTGACGGGCCCGGTCTTCATGCTATTGGGGGCAAACGACCGGACCATCCCGGCGAGCCTGGCCGCTGAAACCATGAACCTCTTGCCCAACACCACCAGCCGAACCCTGGCTGGCCTGGGTCACCTGGCCCACGAAGAAGCGCCTGCTGTCGTGAGCGAACAGATCCTGGCGTGGGTTAAGCAAACGGCCCGTTGAGCGCAATGGTGGTCCAATTCAGGACACCAGCCGCACT
Source organism: Rhodoferax sp. U11-2br (assembly GCF_018619435.1). Classification (GTDB taxonomy): domain Bacteria; phylum Pseudomonadota; class Gammaproteobacteria; order Burkholderiales; family Burkholderiaceae_C; genus Rhodoferax. Next base: position 168,312 of record NZ_JAHFZF010000003.1, on the reverse strand, counting down.
CACCCAGGCCAGGTAAGGCAAGATAAAGATGGACGCCCAGCGCGATTCACGCCACAAGAACCACACCAGCGAAAACACCGAGAGCCACAAGGCGACCCACTCGACCATGGCCCAGTCAGGCCTATGCAGGCCGAAGTAGAGCGCACTCCAAAGCATATTGACCAGGGCATTGACCACAAACAGGCCCAACACAAAGCGCTTTCGCGCCCTGGTGGGCGCAGCAGTCCAGGCCAATGAGCCGCTGAACACCAGCAAAAAGAAGATCACCGACCAGATCACCCCAAAAGCAGCATCTGGTGGTTTCCAGGACGGTTGTTTGAGTGAAAAATACCACGGACCCAAATCGGTCAGCCAAGAGCCAATGCTGGCCGTGCCAAAACTGAAGACAAAAGCAATAAGCAGGGTTTGCCACCCACCAAAACGCTTCATACGCGGGCGAAGCCCAGCAAATGCGCCAAGTCTTTGAAGAAGATACGGATATGGGCCATGGGTTTTTTGCGTACCAGTTTTTTGTTCATGTAGGACTCAAAGGTCAGGCGCTGCACATCGGGGTCTTCACAGACTTTGACAAAGCGCTCACGGCGCTTGTCGTTCTGGTACCAGAAATGTTGCAGCAAGCCAAGAATCCAGAAGACCCGGCCATGTTCTTTGAGGAATTGTTTGCGCGCCAGTTTCAAACAGGCGGCATCACCGGTCTTGAGCGCCTGTTGGACCGCTTCCGCCACCATACGCCCACAGGCCATGGCGTAATAAATCCCTTCACCTGATGCAGGCGCCACCACACCGGCCGCGTCGCCAGTAAGCACAATGTCGCGGCCATTCTCCCAACGTGGCAGAGGTTTGAGCGGAATCGGGGCCCCTTCACGGCGCAGGGTTTCGACCTCGCTCAGGCCCGCGATCTCGCGCAGTTTGCCCACCGAACCACGCAGTGAGAAGCCTTTGTCAGCGCTGCCCGTGCCCACACTCATGGTGTCACCATGGGGAAACACCCAGCCGTAAAAGTCGGGCGAAATCGGCCCCTGGTAATAAACGTCACAACGCTCCGGATCATGGGTTGGGTCCTGCGTCGGCGCGCGAACGATCTCGTGGTAGGCAAAGACGTATTTGGTCCGGTCTGCGCCTTCGATGTGCTGGCGGGCAATTTCTGATCGCGCACCATCGGCCGCCACCACCATGCGGGCACGCACGCTGTCGGGCTCACCCAGCCCCTGCGCTGTCACCGGGTTGAAGTGCACACGGGCGACACCGTCGGCATCGCGGGTGATCTTGTCACACAAGGCGCGCAGGCGCGTGGCACCGTGGGTCTGCGCACGCTCCCGCAGCCACTCATCAAAGCTGTCGCGGTTGACCATGGCGACAAACCCGTTTTCGATGTGAATGTCCACCTGCTTGTTCTTGGGCGAAATCATGCGAGCACAGCGCACCTTGGCCACCAGCAAGTGGTCTGGGATGTCGAAGTCCTTGATCAGCCGCGGCGGAATAGCGCCGCCACAGGGTTTGGTGCGACCTTGCCGATCCATCAACAACACCGACCAGCCCTGTCGTGCCAGATCATCTGCGGCCGTCGCACCAGAAGGTCCTCCGCCAACGACCACCACATCGTATTGGCTTGTATTCATGACTGCACCCTTTGCAATTCCGTTGAAAAATAAGCTGGGGCCTGCTCAGCCACGACACCATTGCGATTCACCAAAATAGCGCACCACGCCGACAACGCAAACATCACAGCCTCAAAACCAAAAACCGATGAGTAGGCCAGCCCACTGGAGGCCATCAGCCAATGCGCCATGTCGCTGGCGGCGGTGCCCAGAAGGCCACCCAGCCCAAAAGCAATCGCTTGGGCAGCACCCCACAAGCCCATGCGGGTGCCTTCATTGCCATGGGCACCCTGGGTGGACAAACGCATCATGGTGGCAATGGCCGCAATAGAAAAGGCGCCATTAGCAACACCGAGCACAACAATATTGAACTTCAGGGGCCAATTGTTTCCCTGGACACCAGCCATCGCCAAACCCACCATGGCAAATGCCGAAAGCACACAGCCCCAGACCATCCAGCTGTGAACACTGCCCAATCGGCCTTTGACACGCTCCCAACCCACCAAGGCCACCCATAACATGCCCGCCAAAACCGCACCATGCTGAAAACCAGCCAACTGCGTGGTCTGCCCGGGTGTCATGCCAAACACATCACCGGCAAAAGGCTCAAGAATCAAATCTTGCGCGCTGTAGGCCAGCATGGACAAAAACACAAAAATGGTGAAGGTTCTGGCCTGAGGCTCACGCCAGACCTGAACAAGTGTTTCCTTGAACTGGCGGGCGGAGCGTTCACCCGGCGCAGCATGTGCAGGAGCGGCATCGGTGCCTTCGGGGCCCCTTCCTTCGAGCCCCCACAAACTCAATGCGGCCACAGCCACCACCAGCACCGCCAAACCGGCAGTCACACGAATGAGTTGCTCAGGCGTGTAGGGATCAATCAGTTTGCCCACGGTGATAGCTGTCATCGCAAAGCCAAAAATCATCATCATCCACACTAGGGTGGCCGCAGGGGCGCGGCGGCTGTCAGGCACGCGCTTGGCCATCAATACCAACAAGGATGTGCCACAAGCACTCACACCCAGGCCGATCATGGAAAACGCAACAACACATAGGACCAAACCCAGACCAAACGTGGTTTGCATCAGCACCGTGGCAACCGATGCCAACACCCCACCCAGGGCAAGCACGATCACACCACCCAGCATCCAGGGCGTACAGCGCCGCCCCTGATCCGCGCCAAATCCCATCCGTGGCCGAACCATCTGCACCAGATAGTGCAGCGCCACCACAGCACCTGGCAACAGCGCCGGCAGCGCCAACTCAACCACCATGATGCGGTTGAGTGTGGATGTCGTGACCACCACCACCGCCCCCATACAGGCCTGCACCAAACCCAGTCTTGCCACATCCAGCCAACCAAACACACGTGTTGAACTCATGCTGACACCTGGTGAAGGAAATGCAACGCCCAAGCACTGACCATCATGCCAGACACATACAGTGGAACGCCGAAAGCACTGAGCATCAAAGCCTTGTCAATCGGCTGACGCACAAAAGACAGCATCAGAGGGAGTTGCGCCAGCACAAGCACCAAGACGCCTGCTGCATGCCAGGGTTGCGACCAGGACACCAACAACCCAACCACCACCAGTTGCGGAACAAGCATGATGACGCAGGCAGCCTGGGCGGCCCCCAGTGGACCAAGTTGTACAGGCAATGAGCGCACGCCCATCTGCTTGTCACCTTCAATGGCCTTGAAATCATTGAGCGTCATGATGCCATGGGCCCCCACGCTGTAAAGCAAAGCCAGAAGCAGGGACTCAACATGTGGCAAGGCACCACCCAGCATCACCGCACCACCGGTGACCCAGGCCAAACCTTCATAACTCAAAGCACAGGCCGTATTGCCCCACCAGCCATTGAGTTTCAGACGAAAAGGGGGGGCACTGTAGGCCCAGGCGAGCAACAACCCCAAGGCGCAAGCCCAAAAGCCCCAAGTGCCCAAGCCCCAGGCCCAGATCAAGGACAAAACAGTCCACAAGACAGCAATGTAGAGCCCCCAGCGACCCGGCATACGCCCGGACGGAATAGGCCGGTTGGGCTCATTGATGGCATCCACATGGCGGTCAAACCAATCATTCACGGCTTGACTGCTGGCACAGACCAACGGCCCAGTCAGCACCAATCCCAAACAAATGAGTCCCCAGTTTGCGCCGAAGCTCTGTGCAGAAGCCACAACACCGCATGAAAAAGCCCACATGGGCGGAAACCAGGTAATCGGTTTGAGCAGTTCTGTGACAGTGGAAAGCGAGGGTCGAGCCATCTGAAGATTTTGACCCAGACGCAAAAGATGTCAACTAATACTTACACTTTAGTTGTCAAATATCAATCAGTGAATGCTGTTGACCTCCATGTCACTGACCATCTCAAACCGTCGTAACTTGACATAAAGACTTTGCCGGGACAGCCCCAGCATTTCTGCCGCAGATGCGCGATTATTCTTGGTCAACTCGAGCGCAGACTGGATACACATCTTTTCGATCATGTCCACCGTTTCACCCACAATGTCCTTCATTGGCATGCGCCCCACCAGTTTGGACAGCTCAGCAACAGAACTCACCATGCCATTGGTGACAGGCGTTTCCTTGACGCGGATCCGCTCAACATCGCGAATGTAAAAAGCGTAGTAGGCCTGATCGGTATTAAGAGTCAGCGCAGAGATCTCCACAGCAACAGTTGAACCCGCCATGACACGCAGTTCAGTGGAAAAATTCTTCACAAGTGTTTGTGAGCGCAAGTTCGTCAGCAACACGCCCCAATCAACCCCGCCACGCACCAGCCAGTTCTCCAGAGGTTGGCCGGCCAACTGCGACAAAGCAGTCACACCCAGCATGGTCATCAATTCTGCGTTGGCAGACTTGATAATCCCCGCTCTGTCAGTCAGAACAAACCCGTCAGGGGAATGTTCAAGCGCCTCACTGAAGAGCAGTTGCTGGTCCGCCGCCGATGCTGGCTTGGCAACCATGCCATGAGGCAACAGACGCATCAAAAAATGTGGCCCACTTTCCTGCCGGAAGACAGAAGCAGAGACCGTGCAATCGCCTGTGGCACCGACAAATCTGGCACGACACATCTCGATGCGTCCCGTGGCATGCGCCATGCGCAGCAGCGACTGAATCTCATCCCTGTAAACCGTCTCAAAACACTCGGTGATATCGCGACCAACCAGCTTCTTGTTGCTGTCCTTCACAAAAACCTGTGCACTGGAGTTCGCATCCAAAACTCGGAAGCTCAGACCATCCACCAACAAGACCGCCTCGTTGCCCGTTTCAAAGAGGATGCGGTATTTGGTCTCAATGTGCCGAAGCCTCAGATAGTCCCGCTCAATAGACTGCTGGGTTTCAATCAATCGTCGCTGAAGAATCGCAATGGCCTCCATATCGCGCCCCAGCGCCAAAACCCGACCATCGTCGCCCAGACTCATCACCGCATACTGCATTGGCAGATCCGTGCCGCCGCCAATGCCATGGTTCACATGGCGCCAACGCAATTCTTCACTGGCACTGCACGAAGCAAGCATTTCCAGAATCTTGCCTCGGCTTTCGCTGGTCACGACACTGCTCCAAGAACGCCCCACCCAAGACTGGCATCCCAATGCAAGCAATTCCGATTTGCGGACAGATATGTCCTCGATCACACCGTCTTTATCAACGATCAATGCGACATCAAAGGCCACGCGCACCAGCCGATCAAAAGCCTCTCCTGACAAGTTACCGAGCTTCATTGGGACGTCTTGATGAGGTTGAATTCGTCGACTCAGATACTTCAGTCACACACATAGTTCACGCTGCCAGCTCTAACCTTTTGATGTTCTGCCGAGCAAGTCGCTGCGACACGCGCGCGTCACCGCCAATCAAGTCAGCACCCAAAACTGCCGCCAAATCAGGGTTCAAGTCCACCATAGGACCACCAATCATGATCTGGACATTGGGATTGAGCGAGACCTGTCTGGCTTTTAAGATAAGTGATTTCAATGCAGGCCATCCTCGGTCAGAACAGACCGAAAAACCGACCACTTCAAACCACTGTTGGGTCAATTCTCTCACCACGTCAGACTCTGATTCCGGTGCAACGTTCGACACTTTCCATCCTTCACGCCGGAAAAACTCAGCCACCATGACCGAGCCAAAACCATGCTGAGAATTGGGCGTGGAAAAGAAAATCGCCCGATAACCGTTGAACTTCTGGTTAGCTCGCTGTAAGAATTGAGGGCTAAGCTCATACAGAATCTGTTGAAGACAGTGAACGCCTATTGTGACCTTCACAAAGTCAATCCGATCAGACAACCACCACTCACCCAGAAGGCGAGCAGCAGCAGCTAGCCCATCCAAGTAGATATCCTCAATATCAACACCTGCGCCAAGCCAAGCATGAACCTTAGCAAGTGCTGCACCATACTGGCATATACACGCCTCAGCCAAAATTTCTATATCGCGAAGGCCAAAAACGCCAAGGCCTGCGCTAGCCCGAATTAAAGACATATTTTCCTGCTGAAACAGGCCCACACCGCAACCACCACGCTCTCTCTAAAGGAAGTGGATGGGCGAGACTCTCACACATAGCTACGCCAGCAGTTTCAACCTGGAAAGTCTTAACTGTGTCTATAGAAACATTTTACTGGGAAACCCCATCAATGTAAAAAAAATAATACGTCAAGTTATGTTGACACTTTACACAGCACCAGCTACAGTGACCGCTTGAAGTTCTTTCATCAGAGCACATGTCAAATCCAGTCTCAAGCCACAAGATGCTTTACAGCCCCGAGGAGAAACGCCGCAGGGATCAGTCGATCTGGACGCTGGTACAAGGCGTTCTAGCCCCCCTGCAGTTCTTGGTCTTTCTGGTCAGTTTGGCGCTCGTGGTCCGTTGCCTCATGACAGGTGAAGGCGAATCCGCTGCGCTTCTCTCTGTGGTCATCAAAACATTGACGCTCTACACCATCATGCTGACCGGCTGCATATGGGAGAAGGTGGTGTTCGGTCAGTACCTGTTTGCACCCGCTTTTTTTTGGGAGGACGTCTTTAGTATGCTGGTTTTGGCCTTGCATACAGCGTATCTCTATGCTTGGTGGACCGGTGCCATCACCCCGACGCAGCAACTTTGGCTAGCAATGGCTGCCTACGCCACTTATTGCATCAATGCGGGGCAGTTTTTGCTGAAACTCAGAGCTGCCAGGCTTCAAGCTGAAGGATTGCGCATTGCTGAAACTGATCAAGCCCAGCTCAACGTTCGAACGGAAGGTGTGGCGTGAATCCGGTGATTCCTATCCGCAGCGCAGAAGCCTTGGGCTGCGCCAACACCCCTGTCATCTCAGAAAAGGGGCAAAGACAAGTCTTTTGTGGCCTCACTGGCATTATCTGGCTGCACCGCAAAATACAGGACGCGTTCTTTCTGGTGGTGGGCTCACGCACTTGCGCGCATTTGATCCAGTCAGCTGCTGGCGTCATGATTTTTGCAGAACCACGTTTTGGCACAGCGATCATCGACGAACGCGACCTCGCCGGCATTGCAGATGCCAACGATGAGTTGGACCGTGTGGTATCTGAGTTGCTCGCCCGCCGCCAAGACATCAAGTTGCTCTTTTTGGTCGGATCCTGCCCGTCTGAGGTGATCAAGCTCGACTTATCGCGGGCTGCAGAAAGACTCTGCAAGCAACACATGCCGCACACCCGGGTTCTCAGCTATTCAGGCAGCGGCATTGAAACCACATTTACCCAAGGCGAGGATGCCTGCCTTGCTGCATTGACAGAAACCTTGCCTGCTAGAACCTCTCAAGGCAAACACCTGCTGATCGTGGGCACCTTGGCTGATGTGGTGGAAGATCAGCTCAGCGTCTTGCTTCGCAAAATGGGTATTGAGCACTTCGACTTCTTTCCACCCCGCAGAAGCACCGCACTTCCAGCCATTGGGCCGGAAACCGTATGTGTGCTGGCACAGCCATTTCTCGCTGACACAGCAAGGCAACTTGAATCAAAAGGGGTGAAGCGTCTGGAAGCGCCCTTCCCGCTCGGCGCGGAAGGCACAACCAAATGGTTGCGGGTGATCGCCCAGGCGTTTGCCATTGACCACTTTCGGTTTGAAGAGGTCACACAGGCAGCACGCCAAAGAGCTGAGCAATCGGTAGCGCGTCACCGCACGCAGCTGCAAGGCAAAAGCATCACCTTCCTGCCCGATTCCCAGCTTGAGATACCGCTAGCCCGGTTTGTTTACCAAGAACTTCATATGAAGTTATTGGAAGTCGGCACGCCCTACCTGCATCGCCAGATCATGACCCCTGAGCTTGAACAGCTGCCTAGCAGTACACGTTTGAGTGAAGGTCAATCACTGGAATTGCAGTTGGATCGGTGTGATGCAGACCAGCCCGATTTGATCGTCTGTGGTCTTGGCTTGGCCAACCCGCTCGAAGCAAAAGGGTTCACCACCAAGTGGTCTATCGAACTGGTGTTCACTCCTATTCAAGGGTACGAGCAGGCGGGGGACTTGGCAGCCCTGTTCAGCCGACCTTTGGCACGCAAACTCAAACTAGTCGCTTAGACATCACGTCAATGCAGCTCACGCTCTGGACTTATGAAGGCCCACCCCATGTGGGCGCCATGCGAGTGGCTACGGCCATGACCAACGTTCACTACGTATTACATGCACCACAAGGAGATACCTACGCAGATCTCTTGTTCACCATGATTGAGCGCCTACCCAGGCGCCCACCGGTCACCTACAGCACTTTTCAGGCGAGGGATCTGGGTGGTGACACAGCGCAGCTTTTCAAGGAAGCTGTCGCCAACGCATTTGACCGCTTTCAGCCACAGGCGGTACTGGTGGGATCTTCCTGCACGGCAGAGTTGATCCAAGACGACCCGGGCGGCTTGGCCAGAGCTCTGAATTTGCCCGTACCGGTGATTCCGCTTGAGTTACCCGCTTACCAGCGCAAGGAAAACTGGGGAGCATCCGAGACCTTCTACCAACTTGTCCGAAATCTGGTCAAGCCAGCCGATAAGGACCTGTCTGCGGCTCCCCACAAGCCCAGTTGCAACATTTTGGGACCTACGGCACTGGGATTTCGGCATCGCGACGACGTACGCGAGATCTCCCTGCTTTTGCAGGCCTTGGGTATAGAAGTCAAGGTGATTGCACCGTTAAACGCCTCGGTTGAGGATATTCGCAAGCTGGCGCAAGCGGACTTCAATGTTGTTCTTTATCCCGAAATCGCCAACACAACGGCGCAGTGGTTGGAACGCCAGTTCAACCAACCCTACACCCGAACCATACCAATTGGTGTGAGTGCCACACGCGAGTTCATCCGGGAAGTTACCAGTCTGTCCGAACTGCCCATTCCGGCAGGGCTTGAAGATGACATGCACTCCGTTTGGTACTCCCGATCTGTCGACTCAACCTACTTGACCGGCAAGCGCGTGTTCCTGTTCGGCGATGCCACACATGTGGTGGCTGCAGCCCGGTTCGCCAGCGAAGAGATGGGGTTTGAAGTGGTCGGCATCGGAACGTACAGCCGGGAATTTGCCCGCGAAGTGCGCGAGGCAGCCAAAAAGTACCAGGTTGAGCCACTGATCACCGATGACTATCTGGCCGTTGAAGAACAGATCAAGCATCTTCACCCAGAACTGATCCTGGGTACACAGATGGAGCGACACATTGCCAAGCGGCTCAATATCCCCTGTGCAGTGATCTCGGCCCCAGTACACATCCAGGACTTTCCTGCCCGTTATGCCCCTCAGATGGGTTTCGAGGGCGCCAACGTCTTGTTCGACACGTGGGTGCATCCACTGATGATGGGCCTGGAAGAGCACCTGCTGGGCATGTTCCGTGAGGATTTTGAGTTCCACGATGGAGCTGCACCATCACACTTGGGTTCCAGCCGTGTGGCCGAGACGCCAGTGACTGCCTTGAGAGAAGTTGCTCAGACTGAATTGCCCAAGCCAATCACAGCCCAACCAGCCTCAAGTACTTGGAGCACCGAGGCCGAGAAAGAGCTGGGAAAAATACCTTTTTTTGTGCGAGGCAAAGCCCGCAGAAATACGGAACGGTATGCGTTGGAACAAGGCCTGAGCACCATCACCGTGGAGACGTTATATGACGCGAAAGCTCACTTCAGCCGCTGACAACTCGGGGGCGCAAACCCCGATCAAAGTGCTCTTGCTCACGATGGATAACCATCTGGCAAGTGCAGCAGAACGCGCGTCCAAAAGCCTGCGCCAGCAGATTCCTGGTTTGGCATTCAAAATTCATAGCGCAGCATCCTGGCGCGACAACGCTGATGCACTTGCCAGCAGCATAAGCGACATCCAGAACGCGGATGTGATCATTGCCACCATGCTGTTCATGGAAGACCATTACCTGCCCGTGCTGGAGACACTCAAGGCCAGGCGAGAACAATGTGACGCCATGGTGTGCATCATGTCGGCACCGCCGGTCATGCAACTCACCCGCATGGGCAAGTTCACCATGGGCGGGCAAGCTGGTGGGCTGGTGGGGCTGCTCAAAAAGCTTCGCCCCACCCCCAAAGAGGGATTCAAGAGGGAAGAATCCAGCGGAGATGCTGGCGCCAAACAAATGGCGATGCTGCGCCGACTCCCCAAGCTCTTGCGCTTTATTCCGGGTACAGCACAAGACGTCAGGGTGTTTTTCCTGACCATGCGGTATTGGCTGGCGGGTTCCGAGCAAAACGTGAGCAACATGGTGCAGATGCTGATCAAGCGCTACGCCAGCGGCCCAAGGCAACAGCTGCGCGATCTGGCGCATCCCCAAGACCCGGTGGAGTACCCGGACACAGGTGTGTATCACCCGCGGATGAAAACGCAGCTGTCCGATCAGTTGAGCCATTTGCCGGCGGGGTCCAAGCAACAACCCACCGTTGGTTTGTTGTTGCTGCGCTCCTATCTTCTGGCAGGTAACGCAGCGCACTACGATGCTGTGATCAATGTGCTGGAGTCCAAGGGATTGCGGGTTATTCCAGCCTATGCCAGCGGCTTGGATGCCCGCCCGGCGATTGAGCGTTATTTCAAAACCAACGGCAAGGTCAGCATTGACGCCCTGGTTTCCCTGACTGGCTTCTCGCTGGTGGGTGGACCTGCTTACAACGATGCCAAAGCAGCCGAGTTGGTGCTGTCGGGTCTTGACGTTCCCTATCTGGCGGCACATCCCTTGGAGTTCCAGTCTCTGGACAAGTGGGGAGGTTCCAACCGGGGCTTGCTGCCGGTGGAAAGCACCATCATGGTCGCCATTCCTGAGCTGGACGGCTCCACGGTGCCCATGATTTACGGCGGCCGCCCTGGTTCGGATGGCACGGTTTGCGCTGGTTGTGGTCGCCTGTGCAAGTTCACGGCAGACAACAAAACCGAGGACATGTATGCCTGCACGGAACGCATCGAGATGCTGGCAACGCGGGTGGCAAAACTTGTGGCTTTGCGTCGCACCAAGCGTGAGAACCGCAAAATTGCAATTGTGCTCTTCAACTTTCCGCCCAATGCAGGTGCAGTAGGAACGGCCGCCTTTCTGTCTGTGTTTGAGTCTTTGTTCAACACGCTGACCTCGCTGGCTAAACAAGGTTATCGGGTGACCGTTCCAGCCAGTGTGGAAGCCCTGCGCGAAGCCGTTCTCAAAGGCAATGCCAGCCAGTACGGAACCGAAGCCAATGTGCACGCCTTGATCCCTACTGAAAAACATGTGCAACAAGAACGGTGGCTCAATGACATCGAGGCACAGTGGGGGCCAGCACCGGGCAAACATTTGACCAATGGGCAGAGCATTTTTGTCTTGGGCGCCCAGTTTGGTGAAGTCTTGGTGGCACTGCAACCTGGTTTTGGCTACGAAGGCGACCCAATGCGCTTGTTGTTCGAGTCCGGTCTGGCACCTACCCATGCGTTCAGTGCCTTCTACCGGTACTTGCAAAATGACTTCAACGCCGATTGTGTGTTGCACTTTGGCACCCATGGTGCGCTGGAGTTCATGCCCGGCAAACAGGCTGGCATGTCAGGCAACTGCTGGCCAGAACGGATGATTGGCGCACTCCCCAATGTCTATCTGTATGCCGCCAACAACCCGTCGGAAGGGGTATTGGCCAAACGTCGCGCTGCCGCAACGCTTGTCAGCTACCTCACACCAACACTGGCTCAGGCAGGCCTTTACAAAGGCTTGATTGAGCTGAAGCAATCGCTTGAGCGGTGGCGTGCACTGGAGCCGGACCAATCCAAAGAACGTCCGGAACTGGCCGACATGTTGCACACACAGGCCATAGCACTCGATTTGGCGGTGCCACACACCAAGCCAGAGCTCACTGATGGTCAGGCCAACGGCGCTGCAGTCCCCTGGATTGACGCCTTACAAGCCCAGATTCTGGAGTTGGAATACACCTTGATCCCGGAAGGTCTGCATATCGTTGGCAAAACACCAACGCGTGAGCAGCGCCTCACCACACTCAAGGCTCTGGCCCAAGCCATGGGCATCGACAATGCTGACTTGCTGGAACATTTGGTGGACGGCGCGTCCGAAACAGACCTGATGCCGCTCGCGACTGATCTGAACCAGGCCCAGCTTGAGTCGTTGAAGCAGTTGGTAGCCACCAATTACCAGCTTGGCCAAGACAGTGAAATCGAAGGCTTGCTCAAAGCACTGGATGGACGCTATATCGCCCCGGCACCTGGGGGAGATTTGCTGCGAAACCCCAAGGTGTTGCCGACCGGCCGCAACATTCACGGCATTGACCCATTCCATATCCCATCCGCTTTTGCTGTCAAAGATGCACAGCGCCAGAGCGACAAACTCATCGCCCGCTACAGGCAAGACGGTGGCATGCTGCCGGAAACGGTTGCAATGGTGCTCTGGGGTACCGACAACCTGAAGTCTGAAGGTGGGCCGCTGGCCCAGGCCTTGGCGTTGATGGGTGCCCTGCCCCGTTTTGACACTTATGGACGGCTTGCAGGGGCGTGCCTGATGCCACTGGAGGAGCTGGGCCGCCCGCGTATCGATGTGGTGATCACCCTGTCAGGCATCTTCCGTGATCTGTTGCCGATGCAAATCCGGCTTCTGGCTGAGGCCTCTTTCCTGGCGGCCTCGGCAGATGAACCGGAAGATCAAAACTATGTCCGCAAACACGCTCTGGCCTTCATGGCAGAACACGGAGGTGACATGGAGGCGGCGTCATTGCGGGTTTTTGGCAATGCCGAGGGCGCCTATGGTGCCAATGTCAATCAATTGGTCGACAGCAGCGTCTGGCAGGATGAGGACGAACTGGGTAACTGCTTCACCCAACGCAAAGGTTTTGCTTATGGCCGCGAGGGTCGCCCCGTGCGCAACAACGTCCTTTTGCAAAGCGCGCTGGCCAGTGTCTCGCTCACGTACCAGAACCTCGATTCGGTGGAGCTGGGGGTGACGAGCATTGATACCTACTTTGACACTTTGGGCGGCGTGAGTCGCGCCGTGTTGCAGGCCAAACACAAGATTGAAGGTACCCAAGCCAGTGCCCCGCCTGTTTATATCGGCGACCAGACACAAGGTGACGGGGTGGTACGTTCCTTGACAGAACAGGTCTCGCTGGAAACACGCACTCGCATGCTCAATCCCAAGTGGCATGAAAGCATGCTGCAACATGGTTATGAAGGTGTGCGTCAGATTGAGGCCCACCTCACCAACACCATGGGCTGGTCCGCTACAACCGGACAGGTTCAACCCTGGGTGTACCAGCAGTTGGCACAGACATTCATCCTCGATCCTGAGATGCGCGAACGGCTGGCCCAGCTCAACCCTGTCGCATCAACCAAATTTGCCAACCGATTACTGGAAGCGTCACGGCGCCAATACTGGCAACCCAATGCCGAAACCATGGACGCGCTGCGGCTCGCCGGTGAGGAGTTGGAAGACCGTTTAGAAGGTGTTTACGAAGGAGTTCCCGCATGATCGAAACCACGGCAGTCCCCCTGTCAGATATACGGCGAGGTGGCCGTCATCTGGATGGCGAGGGAAGTATGCAAGTGCAGCTCGACCCTGCCGTCAAGATTGGCACCGCCAAGGTTTTTGCGGTGTATGGCAAAGGTGGTATTGGCAAGAGCACAACCTCGTCGAATTTGTCAGTGGCGTTCAGCAAGATGGGTAAACGCGTGCTGCAAATTGGCTGCGATCCCAAACACGACTCCACATTCACCCTGACCAAGAAGCTGATGCCCACCGTGATTGACGCGCTGGAAGCCGTCAACTTCCACGCCGAAGAATTGCGCGTTGAGGATTTTGTCTATCGGGGCTACAACGGTGTCATGTGTGTCGAGGCTGGCGGACCACCCGCCGGCACAGGCTGTGGTGGCTACGTGGTTGGGCAAACCGTGAAGCTGCTCAAAGAACATCATCTGCTCGAAGACACCGATGTGGTGATCTTTGACGTCTTGGGTGACGTGGTGTGTGGCGGTTTTGCCGCCCCGCTGCAACACGCTGATCGCGCATTGATCGTGACCGCCAATGACTTCGACTCCATCTTTGCGATGAACCGCATTGTCCAAGCCATTGGTGCCAAGGCCAAGAACTACAACGTCCGGCTCGGTGGTGTGATTGCCAACCGCAGCGATGCCACGGACCAAATTGACAAGTTCAATGCGGTGGTTGGTCTGAAAACCATGGCCCATTTCCCGAACCTGGATGAAATTCGCCGCAGCCGGTTGAACAAATCCACCCTGTTTGAGTTGGAACCCACACCAGCCGTCAAAGCGGTGCAGGATGAGTACATGCGATTGGCTGCTGCCCTCTGGCTGGGTACGGATCCCTTGCCGGCTGTGCCGATGAAAGATCGGGACATTTTTGACCTGTTGGGTTTTGACTGAGGCCACCGCATGAACGAAAACACCTACCAGGAGCGGCGTGGTCAGATTGAAAACTACTTCGATCGAACCGCCGCAGCAGCCTGGGAAAAGTTGACATCGGACGCACCCCTGGGGCGGGTGCGGGCGACGGTGCGCGCCGGACGGGACAACATGCGCGCAACACTGCTCTCCTGGTTGCCGCCCGATCTTCACGGCAAACGCATCCTGGACGCAGGCTGTGGTACTGGCGCACTGTCGGTAGAGGCAGCACGTCGAGGCGCCGAAGTTGTGGCGATAGATCTGTCACCCACCTTGGTTGAACTCGCACGCAACCGCTTGCCTCCAGATGTCGCCAGTCGCATTGATTTTCGCAGCGGCGACATGCTTGACGCAGCTCTCGGTAAGTTCGATCATGTGGTCGCGATGGACTCCATCATTCATTACCAAACCGAAGATGCCGTCAGTGCTTTGGCCAAACTGGCCGAGCGGACCTCGTCCTCCATTTTGTTCACCTTTGCACCACGCACGCCGCTGCTGGCATTCATGATTGCGGTTGGGCGCATTTTTCCTCGCGGCAACCGCGCCCCGTGGTTAGAACCGATGGCCGAAGAAAAAATTGCCAGCTTGATGGCCCAGCATGCTTCGCTGGCTCAGTGGAACCGGGGTCGGACCCAGAGAATTTCCAGCGGTTTTTACCAATCTCAAGCGATGGAGTGGCAGACATCGTGAGAGCTGCAACGTTCAAACGTCTTGCCAAGAGTATTCCTGCGCAGTGGCTGCCCTTTGCGGATGTGGCCAGTGCAGGTTTGCCTCTGTCTCGGCTTTTGCGTTTGTCGTTATTCAAAGTCACGATGGGCATCACCACGGCGCTCCTGATTGGTACGCTCAACCGCGTCATGATTGTTGAATTGGGTGTAGCAGCATCCTTGGTGTCACTGATGCTGGCGCTTCCTCTTCTGGTAGCACCATTCCGCGCGGTGACGGGCTACCAATCAGATACACACCAATCTGCTTTTGGCTGGAAACGTGTTCCTTTTATGTGGGGGGGGACACTCGTCCAGTTTCTCGGGTTGGCCTTTATGCCCTTTGCCCTGTTGGCGCTGACCGGTCAGGGAGAGCGGCCTCTGCCACCCTGGCTGGCGCAAGGCGTCGCGGCCATGGCCTTTTTGATGGTTGGAGCTGGATTACAAACATCCCAAACCGCTGGGCTGGCACTTGCCACGGATCAGGCCAGTGAAGAAACGCGCCCTAGGGTCGTCGCCTTGATGTACATCATGCTGCTGGTGGGCGCCGTGGGCGGCAGTCTGGTTTTCAGCGTCCTGCTGACTGACTTCAGTGCCCAACGTCTGGTTCAAGTTGTTCAGGGAACAGCCATGGTTGTCTTGATCCTGAACGCATTTGCCCTGTGGAAACAAGAAGCTCGCAATCCACAACGTGCTGCGGCACGAAAACAGACACCAAAACCTCCGTTCAAAGAGGTATGGACGCATTTCATCAATTTGCCCAACGCACGGCGTTTTTTGTGGACCACGGGTCTGGGAACCATGGCGTTCAACATGCAGGATATTGTGCTGGAGCCTTACGGCGGTGAGATCTTGCATTTGAGTGTGGGTGCGACAAGCGCCCTGACCGCGATGCTTGCCGGCGGCGGCTTGATGGGCTTTTTGCTGGCTGGTCGCCAACTGGCCCGGGGCATGGATCCTTTGCTGCTGGCGGCGGGTGGCGCCATGATTGGCATCCCGGCGTTTTCTGCCGTCATCTTTTCTGCACCGCTTGAGGCTGGGTGGTTGTTTCGCCTTGGCGCTCTGGGCATCGGCCTGGGTGGCGGACTGTTTGCCGTTGGTACATTGTTCACAGCCATGCGCCTGGATGGTGGTGGTTATGTGGGCTTGGCACTCGGGGCTTGGGGTGCTGTGCAGTCGACCGCTGCGGGACTGGCCATGTTTTTTGGTGGTGCGTTGCGCGACCTGGTGACGCAGTTGACTGCTGGTGGCGCTTTTGGCGCCGCCTTTGCGGTGCCGTCGGTTGGTTACAGCGTGGTTTACCACGTTGAAATGCTCTTGTTGTTTGTCACGCTCATTGCCGTTGGCCCCTTGGTCAGACACGGCATCCGCGCCACAAACAATGTTCGGATCGCCCCTGTTATTCAGTAGATTTTTTGAAGGAGTTGACCATGGAAATTGGTGGTTTCACACAATCTTTCGACGTAGCACAGCTCGTGCTTTACGTTTTTTGGGCATTTTTTGCCGGCCTGATTTATTACCTGCAACGAGAGGCGCACCGCGAGGGTTATCCAATGGACCCGGGTCGCGTCAATGGCCCGGTGACCACAGGCTGGCCCTTGGTACAGCCCAAGACCTACAAAATGCGCCATGGCCCCGACATGGTCGCACCGAACCCGGACCGGCCCGATGGCGGGTTCTCCTTTGAACCCGGCAACAACCCATGGAGCGGTGGCAACATCGTGCCAAAAGGTGACCCTCTGCTCGCCGGTGTGGGTCCTGGTGCATGGGCCATGCGCGCTGATGAGCCTGATCTCACTTACGAAGGCGCACCCAAAATTGTTCCTTTGCGGGTTGCCAAGGACTACAACGTTGCCAAACAGAACATTGATCCTCGCGGCCTCCAGGTGATTGGCGCGGACAAGGAAAGTGCAGGTCAAGTGTGCGATATGTGGGTTGACCAGTCGGAATCCATCTTCCGCTACATTGAAGTTGCACTGAAGGGGTCTGAAGCTCGCGTTTTGATCCCGATGAATTTCGCCCGGATCAACAAAGAAGGGGTTCATGTGAACGCCTTGATGTCCTACCAGTTTGGCAATGTTCCCAAGACACGTGTTCCGGAACAAATCACGCTCCTGGAAGAAGAAAAGATCATGGGCTATTTTGGCGCAGGCCTGCTTTACGCCCATCCCAGCCGGCAGGAACCTTTGCTGTGATTGCAACCCATGAGCATGAGTTCGAGGCAGCCCCTGGGCTGCCCGAGCCCTTGCCTCCTGGCGAAAAAATGCTTTGGCAGGGAGCGCCGCAATGGCGGCAGTTGGCATTACATGCGTTTCATGTTCGCAAAATTGCGATCTATTTTCTGATCATGTGGACGGTCCAACTCGTTTACCTGATGGACAGCCATGCTGGCAACCATGAGATAGCCATCTCCCTCTTTAAAAGTTTTCTGACTGGGTCCGTGGCCTTGGTGTTGCTGAGTTCCGTTGCTTGGTTTTCCAGCAAGACCACGGTGTACACCATCACCGACAAGCGGGTTGTGATGCGCGTGGGCATGGTTCTCACACTCACCTTCAACTTGCCCCACAAACGTATCGCGTCAGCTTCTTTGAAGAACTTTCATGGCAACTCTGGCGATATCGCTTTGAGTCTCTACCCAAGTGATCGCATCGCCTGGATGCATCTGTGGCCACATGCCCGTGCATGGCGTTTGACCCAACCGGAACCTGCGCTTCGTTGCATCCCAGATGCCCAGGCCGTTGGAAAGATCCTGCTGGCAGCCTGGAGTCAAGAACGGGCAACAGAGCGGATCGTGGCTCAAAGCGTTCCATTGCCGACCCAATCAGAGCAACAACAAGAAGGTTTGCCCGCATGAATGGCCCCATGCCTTCAGGAAACATGAAGCCCCCCATTCGCAAACCGATTGGGTATTTGCTGGCTTTCCTGGGTCTCGTCCTTTGCCTGGTGGCTTTTGCGCGCTACCAGGGGCTGACATGGACGGTCGAGGATGCACCAATACTGTGGCAACGCGATCTGGTGTTCGCTGATACACCGGATGGACAGATTGTCGCAATTGATAGTTTTGATAGCAAAGAAGTGATGGTATTCAAGGGCGAACAAGGGTTTTTACGTGGAACCCTTCGCGCACTCGCGCGAGAGAGAAAGCGTCGTGGCATGGGGCCGGAAGCACCATTTCGGGTGATTGAACACACGGATGGCAGGCTCACCCTGCTAGATCCCAGTACCTCACAGCGCATCGATCTGGAGTCCTTTGGACCGGTCAACTCCGCTATATTTCGAAATCTCAAGCATCCGTAGTCAACCAACATACGCTCTATGAACACACTCGTGCAACGTATCGAAACAGCGAAAGATGCGAACGACAAGGCGGTGCAAAGCAGCATGCTGAGTCCGCGTTTCTACACCACCGACTTTGCTGCGATCAACCGCATCAATATTGAACCGCTGCGCAAAGAGTGGGACATCATGATGCGTGAGTACGAGGGGGACAACAACCACGACCACTTTCAACGTGATGCCAGCTTCGCCGATGAGGTGGCGCAATCGATGACTCAACTCTCCAAGGAGATGCGTCAGGAGTTCATTGACTTTCTGGTGAGTTCACTCACATCAGAGTACTCGGGTTGTATCCTGTACAACGAGATCCGTAAAAACATCTCCAACCCGGATCTGAAACAACTGATGGCGTATATGGCCCGTGACGAGGCCCGTCACGCTGGATTCATCAATCAGTCCTTGCGCGACTTTGACCTTGGCATCGATTTGGGAAGTTTGAAGCGCGAGAAGGCCTACACCTTTTTCAAACCCAAATACATCCTGTACGCCACCTACTTGTCGGAAAAAATTGGGTACGCCAGGTACATCACCATCTTTCGTCATCTGGAACGCCATCCGGACAAACGCTTTCATCCGATCTTTCGCTGGTTCGAGCGTTGGTGCAACGATGAGTTTCGTCACGGCGAGTCATTTGCACTGATCATCCGCGCCAATCCACACCTGCTGCGGGGTGGCAATGTGTTGTGGATCCGCTTTTTCCTGTTGGCCGTTTATGCCACCATGTATGTGCGTGACCACACCCGCCCCATGTTGCACGAAGCCATGGGCCTGGACTCTGCAACGTATGACTACGCGGTGTTTGACATCACCACACAAATCACCCGGCAGGTCTTTCCCATTGCCCTGGATACCGACAACCCGAAATTTCGCGCGGGGCTTACCAAACTGTTCACCATCTCCAAGGCCAATGACTTGGCCAAGAAACAAGGTGGATTCGTCGGAAAACTCAAGCAGGCTTGGTTCATGTCGCGGGCTGTCCTGGTTTTCGGCAAACTGTATCTGTTGCCCATCAAACGCCAGGAGCTAACTGCCGACGTGCGAATGGAACCCGTGTGGTGAATGACACGCTTCTTGCATCTGGCTACGCCATTGTGTGCTGGTGGTTTGGTACGGGCATCATCTTGTGGCTTGACCGCCTGCCCCCCAGCAGCTTTCGTTGGAGTCTGGGGGGCTGGAGTGTATTGTTGGTGTTCAGCTTCTTGGCAGTTGCAGAAAGTATGGAGAGCTTGAGCGTTGAAAACGCCTATTTGGGCTTTGGCAGCGTGATTGTGATGTGGGGTTGGCATGAGCTGGCATTTCTAACTGGCTGGCTGACCGGGCCTAGAAAACAGACTTTGCAACCCGGCGTGACCGGGTGGGCCCGGTTCAAACAATCGCTGGATGTGATCCTGTACCACGAGATAGCTTTGATCCTGAATTTTGTGGCCCTGTGTCTGATGCAAAGGGGACAACCCAACCACGTTGCACTGTGCACTTTCGCTGTGTTGTGGTGTATGCGCATCAGCGGCAAGTTGAACTTGTATTTCGGCGTACCGCAAAACGGTGCGCAGTATCTTCCCAAACATTTGGCCTACCTTGCCAGCTATTTTCCAACCCGCGGTATCACAGCCTGGTTCGTGTTTTCTTTCAGCCTTGCATTGGCCGTGTGGATCTGGATTGTGGGTCAGGCGCAATTGGGGGTGGTTGAAGTCACCACCGGATGGGTCTTGCTGGCCAGTCTTCTCGGTCTGGGCATCTTGGAGCACGCCATGATGGTTTTGCCTTGGCCACTCGAACGCTTGTGGGGTTGGGCATTGAATACAAAAAATAAGGTTGCACTGGATAACGCAACATTGGACTCCAAATGAACGCATTTTCAAACATACAAACTGCCGCCCCCACAGAGGATGTGACTGCAGACAAGAGGCCGACAGCCATTGTGATTGGTACGGGTTTTGGCGGTTTGGCAGCAGCCGTGCGCTTGAGCTGCAAAGGCTATCGGGTTCAAGTGCTGGAGAAGCAGGATCAGCCTGGTGGACGGGCGGCTGTCTGGCGGCGTGACGGATTTACCTTTGATGCGGGGCCGACCATCGTGACCGCGCCGTACATGCTGGAGGAGCTGTGGGAGATGTGTGGGCGCCGTTTTGCCGACGATGTCACCCTCGTCCCCGTGGCACCTTTTTACCGGATTCGGTATGACGATGGCAGTCACTTTGACTACGGCAAAGACCAGCAGGCCAATCGGGAACAGGTCAAGAAAATTTCCCCGTCGGACCTGGCCGGCTACGAGGCCTTTATCAAGGAAGCGGAGCGGTGTTATCAGCTTGGCTTCTTAGAGCTGGGAAGCATTGTTTACGACAGTCCAAGTGATTTGATTCGCGCGATCCCCAACATGCTGCGATTGCGAGGCTGGCGCAGCATCTATGCCATGGTGTCGAGCTATATGAAACACCCCAAACTGCGTGCAGCCTTCACGCTGCAGTCGCTATTGATTGGGGGAAATCCGCTGAGCGTCACCGGCATTTACGCGCTCATCAATGCTCTGGAACGACGCTTTGGTGCGCATTGGGCGATGGGCGGCACCGGCTCGCTGGTGCAGGGACTGGTCGGCTTGCTGGATCAACGCCAAGTGCCCATTCGCTACAAAGCAGAAGTACGCCGCATTCTGGTTGACCAAGGCCGAGCCACTGGCGTCGAGTTGGCCAACGGAGAACACATCTCCAGTGACATCGTGGTCAGCAATGGGGACACGGCTTGGACCTACCGCTATCTGGTAGATGCCAAAGATCGCCCCCACTGGACGGACAGCCGAATCGAGGATAAGAAGTACTCCATGGGTTTGTTTGTCTGGTACTTTGGCACCAACAAAAAGTACAACGATGTCCCCCACCACACGATGGTGCTTGGTCCGCGTTATCAGGAGTTGCTCAACGATATTTTTAAACGCAAGCACTTGGCTGAGGACTTCAGCCTTTACCTGCACCGACCGACAGCAACTGATCCAGGCATGGCGCCAGACGGGTGCGATACTTTTTACGCCTTATCACCCGTGCCGCACCTCGACAGTGGAACCGATTGGAAGGTGGAAGGTGAAATCTACCGGCAGAAGATTGAAAAGCGACTGAGTGAAACGATTCTGCCCAACCTTGGATCACATATCGTCACATCCCAATTCACCACACCGCAGGACTTTCATGACCGCCTGTTGTCATACAAAGGTGCCGGTTTTGGCATGGAGCCTCTGTTATTACAAAGTGCCTATTTCCGTCCACACAACCGCAGCGAAGATGTCAAAGGCCTCTTCATGGTTGGGGCAGGAACCCACCCGGGCGCGGGTGTTCCTGGTGTCCTGATGTCCGCCAAAGCGCTTGAACAGGTAGTTCCTCATGTCAACAGTTTCTCTTGACTACGATTCGCGCGACCTGAAAGCCTGCATCGCCATGATGAAAGGCGGGTCGAAGACGTTCTTCGCTGCCAGCCGCTTACTGCCTATGCGCGTGCGTGCTGCGGCGGTTGCCTTGTATGCCTTCTGCCGGGTCGCGGATGATTTGGTTGACCAAGGAGGAGATGTCCATACCAACTTATCGGTTTTGCGACAGCGACTAGACCAAATATATTCTGGTAACCCATCCGAATTCGTCGAAGACCAAGCGCTGACACTGGTTGTTCAACAGTATCAACTGCCGCGTTTATTTCTAGACGCTTTGCTTGAAGGTTTCGAGTGGGATGCACTTGGGCACCGATACCAGACCTTGGAAGACCTTCAGTCCTACGCAGCGCGGGTTGCGGGTACGGTGGGTGCGATGATGTGCTGGATCATGGGCTCCAAGTCGACCACGACTTTGGCACGAGCATGCGAACTTGGTGTCGCCATGCAACTCACGAATATTGCACGTGATATCGGTGAAGATGCCCGCAACGGCCGAATCTATTTGCCTCTGGAGTGGATGGAAACAGCTGGTATCAACGTTGAAGAATGGCTTAAAAATCCAAAACCAACTGCTGAAGTCAAAGCTCTGATATCACGTCTTTTGGAAGAGGCTGATTTACTGTATCGCAGATCACAATCCGGCATTGCTGAATTACCACCTGATTGCAGGGCAGCCATACTTGCTGCTAGTTCAATATATGGGGAAATAGGCGCACAACTGAGGCGAGAAGGCCTTGACTCCATCACACGGCGAACGATTGTCAGCACAACGCGCAAACTCGTGTTGCTTGCCTCAGCTTGGACACAAGTCAGGTGGATCTACGTAGACACACAACAACCAAGCCCCTTAAAGGCCATTAGTTTTCTGGTTGAAAACTGCCAAAAAAACCTCAACGATCGAAACACCCCTGCCTATGCACCAAACAGGGCCATGTCACAAAAGATCGAATGGGTCTTAGGATTGTTCGAACGGCTTGAGAATGAAAGAATCGGACGCAAGCCGATCGAACTATCAGAATAGATTTATTTTTTATCGTCGGGACGATTCAGCCAGTTCATGATCATGAACAAAATGAATACGACGTACATAATAATCAAAATGGTGCTGGTCTTCATATTTTCTCCTTAAAGTTGAGGTTCACTTTTCTATCGACACGGGAATCAGATAATCTAGGCTAAAGTTTGGTTTTGCGACCAAGCAATGGGAGCATGATGACGATGGTCACACAAAGCAGCAGCAGCTCCAGCCCGTAAACGGTATGGTAACCAGTTGGCGAGTCGGACCACTTGGCAACAGAATCTCTTAAAACACCTCCAAAAGCCATGGCCAGGCCAGCGGCCGTCGCCTGTACAGCACCCCAGGTACCCAAGGCCATGCCAACTTGATCTTTTGGCGCCAAATTCATCGTCGAAGTCAACGTGCCGTGGCTAAACAGGCCGGCACCCAAGCCAATTAAAAAAGTTCCTGAAGCAAATAACCAAGGGGCTTGTAAGTACCCCGAAACAATGATTGCACTGAATGCAGGAATACCCACCCAGGCACCTCCGCTGGCCATACGAAAAGGGTCGGCACCGCGACTCAAGACCCGAGATGCCCAGCCAAAACCGATCAAACCACCAAACGCCAAAGTAGCGGTCAAGGTTGTGGTTGCAGAAACACTCAAGCCGAGAATTTCACCACCATAAGGCTCAAGTAAAACATCTTCCATCGTAAATGCTGCCGTTCCACATCCCAACACCAATAGGCGCCTGACAGCATGACCACCTTTGCTGAAACTGATCCACGACTCCCGAAAGCTCGGATCGGCGACGGGCGCACTCTGTCGTACTGAGTGCCTGGCTTCCTGCTTCCAAAGGGCCACAACATTCAAGCACATGGTGACAAGTGCAGCGCCTTGAATGACCTGAACCAGGCGGCCAGGACTATAGTCTGACAGCAGTTCGCCATAAATGAACGCGCTGCCGATCATGCCCACCAAAAGCATCACATACATCAGGCCAACCACTTTGGGCTGTGACTCGATTGGCGCCAAATCTGTCGCCAAAGCCAGACCAACTGTCTGCGTGGTGTGCATGCCGGCCCCTACCAACAGAAAAGCCACTCCCGCACCGATGTAGCCGACCCAAGGGGGGGCTTGCGCTGCCTCACCGGCACCCGCAAGAACCAACAGCGCAAACGGCATGATGGCAAACCCCCCAAACTGCAAAAGCGTACCCATCCAAATGAAAGGCACCCTGCGCCAGCCTAACGCGGAACGATGGTTGTCTGATTTGAACCCAATCAAAGCTCGCAAAGGTGCGAATAACAGTGGCAGTCCGACCATGATGGAAACCAAGGCGGACGGCACCTTGAGCTCAACAATCATGACCCGATTTAACGTGCCAATCAGCATGACCATGGCCATGCCTACAGAAATCTGAAACAAAGACAACCTCAGCAACCTGGGCAGAGGAAGATCGGGGGTAGCTGCGTCAGCAAAAGGAAGGTAGCGTGTACCCGCTGCAGCCCATGCAAAAACCAGTTTTTGGCTAAATCTGTTCATTCAAAAAAAGGGACCGAGATCTTTCGACCTCGGTCTCTAAGCTCCATACCTGCGTTATTTTTTCGCAGTCACGGCACCAGGCAAAGCTGGCACGGCATCAGCCGAAGCAGTCACTGCAGCTTTAGCAGCGCTACCGCTGTAGTAGGCCTTCAGCCATGGCACGTTGGTGAACAGGGCCAGATGAACGGCAAAAGCGCCGACAGCCACTGCACCCAAGTAAAGCGGAATACCTGTCGAAGGTTTCACATACAACCAAATTTTTCCGTAAATCATGGTGTTATCTCCTTACTTGAGCCAAGGTGAGTAAATATAGGAAAGCAAATGAGCAAATGCGGCGATCATGCCGAAAATTTGCGTTCCCTGAATGAGATGCCGATGGATCTCTTGAGCTTCGGCTTCAGTCAGTCCCGTTGGGTAAACTTTGTCTGTATCAGACATGGTTATTCTCCTTGCAACGTGCAAAACCCGCACGAGGGTTATTTAAGGCCGGAATGGCCAAAAATTCATTATATTTGCTGTCACCCACTAATAGCTGCTCCACCGCAAAAATACGCAATAGTGGCGACAACAAAAAAACCTTTCCAATATCTTCCATATTTAAAACATCAATCACTAAAACCGTCTTGGCATACGCCAAGGTAGCATTGCCCGCACCACCGGAGACACAAGCCGTGGTATCGATAATGATTCGTGAAAACTGACGACTTTCTCACCCAATAACTCACTCTTCAAGAGAGATCTTTGATAAAAAGGCGTATCTTCAAGTTGTTCAGAAATCTCCACTGGTGCACTGCTACGAACACCTCTGCTCACCCGCCATGCAGTAGGAGGTAGTACTTTACGCCCTGGCGGGTCAAAATTGCTTACCTGTCCCTGACAATCAAACCGCAAAGCCAATATAGATTGGCTTTGATCCTTATATTTCATGTCATACAGTACTGCAGTACTGCCATTGCGCATCAAACTACGTGACCAATCCCATTCATGAAAACCATTTTCAATAGGTTCATCACCTTCATTTGAATCCAAATAGGCATTACCTTGCCACTTCTGAAAAGGTTTACTCAGATCGACTTCAATTTTGGCTGATGGTGCAATCGGACCCCAACGGTGTTTCTTCTGGGCATCCAGTGCAGTACTGAATCTAAACAGCTGACGAGGTTCAATACGAATAGTCCCGGTGATCTTGTGAGGAATCGGAGACCCAGTCTCATCCACACGTATCGTCAGGCTGGTCCCATCCCAATACATGTCACTTGGGCCAATCACAAACCTGCTGGCGCTGCGTGAGCAGTACTTACGACTGCGCTCCGTCATACACCACCGTTTGTTATTGCGGCTGTACAAGGCGACATTCAGAGCACAAAAATTATCAGGATCTGTTTTGCCGCTGCGTCTGGCCCAAGCGTAGTAAGGCGAAAAGACGCTGCCAACAAAGGCAATCAAGCTCAATCCGAATTGGCCGTCGTCACTCATGGCGTCAACATACCACCAGAGGTAGCCTCCGTTTGGGACAGCCTGGTCAAACCGAGGTTCTCCAGAACTGCCGCGGCCGCCAATCGCCCTGACATCGCAGCCATCGGCACTCCAGGCCCCGGATGGACACTCCCGCCCGCCAGATACAAACCCGGTATCGGACTGATCGCTCCTGGTCTCGAAAAAATGCTCAACCATCCGTGTGTCGCCTGTCCATAAAGTGCACCACCTGTGCCGGGGAAACGTTGATGAAAATGCCGAGGTGAGGTTCTAACCAACCGATTGGTATCCAACTCAATGTCCAAACCGCAGGCCCTGGCACGCCCAAAACTTGTTTCCTGCAACTTCTCAAGCAAGTCAGCTGACAAGCGCTCATCATCCGTATCACCAATCGCTGGTGCATTGACCAAACACAACAATCTTTCAGGTGTTTGCAAAGTCGCACCTGCGCCCCGGTCTTGCGCACAGACATACAGCGTTGGATCCGTGGGCAAACTTTGGCGAGTGAAAATATCCTCAAATTCCGTAGCGTACTGCCGTCCAAAAAACAGGTTGTGACGGTCCAACTTGAGACCTCTTGTCTTGGCCACAGCACACCAAGTGACGGCAGACAAAGAACGCTGTGCTTTGTGTGAAGAGAACGCCGCACGGCTTCGTGCCCCTAGCAACCCTTGGTGCAACGCCGACACATCACCGTTAAAAACAAGCGCATCCGCCGCCAGCCGTTCACCGTCGCGCAAGACCACACCTTTGACGTGACCCTGCTCAACCTGAATCTCCTGGCATTCCGTTTGGTAACGGAACTGCACACCGTTTTGTTTACACAGACGAACCAAACACTGGGCTAACGAGGTCATGCCACCCTGAACCGACCACACACCATCCATCTCGACCTGGGCGATCAAATTCAGAGTTGCCGGTGCCTGTAAAGGTGAGGAACCACAGTAAGTCGCATAGCGGCCAAACAGCTGGCGTAAACGCGGGTCCGTGAAGTGCCTGCCCAAGCTGTCCCACATGGTCCGCGTTGGGCCAACACGCGCCAGCAATGCCAAACCACGAGGCCCCAAACTCATCATGAACTTCGGTAAGTTGCTGGCTTGTGACCGAATGAAAGGTGTCTCCAGGCTCCGATACAGAGCCTTGGTCGTTTGGCAGAAATGACGGAATCTCTGCGCTTCGTCTGGACCAGCAAAAGCCTCCACAGCAGCCTCGCTAGCCTGCGGATCGGCAAACAAATCCAATGCGCTACCATCGTCCCAAAAGTGTTTGGCAAGAACTGGCAATTGAGACAGTTTGAGTTCGGTGTCGATGTCAGCCCCTACCGACTCCATCAGCTCCGAGAAAACCCACTTCATGGTGAATACCGTGGGGCCGGCATCAATGAAGCTTCCACCCACTTCCTGAGCACGCACTTTCCCACCGGCCTGCTCACTGCGCTCCACCACGGTCACATCAAGGCCCTGATGCCCCAAGCGCAAAGCAGCAACAAGACCAGCCACTCCTGCACCCACCACGACCACATGTTTGTCAGCCATGCTGGACCTCACGTGAGACGCCGTAGCGTTTGCCAAGCCACAGACCTGTCATGGCAAGAACCCGCATCCGAACAAACATGGACTCTGCAAAATAGTCATTTTTATATGCTGCAGTGATGGCGTGTTTGTGAGCCCCTGAGTGGGCATAGGCGACCATGGCATCCGTATCGCTCCAGAGACTAAACGTACATTGCCGCAACAGCGGGGCTTCGCCCAGTCCCATGGCGAGGTGACATCCTTTGGCAGTGTTGAGTTCTTTTTGAGCTGGTGGTGAGTAGCGCCAAAACGCAAGTGCCTTGGCTGGCCGAATGGTCCCCCGAGTCAACACAGCGACCAAGTTCCTCCCCGATTCAGACTCAGTACCAGTCTGATCCTGTGACGCCAACAAACAGTCAGTCGGAGTGACTCCCCAAACCTGCTCATCCCATTGCCCTCTGGCAGAGGTAACTGCCATCGAACTCAACCAGTGTTCGCGGGAATGTTCAATCATGGCCTGAACGTAGGGGCCTTCACAGAACTCATTGGCCTTTTGTTCATCCTCAAACAGACAAATCAAGCCTTGATGGCTGCCACTGGGACGCAAACCAAATCCACCTCCGTGCCCGCTACCCATCACTTTGGAAAACAGGAGCCCAGGTACATCCTTGAGTGCACCAGGACCTTGGATCAGCCGCATCCACCCCCAAGCCCGATGCTGGGTCAAATAGTCAACCAGCAGCACCACAACCACACCAGAGAGTGCGATAGATGGGTTAGCAGAGGTATTCACTGTCTGACCTTCAGTCTTTGTCAAAACACGACACCAAGCCGCCAATCAGCAATTCAACAGGCATGCTCATCATCAACTCGGTGTCAACGGTTTACTTCATTTTGCAGCGACAGTTGTCACCGCAGCAGGACGAGGACCGACCAACTCAGGATAGTCCTTGATGAAGGGTGTTCCGTGCAAAGGCTTGTAAACACCCTGGTGACATGTCGTGCAGTTCACCTTGGGAGAATCCCCTGTCGGGCCCAACCTGTTGGCAGGGAAAGCCGTTTTAAGGGGCTCAAGGTAGGCGACATTGAGGTCTCGGGCCATCCGAATACCGTGCCAGGCAACTGCGCGTTGTGGAGGATTGTCTGCCCAGTCACCAAAGGACCGCGTGTTATGACAATAGGTGCAATTCACGTTCAGCGCAGAAGACATGTGTGTCATCAAGCTGTAGGTGTATTCCGTCTGCTTGAGCGAGCTGCGATTGGTCCGATCCGGAAGTGCAGTGGTACTGTAAACGCGGATGTTCTTGCTTTCCAACAAGAAAGGCGTGAACGGGTCTGTTGGCGTAGCCATCAGTGCCACAGTCATCGAGGCGGTGTTTTGTCCAGCATTGTCTCCAATGAAGTTGGACCCATTGGCTTGCGGAGGCTCCTTGAACCAGATATTGGATGGCACCGGTTGCCCACGATGGCAGGTGAAACAGGTCACGCCAGTTGCCGCCACATGGGTCGTCCAGTCCGAATTGATGTGCCGGGTCATTTCAAGCATCCGCCGCGAAACCACCTTGGTGTACATCTTGTCGTCTGCAAAGTTCTGCAAATCATGGCAATACGCACATCCTTCCACAGGAGACACCCAGGCCGTTATGGCTGTCATCAGTCGGGTGAACTCAGCAACACTGACATCACCCAGGACCTTGACATTCTGAAAAGCCTGACTGGCTCGCGGCCCACTGGCGTCCGCAGCAGGTATCGCGTCAGGCAGCAGATTCTTGGCGTTGATGGCTTCCACCAAACGCGGGTTATAAACCTGCAGCATGCCGGTACCGCGATAGCCGCGTTGGATTGAATCAGGCGAAGGACGCTCACACCCCGCCAGCAACACCAACCCACCCAGGAGCAAGAGCTTCAGTGAAGTAGATGACAAGCTCATGGTTTCACTCCAATCAAGGTTGCGGGATCAACAACGATGGGGAAAACAGACGGCTGTGGCGGAACCACCCCATGTTTCATCGACCACAAGTACCAGTTGTCCACCACAGTGCCAGACAACAGGATGCCAATACCACCCACCAAGGGGCACAGCACTGCAAACCACCATCCCCAACGGTGGATGGATTCCATCGTCGCATTGATGCCCATGGTCCAACGCCAGAACAGTGCAGCGCGTTCAGAAGCACCACCGCGGTCAAAGATCTGTTCAATTTCCCGCTCGCCACCAAACCGGCTTACTGCCAAAATAGTAGCGCCGTGCATAGCAAATATAAGGGTTGAGCCGTAAAGGAAGGCAATAGACAAGGCGTGGAACGGGTTGTAGAACAGGTTGCCGTAGCGCAAGGAAAATGCAGCCGTCCAATCCAGGTGCGGGAAGATCCCGAAAGGCACCGCCTCACTCCAAGAACCCATCAAAACCGGACGAATGAAACCCAACACCAGATACAGCCAGATGGCTGCGGCAAAGGCCCAAGCGACATGGGTACCCATGTGCAACTCACGTGCCCGACGGTAGATACGCAGCCACCACAGAATCAGTGAAGCTGTCAGAAAGAATCCAGCCATCAGCCACCAGCCGCCCTGATTCAAAGGTGGCAACTTGAGGCCATACTCCGGCGGAGGTGGTTCCAACGCCAGCCAAAACAGTTGGCGCACAAATTGCACCGGGTCCCAGCCCACCGACGCGAGCATGTTCATCCCGACGATGAAAAATGCGATCGAAAAACTGACAGCGGCAGCAACCCCGAGTGTTCCGAGGTAGATCGGACCAATTTGGGCATTACCTAAGCGACCCAACAGATGAAACTGAACAGGATGGCCAAAACGCGGCTCATTTCCTTTGCCCAATGGCACACCGTGATGCACAGCGCCCGACGGCTGTACTGCAGTAAATAGATTTTGATATTCAGCCATGACGTGATCTCCTGACTTAATTCCAGATGGGCATGTTCAACCACCAACCCCACCATTCAGGCCATCCACGCGTCCAGAATGGTCCACTGATCACAATGCACAAGGCACTAAACAGCACGGCCGCCAGAGCCAGAAACAAACCAAGGCGGTGAATCCCCAGGGTACCAATTGAATAACCGATGATGTCGCGGAAGAACGTATCCTCAGCTTCAGGTGCGCAGACCTTCTCGCCCTTCTTGGGATTCGAGGCCGACACAATCAGCGAGCTATGCAAAGACAGAGCAAATGTGGTCCCAAAGAAAAAACTGATGGCCAGCATGTGGGCGGGGTTGTAGTGGAAATGCAGGTACTGATACCCCACGTTAGAAACCCAGTCCAAATGGCTGTAAATCCCATACGGGAAACCGTGGCCCCAGGCCCCCATCAGCACCGGGCGAATGACCACCAAGGTGACATAGGCAAAGATCGCAACACCAAACGCCAGGGGAACATGCAGACCCATGCCAAGTTTGCGGCAGATCTCAACTTCACGAAGCATCCAGGAAACAAAAGCGCCGATGGCACACACCGTGACCAACTGCCACAAGCCGCCCTCCATGAGAGGCGCGATCCCCAACCCATAAGACAAATCCGGCGGGGCAATGCTGATCTGCCAAAGGTTCCATGTCGGACCTTGCGATGCGCCCCAAAGAATCATGAACGTGCCCAACACAGAGAAAAACAATGTGGTGACACCAAAAAAACCAACGTAGAAGGGACCGACCCAAAAGTCGAACAGGTCACCACCTATCAAAGTTCCTCCACGAACTCTGTACTTCTTTTCAAAGCTGAGCATCGCCATGATTGCACCCGCCTAACTAGAACTGACGCATAGTCAATTCCAAATGTTTACTAAAACTGGGCAAACGACACCCAAAAGAGCTTTTGGGTCCGTTTGCTTTCCCTGAACACAGTCCGCTTAAGAGCCTGCTGCAGGAACTGTTGCCGGCAGGGGTGCGTTTTGCGTAGCAACCGCACCTGCCTTGTGTTGGCCATCGAGCCAGTTGAACTTGTTGGTACCGAGCAAGATCAGATGAATCATTGCAGCCAAAGCAAACAAGAAAACACCTTGAGCAACCATAACCCTGATAGGGTCGAAAAGACGCCAAATTCTCCACATGGTCATTTCTCCTAAATAATGTATGACATGAGTGTGTACACCGCTGAATTCACACCTTCAATAAGACCTTTGGAATTTTCTGCACCAGGCAAAAACGTTCTCCATTGCATACCAATCAGTGAAGCTGATACTGATGCAACAAAGAAAATGACAAATACCGGCGCAAAAATCATCCAGAAAGTCAGCGATTTTTCAACATGGAAAAACTCGCCTTTTACTTGAATGTTTTGATTCATGGCAACTAATCCTGGAATCAAACGATGGCGTTACAGCCAGGGTCGCCAAGCCCAAACAAGAATGTGCGCAACCACAGCAACTGCCGTGAATCCCACAAATCCTTGAACATAGAACTTGTGGAACTCCTGGGCTTCCTCGTCAGTCAGTCCGGAAATAGAGGTTTGATTCGACATGCGAATACTCCTTCACAAAAAAGCCTTTCGGCCGATGATGCGCACAACCCGCGCAACCTGAGTAGCCAAGATCTTTGACCTTGACATCTTGACGTCCAAGGCTGATGGCAGCCCCGGCACAGATCCATGCAGATCGAAACTCATGCATGAACCCCCAATCCCAACTCTTCGCCCGCACGGTCAACGTGCGACACCATGACTTTGTCCTGGTCTGATTCGCGGGCGAATTTTTCAGCCAAATCACGCAAGCGTTTGGCAGCAGAAATCTGTATTAACACGGGTTGGTTCTGAATCAGATCCCGCATCCGCGACTGCGCAGCCTCATGCCACGCCGCGTTCGGCACCACCACACCACGTGCATGTGTTGGATCGACACGATCCATGTCAACACCCAGCGGAAGGATGTGAAACAAAGCATCAAATAGGCTGTTGCACACCTCTTGGATGAGGTAACTTGCACCGCTGTAACCCATGAAAGGTGTGCCAGTATGGCGTCTGATCACAGCACCTGGGAACGAGGCCGGTATGAAGGAAGCACGCATCGGGCCCCCACCAGACATCTCGCTCAAATACATGCGCTCGTTGTAACTGCCAAACATGATCAGCGGTGTTTGCGTTTTGCACAAATCACGAATCTTCTGGTTATCCGTTTTGGCTCCGGCAGTGCGGGAAACGGCAAATTTGCACGGCAGCCCCATTTCGACGTCCAGGAAATTCTTCAGTCCCCGGGTATAGGTCTCGTTGGCGACCACGGCGAAACTGGCTGTCGAGAAAAAATCCTGTGTCACCGAGCGCCACAAATCCCAGAGTGGCTTGAGGGTTGTGTGCCGCTCACGTTCAATGAACGGCTCAGGGTCCAGGCCCAGCAACTCACCAAGTTGGCGCAAAAACAGCGTCGTGCTGTGCAGGCCGATGGGGGCCTGGAGGTAAGGCCGCTCAAGCGCTTCACACAACATCCGGCCAAACTCACGGTACATGCAAACATTGACATCCGCATTCACAAGGTTCGGAACATCAGCCAGATGACTGCCAAGCGGGAACACCATATTGACTTCCGCGCCAATACCCTCCACCAGACGGCGCACCTCGGCCAAATCGCTTGCCGAATTGAACACCCCATACGACGGGCCGATGATGTTGACCCGGGGCTTTTCTTCTGGGTGGCGTTCACTCAGTGATTTGCGCTGCGGCACTTTGCGCAAGCCGTATTCGCTCCACAACCAATAAATCGCCCGGTTGGCACATTGCCACTGATCCTCATCAATCGTGCGTGGCAGGAACCGCAAAATATTTGTCCCCTCGGGGGTCACGCCACCACCAATCATCTCGGCAATGGAGCCTGTGACCACAACGGCGGGAAGGTCGGGGTCCAGCACCGCGTGTGCACGTTTCATGGCCCCTTCGGTCCCTTCGCGCCCCAATTGTTCTTCACCCAAACCCGTCACCACAATCGGCAACTCATGGGGCGGCAAAGCATCCGTATAGTGCAGCACGGACGTCACTGGCAGGTTTTCACAGCCCACCGGCCCATCAATGATGACCTGCAGCCCCTTGATGGCGGTGAACACATACACCGCTCCCCAATAGCCACCCGCGCGATCATGGTCAAGGATGAACATCAGCCCATCTCCTCAGCTTTGCGCTTCTTTGACAAGCGGTCCAACTGCCGACGCGTCTCTGCACGAAACTCAGGGTGCTTCTCGGGAACATCCTCCCAAATGCCTGCGGTGTCACCCGAGCCCACATTTTCAAAAAATGCGGTCATGGTCTCGAACCGAGCCCGATTGCCTATGGCGGACTGAACAACCTGCACCAGGGAACCTACCCCGGCCACCCCCATTAAGGGACGCGCTGAAATCAGGTTGGTGAAATACAGTGCAGGAATGGACATCTGCTTGGCTTTCTGGACAACCGGGGTGGTCCCGATGGCGAGATCAGGCTTGAACTCATCCACCGCAGCCATGTCTTGCTCCAGAGAAGCGCGAAACTGGACACGAACACCCTTCGAAGCCAACCATTCGGCATCCAAACTGTTCCAGGGTGTTGCAGGACAGGCTGTACCGACATACTTCAAGTCGGCACCACACTCCACCAACAAACGACCAACCAGCAGCTCAGAGCCTTCATAACCGCTCAGCGTGATACGCCCGGCAATGGGTTGTGTTGCCAACACCGCCCTGATGGCAGCGCCAGCCTGGTTTTTGGCCACATCAATCTTGTCTTGAGCCACACCGGCTGCTTCACCAATCGCCTGCAACCAGGACAGGGTGCCATCCAGCCCCACCGGTGCGGAGCCCACCACGGGCCGACCTGCCGCCTCGAACTCACGCACACTGGCCGTATAAAACGGGTGAATGGCCGCAACAGCCAAGCAGTCCAACGCTGCATACAACTCGCGCCACTCACGGGTCGGCACCACCGGCCCTGCAGCCAGCCCCATCGGCGCCAACAGATGCGCGATACCCACCGGGTCAGCCGGAAACATCTCGCCCAGCAGAGTGATGGTGGGCAGATGAACCACGCCGCCGCGCGGCGCCTGCACGGGCCCACTTTGAACCTCATGCCGTGCATAACGCAACATCGCACCAGCTAAGACATCCTTCGCCTCAGCGTGTGTTGGCACGCCAAAACCTGGTACGTCGATGCCAATGATGCGAACACCGTCAATTTCCTTGGGCAACAGTTGCAGCGGAACCCCGCTGGCGGTAGGCACACAAAGATTGATCACCACGATGGCATCAAGTGTTGCTGGATCAGCTTGGGCGTGAACGGCG
The DNA here is from genome assembly GCF_018619435.1 of Rhodoferax sp. U11-2br. Lineage (GTDB taxonomy): Bacteria > Pseudomonadota > Gammaproteobacteria > Burkholderiales > Burkholderiaceae_C > Rhodoferax. Next base: position 133,652 of record NZ_JAHFZF010000003.1, on the reverse strand, counting down.
TCCCGAATATCCTCAAACAGTTTGCCTGTCACCAGGGATTCGGAGTTGAAGGGCACATACCCAACACTGCGGCGTGCGCCGTAGAAATGGGAGATGAACGTCAAACCATACACACAGCACGCCGAGCCCGACAGAATGGTGGCGGTTCTGCGCATACGCAGACCAACACGCAGCGCCCCAAACGCCGGGCACATGCTTTGCGGCTGGTCATGCGGCCCCGCATTCGGGTTGACTGGATAGTCCTTGGCGTACTGCAACAGAACTTCGGTTTTGCCAGAAGACCGCGCAGCAGACAACAACTTTTCACCCCCGGCATGGCAACCCATGCCATCACCTTCCAATGCAGTGGACTGCATCTCTGGCGCTTGAGCGAGGATGGTGGCTTCAGAGTACGACATAACTCAGGACGCGTCGTAAATGACTTCCAAGCTGGGCTTCACCACATCGTGGCGACCCACCATGTCAAAAGCAGTCGCAGGTTCCAACACCACATGACGACCCACCACATCGGCGCTGAACAGACTCAACAATTGGTCCTGCGTTTGCGGCTTGGGACGCACAGGTGGCGCTTCACCCACATTGGTCGCCAGTTGTTCAAACATCGGGCCCCACTCGCCACCAGGAATACCGATGATTTCGTAATTGGCACTTTTGCGACGAATATCTTCATTGGCAGGGATCGCAGCCAGAACAGGTATGCCCGCATTGGCCGCAAAGGCGGCAGCCTCGCCTGTGCCATCATCTTTGTTGATCACCATGCCGGCAACACCCACATTGCCACCCAGCTTGCGGAAGTACTCCACCGCCGAGCAGACATTGTTGGCCACGTACAGGGACTGCAAGTCATTGCTGCCAACCACAATCACCTTCTGACACATGTCACGGGCAATGGGCAGACCAAAACCGCCACAGACCACGTCACCCAGAAAATCGAGCAGAACGTAATCAAAACCCCAGTCGTGAAAGCCAAGTTTCTCCAGAGTTTCGAAACCGTGAATGATGCCGCGTCCGCCGCAACCCCGACCAACTTCCGGACCACCCAACTCCATGGCAAAAACGCCATCGCGTTTAAAGCACACATCACTGATGCTGACAGCCTGACCAGCCAGCTTCAACCGGGAAGATGTTTCAATGATGGTCGGACACGCCTTGCCGCCAAACAAAAGGCTGGTGGTGTCGCTCTTGGGATCACAACCAATCAGCAACACCTTCTTGCCCTGTTGAGCCATCATGTAACTCAAATTGGACAGGGTAAAACTTTTACCAATGCCACCCTTGCCGTAGATGGCAATGATCTGCGTCTCTTTGGTCGGCTGGGCCGTCGACACCTCTGGCAAAGGCTCCGACGCCTCTTGACGCAAACGCTCTACAAACTTGACGGGTTGCTCAGAAGGAATAGCCAAGTTGGTCATGCGTTGGCACTCCAATCCATAATCATTTTGAGACACAACGGATCACCAAAAGCCACCTCATAGGCCGCCAGGGCATTTCTAGGCGACTGGTGATGTGTGATCAAACCTTCCAGCGACAACCTGCCCGTGGTGACCAACTCGGTCACCGCCAACAAGTCGGCTCTTTTCCACTCTGCGGCAGTGCGAATTTGAGCCTCTCTCATGAACGCTGGCGCGTAGGCGAAATGCAAATCTTGCTTGTAAAAACCAGCCAGCACCACTTCGCCCCCCGGAGCCAGGCGCAAAATCAACTTGTCGAGCAAGTTGCTGTCGCCACTGACGTCATAGATGGCTTTGTAGTCCTTGCGTGGGTCATCATCGGGATGCACCACGCGGTAGCCCTCGGCACCGTCCATGCGCACAGCCTGTGTTTCCCAAACAGTGGGCTCAGGTGCACCAGCAGCCACCGTCAGGCGCGCCAGCAAACGACCCATCACACCATGACCCACAATCAGGTCCGGTGACGTGATCACTTCACGTTTGCCACCACCAGCTACGGCATGGTAGGCCGTAGCCGCCAAAGCCAGCAGAACCGCTTGCGCGCCAAGACTTTCTGGCACCGGAATAGCACGTTCCTGAGGCACAACCAAGTCAGAGGCCGAGCCGCCAAACAGGTTGCGAACACCCTGAAAACAGTTGGCACCCGGCAAAAACACCCGCTGACCCACTGACAGCGAGCTGTCGCCAGCAACCCTGACCACACGACCCACTGTCTCATAACCTGGCACCAAGGGATAACCCATGCCCGGAAACGCCGGCATGCTGCCATCCCACAACAATCTTTCCGTGCCGGTGCTGATGCCGCTGTACTCCACCTGAACATGAACCTGGTGGTCCATCAGCTCAGGCAAGTCCAAAGACTGCACAGACAAATGTCTGGGTTGCTCGAAAACGATGGCTTGTGCTTTCATAATTTAATTCTAGGTTGACATTCACATTTGTCAACTTGAATTTACAGTTTAATCATTTGCCTAGGGTAAATACCTAGATTGCCCCAGGCTTACGGGCCACCAGCAGCCGCGTGTGGATGGGCATGGCATTGGGAATCAACGCAACGCGCTCAAAGCCACTCTCTTGCAGCATGGCCGTCAACTCACTGGGGGTGCGGTAACGGCCAGCACCCATGGCCAGCAGGTACAGATGAAAGTAGGCGTCGCCCAGTGGTTTGTCACCCGGCTCCTGCGCCATGGGTTCAGCCAACAGGAGCGTGCCCCCCGCAGGCAGCGCCTGGTAGATCCTTTTCATGACGCCCAACACCGCGCCATCCGGATGGTCATGCGCCACACGTACCAAGGTCACCAGATCGGCCCCTTCTGGCAGAGCGTCATGGAAGAAACTGCCCGGGTGGTAGGACATCCGGGATTCGAGACCCAAGCTGGCATGGTTTTTCTGCGTCAATGCCAACACGGCAGGCAGGTCAAACAGTTTGAACTTGAGTTGTGACTCACGTTGCGCCACAGCGGCCACAAACCGCCCCATACCGCAACCCACATCCATCATGCAACGATGCTTTTTGAAAGAGTAGGCGCTCACAATCTCTTCGATCACAAAGTTCTGTGAAGCAGCCATCAACGCCGAATACCGCCCGACCTGATCGAGCTTGGCAACCGAATCCTGGGCCGGAGAGTCTGAGTGGGCATACGGCCAATAACCCGCCATGCCACCGCGCCAGGTGTCACGCAGAAAATCGAGCGGTTCAGTCATGTCACGGTAGAGCAGATGGTTGTGCTCAACCATGGCACGCACACCTTCATGGGCAGCAAGAGGTGCCCCAAGTGCTCCTAGACCAATACGAAAAAGGCTTCTATGCTCCAATAAACGTAGTGCAATGGCCGATAGAACAAGCCGCTGCAACACCGGCGCGGGGACCTGGCAGCGTGTTGACAGCTCCTCCAAGGTGACCGGCGCCTGGCGCACGATCGAGAAGATATTGAGCTTGACGCAGGACAACAGCACCTGGGAATGGACAAAGCCAGACATCAGATCAAAAACCTGCTTGGTCCTTCGGCGGGTGAACCAGCGTGTCAAAGGGTTGGAGATGGAGGTCCGATACAGGCCCGGCGACGTCATCCACGCGTCAATTTTCTGATGAATACCATCCATCCAGGACTGGCTTGTGATGCCAGCAGGGGACAGCCTGGCAAGATCCAAATGTTCCACAGTCAATGTCCGAAATGTGACCTATCCGACCCGTTCAAGCGGAGATGCTTTGGGGGGGTGCGCTCTGTTGGCTCCGATACTCGGCAAAGGCGGCACTGGGCACCAGCCGCTCAGCCTCACGATGCACCAGCTGCTGCAACAAACCACGGTGAGAGCACTGGGGGATGCAGTCAACAGCCTGCTCAATAAGCGACTGAAAATGCGCCATGGCACCGTCCAGACCGAGTTCACTGGCGGCACTGGGGCGAGCATGCAAAGCGTCCTGCCCCACAGGCTTGCCCATCAAAATAACTTGCCCCATGACATCACGGATGTCATCGGCCACTTGGTAGGCCTCACCCAGATTGGCACCCAAAGCTGCCCACGGGCTGGCATCACTGGCACACGACAAAGCCCCCGCGCAGGTGGCCGCCACAAACAGGGCGCCGGTTTTGGCACGCTGGTATTGGCCCAGGTCTGCTTTGACCTCACATTCCCAGGCCTGACCCGCCACTATGCCCGAAGGCAAGCCAACACCCGCGCTCAGGTTCTGCATCAAGGCCACCAGACGGTCCGGATAGGCTTGACCGGCATTGAGCAAAACTTGGTAGGCCATCACAATCAAGGCGTCGCCCGCCAGCAGGGCCAAGGGTTCCCCAAAGGCTTTGTGCACCGTTGGCCTGCCGCGGCGGATATCTGCGTTGTCAAATGTAGGCATGTCGTCATGCACCAGAGATGCGCAATGCATCAACTCGACCGCACAGGCCGCAGCATCCGTCAGCTCCACGGCGTCTTCACCACACGCCATGGCCACCGACAGGACCAACTGGGGTCGCACCCTGGCACCACCTGAAAAAACAGCATGGCGCATGGCCTCCACCAGCCTAGGGGGCGCACCCGAGCCAACGGCTCTGCCAAAGTGAAATTCCAGGGCGTTCTCAGCGCGCTTTAACAAATCCATAGGGCCTCGCTTTTGTGTCACATTAGCTTGACATTTGTGCAGCACTATATATAAGCGCCGCAACTTGTCAACAAATATTTACACATTTTTAATGTGCCTACTGTGCCCGGAGCGGATCAAGGGCTCGCTGTCCAGCTGACAAAGCAGAGCCTCAATACCCACAGAACGTTTCATGACAATACTTTCTTTCAAGATGCTGACTTGATTTTTGAGGTAGCCGTAACCAAACATTGGGGTTACTATCTTCAGCGTCCGGCCTGAATTCGTTTCCAGCCAGGTCCACTTAACGCTGACAGCGCGGCAACCTACAGAGAGCAACATGTTGAACAGTGCTATCCGTTTATCGGTACCCCGTGTGCCCATCAGGCCCGTCAACCCTGTGACAGAGGATGTGTGTTCGGGTTCACTGCGCAGTGTGATCGAGAGTCAGATCATCCCGCGGCTTTTGGAGGCCCACCCGCGGCCGGGGGCGGCCAACGCACAACACTTCAAACTGGCTTACCAGCCTCTGCAAGCCGAGATCGCCGCCTTTGCCGAGTTATGTGTGTCCCGTGGCTCTGACGAAGTGCTTGAGTTCATCGAAAAGCTGCTGCTGGACCACGTTGACAACGACAGCATTTTTTTGAACTTGATCGCGCCCGCTGCCCGCCACCTGGGATTGATGTGGGAATCTGAACGTGCCGATTTCAGCCAGGTCACCATGGGGCTGCTGCGCATGCACCAAATCACCCATCGAATTGGTTACGAGTATCAAAGTGGCCCGCAAAAGGCGGGTGTGTCCAAGCGGGTGATGCTGGCCTCGGCACCTGGGTCACAACACATCCTGGGCTTGGCCATGGTGTCTGAGTTTTTCCGCAAAGACGGCTGGCAGGTTGTCATTGAAGTGGCTGGCACGCCCTCCCAACTCTGCCATGCCGCCCGAAATGAATGGTTTGACCTAGTTGGCCTGTCGGTGGGCGTGACAGAACAGCTCGACCATCTTGCAGACCTGATTTCTGATCTGAAGAGGCAGTCACGCAATCCCAACATCCCTGTGCTGTTGGGTGGTCCGGTCTTTTCTGCGTTTGATCTCAGCGCTGAGAGTCTGGGCGCCGACGGCATTTCCACAGATGCCATCGAAGGGGTTCAGCTGGCATCGTTGCTGGTGGGCACTTAATACGCGCTGATCCTGCGGGGGGTGCGCAAACCCTGCAGCGCCAGAAGCGCGCAGGGAGCACAAGGTCAAACACCTGCACAGGCGGGTACCAACAACCAGGACACGTAAACTGGCTGGCTCCTGCTTGCATCTATGCGGTGGTATCACCGACCCCATGAACAGCACTCTGCCCCATGACTGAGACCGTCTCCCCCGCATCCAGCCCGACATCACTCTCCGGCCTCCTGCCCTTCTTGCGGCCCTACCGCCTGCGCATTGGCCTGGCCCTGGTGTTTTTGATACTGGCCGCCGCCAGCACGTTGGCCTTTCCATGGGCACTGCGCAGCCTGATTGACAGCGGCCTGGTCCAGACCGACCCCGGTGAACGCATGCTGGCGATGCGCGACCATTTCGCCTTGCTGTTCGGGGTTGCGGTGGCATTGGGGGTGTTCTCGGCGGCGCGCTTTTACATGGTGAGCTGGCTGGGCGAGCGCATCAGCGCCGACCTGCGCAACGCCGTTTACAGCCATGTGCTGCAGCAAAGCCCGGAGTTTTTCGAAACCACCCAGACGGGCGAGGTGCTGTCGCGCCTGTCGGCTGACACCACGCTGGTACAAACGGTTGTCGGTTCCTCACTGAGCCAGGGTCTGCGCAACCTGGTGATGGGCCTGGGCGCCCTGGGCATTTTGGTGTGGACCAACCCGCTGGTGATGGCCCAGGTGCTGCTGATGCTGGCCCTGATTGTGGTGCCGGCGGCGGCGTTTGGACGCCGGGTGCGCAAACTCTCGCGCGACAGCCAGGACCGGGCCGCCGACTCCAGTGCCATAGCAGCCGAGGTACTCAACGCGATTCCGGTGGTGCAAAGTTATACCGCCGAAGGACGAGAGACAACGCGCTTTATCCAGGCCACCGAGACCGCGTTTGAGGTGGCAGTGCGGCGCACCCGCACCCGCTCGGGCCTGGTGGCTTTTATCATCGTCGCCACCTCGGCGGCGCTGCTCTGGGGCTTGTACCAGGGCACACAGGCGGTGCTGGCCGGGCGCATTTCGGCTGGACATCTGGGCCAGACCGTGGTTTACGTGATCATTCTGGCCAGTGCCTTTGCGGTGCTGAGCGAGGTGTATGGCGATTTGTTACGTGCCGCCGGAGCGACTGAACGGCTGATGGAACTGCTGGCCAGCCAGTCCCCCATCACTTCGCCCTCTAATCCGGCTGTAGCCCTTATATCCAAGGAGGGCAGCGCTATTACTTTTGAGAACATCACTTTTCATTACCCGTCGCGGCCGAATCAGGCGGCGTTGCGTGGTTTTTCATTACTCGTCAGTGCGGGGCAGACCGTGGCCCTGGTCGGGCCCAGCGGCGCCGGTAAAAGCACGGTGTTTCAGCTGCTGCTGCGGTTTTACGACACCCAGGAAGGCCGCATCCTGCTCGACGGGGTGGCCACGCGCGAGCTGTCGTTGCAGGACTTGCGCCAGCACATTGGCATCGTGCCGCAAGATGCGGTGGTCTTCTCAACCAGTGCGCTCGAGAACATTCGGTATGGCAGACCGGATGCCACAGATACCGAGGTCAAGGCGGCGGCCGTGGCTGCGTTCGCAGATGGCTTCATCACCAAGCTGCCCCAGGGCTATGACACCTTCCTGGGCGAACGGGGGGTGCGCCTGAGCGGCGGGCAACGCCAGCGTATCGCCATTGCCCGCGCCATCTTGAAGAACCCACCCCTGCTGCTGCTGGACGAAGCCACCAGCGCACTCGACGCCGAGAGTGAACGCATGGTGCAGGCGGCGCTGGAATCCGCCATGCGTGGCCGCACAACCCTGGTGATTGCGCACCGACTGGCAACGGTGCAAAAAGCCGACCGGATTGTGGTGATTGACGCGGGTCAGCTGGTAGAACAGGGTACCCACAACGAGCTGGTGGCCTTGGGTGGGGTCTACGCCGGACTGGCGGCACTGCAATTCCATGCATGACGGCATGGCATTTGAAAGTGATTGAACATCGGGCTCAAGACTTGTAAACTGGCCCTCTGACTGCGACAGGAGTACACCATGGAAATTTCAAGCACCCGGACGTCACCCACGCAATCCACCCAACAGCCAACGCAGCTACAAAAAACAAAGCAAACAAGCGAGCAGGAAAAAGGGCAGAAGGCAGAAACAAAGCCTGCCGAGACACCCCCCCAAAAACCGGTGGTCAACACCCAGGGTCAAACCACCGGGCGACTGCTCAACGTCACTGCCTGATTACCACCCAGCACAGGTGCCATCATGGCCGCCTTGGCAGCCACCAACAGTGCCACACCGTCGTTGCAGTCCACGCTGCTCAAAAGCCGTGTGCAACAGGCCAGGCGTGAGGCCGACCAAGCCGAAGCCAACGCCGAAAACCTGCGTTTGCAAGCAGAAGAGCAAGACCGTGTGGTGCAGCAAGCACGCCAGCGGGCACAAAACTTTGAGAAACAGGCTCAAACAACGCCCAGCGCCGCACCAACAACATCCCAGTCAAGCCCAACAACACAGCTGCAGAGCCAAACCACCTACGAAAGCACTTTGGCGGGTGTGTTTAACTTGGCCAAACCGATTCTGAAAGTCGACTTGTCAACCACCCAGAAAAATATGGTGAACAACAGCCTGTTCACACTGGCGGCACAGACCTGGGCAAGCCAAGCGTCACCCTCGCTTGCCCTGCAAAAAAACTACAGCCAACAAGCGCAAACAACGCCTGAGAAAACCACGGGGCGTTTGCTCAACACCTCGGCCTGACCCGGCTGTTCATGTGCCGTCACGGCCTGCGACTCCTGAGCAGGTCACAACACATCAGGCTAAATGCCGCAACTCCCGCAAGGCCACCGAGACCGGAGCCAGATCTGGCGCTTGTGCCCCAATGGTCTGCAACAGCTGGCGCAAACGTCCGATCTGGCCAGCATGCCGTGCCGACCAATCGTCCACGCTGGTGTGCTGCGTCAACACGGTCTGGGTGATCTGCCCCGCCATGGCATAAATGTCGTCTCGGGCACTGCTGCGCGCCTGGGTCTGCCACAGGGTGTCTGTCGGCAGGCGGTTGATTTGTGTGCGCCAGCCCGACAAATCCAGGGTGACCGCCACCGCAAAATAGGTTCGTGCGGCCTGTTCCAGCGGGATATGGGCCGACGCACTGAGGTCCACCAGATCCAGGGCAGGAAACGCAAACTCGAGCGAGGTCAGTCGTCGCGCCAGATCAACGGCCACACCCTGGTCCACCCACTCCTGGGTCATCTGTTGCCAGACCTGTTGGGTGGCCTCAGGCAACCAGTCATCCAGGTGTGCACGCAACTCACTGGCACCAGGTTGGTAACGTGTAATCAGGGTCGGCAGATCTGTCGCCTTGTCACGTTTGCGCAGCATCCAGCGTGACGCACGTTTGGCAATCGACATCAGCTTGCCCAGCAAATTCAGCTGCAGGGCGCTGGGGATCTGGGCATCCAGAGTGTCAATCTGGTCCCACAGCGTTTCCAGGTCAAAAATCTCTCGCGCCAAGGTATAGGCGCGCACCACGTCAGCGGTTTTGGCGGCGGCTTCTGCAGCCAGGAAGTTGACAAAGGTCGCGCCCATGCGGTTGACCAAGGTGTTGGTCACATGAGTGGCGATGATCTCGCGCTTGAGGGGGTGCGAGGCTATGGCAGCGCTGAATTTTTCTGTCAGAACTTTCGGGAAATAAGCTTGCAGTGAACGGTTGAAAAACAGGTCGTCTGGCAGGTCACTGGCGATCAGATCGTTGAACACAGCAATCTTGGCATAGGCCAGCAACACCGCGTTTTCAGGAGCGCTCAGTCCTGTTGCTGTAGCTCGGCGCAGCCTGATCTCTTCGTCCGCGGGCAAAAATTCGATGGCCCGGTCCAGTCGGCCTGAACCCTCCAGCCACTGCATGAGCCGTTGTTGAGCATCCAGGAAATAGCTGGGGCGATGGCAGACCACGTCCAGCGCCTGGGTTTGGTAATAGTTGTCCGCCAGCACCAGATGACCCACTTCCTCGGTCATGGAGGCCAGCAAATCGTTGCGCTGCTTGAGGGTCATGTCCCCCGCCTCAACCACCCGGTCCAGCAGGATCTTGATGTTAACCTCATGGTCCGAACAGTCCACCCCAGCCGAGTTGTCGATGGCATCGGTGTAGATCAGGCCACCCTTTTGGGCGTACTCAATACGCCCGTTATGGGTACACCCGAGGTTGCCCCCTTCCACCAGCACTTTGCAACGCAACTCCGAGCCATTCACGCGGAAAGCGTCACCGGCTTTGTCACCGGCCTGAGCATGGGTTTCCCGGGAAGATTTGACATAGGTGCCGATGCCACCGTTGTAGATCAGGTCCACCGGTGCCTTGAGCAAGGCATTGAGGAGCTCGACCGGTGACAGCTCTTGAACCGGTATCCCTAGCACCGCCTGTGCGGCCACCGACAGCCTGATGGACTTGGCGCTGCGTGAATACACACCGCCACCGTCCGAGATCAAGGCCTTGTCATAGTCGTCCCAGCTCGAACGCACCAGGCCAAACAGACGTCGACGCTCGGAAAAACTGGCAGCCACATCGGGATTCGGGTCGATGAAGATATGCCGATGGTCAAACGCAGCCACCAGCCGGATGTGTTCGGACAACAGCATGCCGTTGCCAAACACATCACCGGACATGTCACCGATGCCGACCACGGTGAACGGCGTGGTTTGGGTGTTGATGCCCAACGAGCGGAAATGCCGTTTGGTCGACTCCCAGGCACCTCGCGCGGTGATCCCCATCTTTTTGTGGTCATACCCCACGGAGCCACCCGAGGCAAAGGCATCCCCCAGCCAGAACCCGTAGTCGGCAGACAGGCTGTTGGCAATGTCCGAAAAACTCGCCGTACCCTTGTCCGCCGCGACCACCAGATACGGGTCATCCGGGTCATGGCGAACCACCCGCTCTGGCGCCACCACCTGACCTTGGACCAGGTTGTCGGTCAGGTCCAGCAAACCCGAGAGGAAGAGGCGGTAACACGCGATACCCTCGGCCAGGGTGGCGTCGCGGTCAGACGGATTAGGCGCCGCCTTGAGAACAAAACCGCCTTTGGAGCCGACCGGCACAATCACCGTGTTTTTGACGTGTTGCGCCTTGACCAGCCCCAAAATTTCGGTACGGAAGTCCTCGCGCCGGTCTGACCAGCGGATGCCACCGCGCGCCACCTTGCCATGGCGCAGATGCACCCCCTCAAAACGTGGGGCGTAGACCCAGATCTCATGCTGTGGCTTGGGCTCGGGCACACCCGGCATCTTTTTCGGCTCGAACTTGAAGCTCAGATAAGGCTTATGGAGCCCATCCACCGTGGTCTGCCAGGCATTGGTGCGAACCGTTGACAGCATGCTGTTGTAAAACTGGCGGATAACGCGGTCTTCTTCCAGGCTGGCCACCTCACCGAGCAAACGTTCAATGTGCTCTGATAGTCCTTGCTGGGCCGCGTCACGGTCTCCCGCCAGGTCGGGGTCAAAACGCGTCGCAAACAGATCAAAAAGCAGCTGGGTAAGTGCCGCGTTTTTGCGCAGTGTGGTCTCGATGTAGGCCTGGCTGAAGGCAAATCCAAGCTGCCGGAAGTAGCGCGTGTAGGCGCGCAACACCGAGATGGCTCGACCGTCCAGCTGGGTGACCAGCACCAGCTGGTTCAACCGATCACTGTCAAATTCGTTGCACCAAACCCTTAGAAACAAAGACTCGAAGCGTTCTTTGATGATGGAAAAGTCGGTGTTGTCGGGTAACAGCAGGCCCAGGTCGTGAATCCAGAAGTGGCGCTGTGCCCCCGCCTCAATCACCCTGTAGGGATGTTCGTCCAACACCCGGGCACCCATACATTCCAGAATCGGTAGCGAATCTGACAAAGCTAACTTGCTGGTGCTGTACATCTTCAAACGAACAACATCTGGTTTGGGCTGGACCGGGCGGTAAAGCCTGACCGCCAAGCCCACACGCTCGGACAGTGTTGACAAGACCAGCGCATCGTCGGCCGCCACCAAGCCAGAAAAATCTTCCTTGTAACTGGCGGAAAACGCGTCTGCAAACCGTTTGGCCAGCGCCAGGCCAGCTTCTTCGCCATGGATTTGTAACAGCGCCAGCTTGCAGTCGTCCTCCCAGCGCCGTGCCAGCGTGGCGATACGGGCCGCCAAGGCAGGCTCATCCAGATGGGACGCCACAGCTTGGGCGGTGCGAATCAGGTAGTGGATGCGCGCCATCGGATGGTCCGTCAACATCGGCGTGAACTCGACCGATTGACCATCCAGGGTGCGCACCAGTTCCTCCCCAATACGCAGGCGCAACTCGGTGTTGTAGCGGTCGCGTGGCACATAGACCTGCACCGAGGTGAAACGGCAAAAAGGGTCGTGGCGCAAGAAGACACAGGTGCGCTGGCGCTCCTGCAAACGCAGGATGCCAATCGCATGCTGGATCAGGGTGGGTGTGTCCACCTGGAACAACTCATCACGCGGATAGGCTTCCAGGATGGCTTGCAGCGATTTGGCGGCGTGACTTTCAGGCATCACTTCGGCGGCCCGCATGACCTGGGTGATGCGCAGCCGCACCTGAGGAATGTCGGCAACCGGTGCCGCGTAGGCTTTGGAGGTGTACAGCCCCAGAAAGCGGGTTTCCCCCACCACCCTGCCCGCCTCGTCAAACCGCTTGATCGCCAGACAATCCAGCCAGGCCGGGCGGTGCACCGTGGAGCGCGTCATAGCCTTGGTGGTAACCACCAACTGATCTGTCTCCAGGATCGCCTGTGCTTCCAAAGGCAACTGGCTGACCGGTTTGAGGGGATCTCCCCGCAAAATGCCAAAGCCGGTGTGAGGGATCGCCGTGAGGTGAACAAGCTCCCCCTCACGCGATACGCTGTAGTCACGAGCACCGAGAAAGGTGAAGTGTTGTGCCTCCAGCCAGCGCAGGAAGGCCACACCTTCGGACATGGCTGCCGTACGCTGAGGTGCTTGCTCGGACACGTCGATGACTTCCTGCAAACGGGCCAGCATCGCGGGCCAATCGCGGACAGCGGCCGACACGTCTGCCAGGACACGCAGCAGATCATCCTGCAAAGCCTGGCGCTCTGGCTCGGAGATGATGCGGTCACACTCCACCACAATAAAGGACTGGACGGCGCTCTCGGCCAGCGCTGCCGGATTGGCATGGCGAACCTGACTGAGCCGTCGCTGGGCGTCCAACTCAATCACCAGCAGCGGATGAACAATCCAGTGTGCGGTGTATCCCGCCCGGTTGACCGCCATCGTCACCGAGTCCACCAAAAAGGGCATGTCGTCCTGCACAATTTGAACCACGGTGTGATCACTCACAAATCCGTCTTCGGCAATGCTCGGGTTGAAGACTCTGACACGTGCGCCCGACGGGCTCGGTGGCAGCTCCAGCAAACGCAGATGGGCACAGGCCATGGCCATCAGGCAATTTGGCCCGCGAGCCTCTATTTCATTGGGGTCTGCGCTATAAAAATAGTTAGCAACAAAATCTGCCAGGACGTGGCCGTGGAGCCCGATGTTCTCACGCGCAAAGTTGCGTAGCGCCGCCAGAGAGGTGTCGTTCATCACTGTCTCCTGTATCTGCCCAGAAGGCAAGACAGACTGATCAACACCGGAGAAATCAGGGAAGTGATCGCTGCGGAGGTTGTCAGCAGATCTGTGTCATCAGGCTAAGTTGTTTCAAACCAGTCCAGCGTCCACGCGCCGGAAAACACGTTTTGGAGCCACAAGGCGGCCAGCAAAGTCTTGGCGTCGGTGATCTGCCCTTCGCGGCACCAGGTCAGGAGCTCAGCCGGCGTGGCGGTGAACACATCCAATAATTCGTCGGCGTCCAGCTGTCGGGCACCAGCAGTCAGGCCCTTGGCAAACCAGATGTCGATGACCTCGGTCGAATAGGCTGCCACCGGATGCATCACACCGGCATGCGCCCAGAAGCGCGCCTGGTAACCGGTCTCCTCACGCAGCTCACGTTGGGCACACTGAAACGGCTCTTCGCCAGGATCCTTCTTGCCAGCCGGAAACTCCACCATCACACGGTTCAAGGGGTAGCGAAACTGGCGCTCCAGCACCAGGCGCACCTCACCCTGGGCATCCTCGATCAGTGGCACCACCATCACGGCGCCAGGATGGACCACGTATTCCCGGGTTGTCAGAGCCCCATTGGACAGCTCGACGGTGTCACGCAAAACATGCAGGAAGCTGCCCTTGCACAACTCTGTGCTGCCAACCCGTTTTTCCTGCAAGTGCTCCATGTCGGCCTCTGGGTACAGATGGAAAGGTCAGAAGCGGCTGGCGGTCAGGTGGCCAGCATCTTTAGCACGGCATTGGCACACAGTGTCATCAAACCACCGGGCAACAGCCCCAGGACCAACAACAAGGCCGCGTTGATGGTCAGCACGGCACGCACATCCATGCCTGCGGTCAAAGGCGCCGTGTTGAGTGGCGCATCAAAATACATCACTTTGACCACGCGCAAATAGTAGAAGGCGCCAATCAAGGACATCATCACCGCATACACCGCCAAGGCGATGTAGACCGTTCCACCCGTGGCCACCAAGGCCTCCAAAACAGCCAGCTTGGCATAAAACCCAACCATCGGGGGAATACCTGCCAAGGAGAACAGGCACAGTGCCATGATGCCAGCGTAGAGCGGGCTGCGCTGGTTCAAACCTGCAAAGTCAGCAATCTCTTCACTCTCGAAACCTTCACGCGACAGCAGCAAAATGACACCAAAACTGGCCAAGGTTGTCAACACATAGGAGACAACATAAAACATCGATGCACCGTAGGCATTGCCAGCCGCATCCGCATGCCCGCTGACCACACCAGACATCATGCCGATCAACACAAAACCCATGTGTGAAATGGTGGAGAACGCCAGCATCCGCTTGACATTGGTCTGAGCAATCGCCGCCAGATTACCAATGGCCAGCGAGGCCACAGCCATCACCATCAGCATTTGCTGCCAGTCCACCGCCAAAGGCAAAAGCCCCTCGACCAGCATACGAATGAACACCGCAAATGCGGCCAACTTCGGGGCGCCAGCCACCATCAAGGTGATCACGGTCGGCGCACCTTGGTAGACGTCTGGAATCCACATGTGAAACGGCACCACACCGAGTTTGAACGCCAGGCCGGCCACCAGAAACACCAGACCAAAAATCAGAATCTGGTGATCAATCTGCCCACCGTTGATCGCCTTCAACACCTGTCCCAAATCCAGACTGCCGGTTGCACCGTACAACATCGACATACCGTAGAGCAACAAGCCCGAAGCCAGCGCACCCAGCACAAAATATTTCATGGCGGCTTCGGTCGACAGCACGTGGTCGCGGCGCAACGCCACCATGGCGTAACTTGAGAGCGTCAACAACTCGATACCCATGTAGATACCCAAGAAGTTGTTGCCTGAAATCATCACAAACATGCCCAGCAATGAAAACAAGCTCAGGGTGAACAGATCACCACCGCGCAACATGTCGCGGCCAGCAGCGTAGTCTCGTCCATAGACCAGCACCACCATGACAGCTGCTGCGGCAAAACACTTGAGCCAGTGGCCCATGGCATCGTTGACCACCATGTTGCCAAAAGCATAAACGGTTTGGCCGGAAGTCGCAGACGCAGCCTCCAACGCTACCACCACCGAGAGTGTCACCAGCGTGAGCCCATAGGTTGCACCCCGCTTGGCACTTTTGACCGACAGATCAAACAGCAGGATCACGCAGGCCATGACCAACAGGATCACTTCTGGAATTACAGCCATCAAACTGAGTTTGTCAAACATGTGTGTCTCTTGTCTAGGGAATCAGATTGGATAACTCAGGGCAGCTTGGACTGGGCCACATGCCTCAGCAACTCAGCCACGGAGACATCCATCACATCGGTGAACGGTTTCGGGTAAATGCCCATGTACAGCACCGCAATGGCCAGCAAAGCCAGAAAGAAAAATTCGCGCTTGTTGATGTCTGTCAGATGTTTGACATGGTCGTTGGCCACCGGTCCCAAGTAAACCCGCTTGAACATCCACAGGGAGTAAGCCGCACCAAAAATCAAGGCACTGGCCGCTGCCATACCCACCCAGAAATTGACCTTGACGGCACCGAGGATCACCATCCACTCACCCACAAAACCAGCGGTACCCGGCAAGCCGCAGTTGGCCATGACGAACAACAAGGCAAAGGCGGTGAAGCGCGGCATGGTGTTGACCACACCACCATAACTGGCGATCTCCCGGGAGTGCATGCGGTCGTACAACACACCGATCGACAAGAACATGGCAGCCGAAACAAAACCGTGTGAAATCATCTGAACGATGCCACCCGAAACCCCAAGCTCATTAAAGATGAAGAAGCCCAGCGTGACAAAGCCCATGTGAGCCACCGAGGAATACGCCACGAGCTTCTTCATATCCCGCTGCACCAAGGTCACCAGACCCACGTACACCACGGCCACCAGCGACAAGCCAATCATCAGGCCCGCCCAATGGTGTGAGGCATCTGGCGCAATCGGCAGCGAGAACCGCAGAAATCCATACGCCCCCAGTTTCAACATGATCGCAGCCAGCACCGCAGAACCGCCTGTGGGGGCCTCTACGTGCACATCTGGCAACCAAGTGTGCACCGGCCACATCGGCACCTTGACAGCAAACGCCGACAAAAAAGCAAAAAACAACAACGTTTGCGCTGTGCTGTCGAGCGGCAACTTGTGCCACGCCGCCAGATCAAAGCTGCTGCCGGACTGCACATAAAGATAAATCAGGGCCACCAGCATCAACAAGGAGCCGAGCAAGGTGTACAGAAAAAACTTGAAGGACGCGTAGATCTTGTTCGGACCACCCCAGATCCCGATGATCAGGTACATCGGGATCAGCGTGGCTTCAAAGAACACGTAGAACAACATGCCATCCAGTGCACAGAACACCCCGATCATCAAGCCGCTGAGGATCAGGAAAGCACCCATGTACTGGTTCACCCGGCTGGTGATCACTTCCCAAGCGGCAATCACCACGATCACATTGATAAAGGCGGTGAGCAGCACAAACCACAGCGAAATGCCGTCTACACCGAGGTGATAGTTGACGTTGAAACGCTCAATCCAGGGCGACAACTCCACAAACTGCATCGCTGCCGTTGAGATATCAAACTGCAGGTACAGCGGCAGGGTCACCAACAAACTGAGTACAGCCCCAAACAAGGCCAACCAGCGCACAGTGCGGACTTGGTCCTCCCGCCCCATTGCCAACAGAACGACACCAAACAGAATTGGCATCCAAATAGCCAGGCTCAAAAAACCCATTTTTATCTTTCTCCTATTTGAGCCAGACGAAATACGTCATGAGCACGAAGATGCCCAGCACCATCGACAGCGCGTAGTCGTACAAGTACCCGGTCTGGAATTTCCTGACCACGCTGGAGATCAACCCAACAACACGCCAAGAACCATTGACTGCAGCGCCGTCAATCAGCGTTTGATCCCCAACCTTCCAGAACAGCGTCCCTAAACCGCGCGCGCCGCGCGCCAAGACGTTCTCGTTGAACCAGTCCAGGTAATACTTGTTGTCCAACAACTGATAAAGCGGCATCACGCTGCGTTTGATCGCAGCAGGCAAGGCTGGATTGACCATGTACATGTAGTAAGAACAGACCACACCTGCCAGAGCCAGCCAGAAAGGTGTCGCCGAGAAGCCGTGCCGTGCCAACGCTGCCGCACCATGGAATTCTTCCGAGAGAACTTCCATGGCTTTATGAATCTCGTGGTTCACAAAAATGGCGTCTTTGAAGAAGTCTCCAAACAACATCGGCCCAATGGTGTGGTAACCAATGATCAAAGAAGGGATGGCCAGCAGAATCAAAGGAATCGTGACAACCCAGGGTGACTCCTTGGGATGGTGGTGCGCGTCATGACCGTGACCGTGATCGTCAGCAGCGTGGTCGTGTCCATGGTGGGCATCCGGGTTCTGGTCAAAACGTTCCTTGCCATGGAACACCAGGAAGTACAGCCTGAACGAGTAAAACGCGGTCACGAACACACCCGCCAGTACCGCAAAGTAGGCTAACCCGGAGGCTGGCAAATTGCTGGCGTGCACCGCCATGATGATTTCGTCCTTGGAATAGAACCCTGAGAAAAAGGGCGTCCCAATCAAGGCCAACGAACCAACCAATGAGGTGATCCAGGTGATAGGCATGTATTTGCGCACCCCACCCATCCAGCGGATGTCCTGGTTATGGTGCAGACCCATGATCACCGAGCCTGCAGCCAGGAACAGCAAGGCTTTGAAGAATGCATGGGTCATCAAATGAAACACAGCCACAGAATAGGCAGAGGCGCCCAGCGCCACCGTCATGTAGCCCAACTGCGACAGCGTGGAATAAGCGACCACCCGCTTGATATCGTTCTGAATAATGCCCAAAAAACCCATGAACAAGGCCGTGATGGCACCGATGACCATGATGAAGTTGAGTGCGGCCTCACTCAGCTCAAACAACGGAGACATGCGGGCCACCATGAAAATACCAGCGGTCACCATCGTGGCGGCATGGATCAGCGCCGAAATGGGTGTTGGGCCTTCCATGGAGTCAGGCAGCCAAACGTGTAAAGGGAACTGTGCCGACTTGCCCATGGCGCCAATGAACAGGCAAATGCAAATCACGGTGACCAGCATCCAATCTGTTCCTGGCAAGGTCATGGCAGCCAACTCGTCGGCTTTCGCAAACGCCTCGGCGTAACTCAAGGTGCCTGCATAAGCCGCAATCAGACTGATACCCAGGATGAACCCGAAGTCGCCCACGCGGTTCACCAAAAACGCTTTCATGTTGGCAAAAATCGCCGTTGGTTTGTTGTACCAGAAGCCAATCAGCAAGTAAGACACCAACCCCACTGCTTCCCAACCAAAAAACAGCTGAAGCATGTTGTTGCTCATCACCAGCATCAACATGGAAAAGGTAAACAGCGAGATGTAAGAAAAGAAACGGTTGTAACCCTCGTCTTCTTCCATATATCCAATGGTGTAGATGTGCACCATCAGAGAGACAAAAGTCACCACACACATCATCATGGCAGTGAGACCGTCCACCAGGAAGCCGATCTCCATCTTCAGGCCACCGACCACCATCCAGGTGTAGAGGGTTTCATTAAAACGTGCGCCATCCAAGCTCACACTTTTGAGCGTGAAGGCAGACAGGATGAAAGACAGCAACACACCGAGGATGGCAACGGAATGCGAAGCCCGGCGTCCCATACTGTTGCCACCAAACTTGGTCCCCAGCACACCGGCCATCAGGGCACCCACCAATGGCGCCAGGGGAACGGCCGCCAACATAGGGGCGGATAGGGTTTGAATCATTTCCTGTTACCCCTTCAACGAATCAAGTTCGTCCACATTGATGTTGGATTTGTTCCGGAACAGCACCACCAGAATGGCCAGACCAATGGCGGACTCTGCGGCGGCAACTGTCAGAATGAAAAACACAAAAATCTGTCCATGCAGATCACCCAGGTAGTGCGAGAAGGCGATGAAATTGGTGTTGACAGCCAACAACATCAACTCAACAGCCATCAGCAAAACGATCAAATTCTTGCGATTCAAAAAGATGCCAATGACCGAGAGCGCAAACAGAACAGCGCCCAGCGTCAAGAAATGGCCCAAGGTCAACGTCATGCTTTGTTCTCCACAGATGGTGCTTCGACCGCATCAACAGGCAAGGCGGGTTGGGTAGCCGCCATCTTCACCACGATCATCCGGTCCTTGGCTCTTACCCGAACCTGCGCGGCCGGGTCAATGGCCTTGCTGTCCTTGCGCTGGCGCAACGTCAGCGCAATCGCCGCAATCATGCCAACCAGCAAAATCGCAGTGGCAACCTCGAGCGGATAAATATATTGGGTGTAGAGCAGTTTGCCCAGCAGCTTGCTATTGGAAAGCTCGGCCCCAGCGTTGCTCACCGCGGCTGCAGTACTGGGCGCATCAGCGACCTGAAAACCACCCAGGAGGACCGCCGACATCTCTGCAATGATCAAGAGGCCCAACACAGCCGCCAGCGGAAAATGTTTCCAGAAACCTTTGCGCATTTCCTCGGTGTTGACATCCAGCATCATCACCACAAACAAAAACAAGACCATTACCGCGCCGACATAGACCAGCACCAAGGTCAGCGACAAAAACTCAGCCTTGAGCAGCATCCAGATCATCGAAGCCTGGAAAAAAGTGAGCACCAAGTACAAGACCGCATGCACCGGGTTACGTGTGGTGATCACCCGAAAGGCAGCGGCCAACAAGATGGCAGAAAACAGGTAGAACAGACCAGTCGTGACACTCATGATTCGGATTCTTTCTTACGACGGATCAACGGTATTTGGCATCAGCCAACTTGCTGGCAGCAATTTGGGGCTCATAACGGTCACCGACAGCCAGCAACATTTCTTTGGTGAAGTACAAGTCGCCTCGCTCCTCCCCGTGGTATTCGAGAATGTTTGTTTCCACAATCGAGTCCACCGGACAGCTCTCTTCACAAAAACCACAAAAAATGCACTTGGTCAAATCGATGTCATAACGGGTTGTTCGACGAGAACCGTCCGCCCGTTCTTCGGATTCAATGGTGATCGCCATCGCGGGGCAGACCGCTTCACACAGCTTGCAGGCGATGCAACGCTCTTCACCCGTTTCATAACGACGAAGCGCATGCAAGCCCCGAAAACGTGGCGACAAGGGCGTTTTTTCCTCGGGATATTCCAGCGTGATCTTGCTTTTGAAGGCGTACTTGCCGGTAAGCCGCATGCCCTTAAAAAGCTCGGTCAGAAAGAAACTCGACAGGAAATCCGATAAGAAAAAGGCATTCACGGAAGAGCTTTTACTGGTATTCAAAGTTGGGGTTGACATAAGCGACTCACATTACTTCCAAATGTTCCACGGAGTCTGCATCCAGACACCAATCACCACCAGCCACACCAAAGTCACCGGAATAAAGACCTTCCAACCCAAGCGCATGATCTGGTCATAACGAAAGCGAGGGAAAGTGACACGTACCCAGATAAATACCGTCATCACGGCAAAGGTCTTGAGCCCAAGCCAGATCCACCCCGGAATCCAGCTCAAAGCCTCGATGGGCGACAACCAACCACCAAAAAACATGGTGACGCTAAGGATGGAGATCAACCAAATGCTTGCATACTCAGCCATCTGGAACATCGCCCACGACATGCCGGAGTACTCCACCATGTGCCCGGCCACAATTTCAGACTCGCCTTCAATCACGTCAAAAGGGGTGCGGTTGGTTTCAGCCAGACCGGATACAAAATAAACCACCACAATCGGCAACAGCGGCAGCCAATTCCAGGACAGGAAGTTCCATCCCATTTGGGAGAAATGCCCCTGGCTTTGTCCCATGACGATGTCCGTCATATTCAAGCTGTTCGACACCATCAACACGATCAGGAAGCAAAAACCCATGGCGATTTCATAACTCACCATCTGGGCCGAGGCACGCAATGCGCCCAAGAAGGCATATTTGGAGTTCGAAGACCACCCTGAGATGATCACACCATACACCTCCAAAGATGCAATCGCCATCAGAAACAACAGACCCGCATTCAGGTTGGCAACTGCAATCTCCGGGCCAAATGGCACCACGACCCAAGCTGTCAAAGCGGGTGCAACCGTCAGAACAGGTCCCAGATAAAAGAGAAACTTGTCCGAGGCAGCTGGCCTGACGATTTCCTTGGTCATCAGTTTCAAGGCATCGGCAATCGGTTGCAACAGGCCCCATGGACCGACACGATTGGGGCCAATCCGGATCTGCACCCAGCCCAGCAACTTGCGCTCCCACAAGGTCGCGTAGGTCACAGCACCCATCACAATCATCAAAACTGGGATGATTTTGATCAAAGCCCACACCAGTGGCCAAACGATGTCCACCCACCACTGAGCGGATACCAGGCCTAGGCCGCCGGAATAAATCTGGTCAATCA
Source organism: Rhodoferax sp. U11-2br (assembly GCF_018619435.1). Taxonomy (GTDB): domain Bacteria; phylum Pseudomonadota; class Gammaproteobacteria; order Burkholderiales; family Burkholderiaceae_C; genus Rhodoferax. The sequence goes on along the minus strand of NZ_JAHFZF010000003.1, from coordinate 111,998 downwards.
TGCTGGCACCTCCTGGGTCTCAGCGAATTTGGCGTCTGCCGTGCTTTGCAAGGCAGGCGCCCGACGCACGATGCCATCAAGTTGGTAAATGTTGGCGACACAGGGGGTCAGCATCCCAGAGCCAGGCACCGCTGACTGCGCATTCGCGTTGCTGAGACGTGCAGCCGGTACAAACGCAGGAACCACACCATCAGCATCGGCCAGGATCTGCTTCAGGATATCCTGAGACGACTCTGCCTCAAAACCCGGCAACTCCAGGATATTGGCCAATGCCCGAAACACTTTCCAGGCAGGACGCGTGTCACCCAAAGGTTTGACCACCGCATGAAAGCTCTGCGCCCGCCCTTCGGCGTTCACAAAGGTTCCAGAAGTTTCTGTGAATGGCGCAATGGGCAGCAGCACATCACTGCAGTCCAAATTGGTCTTGAACGGGCTCAAAGTCACGACCATCTGGCATTGGGCCAGAGCCGCCACTGCGGATTTCCCACCGACACTGTCAAACTGCGGCTCGGTATTGAGCAACATGACGGCCTTCAGACCTCCTGCCAGCATTTGACCGGCATGAAGCCCACCGGTCCTCGGCATAGCTCCCACAAACTGCGCACCAACGGTATTGGCTGCTTCGGTCAGGTACCCCACTGTCGCACCAGTGTTCTCACCAATCCAGTTGGCCAAGGCCAACAACTCGCTGGCCTGGGGGTGATGTGCCGCCGCATTGCCCAACAAAACGGCTCGACGCTCACCTCCGAGCAAGGAGAGCGCCACGGCGCGAGCGGCATCCGTCACCTGACCACCGCGCGGCGCCTGGATCTGCTTTTCAAGCGCCACAACAGCCGCGATATCGGCCAGCGCCTGCACCCAGCCAGCACTTGGAGCCGTGCATATCGTGGCGACCGGCATACCCCAATCGACGGGGCTCGCTGCCACCACATGAACAGCACAACCCAGCTTGACGGCTTGGCGCACACGTTGGGCGAACAAGGGATGGTCCTTGCGCAGATTGGAGCCAACCACCAGAACACTCTGCAAGGTCGACAGATTGGCAATCGGCATCCCCAAAAACCGAACGCCAGGCTGCCCGGTTTCGAACTGGGCATGACGGAGCCGGTAGTCAATGTTGTCGCTGCCCAGACCTCGCACCAAAGCGCCAGCGAGAGACAGTTCCTCCAGCGTGCTGTGCGGGCTGACCAATGCACCGATGGCGCTGGCGCCATGGTCTGCCTTGATGCTCTTTAACCCGTGGGCCACATATTCCAGCGCGGTCTTCCAGTCAACCTCATGCCATTGACCACCTTGTTTGATCATGGGGCTTGTCAGCCGATCTGAGCTGTTCAGCGCTTCATAAGAAAAACGATCACGGTCAGCAATCCAGCATTCGTTGACTGCTTCATTTTCCAGAGGCACCACCCGCATGACCTTGTTGTTCTTGACCTGCACGATCAAGTTGGCCCCGGTGGAGTCATGCGGGCTGATGGACTTGCGACGTGACAACTCCCAAGTCCGCGCGCTGTAACGGAATGGTTTGCTGGTCAGCGCACCCACAGGGCAGATGTCGATCATGTTGCCCGACAACTCGGAATCAATCGTCTTGCCACCAAAAGTTTCAATTTCGGCGTGTTCACCACGGTGCGACATGCCCAACTCCATGGCGCCGGCAATCTCCTGCCCAAAGCGCACACAACGGGTGCAATGGATGCAGCGCGCCATTTCCTGCATGGAGATCAAAGGGCCCACGTCCTTGACCGGGACGACCCGCTTTTCTTCTTCGTAACGCGAGGCCGTGCCGCCATAACCAACCGCCAGATCTTGTAACTGGCATTCACCACCTTGGTCACAAATGGGGCAATCCAGAGGGTGGTTGATCAGCAAAAACTCCATCACCGACTGCTGGGCCTTGATCGCCTTGTCGGATTTGGTACGCACCACCATGCCTTGTGTCACCGAGGTGGCACAAGCCGGCATGGGTTTGGGCATTTTTTCGATGTCGACCAGACACATGCGGCAACTCGCCGCGATGCTGAGCTTTTTGTGGTAACAGAAATGCGGGATGTAGGTCCCAACCTTGTCAGCGGCGTGCATCACCGTGCTGCCCTGCTCAATCGCTACTTTTTGACCGTCGAGTTCAATTTCAATCATCTGGTGCTCACTCAAACGTATGCGGGAACCATGCAGGTCTTGTGTGCAATGTGGTATTCAAATTCAGGCATGTAATGCTTGAGCATGGCCCGCACCGGCATGGCTGCAGCGTCGCCCAGTGCACAAATCGTGCGCCCTTGAATGTCTTCCGCCACAGAGTTCAACAGAGCCAGATCCGCTTCACGGCCCAGCCCATTTTCAATGCGATCCACCACACGTGACATCCAGCCTGTGCCTTCCCGGCAAGGTGTGCACTGCCCGCAGGACTCGTGCATGTAGAAGTAACTGAGTCGCTGCAAACTCTTGACCATGCAGCGCGAATCATCCATGACGATGACTGCACCCGAGCCCAGCATCGACCCAGCCTTGGCGATGGCGTCGTAGTCCATGGTGCAGTCCATCATGATGTGGGCTGGCAACACAGGTGACGACGACCCGCCAGGAATCACCGCCTTGAGCTTGCGACCAGAACGCACACCCCCAGCAAGTTCGAGCAAAGTGGCAAACGACGTGCCCATGGGCACTTCATAGTTGCCCGGCAACTCCACGTCACCACTCACCGAAAATATCTTGGTACCACCATTGTTGGGCTTGCCCGATTCCAAATAGGCCTTGCCACCATTGCGAATGATCCAAGGCACAGCACCAAAAGTTTCGGTGTTATTGATGGTGGTTGGCTTGCCGTACAAGCCGAAACTGGCAGGGAACGGCGGCTTGAAGCGCGGCTGGCCTTTTTTGCCCTCCAGCGACTCCAGCAAACCGGTCTCTTCACCACAGATGTAAGCCCCGAATCCATGGGCCGCATGCAGCTGAAAACTGAAGCTGGTGCCAAGAATGTTGTTGCCCAACAGCCCGGCAGCCCGGGCTTCTTCCAACGCCTCTTCAAAGCGCCGGTAGGTGTGAAAAATCTCGCCGTGAATGTAGTTGTAACCCACGGAAATGCCCATGGCATAGGCGGCAATGATCATGCCTTCAATCACAACATGTGGATTGAACTCCATGATGTCACGGTCTTTGCAAGTGCCGGGCTCACCCTCATCCGAGTTGCACACCAGGTACTTTTGCCCCGGAAATTGCCGAGGCATGAAACTCCACTTCAGTCCGGTCGGGAAACCGGCGCCGCCACGACCACGCAGACCCGATTCCTTCACCGTGGCAATCACCTGATCCTGCGTCAAACCAGGTCCACCGTCCAAACCCAGCACCTGACGCAAGGCCTGGTAACCACCACGCGCTTCGTAGTCTTTCAGGCGCCAGTTGGAGCCATTGAGATTGGCCAGGATTTGTGGGTTGATATGCCGATTATGAAAACAGGTCTGCACACCACTGGACTGGAACTGCGCCAGAAAGCTGTCAACACTCATGACTTCACCTCCATCGAACGCAGGCCGTCCACCAACTGATCCAACTTGTCGTCGGTCATGAAGCTGCACATGTTGGTGTCGTTGACCAGCATCACGGGTGCATCGGCACAGGCCCCAAGACACTCACATTCTTGTAGCGTGAACAGCCCATCTGGCGTGGTCTGATTGGCATCAATGCCAAGTTTTTCTTTCAAGTGGGTCAACGCATGGGCACCGCTGCGCAACTGGCAAGGCAGGTTGGTGCAAACATTGAGTTTGTACTTTCCCACAGCCTTCTGGTTGTACATGTTGTAGAAGCTGGTGACTTCATGCACAGCCATGGGCGCCATACCCAGGTAGTCAGCCACAAAGCGCTCACTCTCCGGACTGACAAAACCCTGTTCCTGCTGAACGATCTGCAGGCAGGCCATGACAGCCGACTGACGTTGCTCGAACGGATATTTGGCAACCTCTTTGGCAAAGGCTGCGAGAGACTTTTCTGAAATCATCGGTCAACTTCCCCAAACACAATGTCCATGGTGCCGATGATCGCCACCGCGTCAGCAATCATGTGGCCTTTGCCCATCTCGTTGAGAGCAGCCAGATGCACAAAGGCAGGTGGTCGAATTTTCATGCGGTACGGCTTGTTGGCGCCATCACTGACCATGTAGATACCGAATTCCCCTTTGGGATGTTCAATGGCCGAGTAAGCCTCCCCTTCCGGAACCGCAAAACCTTCTGTGAACAGCTTGAAGTGGTGAATCAGATCTTCCATGTTGGTTTTCATGGCTTCCCGATCTGGCGGCGCAATCTTGTGGTTGTCCGTGATCACCGGACCCGGGTTGGCGCGCAACCAGTCCACACATTGTTTGATGATGCGATTGGACTGTTTCATTTCCTCCATACGCACCAGATAGCGGTCGTAGGTATCCCCGGTTTTGCCTACCGGAATGTCAAAGTCAAGACGGTCATAGACCTCGTAAGGCTGCTGTTTGCGCAGATCCCAAGCGATGCCGGAACCACGCAACATCGGTCCAGTAAACCCAAGGTTCAACGCCCGCTCTGGCGTTACCACACCAATACCCACTGTGCGCTGCTTCCAGATCCGGTTTTCCGTCAGAAGTGTGTGGTACTCACCCAGATAAGTCGGGAAACGCTGAGTAAAGTCGTCGATGAAATCCAGCAGACTGCCACCACGATTGCGGTTCAAAGCTTGGGTGGATTTGGCACTGCGAACCTTGTTGGGTGCATGTTGCGGCATCGTATCGGGCAAATCGCGGTAAACGCCGCCTGGACGGAAGTACGCGGCATGCATACGTGCGCCACTGACCGCCTCATACGCATCCAGCAGGTCTTCCCGTTCACGGAAGGCATACAGCATGACCGTCATGGCGCCACAGTCAATCGCATGAGCACCCACCCACAACAGGTGATTGAGCAGGCGGGTGATTTCGGCAAACATCACCCGGATGTACTGTGCGCGAAGAGGGACTTCCAAGCCCAGCATTTTTTCGATGACCAGGCAGTAGGCCTGTTCGTTGCACATCATGGACATGTAGTCCAGACGATCCATGTAGGGCAAGGTCTGCAGGTAGGTCTTGTTTTCTGCCAGTTTTTCGGTGGCACGGTGCAACAGGCCGATGTGGGGATCGGCACGCTGGATCACTTCACCATCAAGTTCAAGAACCAGTCGCAACACACCGTGCGCTGCCGGGTGCTGCGGGCCAAAATTCAGGGTGTAGTTTTTAATGTCCGCCATAACTTACTGCGCCTGCGGCAGGCCTCCATAGTTCTCTTCGCGGATGATGCGGGGCGTGATCTCACGCGGCTCAATCGTGACAGGCTGATACACCACGCGCCGTTGCTCGGCGTCATAACGCATCTCAACATGCCCGGACAAGGGAAAGTCTTTGCGAAATGGATGGCCAATAAATCCGTAATCCGTGAGAATCCGGCGCAAATCGTCATGCCCCTCAAAAACGATGCCATAGAGGTCAAAAGCTTCGCGCTCGAACCAGTTGGCCGCACTCCAGATATCGCAAACCGAACGGATCACCGGCGCATCATCGTCGGCAGCAAAAACCTTGAGCCGAACGCGCTGATTCAAACTCACCGACAACAGGTGCAGCACCACACAAAAACGCTGCCCAAGCTGTGGTTCATCTTTGTAGGTTGAATAGTCCACACCACACAAGTCAATCAGCTGCTCAAATTGGCAGGCCGGATGATCTCGCAAGATACCAGCCACCTGGTGGTAGTCAGCCGCCTTCACCACCAGAGTCAACTCACCCCATTTCACAACACTACTCTGCACGAACTCCCCCAAAGCCACATTGACCTGGGCCTGGAGCGTCTGAGGATTTACCGCGTATACCGTCATGACATTCCTTTTAAGTACGCGCAATGGTTTGCGTGCGACGGATCTTGTTCTGCAACTGAATGATGCCGTACACCAACGCTTCAGCGGTGGGCGGACAACCCGGCACATAGATATCAACCGGCACAATACGGTCGCAGCCACGCACCACAGAATAGCTGTAGTGGTAATAGCCACCCCCATTGGCGCACGACCCCATGCTGATCACCCAGCGCGGCTCAGCCATCTGGTCATATACCTTGCGAAAGGCTGGCGCCATCTTGTTGGTCAAGGTCCCCGCCACAATGATCAGATCAGACTGACGTGGACTCGGTCGAAACACCTCGGCACCAAACCGGCTGATGTCATAACGGGCCGCAGCCGCGTGCATCATTTCAACCGCACAACAGGCCAGACCAAAGGTCATCGGCCAGACCGACCCCGTCTTGGCCCAGTTCACGACGCTGTCATACGTCGTCGTGACAAACCCTTCTTTGAGAACACCTTCAATCATTGACTTACTCCCAATCCAGGGCGCCTTTAAGCCACATGTACACAAAGCCAATCGTCAGAATGGTCACAATTTCCAAACCGACCATGAAGCCATAAAGACCCAGCTCTCTGAGCGTGACCGCCCAAGGAAACAGCAACGCCGTTTCCAGGTCAAACAGGATAAAAAGAATGGCAATCAGGTAATAGCGGACGTCAAAGGTCATTCGGGCGTCGCCGAATGCCTCAAAGCCGCATTCATAAGGGGAGTTTTTGGCAGCGTCGGGGCGATTGGGGCCCAACACGTAACCGATCACCTGGGGAAGTACCCCGATGGCGATACCCACCAGGATAAACAAGAGTACCGGCAGGTACTGACCGAGGTTCATCATAAGGATTTGTCTGCTTGTATCTCAGGCACATTTGCACGTGCCCGAGTTGTTTATCTGGTGCCGTCGGCGAGACTCGAACTCGCACAGCTGTCGCCACTACCACCTCAAGATAGCGTGTCTACCAATTCCACCACGACGGCAATTTAGATCTTCTAAAAGACACAAACCTTGATGTTTGTTAAGTCTGTAGAAGCAAGCGGGAGTTTACCCTGAAATCCTTGTTCTCCTAGGGTGAGAGTATATTTCGAAAGTCAATTACTTCGACGGAATTTGTGCTGCACCAGATGCAGGAACTGCAGGAATTGTAGCGGCAGGCGCGGGCGCAACCAAGGCTGCGTTTTCAAGAACACTGCCAGAGCTCGCAGCCGGACGAGCAGAGCCAAAATACGCCAGACCCAGGGTGCTGACAAAAAACACCGTGGCCAGCACGGCGGTGGTACGCGACAGGAAATTGGCGCTGCCACTGGCCCCAAACAGGCTGCCTGAGCCACCACTGCCAAATGCCGCACCCATGTCAGCGCCCTTGCCATGCTGCACCAGAATCAAACCCACCATCACCACCGCAGAGAGCATCTGCACTGCCAGCAAAATCGTCAACAAAACATTCATACCTTACTCCTCATTCAATAGCCATCAACGCTTATCTATCAAGCGGCTGCAGCAATAATCGTTAAAAAATCCGGGGCTTTGAGGGCGGCGCCGCCAATCAGGCCACCGTCAATATCGGGCTGGGCCAGCAGCGAGGCTGCGTTGGCCGCGTTCATGCTGCCACCGTACAGCAGCTTGATGCGGTCGGCGTGTTCGGAAGCGGCCTTCAACTGAGCACGCAACACCGCGTGCACCTGCTGCGCCTGCTCTGGCGTTGCCGTCTTGCCGGTGCCAATGGCCCAGACCGGCTCGTAGGCCACCACCACCTCGCTGATGCAATGTCCATTGGTTTGAATCACTGCGGCCAGTTGGCGCTTGACCACCTCGTCCGTGAGGCCTGCTTCACGCTCGGCCAGCGTCTCACCCACACACACAATCGGCGTGATGCCACTGCTCAGGGCGCGCTGCGCCTTGGTGGCGACCACAGCATCGGTCTCGCCATGATACTGGCGGCGCTCGGAGTGGCCCACGATGGCGTAACGCACACCAAACTCCTTGAGCATGGCGGCCGAGGTTTCACCGGTGTAGGCTCCGACTTCATGCGCCGAGATGTCTTGCGACGCGAGATCGATCTTGGTGCCCGCCAGCAAGGCCTGGCACTGCGCCAGATACACCGCAGGCACACCCACGGCGACCTCGCAGCTGGCTTGACCCAGGCCGGCGAGGATGTCCTTGAGCAGCTTTTCATTGGCAGCCAGGCTGCCGTTCATCTTCCAGTTACCTGCAATCAGCTTTTTCATGATGTTGTTCCCAAGTCAAAACAATTTTTCCAACGTGCTGGCTCGATTCCATCAAGGCATGCGCCGCCGCCACATCGGTCGCCGCCAACGACCGGTAGATCACCGGCTTGATACGTCCGTCAGCCAGCGCTGGCCAGACGTTTTTCAGACAGGCTTTGGCAATAGCGGCTTTGAAAGCCACCGGCCTGGGCCGCAAAGTAGAACCCGTGATGGTCAGACGCTTGCGCAAGACCAGACCCGCATTGAACTCGCTGCGGGTACCACCTTGTATCGAAATGATGAGAAGGCGCCCATCGTCCTTGAGGCATTGAACCTCTTTGGCCACATAAGCCCCGGCCACGATGTCCAGAATGACGTCCACACCTTGACCCTCGGTCAGGCGCAACACCTCGTCCTGGAAATCCTGTGTCTTGTAGTTGATGGCAGCGTCCGCCCCCAGGGCGATGCAAGCCTCACATTTTTCAGCACTGCCCGCCGTCACAAACACCCGCGCGCCTGCCAACTTGGCCAGCTGGATGGCCGTGACACCAATGCCGCTGGAGCCACCCTGGATCAGCACGGTTTCACCGGGCTGCAGGCGCGCACGCTCCATCAGGTTGCTCCAGACCGTGAAAAACGTCTCGGGCAGACTGGCCGCCTCGACATCACTCAAGCCCGCAGGCACCGGCAAACATTGGGCAATAGGCGCCACGCAGTACTCTGCATAACCGCCACCCGCCACCAGCGCACACACCCGGTCACCCAGCCGAAATCCAGCCGCAGCCAGCTCAACCGGGTCGCCTTGGGCGATGGTGCCAGCGACTTCAAGCCCCAAAACGTCCGACGCACCCGGCGGCACCGGGTAGTGCCCCTGGCGCTGCAGCACATCAGGACGATTGACACCACTGGCCGCCACTCGGATGAGCAACTCACCCGCGCCCGCCACAGGCACAGGCCGCTGACCCAGATACAAAACATCTGGGCCGCCGAAGCCAGTGATTTCAATCGTTTTCATGGTCATTTTGGCCTCTAGCCCTTATTTAATAAGGGCTAGTAGCTATCAACTTGATAACTCTCAGGCCCGGTTGTCCGCGCCGGTTTGGGCGGGACGCTCCAACAAGGCTTTCATCGACAGCTTGATACGGCCTTTTTCGTCGGTTTCCATGACCTTGACCTTGACGATCTGGCCTTCTGCCAGGTAGTCGGTGACTTTCTCGACACGTTCATGGGCGATCTGGCTGATGTGCAACAGGCCGTCCTTGCCAGGCAAGAGGTTGATCAAAGCACCAAAGTCAAGAATCTTGACCACAGGGCCTTCGTAGACCTTGCCGATTTCGACTTCGGCGGTGATCTGCTCGATGCGACGTTTGGCTTCTTCAGCCTTGGCCGGATCTGCGGACGCAATGGTGATGGTGCCGTCTTCGTCGATGTTGATCTGGGTACCGGTTTCTTCGGTCAGCGCACGGATCACCGCGCCGCCCTTGCCGATCACATCACGGATCTTCTCGGGGTTGATCTTCATGGTGAACAGGCGCGGTGCGAAGTTGGAGACCTCGGTCTTGGCCTCACCCATGGCTTCGACCATCTTGCCCAGGATGTGCATGCGTGCTTCTTTGGCTTGGGCCAAAGCGACTTGCATGATTTCCTTGGTGATGCCCTGGATCTTGATGTCCATCTGCAGCGCGGTGATGCCGTTGGTGGTGCCAGCGACCTTGAAGTCCATGTCACCCAGGTGATCTTCGTCACCCAAGATGTCGGTGAGCACCGCAAAACGGTTGTCGTCCTTGATCAGACCCATGGCGATACCAGCCACATGGGCTTTCAAAGGCACACCGGCGTCCATCAAGCTCAGGCAACCACCGCAGACCGATGCCATCGATGATGAACCATTGGACTCGGTCACTTCGGACACCACACGCATGGTGTAGGGGAAGTCTTCCTTGTTGGGCAACACCGCAACGAGAGCACGCTTGGCCAGACGGCCGTGGCCGATTTCGCGGCGCTTGGGCGTGCCCACACGGCCGGTTTCGCCAGTGGCGAAGGGAGGCATGTTGTAGTGCAGCATGAAGCGGTCTTCGTAGTCACCGGCCAGCGAATCCACACGCTGGGCATCACGCTCGGTACCCAGCGTAGTCACCACCAGCGCCTGGGTTTCACCACGCGTGAACAGGGCCGATCCGTGGGTACGCGGCAACACACCGTTGCGGATTTCGATGGCGCGCACGGTGCGGGTGTCGCGACCGTCGATACGCGGTTCGCCCGCCAGAATCTGGCCGCGAACGATCTTGGCTTCGATTTCGAACAGCAGACCTTCGATGGCCACAGCATCAAACGCCACACCCTCTTCTTTCAGAGCGGCCATGACTTCAGCATAGGCAGCGCGGCAGGCTTGGGTACGGGCTTGTTTGTTGCGGATTTGGTAGGCAGCGACCAGTTTGTCTTTGGCCAGGCCGTCGATCTTGGCGATCAGGACTTCGTCCTTGGCAGCAGGCTTCCAGTCCCAGACTGGCTTGCCGGCGTCACGCACGAGCTCGTGGATGGCGTTGATGGCAATCGCACCTTGGGTGTGACCAAACACCACGGCACCGAGCATGATGTCTTCAGACAACTGATCGGCTTCAGACTCGACCATCAGCACAGCAGATTCGGTGCCCGCCACCACCAAGTCCATGACCGAGCCCTTGCGAGCGGTTTGGCCTGGGTTGAGCACGTATTCACCGTTGACATAACCGACACGGGCGGCGCCAATCGGGCCACTGAACGGCACACCACTGATCGACAGCGCGGCGCTGACCGCAATCATGGCGGCGATGTCGGCATCCACTTCGGGGTTGAGCGACAGGGTGTGCACCACCACATGCACTTCATTGAAAAAACCTTCGGGAAACAGCGGACGGATCGGGCGGTCGATCAGGCGGCTGGTCAGCGTCTCAAATTCGCTGGGGCGGCCTTCGCGCTTGAAGAAGCTGCCGGGAATGCGACCTGCGGCATAAGACTTTTCAAGGTAATCCACGGTCAAGGGGAAGAAATCCTGACCGGCTTTGCCTTCGGTCTTGGCGACCACGGTGGCCAGCACCACGGTGCCGTCCATGTCGAGCTTGACCGCTCCGCTGGACTGGCGGGCAATTTCGCCAGTTTCCATGGTGACGGTATGCTGACCCCATTGGAAGGTCTTGCTAACTTTTTGGAACATCGTCATTTCTCATCTCCTGAGTATTTGGGGGATGCAGGCCACCCCACCGAAGCCCAGAAACTGCCATACAGAACACGATGCCATTCCAGAACCCCACCCCGCCTCAGGGTGAGCGGGCTTTGGAATGACACAGCTTCGCTCGTGTATTTGCCGTCTCCGAAGTAAAAAACGCCTGAGCTAGTGACCTAACTCAGGCGCTTCATCGTCCTATCGACCAATTATTTGCGCAGACCCAGCTTGGCGATCAACGCCACGTAACGGTCAGCATCTTTGCCCTTGAGGTAGTCCAGCAGCTTACGGCGGCGGCTCACCATGCGCAGCAGACCACGGCGACCATGGTGGTCTTTGGCATGCAGCTTGAAGTGAGGGGTCAGTTCGTTGATACGCGCTGTGAGCAGGGCGACCTGAACTTCGGGGCTACCGGTATCACCGGCGGAACGTGCGTTGTCTTTGACAACAGCGGCTTTGATTTCGGATGCGATCATGCTTTTTCCTGAGAGTAAACAACTTGCGTCAGGCGCTGGAACTGCCCCTGACGTGCGACTTCTGCCACATGTGCAGAGCCCTGGAGTATAACCCGCTCAGTCCTGAGGCACCAATGCGGGCTCAACCAGGCCGGCGAGCGGGGTCAGTCGCCCGAATCCAGCTCAGGGCCGCACCATGCGGCACGTTGTGGCTTGCTCGGCCTCAGCCGCGCTCAACGTCTTGATCACGCGAAAGCCGTAGCCCGAGCCTTCCACATCGAACTTGACACCGGGCGTGCCCTTGCGCTCCATCAGCCCCACCACCAATGACTGCTGGAACTGGTGGTCACTCGCTCGCATGGCGCCGCTTTGGGCATAAAAAGTGACGCGAGCCCTTTCCAGCTGAGAGGCTACAGCGACAGAATCCGTCGTACCTGCAGCCTCCAAAGCCTGCACCAGCGCCTGCACCATGAGTTGCATGCGCATGTGCACATAGTCGTCGACCGGATTTGGGAAACGCTGGTGGAAGGCTTGGTAGAAGGCCTCGCTTTGGGGCGTGGGCACATTGGGCAACCAGTCGGCCACCGCAATCACCTTGCCGATCCCAGCCTCACCCATCGCCGCTGGCGCACCCAGCGCATTGCCGTAGAACGTGTAGAAGCGACCGTCATAACCCACGTCTTTGGCCGCCTTGACCAGCAGCGTCAGGTCATTGCCCCAGTTGCCGGTGATCACCGCCTGCGCGCCACTGGCCTTGATTTTGGTGAGATAGGGAATGAAATCCTTGACGCGCCCGATGGCGTGTAACTCGTCACCCACAATGCGCACATCGGGGCGCATCTGCGTCAACTGACGGCGCGCTTCACGCGCCACCGCCTGTCCAAAGCTGTAGTCCTGACCGATGATGTAGACACTTTTGAGCGCGGCATCGTCCTTGATCACCGACATCAGTGCATTCATGCGCATGTCTGCGTGGGCATCAAAACGGAAATGCCAGAAGCTGCATTTCTCATTGGTCAGGATCGGATCCACCGCCGAATAGTTCAAGAAGATCACACGCTTGCCCGGTTCGCGCTCGTTGTGTTTGTTGATCGCCTCCATCAGCGCCGCCGCCACCGCCGAGGAATTGCCCTGGGTCACCACCCGGGCACCCTGGTCAATGGCTGCCTTGAGCGCGGTCAACGCGTCTTCAGTCTGACCCTTGCTGTCAAAACGGTCGATTTGCAGCGGTGCGCCCTTGGTCTTGTCACCCAGCTTGACACCCCCCGCCGCATTCACCCGCTCCACCGCCCAGGCCAGGTTGCGGTAGACCGACTCGCCGGTGTTGGCAAACGGCCCACTCAGCGCCTCGATCATGGCAATTTTGATCGGCGCCGGAGTTGGCTGGGCCATGGCCAGAACCGGCAAACATAGGGCCAGGACCAGGGATTTCAAGGCGCGTGTGAGAACAATAAACATGGGGAAGTTTCTCTTGAAAGAAGCGTGCACGTGCACAGATAGGGGTCTTGCGGCGTTCTTGTGCTGAAGGCCGCGCAGTTTACAAGGAGTCACCTCATGTTCTTTACACCCGCCACCCCCGCCGGTTTCCGCCGCCAACTGTATGTCGCCGCCCGCCCGCCAGTCGGGCTCGTTGAACCGAACCAGACCAGCCGCAGCCAGCGCCCCAGCGCCGTCGAGCAGGACGAGCAATCCTTCACCCTTTCGTTTGACGTTCCCGGCGTCAGCCGCGAGCAGTTGGTGGTGGGGATTGAAGGCAATGTGGTGCGCCTGTCCAGCGCCGAAGGTGCACCGCGCAGCTACCACTTTGCCTGCGAGTTGCCACAAGACATCGACGCCGGCCAAAGTGCCGCCAAGCTGGAAAACGGCGTGTTGACGCTGAAGCTGGCCAAGGTGGCACCGGTGAACCGGGTCACCGAGTTGGTGATCCACTGAGCCACCTGCGGATCAGGCCAAACAGGCGATGTCAAGGTTTGGCCTGACCACCGCAGACTTCAAAAATACTCAATTTCGATAGCTATATGCCCTTATTTAAAAAGGACTAGAGGCCTATTTCTTATATAAACCTCAGCCACCAATGGCATCCAGAGGCCAGCGTGGTTTGACGTCAAAAGCGTAGTTGTTGGTGGCAGTTTGCCGACCGGACTGCAGCCGCATCGCTGCCGCCATGGCAATCATGGCGCCGTTGTCAGTGCACAAATGCAACTCGGGGTAGTGCACCCGCGTCCTGAGCCGGGCACATTCGGCATTGAGCTGCTGGCGCAGCTCCCGGTTGGCGCCGACACCACCGGCCACCACCAGGCGTTTGAGCCCGGTCTGCTTCAAAGCGGTGAGCGATTTCTTGACCAGCACCTCCACAATCGCGGCCTGGGTGGAGGCGGCCAAATCGGCCAGCACGGCAGCCGGCAGATCCGCCACCACGCAACCATGGGCCTGGGCACATTTGTTGGTCTGCACCATCACTGCGGTCTTGAGCCCGGCAAAGGAAAAATCCAGATCTCCGCTGTGCAACAAGGGGCGTGGCAATTTGTAGGCTTTGGGGTTGCCCGACTCGGCCAGCTTGGACAGCGCCTGGCCGCCTGGGTAATCCAGGCCCAACAGCTTGGCGGACTTGTCAAAGGCCTCACCCGCCGCGTCGTCAATCGTCTCACCCAGAATCTGGTACGACCCGACTCCATCCACCCGCATCAACTGGCTGTGTCCGCCAGACACCAGCAACGCCACAAAGGGGAACTCAGGCGGATCGGCACTTAAAAAGGGTGACAACAAATGCCCTTCCAAATGGTGCACCCCCAGCACCGGCTTACCCAAGGCAGCACCCAAGGCGCACGCCACACCGGCGCCCACCAGCAAGGCACCAGCCAAGCCGGGGCCGCGCGTGAACGCCACCACATCCACATCGGCCAGCTGGCGGCCCGCGTCCTGCAGCACCTGCTGGGTCAGCGGCAACACACGGCGGATGTGGTCACGGCTGGCCAGCTCGGGCACCACACCGCCATAGGCCTGGTGCATCTCGATCTGGCTGTACAAGACATGCGCCAGCAAGACCGGCAAGCCCTGCGCAGGCATGTCGACCAGGGCCACGCCCGTTTCATCACACGAGGATTCGATCCCCAGAACACAACACTGTTTCACCATAACCCAGGAGTTTAGGGGATGGTCTCAGGCGCAAGCCCTGGCAAAGGCAGACCGAGCCCGGTAAGGTAAGCCGACACCGCCGATCGCGCCACCTCGACCAAGTCGAAGGTGGTGGGCGCAAGCATCCAGGTGTGGATCAAACCCGCCATCAGGGAATGCAGACCCTGGGCCGCCATCATGGACGGCATTGGCAAACACACCGCGCGACGCGTGGCAGCCTCCTGCAGCCTGCGCTGCAACTCACGTGTGTTGTCGCTGTAACACTGCACATGCCGCTGCTTGACGGCCAGCAATTCCTCGACATACTCCACCTTCATCGTGGCAATTTCGAAGGTGGCGCGCACCCGCTCGTCGTCCACAATGCTCTGCATCGGCAACAGGATGGCGCGTTCCAACTCCCGCAGTGGGTCTTGGGTGATGTCGTCACTCATCTGCTGCATGGTCTGCTCCATGGGCAAGGTGGCGCTGTCCATCAGAGCGTTGAACAAGTCAGCCTTGTTCTTGAAGTGCCAATAAATGGCCCCTCGGGTGGCACCTGCGGCGAGGGCGATGTCTTGTAAAGAGGTGCGCGACACACCTTGCTTGGCGAACAGGTGCAGCGCAGCGTCCATCAGTTGAGTACGCGTCGTTTGTGCGTCTTCTTTGGTCCGGCGAGCCATGGTGATGTGCTTTCAGAGGGGATTTATTTACATTCACCATTGTATGTATAATTCTGAAAAAATCCATCTTCCCACCCGAATCTAGGGTTAACCCTTATCTTTTGGACCCGCACCATGCACCCTGTCCTTCCCCCATTTCGCACCCTGCCTGGCCAGCGTTTTGGCGCTCCCGGATTCACCCGGACCGCTTGCAGCAGCTTGGTCGTCAGTGCCGTGCTTTTGTTGTCGGCCTGTGGCCAGGGCAAACCTGAGGCAGCGGCCGGTGGCCCCGGCGGCGGCATGCCCCCGGCTGAAGTGGGGGTGGTCACCGTGACGCCCGGTGATGTGGGTTTGACCACTGAACTGCCAGGTCGGCTGGAAGCCTCGCGTGTGGCCCAGGTGCGCGCCCGTGCGGCAGGCATCCTGCAAAAACGCCTGTTCACCGAAGGCAGCGACGTCAAGGCGGGGCAGCCCCTGTTCCAGATTGATGCCAGCCCCTACGAAGCCACTCTGGCCAGTGCGCTGGCCAATGTGGCCAAGGCAGAGGCCAACCAGGTCCAAGCCAGTGCGCTGGCCGAACGTTACAAACCTTTGATTGAAGCCAAGGCCATCAGCCAGCAGGAATTCATCAACGCCCAGGCTTCGCAGAAGCAGGCTGAGGCCGATGTGGCTGTGGCCAAGGCAGCGGTGCAAACCGCCCGCATCAACGTGGGTTACGCCAACGTCACCTCTCCCATCTCTGGCCGCATTGGCCGTGCATTGGTGACAGAGGGTGCCTTGGTCGGCCAGGGTGAAGCAACCGAACTGGCGGTGGTGCAACAGATCAACCCGATGTATGTGAATTTCACGCAGTCAGCGGCCGAAGTCATGGCCTTGCGCCGTGCCATGGACAGCGGACAACTCAAACGCGCCGGTAAACAGGCGGCCAGCATCCGGGTGGTGCTTGAAGACGGCACCGACTACCCGCTGACAGGCAAGCTGCTGTTTTCAGACCTGACGGTGGACACCACCAGTGGCCAGATCACGCTGCGCGCCGAAGTGCCCAACCCACAAGGCGCGCTGTTGCCCGGCCTGTTTGTGCGTGTCCGGTTGGAACAAGCCCAGGCCGGCAATGCCATCACCCTGCCCCAGCAAGCCGTGACCCGTTCCCCACAAGGCGACACCGTGATGGTGGTGGACGCCCAGGGCAAAGCCGCGCCGCGCACCATCAAGATTGGTGGCCAGCAAAACGGCCAGTGGGTGGTGCTGAGTGGTTTGCAGGCCGGTGAGCAGGTGATGGTTGACGGCTTCCAGAAATTACGGGGTGGTCCGGTCAAGCCGGTGCCGTGGCAAGCCGGTGCACCAGCAGCGGGCAAGCCGGGTGCTGGCCAGCCAGCCGCCGCAGCTTCAGCAGAAAAAGCAGCATCAGCCCCCGCTGATGCGGCCTCAGGCGCTGCGAAATAAGGAGCGTCTTCCATGTCCAAATTTTTCATTGACCGCCCGATCTTTGCCTGGGTGATCGCGCTGTTCATCATGGTGATGGGCGTGGTGTCCATCACCCAGTTGCCGATTGCCCAGTACCCGCCGGTGGCCCCACCGTCGATTGTCATCACAGCCACTTACCCTGGCGCCTCGGCGCAAACGATGGAAGACAGTGTGTTGTCCATCGTCGAGCAGGAGATGAATGGCTCGCCCGGCCTGATCTACATGGAGTCCACCGCACAGGCCAACGGCACCGGCACCATCACGCTGAGTTTTGAGCCCGCCACCAACCCCGATCTGGCCCAGGTAGACATACAGAACCGGCTCTCGCGCGCCACACCGCGCCTGCCTTCCGCTGTGACCCAGCAGGGTGTTCGC
Organism: Rhodoferax sp. U11-2br; assembly: GCF_018619435.1. Lineage (GTDB taxonomy): Bacteria > Pseudomonadota > Gammaproteobacteria > Burkholderiales > Burkholderiaceae_C > Rhodoferax. The sequence goes on along the minus strand of NZ_JAHFZF010000003.1, from coordinate 94,646 downwards.
GTGGACAAGTCGCGCAACAACTTCTTGTTGTTCACCATGCTGACCTCGGACGACGCGGCTTTGGATCCGGTGGCGCTGGGTGACTACGCCTCGCGCTCCATCGTGCCCGAAATCCAGCGTCTGCCAGGGGTTGGCCAGGCCCAGCTGTTTGGTACCGAGCGCGCCATGCGGGTGTGGATCGACCCGGCCAAACTGGTGGGCTTCAAGCTCTCAGCGGCCGAAGTCACCGCCGCCATCAAGGCGCAAAACGCCCAGGTCTCCGCCGGTGAAATCGGCAGCTTGCCCAACGTGGCAGGCCAAGGCATTGCGGCCACCGTGCTTGTCAGCGGCCAGCTCACCAATGCAACACAGTTCGGCAACATCGTGCTTCGCGCCAACACCGATGGTTCCACGGTGCGCCTGAAAGACGTGGCCCGCATCGAATTGGGTGGTCAGTCTTACGCCACCTCAGCCCGACTCAACGGCAAACCTGCCATCGGCATTGGTGTGCAACTCTCCCCCAGCGGCAACGCCTTGGCCACGGCCAAAGCGGTGCGTGCCCGCATGCATCAGTTGGAGACCTTTTTCCCCAAGGGCATGAGCTGGTCGATTCCTTACGACAGCTCGCTATTCATTCAAACCTCGCTGGCCCAAGTGGCCGAGACCCTGGTGGAAGCAATTGTGCTGGTGTTCCTGGTGATGTTCTTGTTCCTGCAAGACTGGCGCTACACCCTGATTCCAACCCTGGTGGTGCCAGTGGCACTGCTGGGCACCTTTGCCACGATGTTGGCCATGGGTTTCTCGATCAACGTGCTGACCATGTTCGCCATGGTGCTGGTGATTGGTATCCTGGTGGATGACGCCATCGTGGTGGTGGAAAACGTCGAACGCATCATGAGTGAGGAAGGCTTGTCCCCCTTGCTGGCAACCCGCAAGGCGATGGGCCAGATCCAAGGCGCCATCATCGGCGTGACCGTGGTGCTGATCTCGGTGTTTGTGCCACTGGCATTCTTCAGCGGGTCGATTGGCAACATCTACCGCCAGTTCTCGGCGGTGATGGGTGTGTCGATTGCGTTCTCATCCTTCCTGGCGCTGTCCTTGACCCCGGCCCTGTGTGCCACCTTGCTCAAGCCGGTGGAAGCCGGACATCACCATGCCAAGAGCGGCTTTTTTGGCTGGTTCAACCGTGGTTTTGCCAGCACCGCCAAAGGCTACGAGCGCGGTGTCGCCAAGACCCTGCCACGTGCTGCGCGTTACCTGGTGATTTATCTGGCAATTCTGGCCGCAGCAGCGGTGATGTACACCCGTTTGCCAACCTCTTTCCTGCCCAGCGAAGACCAGGGCAGTATGCTGATCAACGTGCAACTGCCACCCGGCGCCACCCAGGAACGCACACTGGCTGTGATGCAACAGGTGGAAGGTTTCATCCTGCAGCAGCCTGAGGTCAAAAGCATGGTGGGTGTGCTGGGTTTCAGCTTCTCGGGGCAAGGACAAAACGCCGCACTGGCCTTTGTCACCCTGAAAGACTGGGCCGAACGCAAAGGCCCGGGCAGCTCCGCCGAGGCGCTGGCGGGTCGCGCTTTTGGTGCCCTGTCAGGCATCCGCGATGCGTTCATCTTCCCCTTGAGCCCACCCCCCATTCCTGAACTGGGCTCGTCCTCGGGTTTCAGCTTCCGGCTGCAAGACCGTGGTAGCCAGGGTCATGAGGCCCTGCTCGCAGCGCGCAACCAGTTGCTGGGCATGGCGGCACAAAGCAAGGTGCTGACCCAGGTTCGCCCAGACGGTCTGGAAGACGCGCCACAGCTGCAGGTCGACATTGACCGCGACAAGGCCAGTGCCTTGGGGGTTGGTTTTGATGCCATCAACAGCCTGATTTCCACCGCGCTGGGCTCCGCCTATATCAACGACTTCCCCAACAGCGGTCGGCTGCAGCGGGTGGTGGTGCAGGCCGATGCCACTGCACGCATGCAACCCGAAGACCTGCTCAAACTCAATGTCACCAACAACAAGGGCCAGACCGTGCCGCTGTCTGCTTTTGCCAGCACCCGCTGGGTGACGGGCGCCATGCAGACGGTGCGCTACAACGGTTACCCGGCCATGCGCATCAGCGGTAGTGCCGCACCGGGCTACAGCACCGGTGCCGCGCTCAACGAGATGGAACAACTCGCCGCCAAACTGCCAGCCGGTTTTGGCTTTGAGTGGACCGGTACCTCACGCGAGGAAAAACTGGCCGGTTCGCAGGCCATGATCCTCTACGCCTTTGCCATTCTGGCGGTGTTCTTGTGCCTGGCCGCGCTGTATGAAAGCTGGAGCATTCCGCTGTCCGTCATCCTGGTGGTGCCGCTCGGTGTGCTCGGGGTGATCGTGGCCACCCTGCTGCGCAGTTATGCCAATGACGTGTACTTCCAGGTCGGTCTGATCACCATCATCGGTTTGTCGGCCAAAAATGCGATTCTGATCATCGAGTTTGCCAAGGACCTGCAGGCGCAGGGCAAATCCGTGATTGCAGCAGCCTTGGAAGCGGCCCACCTGCGTTTTCGCCCGATTGTGATGACCTCGATGGCATTCACGCTGGGGGTGTTGCCACTGGCGATCTCCAGTGGTGCGGGCTCAGCGAGCCAACGCGCCATCGGTACCGGCGTGATCGGCGGCATCCTGACCGGCACAGCGTTGGCGGTGGTGTTTGTTCCAATCTTTTTTGTGGTGGTGCGCTCGCTGTTCAAGGACAGCGAACGCCAGCAGCAGGTGCATGCCGAACAGGCCTCGCACATGGGAGTGCATTCGCATGAATAAGTTAACTGTGATCTCGGTGGCCTGTGCCAGTGTGTTGTCAGCGTGCTCGCTGATCCCCACCTACGAGCGGCCCGCAGCACCCGTCGCCACCCAGTGGCCCACTGCAGCTTCGGCCAAGGAAAGCTCTGAAAAACAAAGCACCAGCCCCTTATGGAATAAGGGCTGGGAGGACTTTTACACCGATAAGACGGTGCAGCAGCTGATCCACACCGCACTGGCCAACAACCGCGACTTGCGGGTGTCGGTGCTCAACATCGAACAAGCCCGCGCCCAACTGGGGCTGCGCCGTGCTGACCAGTTTCCGGCCATCAACGCCACGGTGACCGGCTCGCGGGTGCCCAACAGCAGCGGCGGCATCACCAGCAGCTACACCGGCGGCTTGACCTTCACCGCCTACGAACTGGACTTTTTTGGCCGGGTTGCCAGCCTCAAGGAACAGGCCCTGGCCCAGTATCTGGCCACCTCCGAGGCCACCAAAACGGTGCAGATCAGCCTGATGGCCAGTGTGGCGCAAAGCTGGTTGAGCCTGCTGGCTGACGAAGATTTGCTGCGCACCTCACGCCAGACCCTCGCCACGCGAGAAGAGTCTCTGAAACTCACCGAACTCAAACGCAGCCACGGTGCGGCGTCTGACCTGGACTGGCGGCTGGCGCAAACGCTGCTGGAAAGTGCCCGCGTTACCTTGGCGCAACAGCTGCAAAAACGCGCACAGGACGAAAATGCGCTGACATTGCTGCTGGGCCAAAGTCTGCCTGACGCCGCTCGCAACCAGCTGGCCCAAGGCCAACTCGACAGCCAACAGTTCCCCAGCCTGCCCGCCGGGCTGCCGTCCGACCTGCTGACCTATCGTCCCGATATCCGTCAGGCCGAACAAAGCTTGCTGGCCAGCAACGCCAACATTGGTGCAGCACGCGCCGCGTTCTTCCCGCGCATCACACTCACCGCTGGCGCCGGGTCGGCCAGCAGCGAACTCTCGGGTTTGTTCAAGAGTGGCTCATGGGGTTGGACCATGGCGCCCAGTCTGGTGTTGCCCATCTTCAACGCGGGCGCCAACCAGGCCAATTTGGACATCGCGCAGGCGACACGCGACATCGCGGTGGCGCAATACGAAAAAACCATCCAGAGCGCGTTTCGCGAGGTGGCCGATGCCCTGGCTGGCCAGGACACCCTGGCTCAACAACTCCAGTCGAGTGAGGCATTGCTGAAAGCAGAGAGTGAACGCACCCGTCTGACCAAACTGCGTTTTGACAATGGCGCGGCCAGCCAACTCGACTGGCTCGATGCCCAGCGCTCGCTGTTCACCACCCAGCAGTCTCTGGTGCAAACGCGCCTGACGTATTTGCAGAACCAGGTCACCCTGTTCAAAAGCCTCGGGGGCGCCAATCCGGAGCTGAGCATCGAGCCTGGCAAGGCCCCCTGAAACACAGGCCTCTGAAGTGCATCGCCGACGCTAATCGGTGATCTTCACACCTTTCCAGAAGGCGACCCGGTCACGCACCTGGTCAGCCTCTGGTTTGGGGTCAGGGTAGTACCAGACGGCATCCGGATTCATCTCACCGTTGACCATCAGCGAGTAATAACTGGCCTGCCCTTTCCAGGCGCAGGAGCTTTTGTGGTTGCTGAAGTGCACAAACTCCCGGTTGAGTGAACTCGCCGGGAAATAGTGGTTGCCCTCCACCATGACGGTATCGTCGCTCTGTGCAATCACTGCACCGTTCCAGATCGCTTTCATCTTCCATGTCCTTCACAAAAAGAGGTATTTGAACCGATGTCGCAGAGACACCACGACAATCACTTGCCAGCCCCAAAGAGACCGCTATAATGCTTGGCTTTGCTGGCAAAACTCCGCTGCCTGATCAACTTTTAAGCGGAGAAATTCGCAAGATCAATTTTTGGCCCGATCTTCCAAACTTTGAAGTCTGCACCTTTTGGATTACTTGACTCCATGACAACCATTCGTGTTAAAGAAAACGAGCCTTTTGACGTCGCGCTGCGCCGCTTCAAGCGCACCATTGAAAAACTGGGCCTGCTGACTGACTTGCGTGCACGCGAGTTCTATGAAAAGCCCACCGCTGAGCGCAAACGCAAGAAGGCTGCTGCAGTCAAGCGCAACTACAAGCGCATCCGCGCCATGCAGTTGCCCAAGAAGCTGTACTGATTCTGCTGACTCAGCCGGGCTACCAAGCCTGCAGACAAGCTCGCCGGGGACGCCCAGGCGGGCTTTTTTCGTTCTGGCGTATCCAGACCCTTCATCCAACAATTGACCAGGAGTCACCACCATGTCCCTCAAAGACCAGATCACCGAAGACATGAAAACCGCCATGCGTGCCAAAGACAGCGTCCGGCTGGGCACCATCCGCCTGTTGCTGGCGGCCGTCAAACAAAAAGAGGTCGATGAGCGTGTGGTGGTCGACGATGTGACGTTGGTCGGCATTGTGGACAAGCTGATCAAACAGCGCAAAGACTCAGTGGCCGCTTATGTTCAGGCACAACGGCAAGACCTGGCGGACAAGGAAAGTGACGAAATTAAGGTGCTGGAAGCCTACTTGCCGCAGCGCCTGGGCGCTGACGAGATCACGGCTGCGGTGGCCTTGATCGTCAGCACCCTGGGCGCCTCCGGGCCTGGTGACATGGGCAAAGTCATGGGAGCCGTCAAAACCCAACTCGCTGGCAAGGCCGACATGGCTTTGGTGTCGCAGGCGGTCAAGGCCGCGCTGGCAGGCTGACCGGACAGCCCCTGGCGGACTGCTCGGGTTTCAGGACCCGGCGTCGATGCTGTTGCGCATCGCCGTGCGAACCACAGCGTCCAGAGCACCGTCCACCATGGAAGACTGGTCTGACACCACACGCAGCTTGCCCTCGGCCAGCATACGTTCGTAAAAGCGCTGGGTCATCGACTGGGTTTTGCCACCCACATTGGTGAACAGGTACATGGTGCCGTGCGGACTGATCCAGGACAACTGCACGCGCTGCCAGGCACCCGAGAGGTACAACTCGATCCAGGCACCCACCGCCAACGGCATGGTGCTGGTTTGGGGCGGCAAGGACAACGGCGCCGACTTGGGCTGGTCTGCCACTTCTTCGTCCGCAAAATCCATGAAACCGGAGGCCTTGGCCTCGGAAGGTGCCACCCAGTGGTCCTGGCTGCCCAGCAAGCTGGCATCAAGACCATCCGGTGCAGCCGCCTCCTCCTGCGTGGCAGGCCTGAACGCCTGATGGTGCTGCTTCATCAAAACATCAAAGAAGACGCTGGTTTTGGTGGAAGGGTAACCAATCAGGCTCAGGCCTTCGCGCAGGCCCGACAGCAGCCGGGGCACCAGTTTGGTCAAACGGCCAACATCTTTGCGTGTCAGATCAGGTTGCGCGCTCCACAACAAATCTGCAACCAGCGCTTTGTAGGCACCAGGGTCGTCCGTCCCGGGCACGGCTTTCAGTTGCGCCTCTGCCATCACATGCGACCAAGGACCACACAAAAAATCCAATACATCCACAGGCACCCGGGACATACCCGACATCTTCATCATATTGTTCGCCATCTGAGAAGCCAACAAATTGCGCTCCTCGGCGTAACCCAAAGCTGCGGCCGCACTTTGAATCTGGCTGTTGACAGTCTCCCGCACCTCAGGGTTGTCCCACTCTTGCTGAAGCTGCTTGAGTGCTGCCTCAAAGGGCTGAACCCCCTCGATGTTGAGCACCGCCAAGGGGCTGACATGCCGCTGCAAGGACAGCAGGAAAGCCTCAAAATCTGGATCAGTTTCTGAGCCAAACGCCAATCCCCGTTGTGAGATTTCGTTCAACAACAGCCGCGCCGGGTGCGCCTTGTCAATGAAAAAACGCGGATCAACAATCACCAGCCGCAGCAGTGCGGGCTCCAAGCGCTCAATGATTTTCCTCACCTGGGGCAACAAGCGGGTGTCCTTGATCAGGTTCTCCGCCATCAGGGACACCACCTCCAGGCTCAGCACCTGGCTCATCGACTTGGCACTGCGCGTCAACTCTTCACGCACAACCGCGCCAGGTGGTCGCGTATCAGTCGCTCGTCCTTTTGGGGGGGCGGGGCGCTGCTGCATACGCAGCACCACCGTGTCAACTTGCTGCATCTCCTGCAAGGCATCCAGGGCTGCCGGCAAGGTCGCCTGAAAAGCGGTTTCAGGGCCGTGGTCTGGCGACTGCCCGCCCTCAAACTCACGCGCAAACTGCTGGGCAAACGCCTCTTTGGGACTGTCTGGTGGGCCGTCAAGGTGCCCCGACATCAGCTGCCGCAACTTGTCCAGTGTCAGCACCGTTTGCCGGTATTCAGGGGTCCACACCGCCCGTTCGGCGCGACCCGAACGACCGTGATCCACCACCTCGGTCGCCACCTCAGGGGTGCGAATCACGGTGAAGCCTACCCGACGCACGTCCTGGCTTCGGAGCTGCTCTGACCATTGCAGATACGCCTCGCGCAACGCACTACCCAGAGGGGCTGACAGGTGGCGCAACCAGATGGCACGTACCTGTGTCGGCACCCGCATCTCGTTCATGAGCTGCTGCAAGGCCTTCACATACGAGTCTGGGCGCAACGGATTGTGCTCAGGGGAGACCCGATCCAAGCCCACCAAAGCACACACAAAACTATTGAACTCGGGCAAGGCCAGCTCAGCATCCAACAACACATGCTGCAACATACGAGCCAGTTCAACACGCTCCTGAACCTGACCCTCATCCATCAGCTCAAGCTGATCCAAGCGCAGGGCTTGCTCACCCAAGACACCGGATTTGGTCTGCGTGTCACCATGGCTGCGGAAGATATCCAGCAAAATGGCCGGAAAACGCTCACACAAGCTCGGTGTGTGTGACTCCATCAACTTGACACTGAGCTCCAGCTGGTCACGCTCCAAAAAACCCCGAGCCATGGACACCTCAGTGCGCAGGGTTTTGCGGGCCATGCCCAACACCTGCGACAACATGCTTGTACTCGTCCGCGCTGCCGACTCCAGCAGATTCTGGTAAATGGACAATCCAGGAATGGACGAATCAGCGGTCGACATGGTGATTGATCCTTGTGGAGAGCCTACTTCAGCGCCTTGAAACGCATGCGTTTGGGTTTGGCGCCCTCTTCACCCAAGCGTTTTTTCTTGTCCTCTTCGTAGTCGTGGTAGTTGCCGTTGTAGAAGGTCCACTGGCTGTCGCCCTCGCAGGCCAGGATGTGGGTGGCAATCCGGTCAAGGAACCAGCGGTCATGGCTGATCACCATGATCGAGCCAGCGAACTCCAGCAAGGCATCTTCCAGGGCACGCAAGGTTTCCACGTCCAGATCGTTGGACGGTTCATCGAGCATCAGCACATTACCGCCGGCAATCAGCGTCTTGGCCAGATGCAAGCGACCGCGCTCACCGCCCGACAACAAGCCGACACGTTTTTGCTGGTCCGCACCGTTGAAGTTGAAGCGGCCACAGTAGGCCCGGCTGGCCATGGTGAACTTGCCGATGTTGAGCATGTCCAGGCCGCCCGAGACATCCTCCCAGACGGTTTTTTCGTTGGCCAGATCGTCACGGTTTTGGTCAACAAAGGCCATCTTGACGGTTTGACCGATCTTGACCGTGCCGCTGTCGGGCTGCTGCTGGCCGGAGATCATGCGGAACAAGGTGGATTTACCGGCGCCGTTGGGGCCGATGATGCCCACAATGGCGCCCGCAGGCACCTTGAAGCTCAGGTTGTCAATCAGCAGACGGTCACCAAAGGACTTGCTGACGTTGGTGAACTCAATGACCTCATTGCCCAGGCGGTCCGCCACCGGGATGAAAATTTCATTGGTTTCGTTGCGCTTCTGGTATTCAAAATCAGACAGCTCTTCAAAACGGGCCAGACGGGCCTTGCTCTTGGCCTGGCGTGCCTTGGGGTTCTGACGCGACCACTCCAACTCCTTCTTGAGGGTCTTGGCGCGCGACTCTTCACCCTTTTGCTCCTGCTCCAACCGCGCCTGCTTCTGCTCCATCCAGGAGCTGTAATTGCCCTTGTAGGGAATGCCAGCGCCACGGTCAAGTTCCAGAATCCACTCGGCCGCGTTGTCCAGAAAGTAGCGGTCGTGGGTGATGGCCACCACGGTGCCGCTGTAACGCTGCAAAAACTGCTCCAGCCAGTCCACCGATTCGGCATCCAAGTGGTTGGTGGGTTCATCCAGCAACAACATGTCGGGGTGGCTCAGCAACAGGCGGCACAGAGCCACACGGCGCTTTTCCCCCCCTGAGAGCACACCAATCACCGCATCCCAGGGTGGCAGACGCAGCGCGTCAGCCGCAATTTCCAGCTGGTGCTCGGAGTCGGTGCCGGCGGTGGCGATGATCGCCTCCAGCTCGGCCTGTTCCGCCGCCAGCGCATCAAAGTCTGCATCTTCTGCACCGTAGGCGATGTACACCTCTTCCAGGCGCGCCTTGGCGGAAAACACCTTGCCCATGCCCGACTCGATGCTTTCGCGCACGGTCTGGGCCGGATCCAGCTGCGGCTCCTGCGGCAGATAACCGATGTTGAGCCCGGCCATCGGAATGGCTTCACCTTCGATGTCCTTGTCCACACCAGCCATGATCTTCAGCAAAGTGGATTTGCCTGAACCGTTGGTGCCGAGCACACCAATCTTGGCACCAGGGAAGAAACTCAGCGAAATGTCTTTCAGGATATGCCGCTTGGGTGGCACGATCTTGCCAACGCGGTTCATCGAAAATACGTATTGAGCCATAGGACTTGAATGTTGCTTCTGTGAAAAAGCCCCATTATCGACGCTAGCGCAGCAGCAGTCACCGTGTCCGTGCGACAATCGCTGCTGTTTCAGGACTTCAGTTACCTGAGACGTCAGCACCTTGCTGGGAGTTTCATCATGTGTGAGGCTCCGTTTTTGATCCCATCTGCCTTTGACTGAATTGTCGCGACAACGCGCCAAAACGGGCTGATGTCCTGGCACCCTGGATGGGGTGCACCTCACCATGAAATTTGAAGAACTCAATCTGGCTCCGGCCATCATCAAAGCTGTGCTCGAGCAAGGCTATGAAAACCCCACGCCGATCCAGGCCCAGGCGATCCCGCTGGTGCTTGACGGCCATGACCTGTTGGGCGGCGCCCAGACTGGCACCGGCAAAACCGCTGCTTTTGTGCTGCCCATGCTCAACAAACTCTGCGCACAGGAAGCGCCGCGTAACAAGTTTGGTGGCATCGGCATCCGCGCCCTGGTGCTAACCCCCACCCGCGAACTGGCGGCCCAGGTCGAAGAATCGGTGCAAACCTACGGCAAATACCTGGAGATCAGCTCGGCTGCCGTGTTTGGTGGTGTCGGCATGAACCCCCAAATCAGCCGCATGAAAAAAGGTGTGGACGTTCTGGTGGCCACCCCCGGCCGTCTGCTGGACCTGATGCAACAAGGCATGCTCGACTTGGGCCAGGTGCAGATCCTGGTGCTCGACGAAGCCGACCGCATGCTCGACATGGGCTTCATCCATGACGTGAAAAAAGTGCTGGCTGCGGTGCCTAAGGACAAACAGAGCCTGTTGTTCTCCGCCACCTTCAGCGACGAAATCCGTGAACTCGCCGCCACCCTGCTGAAAAATCCGCAAAGTGTGCAGGTCACCCCGCGCAACACCACGGTGCAACGCATCACCCAGCTGATCCACCCCGTGGGTCGTGGCAAGAAAAAGGCCTTGCTCGCCCACATCGTGCAAGAACACAACTGGAGCCAGGTGCTGGTGTTCACCCGCACCAAGTTTGGCGCCAACAATGTGGCCGAGTTTTTGACCAAGAACGGCATCAATGCCATGGCCTTGCACGGCAACAAGAGCCAGACCGCGCGCACCCAGGCGCTGGCTGACTTCAAGAGCGGTGACGTGCGCGCCCTGGTGGCCACCGACATTGCCGCCCGTGGCATCGACATCGACGACCTGCCGCATGTGGTGAACTACGACATCCCCAATGTCTGCGAAGACTATGTGCACCGCATTGGCCGCACCGGCCGTGCTGGCGCCGAAGGCCAGGCGGTCAGCCTGGTGAGCCTGGACGAAGAAGGCTTCATGCAAGCCATTGAACGCTTTACCAAACAAGACATTCCGGTGCAGATCATTGCCGAGTTCATGCCTGAACCCGGCGAAAAGGCCGAACCCATCGCCATGGGCCGCCAGACCATCTGGGGCGGCGCTGGCAAACCACCGAGCCGTGACGTGATGATGGCTGCCGCCAAGGCCGCCCGCACCGAGATGCTGACACGTGTGCGCGAAAGCAAGGGCCCGGGTGCCGCCCGCCCGGCAAACGGTGGCGCTGGCCGTGGTGGCCGCAGCGGTGGTGGTGGCCGAGGCCCCCGTCCAGCCGGTGGTGAAGGCCGCCCGGCCAACCCGCGCAACGACGGCAACTTTGATGGCGACGGTGGTGGCCGCAGCATGGAGCCGCGCAGCCATTTGTCCGCCGCTGAACAAGCGGTGCGTGGCCCGGGTCAACGCCCGGCACGTGGTTACGGTGGTGGCAACGGCGGCGGCTACGGTGGCCCGGCCCCGGCACCCGCACGTGGCGCCGGTGGTCAGCCCGACCCGATGCGCACCAGCGTCGACATGATGTCTGACCGCGGACCGCGTCGCAGTGGGGGTGGTTTTGGTGGCGGCAACCGCAATGCAGGCCCGGCAGGCGCAGGTTTTGGCAGTGGCCCGAGCCGCTCGGGTGGTGGCAACCGCTCCGGCAGCCGTGGTGGCCGCTCAGGTGGTCCCACTGGTGGTGGTTCACGTGGCCCCAGCAGCCGCTGAGCCACACAACAAGGGGGCTTTCGCCCCCAGTTTTTTTTAACCTTTTAGCGCTCTAGCCCTTTATCCATAAGGGCCAATAGCTACTCAATCAATAGCCAACCAACACTCCAGCAGTTGCTGGTGTGATGGCTTTGGTTAGCTGCGCACAAACAGTGTCACCAGCTCGTCAGGTCCAACCTGGCGGCTCCAGTGGCCATGCACGCTGGCGTCAAAGCTTTGGCCTTCGGGCACCACGTCGGCCGAGTAAAAGTGTTCACCAGCCTTGAAAATACGCGAGCTGCCGTCCTGCAGGAAAATCTCCATCTGGCCACCCAGAATAAACACCCACTGTGGGTCGGTGGTGCAATGCATCCCGCTGACAAAACCCACCGGGCTGTGGCGCAACTGCATACCGCCAGAGGGCATCAGGGCCGACAAGGCCACCTGGGGCTTGACGGGCTCCAACGCGACGGTTTCCTCGCGAAAATGGGCGCGGCCATCGGTATCGGTGAACAAAACGACTTTGGTAAACGCAGGCATGATCTACTCGGGTTGGTTGAAAATAGGCGCCATTATTCCCCAACCATGGCCTGAAAACGGCCCAAGACCCTGGTTTGCTAACGCGATATAGCCAAGTCTTGATCTCACCCCTTGTTTCAATTTTTTTAAGCTTCCACCATGCGAATTCTTCACACCATGCTGCGCGTCGGCAACCTGCAACGCGCCATCGACTTCTACACCCAGGTGCTGGGCATGACCCTGCTGCGCCAGTCGGACAACCCGGAGTACAAATACAGCCTAGCCTTCCTCGGCTTCGAGGGCGGCAACCCCGGCCAGGCCGAGATTGAGCTGACCTACAACTGGGGGGTGGAGAGTTATGAGATGGGTACGGCCTATGGCCACATCGCGCTGGGGGTGCCAGACGCCAAGGCCGCCTGCGACAAGATCCGCGCGGCCGGTGGCAAGATCACCCGTGAAGCCGGTCCAGTTCAGGGCGGTAGCACGGTGATCGCTTTTGTGGTTGACCCGGACGGCTACAAGATCGAGCTGATCGAGCGCGCCGAAGGCAGCGGCGGTCTGGGTTTGCGCTGATACCAGCACCGGGCTGGCGCCAGCGCGGGCCAGAAGCTATTGGTGCAAGGCCTTGGTTTCCAGCGCCAAACGGGTGACACGACCCCAGTCACCCGACTCGGCCACCTGGGCTGGCACCAGCCAGGAGCCGCCCACACACACCACATTGGGCAGAGCCAGGAAATCGGGCGCGTTTTGCAGCGTGATGCCGCCAGTGGGGCAGAACTTCACGTCAAAAAACGGCCCCCCCCAGGCCTTGAGCATGCCCACACCACCGGCTTGCACTGCGGGGAAAAACTTGAGCTCGGTGAAGCCGTCTTCACTCGCACGCATGATTTCACTGCCGGTGGCCACACCGGGCAACAGCGCCAGTTTGGCATCGCGACAGGCCTGACCTACCGCGCTGGTGTAACCCGGGCTGACCGCAAAACGGGCCCCGGCATTGGCTGCGGCCTGGGCATCAGACGCGCTGCGCACCGTGCCAGCACCCACCATGGCCTCGGGTACCTCACGCGCAATCGCTTCGATGCAAGCCAGCGCCTGCGGCGTGCGCAAGGTCACCTCCAGCATACGGATGCCACCGGCCAGAAAAGCACGTGCCAGCGGCACCGCGTGTGCCACATCGTTCAACACAATGACCGGGATCACCGGTGCGTCTTGCATGACCTGCAGGGCGGTCAAAGAGGTGTTTGCGTTCATGAAAACTTTCTAAAAAAGGGAAGAAAAGCACGCCAGGCGAGCACGCCCGGCGGGATCAGGATGACAGTTGGGGGTGGGTAAAGACCGTGCTTGGTATCACAACCAGCTGCAGGCGCCCTCTTCGGCGCTGCTGGCGTTGCGTCGCATGCTGGCAAACAGCGCGCGCCCCATGCCAACGCCATTGGCAGCGCGCAGGGCATCCGGCATGTGAGCGACCTCGCGCGCCGCCCATTCCGCATCTGGCACCATCACCTGCAGCGTGCCCGCCGGGGCGTCAAGCCGGATCACATCACCGTCGCGCACCCGCGCCAGCGGGCCACCTGCCACCGCTTCGGGCGAGACGTGAATGGCCGCAGGCACCTTGCCCGAGGCACCACTCATGCGTCCGTCAGTCACCAGCGCCACGCGGAAACCCTTGCCCTGCAACACTGCCAGCGGCGGAGTGAGTTTGTGCAACTCGGGCATGCCGTTGGCCTTGGGACCCTGCCAGCGCACCACACACACCACATCCTGGTTGAGTTCGTTGGCGGCAAAGGCTTTTTGCAGGGCGTCTTGCGAGTCAAACACGCGGCAGGGCGCCTCGATCACATGACGGTCATCGGGAACAGCCGAGATCTTGATCACGCTGCGGCCCAGGTTGCCGAGCAACAGTTTCAGGCCACCGCTGGCGCTGAACGGCTCACTGGCCGGGCGCACCACAGACTCATCTTTGCTAGCGCCAATCTCTTGCCAGATCAGGGCTGGAGACGTTTTTTCCTCAGAAACCGGCGCCGGTGCTGCGGGCACGCGGGTGTACTCGCGCAGCCCACCGGAGCGCACGGTCAACACGTCGGCATGCATGAAACCACCGTCGAGCAGCTCGCGGATCACAAAACCGGGACCACCTGCCGCCTGGAACTGGTTCACATCAGCACTGCCATTGGGGTAAACACGCGTCAGCAGCGGCACCACGTCCGACAGGGCCGAGAAGTCGTCCCAGTCGATCACGATGCCTGCCGCACGCGCCACCGCCACCCAGTGGATCAGGTGGTTGGTCGAGCCACCGGTGGCCAACAAGGCCACCATGGCGTTGACGATACAGCGCTCGTCCACGACCAGGCCAATCGGCGGGCATTTGTAGTCCGCACTGCCCAGCACGGTGCGCAGGGCTTCGCGTGTGAGTTCGTCACGGATGCTGGCGCCCGGGTTGATGAAGGCGGTGCCCGGCACATGCAGGCCCATGGCTTCGAGCAGCATCTGGTTGCTGTTGGCGGTGCCGTAGAAGGTGCAGGTGCCCTCACCATGGTAGGCGGCCGACTCGGCGGCCAGCAATTCGGGGCGGCCCACCAGGCCTTGCGCGGCTTTTTCACGCACCTTGGATTTGTCGTTGTTGGACAGGCCGGTGGTCATTGGCCCAGCAGGCACAAACACGGTCGGCAAATGTCCAAACTGCAGCGCGCCAATCAGCAGGCCCGGCACGATCTTGTCACACACACCCAGCATCAGCGCACCGGCAAACACATCGTGGCTCAGCGCCACCGCAGTGCCCATGGCGATCACGTCGCGCGAAAACAGGCTCAGTTCCATGCCGGGTTGGCCCTGGGTAACACCGTCGCACATCGCGGGCACGCCCCCAGCGACCTGGGCGGTGGCGCCATGCAGCCTGGCCTCGGCCTTGATCAGATCCGGGTAATGGCCCAGCGGCGCATGGGCCGACAACATGTCGTTGTAAGCGGTGACGATGCCGATGTTGGGCGCTTTCTCGGTCACCACACGCAACTTGTCGTTGCCCGGCAAGGCCGCAAACGCATGTGCCACATTGGCGCAACCCATGCGCTGTGCACCCGGCGGGCGTTGCGCGTCGGCCTGTACCTGCGCCAGATAGGCGCTGCGTGTGGGTTGGCTGCGCTGGATGATGCGCTGGGTGACGGCGTCAACGGTGGTATTGAGTTTCATGATGGTTGAAATTTTTAGTAACTAAATTACATACTCAATGGTAACCCAGTCTGGTCTCTGGCGGTGTTTCACCAGGTACTTGGCGGTTACGAGCGCCTCTTAGGCGCCCTCGCCCCAGACTGCTTCTTTATACTGCCGACATGACCACATTAGCCGACCTGCGCAAAAGTTACGAACGTGCCGAACTCAACGAAGACGCCTCCCACGCCGACCCGCTGAAACAGTTTGAGCAGTGGCTGCAAGAAGCCATCCACGCCGAGGTGCCCGAACCCAATGCGATGACGCTGGCCACCGTGAGCAGCGATCTGCGCCCGAGCACCCGCGTGGTGTTGATCAAGGGTTATGACGAACGCGGCATTGTCTGGTACACCAATTACGACTCTCGCAAAGGCCAGGAACTGGCGGGCAACCCGTATGCTGCGCTGCAGTTCCACTGGGTCGAGCTCGAACGTGTGGTGCGCATCGAAGGCATCGTGGAAAAAGTCAGTGAAACCGAGAGTGACACCTACTTCAACAGCCGCCCGCTCGACAGCCGCATTGGCGCCTGGGCCAGCCCGCAAAGCCAGGTGATCAGCGGGCGCGGTGTGTTGGTGGCCAACGCCGCCAGGTATGGCGCCCAGTTTCTGCTGCAACCACCCCGCCCACCCCACTGGGGCGGTTACCGCCTGAAACCCGAGCGCTGGGAGTTCTGGCAAGGGCGCAAGAGCCGCCTGCACGACAGGCTTCGTTATGGCCTGCAGCCCTTATCTGAAAAGGGCTCACAACTATGGATTCGAGAGCGCCTGGCACCCTGAGTGTCGGTTTAACCAGAGCGTGGGGGGGCCTGCTGTGCGCCTTGCTGCTGTCGCTGCTGCTGCATGCGCTGCTGCTCTGGCCGACCCACCGGATCTGGCAGCTGCCCTCCTGGCTGCGCGGCCAGCCGGACCAGCGGGTGATCCTGAGGTTGGTGAGCCCCGCCCAAAGCGAGCCACAGACAGCTCACAAGCTGTCCCTGCAGGCGCCTGCACTGGCACCGCCTGCGCCTCACACCGCTGAACCAGAGGAACGGGCCCTCACCCCGCAGCAGCAGCCAAGCCCTGAACTTCCGTCAGACAGCGAGAACGGCTATTTGCCCTCGGAGTTTCTCTCCCGCGTTGCGCTGCCCGCCAGCGAGATCGAGCTGGAAGACATTGCGTCACCCGAGGTGCCTGGCCGCCTGCAACTGTTGCTGTGGATCAATCAGGCCGGTGAGGTGACCCAGGTGGACGTGGAACTGACCGAAGCGCCTGACTGGTTTACCCAAGAGGTGACACAGCGGTTCAAGCAGGCCGTGTTTGAACCGGGGCTCAGAGCTGGCCGAGCCGTGGCCAGCCTGATGCGCATCGAGGTGCTGTTCTGAGGGCCAGAGCGCCTGTGCCAGGGCTGCCGCCGCTCAGAAGCTCTCCCACTCGTCATTGCCAGCCTTGCCGCCACGGTCATGGGGCAGGCTGGCTGTTTGGGGGGCGGGCTTGGTCGCCCGCTTGGCGCTCACCTTGGTGGCGGCTGCCACCGGTTTGGGGGTGTCGTGATGGGTGGCGGTACTGCTACGTGCTGCGGGGGCCAAAAAGCCACCCGCCCCTGCCCCGAGCTTGAACACCGCCACCGTTCCCACCAGGTCTTGTGCCTGGCTCTTGAGGCTGCTCGCCGCTGCGGCCATCTCTTCCACCAAGGCCGCGTTTTGCTGGGTGACCTGATCCATCTGTGTCACCGCATCTCCCACCTGGCTCACACCCTGGCTTTGTTCATTGCTGGCGGCACTGATTTCACCCATGATGTCGGTCACGCGTTTGATCGAGTTGACCACCTCGGTCATGGTGGTGCCCGCTTGATCCACCAGGGCAGTGCCTTGTTCAACCCGCTCGACGCTGTTGTTGATCAGGGTCTTGATCTCTTTGGCGGCGTCAGCACTGCGGCCTGCCAGGCTACGCACCTCGCTGGCGACGACTGCAAAACCACGGCCTTGTTCCCCTGCACGCGCGGCTTCGACGGCGGCGTTCAAAGCGAGGATGTTTGTCTGGAAGGCAATGCCATCGATCACGCTGATGATGTCGCTGATCTTGCGTGACGCTTCGTTGATGCCTTTCATGGTGTCAACCACCTGGGCCACCACCTCACCGCCTTGTGCAGCGACGCTGCTGGCGTTTTGGGCCAGTTGGTTAGCCTGGCGTGCGTTGTCTGCGTTTTGTTTGACGGTGGAGGACAGTTCTTCCATGGAGGCAGCGGTTTCCTCCAGAGCACTGGCTTGCGACTCGGTACGGCTGGAGAGGTCGTGGTTGCCCTGGGCGATTTCGGAGCTGGCGGTGGCCACCGACTCTGAGCCCTGGCGCACACGTTGAACCACCCCGACCAGGCTGGCTTGCATTTTGGAGAGGGCTTGTAACAGGTGAGAGATTTCGTCTTTGCCGTCCTGCGGCAGGGTCTGGCTCAGGTCGCCTTCGCCAAAACGCTCCGCAGCGCTACTGGCCAAGCCGATGCCTTTGGCAATACCGCGTGAGATGCTCCAGCTGGCAAAGACCGCGATGCCAACACACAACGCCAGCAACACACCACCCAGCACAAACACCTCGTTCAAGATGGCCTCAATCTCCACGCGGGAGGCCGCAACCTCGGCAAGCTGACCATCGACCAGAACCTGCAGCACCTGAATGTACTGCGTGGTCGCGGGCATCAGCTTGTCGCGCACCAGTGCCTGGGTTCCGGCTTCGTCGCCCGCTTCCTTCATGGCGTTGGACTGGTCACGCATCGCCACCCAGGATTTGCGAACCTCACCCACCGCATCAGCACGCTGCTGGGTGGTTGCGCTGCCTTTGGCTTTGGCCAGCTCCAGAAATTCTTTTTGGGTCTTAGAGGTGTTGGCGGTGGTGGCCAACAAGTCAGGCTTGAAGAGTTCAAACATGGCTGGCCCGGGCGAGTACGCGATGGCCACAGAGCGGGCAGAGTTTTGACGCACATTGGCTTGCCACCTTTCCGCCAAATCCAGCAACTGTGTTTGTGCTTCCATACGCCCGGTGGCCAGCGACACCTCCTGCATGCGCCACGCGGTGAAAACGGACAAGGCCAGAAAAGCCAGGGTGATGGCCGCAAAACCCAAGCTGAGCCGGGTGGATATTTTCAGATTGCTGAACATACTCATCGCTGTCTCCCCAAGTTGAAACTGTTGCTCCGGCGCTCAGTGCACCAGACTGGACACCAAGCCCAGATCCGCACTGGACATGAGTTTTTCGATGTCAATCAGAATCAACATGCGGTTCTCCAGCGAACCAATGGCCAACAAGTGATCACTGCCAATGGCCGAAGACAACTCGGGCACCGGGCGCAGTTGCTCCGGGCTCAGGGTGATGACATCAGAGACACCATCCACCACCATGCCCACGACCCGGCTGCCAATGTTCAGAACAATCACCACGGTGAAACTGTCGTAGTTGACGGGGTTGAGCTGAAACTTGATGCGCATGTCCACCACCGGCACGATCACACCACGCAGGTTGACCACCCCCAAAATATGTTCGGGCGCATTGGCCATGCGGGTGGGACGCTCGAACGAGCGGATTTCCTGCACCCGCAAGATGTCGATGCCGTACTCTTCCTCGCCCAGCTTAAACGCCAAAAACTCACTGATGGCCAAGTCTTGGGTGACCCGGTTCATGGCCGAGACAGGTGTTGCCCCACTTTGCACAGCGTCTGTGTTTTTCATGCTTTAACTCCATTTTTTCAACATCAAACTATAAAATTTATCAAAATTATATATTAAATGCATATTTTCATATACATGATTCACCAGATGCCATCAGACAGTTGGGGCAGAGCAAAAGGCCTAGCCGGGTGAAGTCAGTGGACAATGGGTGGGAGCCAAGGCGGCCGCATCAAAGCCTCATCACAACCAGTGTGAGGGCGGCACCACAACGCGTCAAGTCAAGACACATCGGGACAAACCCGGCAGAAACGCCGGACCCGCAGTGCCAAACCCTCAGCCGAGCCAGGCCACCAAGGCCATCACCAGCGAAATCGTCAGCAGGCCCAGCAGAGTGGACACCGCCAGGCTGGCGGTCACCAGCTCTTGCGCCACCTCGTAGCGCTGGGCAAAAAGGAACACATTAGCGCCCATGGGCAAGGCGGCGGTGACGATCATCACGTTCAATGTGGGGCCCGCCATGCCCAGCCCCAAGCCCAAAAGCGCCACCAGCAAAGGCAGGGCCAGGTTTTTCAGCAGGCTGATGCCCAGCGCCGCTTTCAGGTGGGTTCCAATCTGCACCTGTGTCAGCATCGCGCCCACCAGCACCAGCGCCACCGGGCCAAAGGCACCGCCCAGCAACTGCAGCGGCCGGTCCACCACCTCGGGCAACACCAGCCCGGTCTGCGCAAACAACAAACCCGCAATGATCGGCATCGGCACCGGGTGGATCAGTCCGCCCTTCAAGGCCAACAACACCGTCAGCGCCATGTGTTGCTGGCCGCCCTGCCCGGCCAAGCGCGCCTGGCGGGCACTGGCCATCTCCAACACCACGGTGGTGATGGTCAACATCACCAGCAAATGCACCGACACCAGGGTCAGCAGCGTGACCATGCCGGCCTGCCCGTAGGCCAGGCTGATCAGCGGGATGCCAATCATCACGGTGTTGCTGAAGGTACACGCCAGCGCCAGCACGGCGGCCCGGTGGTCGCGGCCCTTGCCCACAAAAACGCCCATGAACAGCAGCAGCACCGCAGCGAAGTACATGAGCAGTGGCCGGAAGTTGAGCTGCTCCACATGCACCGTGCTCATGGTGCGAAACAGCAAGGCCGGTGTGAGCACCGAAAACACCAGGTTGGAGAGGTCCTTGTTGGCCTCCACCCGGATCAGTCCAGCTCGAACAGCGATGAACCCGATAGCAATCAAAAAAACCACTGGCAACAAGGCCGAGACAACAGGACTGTTCACTTCAGACGACACATGGGATAACAACGACAGCGTATGAAAACACAAAAGCCACCTCGGCGCTGACCGAGGTGGCTTTTGTGAGAGGATCTACAGGATGGACGGGGCTGGCAGCCCGGGCATCCAGCAACGGTTTACTGGTGTGAAGACCGCTCGGATTCGGCGATTTTCTTGAACAAAACGGCGTACGCCCCGCCCAGGCCCACAATCACCACCGCGATGACCACCAGGCTCATCAGCCCGTAGTCAGTGGAAAAAAGATCTTGCAACGCTTTCATGGTTTGGCTCCTTGTCAATCAGCTCAATACGGCCTAAAGCCCTACTGTGCGACATGTTTTGCACGCAAAACATGACAAGGATCAAGTCCGGCCCAGATTCAAGGCAGAAACCGTGTTTGGACGGGCTGGTTCACCTGGTTTGCTGACCATCCTGCATGCGGTAATACAGACCCGTCGGATCGTCTGATAAGACGGCCAAGGTGCCCTCCACCAACACCGGCTCCAGCGAGTACTTGACCGGGGTTCGGGTCTTGACCTCGATCATGCTCTCGGGCCCGCCGGGTGTGCAGAAGGCGCAGGTCAGCGGCACCGAGGTCAGCAGGAAATGGGTTTGTTTCTGACCCGGGCTCAGCGGCATCATGAAACCCTGCACCCGCTGGGTCTTGCCGTCCAGCGCCAGCACGGCGGCGGGAAAGGTCGGCAGCACCCGTTTCTTGACCACGTTGACCTTGACATCCGACAGCAGCGACCATGGCAAAACATCGGCGCGTTCGACCAGCGGCGCAAACGGGCTGTTGGGGCTGTGCACACCCGGGCCGGTACCCGCAGGCACACCGGCCATCGGTGAACTAAGCTGAGCCAGTGTTGGCGCGGCCGTCGCCAACAGCAGGACAGTCAGCGCCACACCCCGCCAGCCCAAGCGCCCTGTGGCGCGCAACCCATCCGTCATGGACAACCCCTTGGTGAAACTCATGGATGTTAGTGGGTGTGTTTCATGCCGCAAAACTTGCCAATCGCCAGGCCCTTGCATTCCACCTGCAACTGCTTTTCACAGACCTCGTCGGACTTGCCCGACTCCAGGCATTTGGCCGCGTTTTCGTGCGCGGTGGCCATGGCCCGGTGGCGTGCGATGTCTTCTTGGGTGGTTTTGTCCAGCGGCGCCGTCGCAGCTATGCTAAATGCAGCAGATGATCCAATCAAAATAAGGGCTAGAAGGCTTTTTTTCATACAAACTCCAGACTAAGTTCAAGGGGGATGGACAACAACAGATCGGTATTCATCGGCCCTGCAGCAGTTCCAGCACACTGACGCGGTACGCCCCCAGCGCCGGCAGCAGCGCCGCCCCCAGTGAAACGACCAACGCCAAGGCTGGCACCAGCCACAGATCGGGCGGCCAGACCCAGCCGCCCACCAGCAGTGAGCTGTCGAGTTGCAGGAACCAGCCCAGCGCGGCGGTGCAGCCCTGGCCCAGCAGCAAGCCAAGTGCGCCCGCCAGCAGGCCCAGCCAGAGCGCCTCACACAGCAGCAAAGCCGCCACCCGCCGGGGCGGTGCGCCCAGCATGCGCAGCAGCGCCAAGTCGGCCCGGCGCTCACGCACCGCGCTCCATAACGCGATGAACACACTCAGCCCCGCAGTGAGCAAAAGCACCGCCGCAAACGCACGCAGCACCTCGGTGCCCAGGCCCAACATGTGCAAGAGCCGGGTGATCTCAACCGCTGGCGCGGCGGCCTGCATGTCGGTGCTGCTGTTGATATAACGCGGGAAGGTCAGCGCCGCCATCGGGGTTGTGTAGCGCACCAGCGCCAGGGTGATCTCGCGCTCGTCCTCCATCACCGCACGATCCTCGTCATCGAGCGCGGTGTAGTCCTCGTGCACCTTCCAGACCGAGGCCGTGTCGGTCAGGATCAGGCGGTCCAGCACACTGGCGCTGGGCTGCAGGATGCCCACCACGGTGTAGGTACTGTCACCATGCACATGGCCACCCGCGGCCAGACCGTGCGAGCCAACAAAGGTCTGGCCCAGCCGCAGGCCAAGCTGTCGCGCCACCGTCGAGCCCAGCACCACCTGCATCGGCGTGGTCCAGAGCTGGCCCTGCGCCAGCTGCGCGTTGTAGTGGCGGATGTAATCGGTGCTGGTGCCCACAATGCGGTAGGCGCGGAAGTTGTCACCCAGGCTGATCGGGATGATCTGCGCCACCTGCGGGTGGCTTTCAAGCTCACGAATGGCTTTGAGCGGCACATTGCCGGTCGGCACATCCACATGCAACACACCGCTCAGGATCAGCTGCATCGGGCTACCCTTGGCACCCACCACCACATCGATACCGGCCAGATCGCGGTCAAAAGCGCGCTCCAGCTGGTAGCCCACCAGCAGCAAAAAAGTGATCGACGCCAGACCCAGCGCCAGCAGCAGCACATTAAGTGCCGCACCTAGGGGCCGCGCCCACAGGTAACGCCAGGCCAACAACAAGGTCTTCACGCTGTGTATTCCATAGCTACTGACCCTTTAAGAATAAGGGCTCAAAGCCATTTTTACCATCAGGCTTGGGCGGGATCAGCTGGGCCACCCGGGCATCGTGGGTGGCAATCACCAGGGTCGCGCCTTGGGTTTGGGCGGTGGCCAGCAGCAGCGCCACCGCATCGGCGGCAGCGGCATCGTCCAGGCTCGCGGTGGGTTCATCGGCCAGGATCATTGCGGGCTGCAGCAGCACCGAACGCGCCAGCGCCACCCGCTGCGCCTGCCCACCCGAGAGCTGTGCGGGCAGGCGCGCGGACAACTCGGCCACACCCAATGACGCCAGCGCCTGCTTGATGCGTGCAGCGTTTTCCGGCACACCGGCCGCCCACTGCGCCATGGCCAGATTCTGGTACACGGTCAGCGCAGCGCTCAAATGCAATTTCTGGGGCAAAAACCCGATGGTCCGGGCGCGCCAGGCATCGGCAGCAGCAGGCTTGAGCGTGGTCAGTGACTGCCCGGCCACCTCCAGTTGGCCACCCGTGGGCGCCACCAACGCCGCCACCAGCGCCAGCCACGTCGATTTGCCACAGCCCGAGGGGCCACTGAGCAACAACACCGTGGCGGGCGCCACCGCCACATCTGGAAACGCCAGCATGGCACCGCCCGGGTAGTGGTAACTGAGCCCGGTGCTGTGGATCATGCGTCGACCTTGGCCTGCACTGCCGCCGCGCTGGCGCAGTCGGCACAGACACCACGCACCGCCAGATCCAGACTCAGGCCCTCATAACCCAAGGCCTTGAGCGCCTGCAAGGCATTTTGGGCGGCGGCTTCCAGGTCCAGCGCATTGCCTTGCAACGCACCGGCCAGCGGGCTGTCGCGGTGGCAGGTCTGGCATTCAAAGTGCGGCATGGCTTTGACACTCTCGGGCATGGCCTGGTAACGGCGCACCCGGTTGGCGTCCACCCGGCACAACAACAGGCCCACCTGGGTCAGCCGGTCGATCAGGCGGTACAGCGTGACACGGTCCAGCGTCACACCCTTGTCGGGCTCGGCGCCCTGCAAGGCCGACAACAACTGCGCATGGGTGTAACTGGTATCGGCGTGCGCCAGAAACCAGCCCAAGACCAGGCGCGCCGCCACCGTGCGTCGCAAGCCGTGGGCCGAGAGCAGCGCGTCGATGGGGTCCGTGTGCGCCGGGTGTGCAGAAGAAACCGTCATGGTGTGGGCCTCAAATCAAGATTATTGCCATTGAGTTGCATTAACTCAAAAATGCAAGTCAATTGCGATACACTATACCGCAACCCAGTTGCACTAGCGAAACAGCCGCTCTGTTTGATGCCCTCTTCTCACCCCCCCCACAGCCCAGCCACCCAGCCCGCGCCAGGTCAACACCACGACCATGGCGCGGGTCATACCCACACCCATCCGGCAGCGCAGGGCAACCTACGCGAGTCAAACCCAGGCCTGCGCGGCAGTGTGCTGGGCTGGCCCGCCTGGCAGCGGCTGCTGCTTGTGTTGCCGGTGTTGCTGCTGCTCTGGCTGGCCGTGCTCTGGGCCAGCGCCGAGGTGCAGCCATGGTGACGGTCGAGAACCTGACGGTGAGTTACCGCCAGCACCCAGCCCTGCACCACATCAGCGGCCGTTTTGTCGACGGGTCGCTGACCGCGGTGATTGGCCCCAATGGCTCGGGCAAAAGCACCCTGCTCAAAAGCATCATGGGCCTGCTGCGCCCGGCGGGTGGGCGGGTGCAGGTGAACACCCCACGCGCACGCATTGCCTACATGCCCCAGCTCACCGAGATTGACCGCACGTTTCCGATGTCGGTGCAGGACTGTGTGCAGCTGGGCTGCTGGTCTGCCAGCGGCGCCTGGGGCCGGGTCACACCCGCGCTGCGGCAACGCGTGGCCAATGCCATCACCGAGGTCGGCTTGACCGGTTTTGAGCAGCGCAGCGTGGGCTCGCTCTCAAGCGGGCAATTGCAACGGGTGCTGTTTGCCCGGCTGATGGTGCAGGCCGCTGATCTGATCTTGCTTGACGAACCCTTCAACGCCATGGACAGCCGCACCACCGAGGCGCTGTTGACCCTGGTCCACCGCTGGCACACCGAGGGCCGCACCGTGGTGGCGGTGTTACACGACGACGAGCAGGTACGTGCCCACTTTGACCAAACGCTGCTGCTGGCGCGTGAGCTGGTGGCCTGGGGCGACACGCGCACGGTGCTGACCGGGCCCAACCTGCAACGCGCCCGCGCCCTGGCCGAGGCCTGGGACGACCATGCCGACATCTGCCACACCGACGAGTTGCCCTCACCGAAGCGGGAGCTCGTATGACGATCGCGCCCTGGTTGTGGGACAGCCTGATTGGCCCGTTTGCCGAATTTGCCTTCATGCGACGCGCGCTGGTGGCCACGCTGGCGCTATCACTCAGCGCCGCGCCGCTGGGTGTGTTTTTGACGCTGCGGCGCATGAGCCTGCTCGGTGATGCGCTGAGCCATGCGGTGCTGCCCGGTGTGGCGGTGGGTTTTTTGCTGTTTGGCCTGTCCCTCCCAGCCATGGCACTCGGTGGCGTGGTGGCGGGACTGCTGGTGGCCGGCATTGCCGGGCTGGTCAGCCGCGCCACCAACCTCAAAGAAGACGCCAGTCTGGCTGCACTGTACTTGGTGGCGCTGGCCATTGGTGTGGCGCTGATCTCGCGCCAAGGCAGCCAGCTGGACCTGTTGCATATTCTGTTTGGCAGCGCACTTGGTGTCGACGCACCCGGGCTGCTGCTGGTGGCCGGTGTCGCCAGCCTGAGCCTGCTGCTGCTGGCCGCCGGTTACCGTGGCCTGGTGCTGGAGACCTTTGACCCGGTGTACCTGAGCGCCGCTGGCGGCCGGGGCTGGGTCTGGCAACAGGGCTTTCTGATGCTGGTGGTGCTCAACTTGGTGGCTGGCTTTCAGACCCTGGGTACGCTGATGGCGGTCGGCCTGATGATGCTGCCCGCCGTCTCGGCGCGGCTCTGGCATGAACACCTGAGCGCCCAGCTGGTCAACGCCAGCCTGCAGGCCATGCTGGCCAGCCTGGCCGGGCTGCTGCTGTCTTACCACCTGGACACCCCCAGTGGCCCCACCATCATTGGCTGTGCCGGGGTGTTGTATGCCTTGTCATTGCTGTTGTCGCCGGGTGGCTGGCTACCCAAATTGCTCAAGCGCCCGCACCGGGTGGCTTGAGTCCTGTCTTTACATCCTGAAAGGAATATCCCATGAAACGACTGACCTTGAAATGGTTGGCCTGCGCCGCCCTGAGTGCCCCTTTGCTGCTGCAGAGCAGCCACGCCGCCGAACCGATCCCGGTGGTGGCCAGCTTCAGCATCCTGGCCGACCTGGTGCAGGTGGTGGGCGGTGAACGCGTCAAGGTGCAGGCGCTGGTCGGGCCAGATGCCGATGCGCATGAGTTCACACCCTCTCCAGCCGACGCCAAGGCGATTCTGGGTGCACGCCTGTTCGTCATCAACGGCCTGAACTTTGAACCCTGGGCGCAAAAATTGGCCAAGTCAGCCGCTTACGCTGGCCCGACCCTGGTGGCCAGCCAGGGTGTCAAACCACGCAGCATGCCCGCCGAAGAAGCGCATGGGCATGACCATGGCCACTCGGCCACCGACCCGCACGCCTGGCAAGACCCGACCAATGTCAAGCTGTATGTGAAAAACATTGCCAAATCGCTCTCAAGCCTCGATCCACAGGGGGCTGAAGGCTACCAGAAAAATAGCGATGCCTATATCAAGGAGCTTGATACGCTGGATAGCTTTGCCAAAGAGCAGCTGGCCAGCTTGAGCCCGCGTCAACGCCAGGTGATCACCTCACACGACGCTTTTGGTTACTTTGGCGCGCGTTACCAGATCCGCTTCCTGGCGCCCCAAGGCATCTCAACCGAGGGTGAGCCCAGTGCCAAAGAGGTGGCCAAGCTGATCCGCCAGATCAAGCAGGACAAGATCCGCGCGGTGTTTGTGGAAAATATGAGCAACCCCAAGCTGTTGGCGCAAATTGCCAAGGACACCGGCGTGACCCTGGGCTCTAAGCTGTATGTGGACGCCCTCTCCAGCCCCAGTGAGCCAGCCAGCACTTACCTGAAGCTGATGCAGCACAACGTCACCCAGTTGGTGGCGGGCATGAAGCAGAACTGAGATCAGAGCCTAAGCCGTCTGTTTATTCATTATTTATAGCTACCAGCCCTTATGGAATAAGTGATACAGGCCAAAAAGGCTTGTGATTCAGGCTACTTCGGCTTCAGCAAGCGCAGTCGGCTGATGGGCGGGCGAGGTCTTGGTCAGAGCGGCCAGCGGGTCTTGGCCTTTCCAGCTGCCCTCACTGCCAAGCAAGCGGAAGCGGGCAAAAAAATACTCCACCAGCCATTTCTCGGCATAGGCCGACTGAATGGCTTTACCGTGGTAGGTGTTGCCGCGCGCAAAAGCCGCCATCGACTGGCCATCGGGCCAGATCGAAAAGGTCATCTGGTAGAACAGCGGCGTCTCGCCCATGCCGATCTTGAACACCACGTTCGGGTCGGCGCCAATCATCTGCGATATGTTGGGCGCGCGGCTCCAGAAACGGGTGGCGGCACCGAGTTTGACCTGCGCCCGGGTCAGCGCCACCAGCGGGCCGTCCGGCGTGGCGTTGGAGTCATAGTTGTCGGCGGTGAAGGGGACCTTGCCACCCCACAAACCTTTGGCAGATATCGGGTTGAGGTAGACCGTCCAGTGCTCGTCTGACTTGGCGCGCCATTGTTTGAACAGTGCCTGGTTGGCGATCTGTTGGCGGGCCGTGGCTTCATCTGGCCAGACGGTGAAGATGCCCCAGACCGCGGTGTTGGGTTGGGGCGTGAAACCCTCGCCCGTGCCAGAGCCCAGCAGCTTGTAGAACTGCAGGTCGGGCATGTTGTTGAGCGGCGCGCGCGCCCAGGCCATTTGGCCGACCACCCATAGCCGCTGCAGCGCGGATTCGAAGTGAAAGATGCTCAGGCAGACGGTGGTCATGGCAAGCTCCCGGTGACAGCTTCAAACCCCATCTGACGGGTTGTGTGGTGGGCTAGAACAAGGGCTGGCAGATGGTGTCTGCTTGGGGGCAGTCCAGCCCTTGGATTCTAGGCCGGACGAGTTTTGATACAGGTCAATTCAACCGCACCAGCCGGTGCGTGGGCACGGCAGCGGCTCACTCAAACAGAGCCTCCAGACCACCACTCAGTTCGGCCAAGGGGGGCATCACCCCCCGGGCATCCCGGTGGCCGGCTTCGGCCAGCGCGGGTGTCCAGTTCGGCTCCAAGTTCAGATGCAGCCGCCTGGCCACCGCCAACGGGTAACAGTCCAGTTGGGCCTTGTAACCCAGGGCCAGCACCTCGACACTGGCGCGCCAGGCCCCCAGATGCACCCAGGCAGCCGCTTCTGAAAAATTGGGGGCGGCCAGGGGCTGGGCCACGTGGCGCAGTGCATCCACCAGCGAGAGCGGGAAATGCCAGACATGCGCCAACTCAGCCGACACGTCACCATAGTGGAAGCCAAACGCATCGAGCTCCAGTTGCGCTCGCCGGGTATCAAGCACACTCATTTGTTTGTTCAGCGCCACCAGTTCTGCCGGCATCACCACATGCATGTGCAGCTGACCAATGGCATGCATCACCCCCAGCGTGAAAACCCGGTCGGCATCCACATCGGCCTGGCTCGCCAACCAGCGCGAGGCACAGGCGGTGTATAGGTTGTAGCGCCAGAACTGCTTCAGGTCCAGCCCCGACGTGGCCTTGAAGGCTGCGGCCACCGTGCTGCCAATCACCAGGTTGCGCACCATCACCAGACCCAGTGTCTGCAGTGCCGCCTCGACCGTCTCGATGCTGCGCGGTACCTTGAAATAGGGCGAGTTGGCCAACCGCAGCACTCTGGCACTCAAGGCCGGGTCCAGCGCCAGCTGCTCGGCAATCTGGCTGACCGACACCTCGTCATCGTTGAAACTGGCAATGAGTTTCTGGCCCACTTTGGAAATGGTGGGCATTTTGTCGGGCTGGTCAATCAGGTGCTTGAGTTTCATGAGCTCGCTTTCGCCACTGAAGGTGTACATGGATCAGCGTGGTGCGATCTGCACCACACACACGGTCTGGCCAAGGGCACACTGGCTTGGCCTGCAGGCACAGGACCCTCAGGTCCGGGGCCGGGGATCGGGTTCAATCAAACAAGGCGTCCAGGC
This sequence comes from Rhodoferax sp. U11-2br, assembly GCF_018619435.1. Lineage (GTDB taxonomy): Bacteria > Pseudomonadota > Gammaproteobacteria > Burkholderiales > Burkholderiaceae_C > Rhodoferax. Next base: position 65,839 of record NZ_JAHFZF010000003.1, on the reverse strand, counting down.
CCTGGGTCAGTTCGGCCAGGGAAGGCATCAGCTGCAGCGCTTCGGGGTGTGATTGCGCTGCCAGCGCGGGGGTCCAGTTGGGTTGCAGGTACAGCCGTTCACCCACATCAAACGGGTAGTTGGCAACCTGCTCCGCGTCGCTCCAGCCCAGCACCTCGGCGCGGGCACGCCACGCCCCCATATGCACCAGAGCCGCCGCCTCCAGAAATTCAGGCGCCGCCAGCGGGTCCACGATGTGGCGCAGTGCGTCCACCAAAGGCAGCGGCAAATTCCACGACAAAGCCAGTTCGGCCGACACATCACCGTAATGGAATCCCAGCGTGCGCACCTCCAGCTGCGGGCGACCCGGGTGCAACACACTCATTTGCTGGTCCAGCGGGGCCATGGTCTGTGGCACGATGGCATGCAGTTGTAACTGACCAATGGCATGTAACAAGGCCAGCGTGAACACCCGATCGGCGTTGAAGCCGGTACGTTCTGCCAGCCAACGTGCGGCACAGGCGGTTTCCAGGTTGTAGCGCCAGAACTGTGGCAAATCCAGACCGGGCGTGGCCTTGTAGGCCGCCGCCACGGTGCTGCCCAGCACCAGATTGCGCACCATCACCAGGCCCAGCATCTGCAGCGCCCCATCAACCGTGCCGATGGTGTGCGAGACCTGGAAATAGGCCGAGTTAGCCAGCTTGAGCAATTTGGCGCTCAAGGCCGGATCGGCGGCAAGCTGGTTGCTGATCTCGGTCACCGACACCTGCTCAGCACCAAAACTGGCCAAAAGCTGCTGGCCCAACTTCGGGATGGTAGGCAGCTTGCTGGGGATGTCGATCAGGCTTTTGAGGTCCATGGAGTCACTTTCTCAAAGAGACGTGTGGGGCACGGCTATTTTCTCCCATCCTCCACGCCGATGGTGCGCAATTTGACCTCTGCAGACCCCCCTGACGTCAATCCAGCGCCAGACGGGCAAAGGTTTTCCTGAACTTGGCCACCTTGGGTGCCGCCACCGCCAGGCAGTAGCCCTGGTGTGGATTGCGCGCAAAAAAGTCCTGGTGGTAGTCCTCGGCAGCACTGTAGTTGTGCAAGGGCAGCACCTCGGTCACGATGGGGCGCGTGTAAATACCGCTGGCCACCAGCTCCTGGATGATGTCCTGCGCCACCTGCTGCTGGCTGGCGTCCACATAGTAGATGCCGCTGCGGTACTGGCTGCCATGGTCGTTGCCCTGGGCGTTGAGTGTGGTCGGGTCATGGATGACAAAGAAAATTTCCAGTATCTCGCGCAGACTGATCTGGCCTGGGTCAAACACCAGCTTAACCACCTCGGCATGCCCGGTGCGGCCAGTACAGACTTGTTCGTAAGTGGGTTGTGCCACATCGCCATTGCTGTAACCCGACTCCACCGACTGAATGCCCTTGACCTTGGCATAAACCGCATCCAGGCACCAAAAACAGCCTCCGCCCAGGGTGATGGTGTGATGTGCTGCTGGCATGGGTGTCTCCTTGGGTGGTCTGTGAGGCTTTGGATTGTCTACAGACTGGCAATACCCTTGCGTCACACCGCCATTGCCCCACCCGCCCCTATTCCAGACCCAGCTCCTGGATTTTGCGGGTGATGGTGTTGCGCCCGATACCCAGGCGTTGCGCCGCCTCGATGCGCCGCCCCCGTGTGCTGGCCAAGGCCGCCAGAATCAGGCGCGACTCAAAACGGCGGGTCAGTTCGTCCCACACATCACAGCGGTCGGTCGCCAGCAACGCGTGGGCATCGGCGTCCAGACCCAGCTCCCAGCTGGAGGGCTCCGCCAATGCTGCGGCCGCCACCTCGCTCACGCGTAACTCGGCATCATCCAGATGGGCAAGTGCCGCAGCCTGGCCAGCAGCATGCGCTGGCACGGGTTTGGCCACCGCTTCCGCCAATCCGGCGGGAAAGGACTGGACCGCCTCTGGTGCACGGCTGGCGGGCACAGCCTGGGGCCGAGCAGCGCTGGGCGCCACATCCACCTCGGGTGGCAAGTCCTTGGGTTCGATCAACTGGGCCGGTGCCATGACGGTGAGCCAGTGGCAGATGTTCTCTAACTGGCGCACATTGCCAGGAAAAGAAAAATCGCTGAGCCAGGCCAGCGCGGCCTCGGAAATCCGCTTGGGCTCCACACCCAGCTGGGCAGCGCTTTGCTGCAGGAAATGCCGCGTCAGCGCGGGGATGTCCTCGCGCCGCTCGCGCAGCGCGGGCAGGCGCAGGCGGATGACGTTGAGTCGGTGGAACAAATCTTCGCGGAACACACCTTCCTTGACCCGTTGCTCCAGATTCTGGTGGGTCGCGGCAATCACCCGCACATTGGTCTTGACCGCACCATGGCCACCGACGCGGTAAAAATGGCCGTCCGAGAGCACCCGCAGCAAACGGGTCTGCAGGTCAAACGGCATGTCACCAATTTCGTCGAGAAACAAGGTGCCACCATCAGCCTGCTCAAACCGACCACGACGCATGGTTTGGGCACCGGTGAAGGCACCGCGTTCGTGGCCAAACAACTCCGACTCCAGCAGGTCTTTCGGAATTGCAGCAGTATTGATAGCAACAAACGGCCCACTAGCGCGGGGTGAGTGCTTGTGGAGTGCTCTGGCGACGAGTTCTTTGCCGGAACCCGACTCACCGGTGACCATGACCGTGACATTGCTCTGGCTCAGGCGCCCAATGGCCCGGAACACATCCTGCATGGCGGGTGCCTGGCCGAGCATTTCTGGGGCTTCGGTGATACGTTCTTCAGCCACTTCCTCGCGCTGACTCTCTTCGACCGCACGGCGGATCAGCTCCACCGCCTTGGGCAGGTCAAACGGCTTGGGCAGATACTCAAACGCGCCGCCCTGAAACGCCGATACCGCGCTGTCCAGGTCGGAATACGCCGTCATGATGATGACCGGCAGGCCGGGCAGCTTGGCCTTGATTTTTTCCAGCAAGTCCAGCCCGGAGCCGCCAGGCATACGGATGTCACTGACCAACACCTGCGGCCCGCGGTCGCTGTCGTCGTCCAGGGCACTCAGGACATCACGGGCATTGGTAAAGCTGCGGGTGGGCAGGTTGTCACGCAAGAGCGCTTTTTCAAGCACGAAGCGGATCGACTGGTCATCGTCAACAATCCAGATGGGCTTCATAGTGTGTGGTCACCTCGTTAAGTACCCACGCTCTGGCCGGGTACAGCCCACCTTGCGGCGTGCCATTCTGCGGGTCAGGGCAGAGGAATCAGTATCTTGAAATCAGTCAATCCGGGAGAGCTGTCACACTCGATCAAACCCTGGTGTTGCTGGACAAAGGTTTGCGCCAATGTCAGCCCTAGCCCGGAACCTCCCTCACGTCCGGACACCAACGGATAAAAAATACGGTCTTTGATCGAGTCTGGCACCCCAGGCCCGTTGTCCATCACATGCAATTCCAATGCCAACCGGTAGCGTTGTTTGCCAAAGGTGGTCTGGCGCGCCACCCGGGTGCGAAAAGTCATGCGGGCATCACCCAGCGCGATGCGCTCTGAGAGGGCCTGGCAGGCATTGTGGGCAATGTTCAGCAAGGCCTGGATCAGCTGCTCGCGGTCACCGCGCAGCTCGGGAATCGAGGTGTCATAGTCTTGAACCACCTGCAAGCCCTTGGGAAACTCAGCCAGGATCAGCGAGCGGACCCGCTCACACACCTCATGGATGTTGACATCCCCCACCACATGCGCCTTGCGGTGCGGCGCCAGCAGCCGGTCCACCAACGACTGCAGGCGGTCTGCCTCATGGATGATGACCTGGGTGTATTCGTTGAGGTCAGGCGAGGCCAACTCCATCTCCAGCAACTGGGCCGCACCACGAATCCCGCCCAGCGGGTTTTTGATCTCGTGCGCCAAATTGCGGATCAACTCCTTGTTGGCCAAAGCCTGCTCAGCCAGACGCTCCTCGCGGTCTTGCCGGGCCTGCTGCTCCAGCGGCAGGAGCTCGGCGATGATTTCTGGCCCTTCGGTGAGGGTCACGATCACATGCACCGGCAACGCGTCACGGCTGACTCGCAGCAAGGCGGCGTCGTAACGCAAGGCCGAAAAGTCGTTGCCACCCACTCCCGTCAAAATGGTGCGCAAATGCTCCGGCTGGGTGAAGCAATCAGGGAAATGGGCGCCCACAATGATGCGGCGTGACATACCCAGCGCGTCCTCCATGGCCGCGTTGACAAACAGCACGGTGCCATCGCTGCGCACCACCGCCACCAGGGTGGCGAGCAAATCAAAGGCCTTGTAGCGCTCGGCGTTGACCGAGGATGTAGGGATCATGGCAGACCCTGAGAGAGGATGGCAGGTCATCGGGCAGGCGCAGACTTACTGCGATGGAGTGCTGCTGGCGGGAGGCAATCGGTCAATCTCACGGCGCAGACCGGCAATGTCACTCTCGTTACGTGCCAGATTGGCTTTGAGTTCGGCCACACGGTCCAGGTATTTCTGGTGGTTGCGGGCCTCGCCACCCTGTTTTTCGGGTTCGCCGTTGTTGTACTCTTTCTTCAGCTCTTCCTGGCGGGCCAGGGCTTTCTTGAGTTCATCTTGCAGGATGAGTCGGCTGTCGGAGTCACGCGCTTTTTGCTCTGAAGACACCATCTTGGGGGTGTTGCTGCCCGCTGAGGTCGAGGGTTTGGTCTTGGGTGCTGGTGTGCCCTGCACCACGGTGACGTTGCCACCTTCAACCAATTTGCAACCTTTGGCACGTGCATCCGGCTTGGTGTTGGTGTATTCGTTGCCACAGCGGTAAATCTCAGCCTGTGCCTGGCTAGGCAAGGCTGCTGCACCCGCCGCCAAGGCCACCAGCATCCACAGTTGTTTCATAAGGCTTTTACTCTCTCCATCGTGACCAGGTATGGTGGACTGCCTGAACCCGGCAACCCACCCCATCAGCATAGTTTCCCACAATAAAAAAGGACGGCAACTGCCGTCCTTTTTGCGAGCCCAAGTTGTCATGGCTGACCCACCTGGCCAAGTTGCTGATTACAGCGAGTAATACATCTCGAACTCGATCGGGTGGGTCGCCATACGCAAACGCGTGACTTCACCCATCTTGAGTTCAATGTAAGCGTCGAGCATGCTGTCGGTGAACACACCACCCTTGGTCAGGAAGCTGCGGTCTGCATCGAGGCATTCCAGCGCCTGATCCAGGCTGTGGCACACGGTCGGGATCAGTGCGTTTTCTTCGGGCGGCAGGTGGTACAGATCCTTGGTGGCAGCTTCGCCAGGATGGATCTTGTTTTCCACACCGTCCAGACCCGCCATCATCAAGGCCGAGAAACCCAGGTACGGGTTCATCAGCGGATCGGGGAAGCGGGCTTCGATACGGCGGCCTTTCGGATTCGCGACAAACGGAATACGGATCGATGCAGAACGGTTTTTGGCGGAGTAAGCCAATTTCACCGGCGCCTCAAAACCAGGAACCAGCCGCTTGTAGCTGTTGGTACCGGGGTTGGTGATGGCGTTCAGTGCGCGGGCGTGTTTGATGATGCCGCCGATGTAGTACAGGGCGAAGTCACTCAAACCGGCATAACCGTCACCGGCAAACAGGTTTTTGCCGTCTTTCCAGATCGACTGGTGCACATGCATACCGGAGCCGTTGTCACCAACGATGGGCTTGGGCATGAAGGTGGCGGTTTTGCCGTAGGCATTGGCCACGTTTTGCACCACGTATTTCAGGACTTGGGTCCAGTCAGCGCGCTCAACCAGGGTGCTGAACTTGGTGCCGATTTCGTTTTGACCGGCGCCTGCCACTTCGTGGTGGAACACTTCGACCGGAATGCCCAGCGATTCAAGAATGAGCACCATCTCGGCGCGCATGTCTTGGGTGCTGTCAATCGGAGGAACAGGGAAGTAACCACCCTTGACGGTGGGACGGTGACCACGGTTGCCACCTTCGAGCTTGGCGCCCGAATTCCAGGGGGCTTCGTATTCCTCAATCTTGAAGAAGGTGCCCGACATGTCGGTGTTCCAACGGACATTGTCAAAAATGAAGAATTCTGGTTCTGGACCAAAGAAGGCGGTGTCACCAATGCCAGAGGCCTTCAGGTAGGCTTCTGCGCGGCGTGCGATGGAACGCGGGTCGCGGTCGTAGGCCTTGCCGTCACCGGGTTCAACCACATCGCAGCTCAGGAACAGCGTGGTTTCTTCGAAAAACGGGTCGATGTTGGCGGTGTTCGGGTCGGGCATGAGTTGCATGTCCGAAGCTTCAATACCCTTCCAGCCAGCGATGGAAGAACCGTCAAAGGCATGGCCGGAGCTGAACTTGTCTTCATCAAAATGCGAAACGGGCACAGTCACGTGCTGTTCTTGGCCACGGGTATCGGTGAAACGGAAGTCAACAAACTTGACTTCGTTGTCTTTCACCATCTTCATGACATCTGCGACGGTCTTGGCCATCAAATACTCCTGGTTGCTGTTAAGAAAAGGTTTATGAAACTGAATGCAGGTTTTATGCCAGCATCAGGGTGTGTGAAACAAGCCCGCACGCACGACATTTTGCACTGACTTCGCAACACCAGACGGACCGAATAGGCCACGGAGACGCGCACCATTTGCGATGAAGGTAAGGAAGAAACATTAATTTGCACCAAATTAGTGCAAATTAATGCACTAAAACGAAATGTTTACGATTGCACCAATTCGGGGCCAAGCTTGACCTGGAAGGTTTGCAGACCCGCCAACAGAGCAACGTAGGCCGGGTTGACCAGGCCGGGCGCACCTTTGACACCCAACTCAATATGGCGTCCCCAGTCCGGGTGATCCACACTGGGTAGGCTGAACACCTTGATACCAGGATAACTTTGCTCCAGCTGCTGCATCAGCGGCGTCAAGGTTGCCTCCATGGCACCAAAAACAATCACCGAGCGCTCCAGCCACGCCTGGTTCTGAAACCACTGGGTGTAACAGCTGTCCAACACCCACTCGATCATCGGCCAGGCCATCACCGGAAAACCCGGCACAAAATGCACCCGTCCGACGCTGAAGCCAGGGATCTGGTTGTACGGATTGGGGATGATGCTGGCGCCTTGCGGAAACACCCCCATGTTGAGCCGATGCACGTTGTCTGGGGCTTGGGCGTCGTAGACCTTGCCCTGCTCTCGCGCCTGATTCTGCATACGTTGCTCAATCAGATCCTTGGCCTGGGGATGCAAGGCCAGGGGTAGCCCCAGCGCCGCTGCGGCGCATTGCCGGGTATGGTCGTCGGGTGTGGCACCAATGCCACCGGTCGAGAACACCACGTCGCCGGACTCAAAAGCGCGCCGCAACACCGCCGTGATGCGATCCGGGTCATCTCCCACATATTCGGCACAGTCCAGCTGCAGGCCACGCGCCTTGAGCAGTTCAATCACCTTGGGCAGATGTTTGTCGGCTCGTTTGCCAGACAGAATTTCATCCCCGATCACAATCAGGCGAAAACCGGGGCGATGTTCAGGCTGTGCTTGGGGGCTTGGTGTTGGCGTCATGGGTCAATGGTAACGCCTCGGGCTCGGCCAAAGTTGCTTCAACCAGGTGTTCATCCACTGACGGCAGGTCCAGTTCGCGCTGTTGCCGCAGGTTGTGCAAGGCCTGTAAACAGTAGTGCGCAAACCACAAGGACGACAGCGCAAAGACCCAGGTGTAGAGCCAGATGCCAATCGGCACCAACACCACAAATGCTGCCGCAAACAACACCCCAGAGGCCCAGATCACACTGGGCGCGGCCCCCAGATAACCACAAAACACGCCAATACCCAGCAAACTCAGCCGGTGCTTGCGAAACAGCTCACGTCGCTCCTCACCGCTGGCATGGCTGGCCAGTGCGTCAAACGCCATCACCCGGTAGGTGAGCCAACCCCAGATCAGCGGTGGCAACACCAGAATCAGCGGCGGGATAAACCACAGGGGAATCGACACCACCAAAGCCACCAAGGCGAGCAAGGTCGACAACAGGGCCCAGCCCAAGCCCAGGATGAAATAACCACCTTCTTTGCGCGCCAACTGCGGAAAGCGTTGCTTGGCCACAAAATGGGTCAGCGCAGGGGTCATCAAAAGAGCGACCGACAGCAGCGACAACACCACCACCACCGGCATGATGCTCACAATCACGATCAAGGGTGCCAGCACCGAGGTGATGCCACCCAGGCCGAGTGCCTGCATCCAGCCGGACACCACACCCACAATGCTGGACGCCTCCAGCGTGGCACGCACCCAGAGCAGGCTGGTCTCCCAGTACAGGTTGCCCAGGGTCACCGACAACACCGCCATCAACACCAGGGGCGCCGCTGACAACAACATCACGCGTGGACGAAAACAATCCAGCAACGCCCGCCAAAACGAGTCAAACAGCAAATTCATGGTGTGAGCATACCCGAGCCCAGCACACGCACCAGCGCCCGCTCAGCGAGGAGTGGTCTGATTGACAAGCGCCAGATCGGAGGCGTTGAGCCAGCGCCACTGGCCGGGCAGCAGGTCCTCAGGAAGACGCAGACCACCGATCTGCGAGCGGTGCAGGCCCTCAACCCGGTTGCTCACCGCCGCCAGCATGCGTTTGACCTGGTGGTACTTGCCCTCGGTCAGCGTCAGGCGCAGAAGGTGGCTGCTTACTGCCTCACAGGCGGCAGCACGCACCGGCTTGGGGTCATCGTCCAGCACCACACCGGCCAACAGCTGGCTCACCTGCCGCTCATCGAGCGGATGTTTGACAGTGACCTCATACACCTTGGGCACATGGTGACGTGGTGAACTCATGCGGTGAATGAACTGGCCGTCATCGGTGAGCAGCAACATGCCGGTGGTGTCCTGGTCCAGCCGCCCCACCGCCTGCACCCCTTGCACCGCGCCTTTTTGCGGCCGCTGGCGCAAGGGTGCGGGCAACAAGGTGTAAATGCTGGGGTAGGTCGATGGCTTTTGGGAACACTCGGTGGCTGCGGGCTTGTGCAGCAGGATGTAGGCCTTCTCCGCATACGGCCAATCCACCCCACGCACCCTGAAGCGTAGATTTTCAGCTTCAAACTCCATAGCTGCTTGCGTAATAGTAACAAGGGCTGGAGGCTCATTTTCTTGATATACCTGAACCAGACCCTGCTGGATCAGACCGGCACAGACGCGGCGTGTGCCAAAACCCTGGGAATAAAGAATGTCTTGCAGTTGCATGCTGCGAGTATCTCAAAGCCTGGACAACAGCCAGAACCGGAGTGAATCAGGCGAACAACAAGGTGGCGGCCTCGCGGGCAGCCACCACGCCTTCATCGGTGGGCACCACCCACACCTCGACCAGGCTCGAGGGCGCGTGAATCGCCACCACCTCACTGCCGGTGGCCCGCGCATTACGCTCTGGGTCAATCACCACACCCAGCCAGGCAAGCTGTTGCCCGACCTGCGCACGCAATGTCACATCATGCTCACCGATGCCTCCACTGAAGGCCAGCACATCCAGGCCTTGCACACAGGCCACCAGCGCACCAGTTTCACGTACCACGCGGTAGGTGAAGGTCTCGATGGCCAGTTTGGCCTGCGGTGACGACGCCTCACGCAGGCGCCGCATGTCCGCAGACAGGCCCGACAAACCCAACAAACCACTTTGTTTGTAGAGTAGCTTTTGCAGCCGTGCGTGGTCCCAGCCTTGCTCCAGCAAATAGAGCAACACCCCCGGGTCCAGCGCACCGGGACGGGTTCCCATGATCAGCCCGTCGAGCGCCGAGAAGCCCATGGTGGTGGCGCAGCTCTTGCCGTCACGCGCCGCACACAGGCTGGCGCCATTGCCCAGGTGCGCCATCAAGGTGCGTCCCTTGGCCCGCGTTGAGTGTGCCAACAAGGTCCCCATCACATACTGGTACGACAGGCCATGAAAGCCGTAGCGACGCAAGCCCTGCGCATACAGCTCTTGTGGCAGGGCAAAGCGGTAATCCACCTCAGGCAAGCTGGCATGAAACGCGGTGTCAAAACAGGCGATCTGGGGCAAGCCAACAAACGCCGCACGGAAAGCACGAATGCCCTCCAGATTGTGTGGCTGGTGCAAAGGCGCGAGCGAGTTGAACGCAGCCAGTTGCGCCAGCACCTCATCGTTGACAAACAGGCTGGCGCGGTACTTGTCCGCCCCGTGCACCACCCGGTGGCTCACCGCCTGCAGGGTCGGGGCATCTGGCAACTGTGCCAACAGCTCACGCAGGCTGCGCAAGGCCTGGGCAAACACCGCCTGAGCGTCCACCACCAGGTCACAGCAGTGCTGTTGACTCTGGTAGTGCCAACGCATCTGCGGTGCGCCACCTGGCTCCAACCCCTCAATCAGGCCTGACAGGATCTGTGTTTGAACCTCGCTACCACTCAGGGGATAGAGGGCAAACTTGAGTGAAGACGACCCCGCGTTGACCGAGAGAATCGCCATCTCACCACCTACCAGGCAGTGCGGGGTTGGTTACGCCGGGCGTTGTGGGCCACCAGCAACCCCAGCAAAGCGGACGCCACCCGGTTGGAGGGACCCTCGGCGCGGCTGGTCAGCGCAATCGGGATACGTGCGCCCAGCACCAGCCCGGAACCACTGGCGCCAGCCAGGTACTCCAGTTGTTTGGCCAGCATGTTGCCGCTCTCCAGATCGGGCACGGCCAGAATGTCGGCGTGACCCGCCACCGCAGAGGTGATGTGTTTGATCTGCGCGGCATGCATCGAAATGGCATTGTCAAAGGCCAACGGGCCATCCAGCACACCACCGGTGATTTGCCCGCGATCGGCCATCTTGCACAAGGCTGCCGCATCGATGGTCGAAGGAATCGTGGGGTTGACCGTTTCAACAGCAGACAGAATGGCCACCTTGGGTGTGGTGACACCCAAGATGCGGGCGAAGTCGATGGCGTTCTGGACAATATCGATCTTTTCCTGCAAGCTGGGGCGGATGTTGAGTGCCGCATCAGTGATCAGCAAGGGCTTGTGGTACAGCGGCACATCGAAGCGAAACACATGGGACATGCGCCGCCCGGTGCGCAACACAGCTTGGGACAACACCGCGTGGATCAGTTCATCGGTATGCAGACTGCCCTTCATGAGCATCTCAACCTGCCCACTGGCAGCCAACGCTGCGGCAGCGTCGGCGGCGGCATGGCTGTGTGGCTGGTTGATGATCTCGGCACCGGTCAGGTCGATCCCGGCCTCGGCCGCAACATGGCGAATACGCACCTCCGGGCCAATCAGCACCGGCAGGATCAGGCCGTAGCGCGCCGCATCCATGGCCCCACTGAGGGAACCATCGTCGCAAGGATGCACCACGGCACAGCGGATAGCGTCGAGCTTATTGCCCAGGGCGAGCAATTGTTTGAAACGCACCTGGGGGTCATACAACTGAATCTGTGGCGCAGCCACACGTGGCAGACGGACCTTGACCGTGGGCGCCAGCACCCGGGCCATGCCGCTGAGCACACAGATTCCCTTTTGGTTCACCACCTGGCAATCCAGCTCAATGCTGTGGTTCTCCGGGTTCTTGGAGAGCACCGTCACCGTCACCGTCAGGGTGTCACCAACGCGCACCGGTTTGACAAAATGCAGGGCCTGGTCCTGATAGATCGTCCCCGGGCCCGGAAACTGCGTTCCCAGCAGCGCTGATATCAGGGCACCACTCCACATGCCATGGGCAATCACGCCATGGAACAAGGTGTCGTTGGCATATTCGGGGTCCAAGTGGGCTGGATTGGTGTCACCCGAGACAGCGGCAAACGCCCGGATGTCCTCGAGCTTCAGCGCACGCAACAAACGTGCACTTTGTCCGACCATGATTTCATCGAAGACATGGTTTTCGATCAGCTCAGAGTCGGAGGGGAGGTTCATACTTGCCTAGTGTTCGTTGAAAAGACCATCAGCATCAGGCCCATTGGCCCCGGGCCTGAAGCCTCGTTGTTCCAGTCGGTATTCCGCCAGGGACACGATTTCACGGGTCAGTTCCAAACCATGCTGATTGAGACTGACCGTCTCCAGCTGATAGCGTAACACCAACAGGCCCCGCAGTTCTTCGCGCAAAAGAACCACACGACGCCCCCCGGACATGGCTTGTGCCGCTCTGCCCGAAGCCCCCACACCACGCAATGGGGCCTGGTCCATGATTTGTTGTATCGCTTGTTGGTCATTGAGCTTGATGCCAAGCCCGATGGACAGGCGTGCAATCCGCTCACCCAGGGTTTCCAGAGACACACTCAGGCGCCGGGCTTGTTCCACTTCGATCTGCATCGTCGGTTTACCTTCGAAAAAACAACGCACGCACCGGAGCAGCACATGTTAGAAGATGAGCCCCCTCAAGCCGTGACGACCAGGCTGGACAAACGCAGCACACTGGTCAACCTCTCCGAGGCACCTGTTTGGGGTAGACTACATTTTAGGGTATACCCTTAGTTTTTCAACACCAGCAAGCTTACAACAGCCCGACATCCACATCCAAACGATACAGCACACACACAGCCGTCAGGCACCCATAAAAAAACCCGCCGAAGCGGGTTTTTTTATCAAGGCAGAAATCTGGAAATCAGTTGGCGCGGGTGCCGACCACTTCAATTTCCACACGGCGGTTCTTGGAACGGCCATCTTTGGTCTTGTTGTCAGCAACAGGTTGTTTTTCACCCTTGCCTTCGGTGTAAACGCGGTTCTTTTCGATGCCCTTGGACACCAAATAAGCCTTCACAGCTTCAGAGCGCTTGACCGACAGCTTTTGGTTGTAGGCATCAGAACCCACTGAGTCGGTGTGACCCACAGCGATGATGACTTCAAGGTTGATGCCTTTGACTTTAGCGACCAGATCGTCGAGCTTGGCTTTGCCTTCGGGCTTGAGCACAGCTTTGTCGAAGTCAAAGAAAGCATCAGCAGCGTAGGTCACCTTGGCAGCAGCCACAACAGGAGCTGCTGCCGGTGCAGCTGCAGCAACAGGAGCGGGGGCAGCAGCAGGAGCCGGTGCAGCAGCAGGAGCTGCCACGATGGCGCCGTCGCAACCAACAGCTGCAGTGGCAGGTGTCCAGAAGGCATCGCGCCAGCACAGTTCGTTGGAACCGTTCTTGATCACCGTGCCATCGGCAGCGCGCCAGTTGTCAACGGTTTGTGCACCAGCAGCGGAAGCAAACGCCACAGCAGCGATCAACATTGCAAATTTGTTCAATTTTTTCATGATTCTCCTAGATGAAAAAGACCGCATCGGTGCGGCGTAAGTAAAACAGACGCCCAAGATGCCTATCACTTGGAACGGTTAATCTATTGTGCCACATAGCGTTTCCACATACCGGTGCTGTTTCAGCCAAGCGGACCGCAGCCGCGACAAGTGTGCGTTAATTGACGGTTCCGTTGCGGGCTAGCCACAGCCTGACCGCATAAAATCGCAGAACTCCACTGAATTTGCCTCGCATCAACTCCCCATGACCCAATTCGCCAAAGAAACCTTGCCCACCAGTCTTGCGGACGAAATGCGCCGCAGCTATCTGGACTACGCCATGAGCGTGATCATCGGGCGGGCTTTGCCGGATGCGCGTGACGGTCTCAAACCGGTGCACCGGCGTGTGTTGTTTGCAATGCACGAGTTGAACAACGATTGGAACAAAGCCTACAAAAAGTCCGCACGTATCGTGGGTGATGTGATTGGTAAATACCACCCGCACGGTGACCAATCGGTGTACGACACGATTGTGCGTATGGCGCAGGACTTCTCCATGCGCCACATGCTGGTGGACGGCCAGGGCAACTTCGGTTCGGTGGACGGTGACAGTGCCGCTGCCATGCGTTACACCGAAATCCGCCTGGCCAAGATTGCGCACGAGCTGCTGGCCGATCTGGACAAGGAAACCGTGGACTTTGGCCCCAACTACGACGGCTCCGAAAAAGAACCGCTGGTGCTGCCCACCCGCCTGCCCAACCTGCTGGTGAATGGCTCGGGCGGCATTGCCGTGGGTATGGCCACCAACATCCCGCCGCACAACCTCAACGAAGTGGTCGATGGTTGCCTGCATTTGTTAAAGAACCCGGAAGCCTCGATTGACGAGCTGATGGAGATCATCCCGGCGCCCGACTTCCCCACCGCCGGCATCATCTACGGCATCAACGGCGTCAAAGACGGCTACCGCACCGGCCGTGGCCGCATCGTGATGCGGGCCAAATGCCACTTCGAGGACATCGACAAAGGCCAGCGCCAGTCCATCATCGTGGACGAACTGCCCTACCAGGTCAACAAGAAGACCTTGCAGGAACGCATGGCCGAACTGGTGCACGAGAAAAAAATCGAGGGCATCAGCCACATCCAGGACGAGTCCGACAAGTCCGGCATGCGCCTGGTGATTGAGCTCAAACGTGGTGAAGTGCCCGAGGTGGTGCTCAACAACCTGTACAAACAAACCCAGCTGCAAGACACCTTTGGCATGAACATGGTGGCGCTGGTGAACGGCCAGCCCAAGCTGTGCAACCTGAAGGACCTGATTGCGGTCTTCTTGAACCACCGTCGCGAGGTGGTGACACGGCGCACGGTATTCGAGCTGCGTAAGGCGCGCGAACGCGGCCATGTGCTCGAAGGCCTGGCCGTGGCGCTGGCCAACATCGACGACTTCATTCGCATCATCCGCGAGTCACCCACCCCACCAGTGGCCAAGGCCGAGTTGATGACCCGTGCGTGGGACAGCAAGCTGGTGCGCGAGATGCTCACCCGTACCCGCGCCGACGGTGGTGTGGTCAACGCCGACGACTACCGCCCCGATGGACTGGAAATGCAATTTGGCATGCAGGCCGACGGGCTTTACCGCCTGTCTGAAACCCAGGCCCAAGAAATTCTGCAGATGCGCCTGCAACGCCTGACCGGGCTGGAGCAGGACAAGATCGTGGGTGAGTACAAAGAAGTGATGGCCGTCATTGACGACCTGCTCGACATCCTGGCACGGCCGGAGCGGGTCTCGATCATCATTGGCGACGAACTCACCGCGATCAAAACCGAGTTTGGACTGACCAAAATCGGCGCACGCCGCAGTCTGGTGGAGCACAGCTCGTTTGACCTGAGCACCGAAGACCTGATCACCCCGACCGACATGGTGGTCACCTTGAGCCACAGTGGTTACATCAAGAGCCAGCCGCTCAGTGAATACCGTTCACAAAAACGTGGTGGGCGCGGCAAACAAGCCACCGCCACCAAAGAAGACGACTGGGTTGACCAGCTCTTTATCGCCAACACCCACGACTACCTGCTGTGTTTCTCCAACCGCGGCCGGATGTACTGGCTGAAAGTTTGGGAAGTGCCGCAAGGTTCACGTGGCTCGCGTGGCCGCCCGATCGTCAACATGTTCCCGCTGCAAGATGGCGAAAAAATCACCGTGGTGCTGGCACTCACTGGTGAAAAACGCACGTTCCCTGAGGACCAGTATGTGTTCATGGCGACCCGTA
The DNA here is from genome assembly GCF_018619435.1 of Rhodoferax sp. U11-2br. Classification (GTDB taxonomy): domain Bacteria; phylum Pseudomonadota; class Gammaproteobacteria; order Burkholderiales; family Burkholderiaceae_C; genus Rhodoferax. Next base: position 50,477 of record NZ_JAHFZF010000003.1, on the reverse strand, counting down.
TGGGCACCGTCAAGAAGACCGCGCTCGACGAATTCAGCAACCCGCGCAAGGCCGGCATCATCGCCGTGGACCTGGACGATGGCGACTTCCTGATTGGCGCCGCGTTGACCGATGGCAAACACGATGTGATGTTGTTCAGTGATGGCGGCAAGGCCGTGCGTTTTGACGAAAACGACGTGCGCCCCATGGGTCGCCAGGCACGTGGTGTACGCGGCATGATGCTTGACGACGGCCAGAGTGTGATCGCCATGCTGGTGGCCGAGGACGAATCCCAAAGTGTGCTCACCGCCACACAGCACGGCTACGGCAAACGCACCAGCATCGTGGAGTACACCCGCCATGGCCGTGGCACCAAGGGCATGATCGCTATTCAGCAGAGTGAACGCAATGGCAAGGTGGTTGCCGCCACGCTGGTGCACGCCGACGACGAAATCATGCTGATCACCGACAAGGGTGTCTTGGTACGCACCCGCGTCAGCGAAATTCGTGAACTCGGTCGTGCTACCCAGGGCGTGACCCTGATCGGCCTGGACGAAGGCTCACAGCTCAGTGGTCTGCAGCGTATTGTGGAAAACGATGCGATTGCCAAAACAGCGGACGACAGCGCTGACGATGCTGCCGACGAGCCCACTGCACCTGACGCCTGAACACTTCTAAAAACATAGCTTCTTGCCCTTTATATATAAGGGCTAGAGCCTGATTTCTTATAGATGTCACGCATGAACAGACCTTATAACTTTTCTGCCGGCCCGGCCGCCATGCCCGAAGAAGTCTTGGCAGAGGCCGCCGCCGAGATGCTGGACTGGCACGGCAGCGGCATGGGTGTGATGGAGATGAGCCATCGCGGCAAGGAGTTTGGCCAGATCGCCCAAGAGGCCGAGGCTGACTTGCGTGAGCTGCTGAAGGTGCCGAACAACTTCAAACTGCTGTTCATGCAAGGTGGTGGCCTGGCCGAGAACGCCATCGTGCCGTTGAACCTGTCACGTGCTGAGGCGGTTGACTTTGTTGTCAGCGGCAGCTGGAGCCAGAAATCAGCACAAGAAGCCGCCCGCTATTGCACCGTGCGGGAGGCTGCCAACACCCAAGCCAGCGGCTTCACCACGCTGGTCGACCCGATCAGCTGGCAACTCAGCAAGCAGCCCGCCTACGTGCATATCTGCAGCAATGAAACCATCAACGGCGTGGAGTACCAGTCGCTACCTGACCTCAAAGCTCTGGGCTGTGATGCCCCCTTGGTGGTCGACTTCTCATCGCACGTCGCCTCACGTCCGGTCGACTGGTCACGGGTCGGCCTGGCTTTTGGTGGTGCGCAAAAGAACCTCGGGCCCGCTGGCTTGACCCTGGTGGTGGTGCGGGAGGATTTGCTGGATCGCGCCCTGCCCATCTGCCCAAATGCCTTCACCTACAAAACCGTGGCAGAGAACAACTCCATGTTCAACACCCCCCCCACCTATGCGATCTACATCGCCGGGCTGGTGTTCAAGTGGCTCAAGCGCCAGGGTGGCATCGCCGCGATGGAAGAACGCAACGTCGCCAAGGCTGAGCTGCTGTACCAGGCCATCGACAGCTCCAGCCTGTACACCAACCGGGTCGACCCCAGCTGCCGCTCACGCATGAACGTGCCGTTTTACTTGCGTGACGAAAGTCTCAATGAAGCCTTCCTGGCTGGCGCCAAGGAACGTGGTCTGCTGCAACTCAAAGGCCACAAGTCAGTGGGTGGCATGCGCGCCAGCATTTACAACGCGCTGCCGATCGAAGGTGTGCAGGCGCTGGTGGCCTATTTGCACGACTTCGAAGCGCAGCACAGCTGACCACTTCGGTCGGCCATACCTGCCCACAGAGATTCCACACCAACGCCGGTGACACACCCAGCCCTACCACCTGAACCGACACGATGGCCAAGACCCTTCCTGAGTTACGCAACCAGATCGACGCGGTCGATCTGGAACTGATCGCCCTGCTCAACAAACGCGCCGCCCTGGCCCATGAGGTCGGTGAGATCAAACGCATGGACGGCTCGACCGTGTTCCGGCCCGACCGCGAAAACCAGGTGATCAGCAACCTGCAGGCCGTCAACCAGGGCCCCCTCAAAGATCACAGCGTGGCCATCATCTGGCGTGAAATCATGTCGGCTTGCCGCTCGCTGGAGGCGCCGCAGCGCGTGGCGTACCTGGGCCCGGCGGGCACCTTCAGCGAACAGGCCGCGATCCAGTTTTTTGGCGGCAGCATGGCACGTGTGATGTGTGTCAGCTTCGACGAGGTGTTTCGCGCCACGGCGGCGGGCAGCGCAGAGTTTGGTGTGGTGCCGATCGAGAACTCGTCCGAAGGGGTGGTCTCGCGCACACTGGACCTGCTGCTCAGCTCGCCCCTGCACATCATTGGTGAAACCAGTTTTCTGGTGCGCCACAACCTGCTGCGCCTGGAGCCCAGCCTGTCCAACATCGAGGCGGTCTACGCCCATCCGCAGGCCTTGTCGCAGTGCCAGGACTGGCTCAGCACTCACCTGCCGCATGCCGACCGCCGCGCTGCGCCGAGCAATGCCGAAGGTGCCCGCCTGGCCTCCACCAACCCGGCCTGGGCCGCGATTGCCAGCGAACGTGCGGGCAGCGAGTTTGGCCTGCATGTGGTGTCCTACGCGATCCAGGACGACGCTTTCAACCGCACCCGCTTTGCGGTGATCTGCCTGCCCACCACCCTGGCGGCGCCGCAAGCCACCGGCAAGGACTGTGTCAGCCTGATTGTGTCGGTGAACAACAAGCCGGGCGCGGTGCACGACCTGCTGGTGCCGCTGAAACGACACGGGGTGTCGATGACCCGTTTTGAGTCGCGCCCGGCGCGCTCCGGCCAGTGGGAGTACTACTTTTACATCGACCTGGCCGGCCACCCGTCCGAGCCACATGTGGCTGCCGCGCTTGAAGAGTTGCGCAGCCTGTGTGCCTTCTACAAGGTGCTGGGTACCTACCCGGTGGCGGAATGAGCCTGTGGCCCACCCCACCTCAACCGTTTGGGTCGCTCGGCCTGGGCGACAGTCAAGTTGTCGGGAGGTCTGATGTTTGAACAACTGGGCTTGATCGGCTGCGGCCTGATGGGTGGCTCCTTTGCGCTGGCACTCAAACAGGCGGGCCTGGTAAAACGTGTCGTAGGTTACAGCAAGTCACCCTCCACCACCGAGCGCGCCTGCCAGATGGGGGTCATCGACGTGGCAGCGCCATCGGCCTTGCTGGCGGTGTCGGGCGCCGACATTGTGCTGATGGCGGTGCCGGTGGCGGCCTCCGAGGCCACCTTCAAGGCCATCAAACACATGGTCACGCCTGGCATGTTGATCATGGATGTGGGTTCCACCAAGGGTGACGTGGTCGAGGCGGCCGCACGTGGCCTGCGTGACCAAGTCGGCTCCTTTGTGCCTGCGCACCCAATTGCGGGCAAGGAACTCGCTGGTGTCGACAACGCCGATGCCGATCTGTATGTGGGCAAACAGGTGATCCTGACGCCCACCGAGTTGACGCTACCAACCCACACCCAACGCGCGACCGAGGTCTGGAGCGCGCTGGGCTGCAAAGTGGTGCAGATGTCGCCCGAATCCCACGACGCTGCTTTTGCGGCTGTGAGCCACCTGCCCCACATGTTGGCCTTCACCCTGATGAACTCGGTGATTGGGCAAACCAAAGGAGCCAGCTACATGGGCTTGGCCGGGCCGGGTTTTCGCGATTTCACCCGCATTGCCGCCAGCGACCCCAAGGTCTGGCGCGACATTCTGCAGGCCAACCGGGCCGAGTTGCTGACCCAATGCCAGCATTTCCGCGATCAGTTGGCCCTGTTTGAAGCCGCCATGTTGGCGGGTGACCAGCAGACGCTGGAAGCCTTGATCACCCAGGCCAGCACCGCCCGCGCCGCCTGGCGCATGAACCAGTTACCGTGAGTCCCGCTGCGCATGTTCACCACCGCTTTCCTTGATCTCCCCCCCCTAGAAACCGCCGGTGGCACCATCACCCTGCCCGGCTCCAAAAGCATCTCGAATCGGGTGCTGCTGCTGGCCGCCCTGAGTCAGGGCAGCACCGTGGTGCACGACCTGCTGGACTCCGACGACACCCGCGTCATGCTCGAAGCGCTGCGCCAACTGGGTTGCGGGGTTGAACAAAACCATAGCACGGTCACCATAGAGGGTCTGGGCGGGAAGCCCAAAACAGCACAAGCTCAGCTGTTCATGGGCAATGCCGGCACTGCCATCCGGCCACTCACCGCCGCACTCGCGGTGATGGGCGGCAATTATGAATTGCGCGGCGTGGCACGCATGCACGAGCGTCCGATTGGTGATTTGGTGGACGCACTGCGCCAGCTCGGTTGCCAGATCGATTACCTGGAGAACCCAGGCTACCCGCCGCTGCACATCGGCCAGCCCAAACTGGACGTGTCGCAACCGATCCGGGTGCGTGGGGATGTGTCGAGCCAGTTCCTGACTGCGCTGCTGATGGCTTTGCCACTCGTCGCGATGCACCGTGCCCCCACGCTCGGCACTGACGTGTCCTCGCTGCCCCCCGAGGGGGCTGTGCAGCCTTGGGGCGGCCCGGCGGCTGCACAAGACATCACCATCGAGGTGGTGGGTGAGCTGATTTCGCGCCCCTACATCGAGATCACGCTGAACCTGCTGGCGCGTTTTGGCGTCGTGGTACAGCGCGAGGGCTGGCAACGTTTCACCATCCCGGCGGGAAGCCGGATCGTGTCACCGGGAGAGATCCATGTCGAGGCCGACGCATCTTCTGCTAGTTATTTCATAGCTCTTGGGGCAATTGCCAAAAGGGATAAAATCCAAAATTGCATCAAAATTCTGGGTGTCGGCGCCGACTCCATTCAGGGAGATATCCGGTTTATCGAAGCCGCACAGATGATGGGCGCACAGATTACCAGTGGCCCGAACTGGCTGGAGGTCACACGCGGTGCCTGGCCGCTCAAGGCGATTGACCTGGACTGCAACCACATCCCCGACGCCGCCATGACCCTGGCGGTGATGGCGCTGTATGCCGACGGCCCCAGCACCTTGCGCAACATCGCCAGCTGGCGCGTCAAGGAAACCGACCGCATCGCCGCGATGGCCTGTGAATTGCGCAAGCTCGGTGCCACAGTGGAAGAAGGGGCAGACTTCATCCGGGTTCTCCCACTGCCGAGCCCGACAGATTGGACTCCTGCCAGCATCCACACCTATGACGACCATCGGGTGGCCATGTGTTTTTCACTGGCAGCCTTTAACCCGGCGGGCTTGCCGGTGCGCATCGAGGACCCGAAATGTGTCGCCAAAACCTTCCCGGATTATTTTGAGGCGCTGTTCTCGCTGGTCCAGACCAGCCGCCAGCACATCCCTGTGATCTGTGTCGATGGCCCCACGGCTTCGGGCAAGGGCACGCTCGCGGCAGCACTGGCCAAACGGCTCGGTTACCACTTCCTGGACTCCGGTGCGATGTACCGCATCACAGCGCTGGCAGCTACCAAGGCTGGCCTGCCGATTGATACCAGTGGTGAAACCGCTATCGCCCGTCTGGTGCAAGACCTGTCAATCACGTTCACTGCTGGTCAGATCCTGCTGGATGGGGTCGACGTGACCGAGGCAATCCGCTCGGAAGCCAATGGCATGAACGCCTCCAAAGTGTCAGCCCTGCCCCAGGTGCGGGCCGCCCTGGTCGACTTGCAACACAGCTTCCACCGTCTGCCTGGGCTGGTGGCAGATGGGCGCGACATGGGTTCGGTGATCTTTCCACAGGCGCAACTCAAGGTGTTTTTGACCGCCAGTGCCGCAGAGCGCGCGCAAAGGCGTTTCAAACAGTTGATTTCAAAAGGGATTTCAACTACACTCGACAGTCTTCGAGCTGATTTGGAAGCCAGGGACGAGCGGGATAGAACCCGCAGCGCCTCACCTTTAAAACCCGCACAAGACGCCGTGTTGCTGGACAACTCGGATTTATCGGTTGAAAAATCGGTCGATCTGGTATTGGACTGGTGGCAAGGCAAACAGCCCTTTTGAACCTTCTCAAGAGCTGTACCCGCAGGGGTTGATTCCCTTGCAACCGGCCCTTACCTGCCTTCTCGCGCTGCACTGCGCACCGCAGGTGAGGTTCACAAAACTTAACCCCGTGGCGTCACAGCCACACAAAAAATGTCTGAATCTTTTGCCGCCCTGTTTGAAGAGTCCTTGACACGCACAGAAATGCGTCCAGGCGAAGTGATCACTGCTGAAGTGGTCCGTATTGAACACAGCTTTGTGGTTGTCAACGCTGGTCTGAAATCTGAAGCCTATGTGCCGCTGGAAGAGTTCAAGAACGATCAGGGCGAAACCGAAGTCCAAGTCGGTGACTTTGTCTCCGTGGCCATCGGCTCCATCGAAAACGGCTACGGCGACACCATCCTGTCGCGTGACACCGCCAAACGTCTGGCTTCCTGGATGAGCCTGGAAAAAGCCCTGGAAACCGGCGAATTTGTCACTGGCACCACCAGCGGCAAGGTCAAGGGTGGTCTGACCGTGTTGGTCAACGGCATCCGCGCCTTCTTGCCCGGCTCTCTGGTGGACACCCGTCCGACCAAAGACCTGTCTCCGTACGAAAACAAGACCCTGGAATTCAAGGTCATCAAGCTCGACCGCAAGCGCAATAACGTGGTGCTGAGCCGCCGTGCCGTGGTGGAAGCCTCCATGGGCGAAGAACGCTCCAAGCTGATGAACACGCTGAAAGAAGGCGCCATTGTTCACGGTGTGGTCAAGAACATCACCGAATACGGTGCGTTTGTCGACCTGGGCGGCATCGACGGCCTGTTGCACATCACCGACATGGCATGGCGCCGCGTCCGTCACCCGTCTGAAGTGGTGACTGCTGGCCAAGAAATCACCGCCAAGATCCTGAAGTTCGACACCGAAAAGAACCGCGTGTCTCTGGGTCTGAAGCAAATGGGCGACGATCCTTGGATGGGCGTGAACCGCCGTTACCCCCAAGGTACCCGCATGTTCGGCAAGATCACCAACATCGCCGACTACGGCGCATTTGTGGAACTCGAACCCGGCATCGAAGGTCTGGTGCACGTGTCCGAAATGGACTGGACCAACAAGAACGTGGCCCCGAGCAAGATCGTTGCCCTGGGTGACGAAGTCGAAGTCATGGTTCTGGAAATCGACGAAGACAAGCGCCGTATCAGCCTGGGCATGAAGCAATGCAAGGCCAACCCATGGCAAGAGTTCGCCCAAAACACCAAGCGCGGCGACCGCGTCAAGGGCCCGATCAAATCCATCACCGATTTCGGCGTGTTCGTCGGCTTGGCTGCTGGCATCGACGGTCTGGTGCATTTGTCTGACCTGTCCTGGAACGAAACTGGCGAAGCCGCTGTGCGCGAGTACAAGAAGGGCCAAGAAGTCGAAGCTCTGGTGTTGGCTGTGGACGTGGACCGCGAACGCATCTCCCTGGGTATCAAACAACTCGACTCCGACCCGTTCACCACCTTCTCGTCGATCAACGACAAGGGTTCTGTGGTCACCGGCAAGGTCAAGACCGTGGATGCCAAGGGCGCTGAAATCGACCTCGGCGAAGACATCCTTGGTTACCTGCGCGCTTCCGAAATCAGCCGTGACCGCGTTGAAGACGCGCGCAACGTGCTCAAGGAAGGCGACGAAGTCACCGCTGTGGTGGTCAATGTGGATCGCAAGACCCGCAACATCCAGCTGTCGATCAAGGCCAAAGACGCTGCTGACCAGAACGAAGCCATGGCATCTCTGAGCCAGCAATCGGCTCGTGAAAACGCTGGCACCACCAGCCTCGGTGCGTTGTTGCGCGCCAAGCTGGACAACAACTGATCTGCTTGTTGCCCCACTGAACTGACGACCGGTTGCACCTGTGCACCGGTCGTTTTTTTCTTCGTTTCAGGCCCCACATCATGACCCGTTCCGACCTTGTTGAAGAGCTTGCCGCGCGTTTCAGCCAACTCACCCAGCGTGATGCCGAGTTTGCCGTCAAAGCCATTCTGGACGCGATGAACGACGCACTGGTGCGCGGCCACCGCATCGAGATTCGCGGTTTTGGCAGTTTTTCCGTCAACTACCGTGCACCGCGCATGGGCCGCAACCCGCGCAGCGGCGAAAGCGTGGCGATCCCCGAAAAGCGCGTGCCCCATTTCAAACCCGGCAAAGCCTTGCGTGAGGCAGTGGACCAGCGCACGGCAGAATTGACCCAAACCGCCCGCCCCTGACGCTACGGCAGCCCCAGCCTTGCCTGCGGTCGCCAAGCCGATCGCCGTGACCGTGGCCAAAGTTGTTGGCGTTAAAATTTTGAGCCCTTGGGAACACGCCAATGAACAAACTGATCTGGTTGCTGAAGTGGATGCTGAAAGCAGCCATTTTTTTTACCCTGTTCGCCTTTGCGCTGAACAACCAACAAGACACCACGGTGCATTTTTTCTTTGGCAACCAGTGGCAAGCCCCCCAGGTTCTGGTGGTGTTGACCGCGTTTGCGGCAGGTGTGGTCGTGGGGGTACTGGGCATGGTCCCGTGGTGGTGGCGACAACGACGCCAATCCAAACACCCCGCAACCACAGACGCACCGTCTGTCCCAAACACGTCCGCTAGCTTAACAGCAGCACCACCCGCCAACGCACCTGCCTACGCCGATGGAATTTAGTCTGAGCTGGATTTTGCTGGGCCTGCCGCTGGCTTTTGCACTGGGTTGGTTGGCTTCACGCTTTGATTTACGCCAGATCCGTCTGGAAAACCGACAGGCGCCCAAGGCCTATTTCAGGGGGCTGAACTACCTGCTCAATGAACAGCAGGACCAAGCCATTGACGCCTTCATCGAAGCGGTCCAAAAAGACCCGGACACCTCTGAACTCCACTTTGCGCTGGGCAACCTGTTTCGCCGCCGTGGTGAATACGAACGCGCGGTACGGGTGCATGAGCACCTGATGTCACGCGGTGACCTGAGCCAGGCCGACCGCCACCGGGCGCAACACGCACTGGCGCTGGACTTCCTCAAGGCTGGGCTGCTGGACCGCGCCGAAGACGCGCTCAACAAACTTGAGGGCACGGCCTTTGAGACCGAGGCTCGACTGGCTTTGCTGGCCAACTACGAGCGCAGCCGCGACTGGGTACTGGCAGCCCAGGTGGCCCACAAACTCGAGAACGCCAACCAAGGCAGTTTCCACCAGCGCCTGGCACACTACCTGTGTGAGCAGGCTGCGGACGATCTGACGCATGGTCGGGTGGATGCCGCACGCGTGCATCTGGAGGAAGCGGTGAACAAAGCACCGGATGCAGCACGTGCTCGCTTGGCGCTGTCACAACTCCAAGCCAACACCGGTGACCTGGCTGGTGCACAACAAACGCTGTTCGACGCCATGACACATGCGCCGACAGCTATTCCATTGATAGCAGGACCCCTGGCAGACATCGCGCTGCGACTGGGTAACGGCAAACAGGCGCTGGATCGGCTGCAGACACTTTATGAGCAGCATGCCTCGCTGGATGTGCTGGATGCGATTGTTCGCCTGTCTGCCGGCACCGCTGGCGCCGAGCGCGACTGGTATGCCCGTCACCTGGCGCAAGAGCCTTCGCTGGTCGCTGCCACCCGCTGGATTGCTGGCGAGAAGTTTGAAGACGAGCAGTTTCACCCTCAGGTGCAGCGCGCACTTGACCATGCCATCAAACCCCTGTTGCGCTACCGCTGCGCTGCCTGCGGTTTTGAGGCCACACAGCATTTTTGGCAGTGCCCCGGTTGCCAGACCTGGGACAGTTACCCCGCCAGGCGGGTAGAAGAACTATGACCACAATATCCAAACAACAACTGAGCCAGGCCCGTGTCCTGGTGGTAGGTGACGTGATGCTGGACCGTTACTGGTACGGCGCAGTGGATCGCATCAGCCCGGAAGCCCCGGTGCCGGTGGTGCGTGTCACGCGCGAAGACGAACGCATGGGGGGCGCCGCCAATGTGGCCTACAACCTGGTCACGCTGGGGGCGCAATCATCCCTGCTGACGGTGGTAGGGAACGATGAAGCCAGCCACAAGCTCGAAGCTCTGGTGGCCGGTACCGGCATCCAGGCACACTTTGGACGCGACACCGAACTCAAGACCACGGTCAAACTGCGTGTGATTGGCCGTCAGCAACAGCTGTTGCGTATGGATTTCGAAAACACCCCTCAAACCGAGATCCTGGCCTCGCAAACCGCCGCCTTCATCGAACTGCTACCACAGCAGGATGCGGTGCTGTTCTCGGACTATGGCAAAGGTGGTCTGGCCCATGTCAGCGACATGATTGCACGCGCTCGTACTGCAGGCAAACCGATCCTGATCGACCCCAAGGGCACCGACTACTCTCGCTACCAGGGCGCCACCGTGATCACCCCCAACAAGGCGGAGCTGCAGCAGGTCATCGGCAACTGGCACAACGAAGCCGACTTGACCAGCAAAGCCCAAACTCTGCGTGAACAACTTGGCCTGCAGGCCCTGTTGCTCACTCGCAGCGAAGAAGGCATGACCCTGTTCGATGCCCAGGGGCAGATCAGCGTCAGCGCACAGGCGCTTGAGGTGTTTGATGTCACCGGAGCCGGCGACACCGTGATCGCGACCATGGCGGCAATGGTCGCGGCTGGTGTGAGCCTGCGTGACGCCTTGCCCTTGGCCAACCGGGCGGGTGGTGTGGTGGTGGGCAAGTTTGGCACCGCCACCGTTTCTTACGAGGAGTTGTTTGTATGACCCGAATCGTCGTCACCGGTGCAGCCGGATTTATTGGTAGCAACATCATCAAGGGGCTCAATGCCCGCGGCCTAACCGACATCATTGCGGTGGACGACCTGACACAAGGCGACAAATTCCGCAACATCGCTGACCTGCAGATTGCCGACTATGTCGACGCCGACGTGTTCTACGACAACTATGCAGAAGGCGCCTACGGGCAGGTGGAGGCCATCTTCCACGAAGGCGCTTGCAGCGACACCATGGAAAGCAATGGCAAGTACATGATGCAGAACAACTTTGCCACCTCACTGCAGCTCTATTCAGCCTGTCAGAAACGTGGTGCCCGGCTGCTCTACGCCTCAAGCGCTGCCACCTACGGCGGCTCGGACACCTTCCGGGAAGAGCCGGCGTTTGAGGCGCCGCTCAATGTTTATGGCTACTCCAAGCTGCTGTTTGACCAGCGCATGCGCCGCGAATGTGGCTTGCAGTTTGAACGTGCTTTTGCCGGCAAAACCATGCAAGTGGTGGGTTTCCGCTACTTCAATGTCTATGGCCCGCGTGAACAGCACAAGGGTCGCATGGCCAGCGTGGCATTTCACCAGTTCAACCAGTTTCGCTCCGAGGGCCGGGTCAAGCTGTTTGACGAATACGGCGGTTATGCGGCCGGCTCACAAATGCGCGACTTCGTCTTCATCGACGACGTGGTGGCGGTTAACCTCTGGTTTTTTGACCACCCGGGTATCTCGGGCATCTTCAACCTGGGTACCGGTCGTGCACAGCCATTCAACGATGTGGCCAGCTCGGTGGTCAACAGCCTGCGCGAGTTGGACAACTTGCCCGCCTTGTCGCTGCCAGAGCTGGTGAGCCAGGGTCTGCTGGAATACATCCCCTTCCCAGACGCCCTGCGTGGCAAATACCAGTGTTACACCCAGGCAGATCTAACAGCGCTGCGGGCCGTAGGTTGTGACCACCAGTTTGCTGATGTGCAAACCGGCGTGGCAAGTTACGTGCGGTCACGGATGCAAACGGGTCAGAGCTGAGAGTCTCGGTTTTTGATACAAATTTGCGACAGCGTTTTCTGAGGCGCGGTTTTACACTGCTTGCGTGAAGCTGTGCCCTCGGGCACCCATACTGCGTCACCTTGTCTCGTCAACCAAGCTCAGGAGGACTCATCATGCTGAAGAAAATTTTGGCCCTGGGGGCCATGTTGTTTGCAGCTGCCAGCTTTGCCGCTGTGGATGTCAACAAAGCCACCGCTGCCGAGCTCGACGGCATCAAAGGTATTGGACCCGGCATTTCCACCAAAATCCTGGACGAGCGTAAAAAGGGCAACTTCAAGGATTGGACCGATTTCATGGATCGTGTCCAAGGTGTGGGGGCAGGCAACGCTGCCAAGTTTTCAAAAGAGGGTTTGACAGTGAATGGCGAGGCCTTCAAGGCGACAACGCCTGCCGCCAAAAAAGCCGATGGCACAAAGGCAGATGCGGCCACTGCTGGCGCGAGCGCCGCCAAGAAATAGATATCTTCCTTGGTACACCAACAACCCGCTTCGGCGGGTTTTGTTTTTTCAATGGCCACAGCCCACTCACGCCCGGATACCTGCCCCGGCCTCAGCCAGTTTTCGGTACAAGGTCTGGCGGCTGATGCCCAGTCGCCGCGCCGCTAGGGACACATTGCCTGAACTGGCATCGAGCGCCTGGTGAATCGCTTGGCGAGACAAGGCCTGCAGGTTATGCAATAACGTCACGTTGCCGGACTCGGTGGTGCTTGCTGCACCGTTCTGAGCCCGGGCTGGGGACCCTGGCACGGCTGGCACTGGGCCAGCTGCCACCCCGTCTGGCACATGCAGCGTATGTTGCAAGTCTTCCAACAAATCGTCGGGCAGGTGGTCCCAGCTGATGCAGTCCTCGTGTGCGCCCAGCATGGCACAGGCGGTGCGCAAGGCATTGGCGTACTGGCGCAGGTTGCCGGGCCAGTTGTGCTGGCAAAAGCGCGCCAACACATCAGGCGCCACAGTCACCCGGCGCCCTGAGTTCAGGTCAGCCAGCAAACGCTCGGTCAGCATCACAAAATCTGTTCGCTCGCGCAGCGGCGGCAACAGCACTGTCAGCCCGTTGATGCGGTAATACAGGTCGTTGCGAAAACGACCAGCAGCGGCTTCTTCACGCAGTTTGTGATGGCTGGCACAGATCAGGGCAAAGTCCACCGCCACCGGCTGGCCACCACCCAGAGGCGTCACCTGACGCTCCTGCAGCACCCTCAGCAAACGCGCCTGCAGACCCAGCGGCATGTCACCAATCTCGTCCAGAAACAGTGTGCCACCCTGGGCTTCACGCAGGCGCCCGACACTGCCCTCGCGCCGTGCGCCGGTGAAGGCACCCGGGGTGTAACCAAACAACTCGGCCTCGATCAGATTCTCCGGAACAGCAGCACAATTGATAGCAACAAACGCTTTATTTTTGCGGGGTCCGCTATCATGAGAGGCTCTGGCAAACAGCTCTTTGCCAACCCCGGACTCCCCCTGGATCAGCACCGGTATGGGTTTATCCAACACCCGCCGGACCTTGTCGGCGGCACTGCGCCAGCGCAGGTCACCAGTGTCCAGGCTCAGCAGGGCATCCCTCACGGGTAGCGCGCTGGCCACCGGTTGTGGCAGCACCGTGACACAGGTTGGCAGCGTATGTTGCACCAGAACATACAGGCCACTGCCATCGAGCTGGCGCACCTGGGTGGGCTGCCCGGGGCGGCGTTTGTGGCGTGACAACAGTTCGGACAGAGGAAGCTCCAGCCGCTGTTGCAGCTGGACCGCGCCCAGGTCAGCGCGGCTGAGTTTGAGCCAAGCCATGGCAGCGCGGTTGGCCCCGACCAGCCAGCCATCTTCCGACAGCAGCACAATGCCTTCGGCGATGCTGCCAATACCTTCCAGCTGGGCATGGACATGCAGGCGGATGTGGCGCTGGCAGGTACTGATGATCAGGCGGTTTTCAATCATGCGTGAGGCCATGCCCACCAAACCCAGCGTGTGTGGGTGGCGGCTGCGCTGGTCCCCCGAGATGTCCAGCACCCCCAGCAGCTCAGCCTGCGCCGACAAAATGGGCACGGCGGTGCAGGTCAGAAACTCGTTGCGCTCCAGAAAATGCTCGGCACCGTGGATCTCCACCCCACTGGCCTCCACCAAAGCGGTACCAATCGCGTTGGTGCCACGCTGCTGCTCATGCCAGTTGGCACCACATGACAAGGCCACACGCTCGGCCCGGCTCAGAAAGTCGGCGTGTCCCAGTGTGTGGACCAAGGTACCGCGCTGGTCCGCCAGGATCACCATGCCCTGGGTGTGACGCACCTGCTCAAACAGGTGAGCCATCACCGGACGCGAATGCGCCAGTAACTCGTGGTTGGAGGCCATGGTGTGCAGCAGTTCGGCACCGCTGCTGTGTTCAGACTCCGGCACACGTCCAGCTGGCAGCAAGCCAGCCGCCAGACTGCGCCGCCAGGAGCGCGCCACGCGTTCATCCAGACCACCCGGCGGGCAGTCACCATGTTCCAGCAAATGCAGGCGCGCCTGGCGCAAGGCCACGGCAGCAGGGGGTGTTCGCACGTTGTCTCCTGGGCAGACTTATGCCTGCTCTCTGGTTGTCGTCAGGGCCATGGTGACCAGGCCCACGCGTTCATGCAGCAGGAAGTGTATTGCATGGCCAAGGTGCTCGCCAGACCTGTCACCTTGAGGAACACCTGTCACATTTTGGTACACCTCCTGGCCTCACGGACAACGCTGACACCGCGCACCCACGAAGACATTTTTCAATGGAATCAACCACTTGAGTTGACTCCACTGATCTGGCACGCGACTTGATAGACCCAGCTTGCCGCAAGGCAATTTCATTCACAAAGACACATAAAGAGGACACAAGATGATTTATGCCGCTCCCGGCTCGGCCGGTGCCAAACACAACTTCAAAGCACGTTATGACAACTTCATCGGTGGCAAATTTGTTCCGCCGGTCAAGGGCCAGTACTTTGACGTGGCCACACCCATCACCGGCAAACCCTACACCCAGGTGGCCCGCTCTGGCGCCGAAGACATTGAGCTGGCGCTAGACGCTGCCCACGCCGCCGCAGACGCCTGGGGCAAGACCGATGCCGCCACCCGCTCCAACATCTTGCTAAAAATTGCCGACCGTCTGGAAGCCAATCTGGAACTGCTGGCCTACGTCGAAACCGTGGACAACGGCAAACCGATCCGCGAAACCCTCAACGCCGATATTCCGCTGACCATTGACCATTTCCGCTACTTTGCCGGTTGCCTGCGCTCTCAGGAAGGGGGCATCAGCGAGATCGACGAGAACACCATGGCCTACCACATCCACGAGCCCCTGGGCGTGGTGGGACAGATCATTCCCTGGAACTTCCCGATCCTGATGGCAGCCTGGAAACTGGCCCCGGCCATTGGTGCGGGCAACTGCGTGGTGCTCAAACCGGCCGAGTCCACCCCGGTCAGCATCCTGGTGCTGGCCGAGCTGATTGCTGACATCCTTCCTCCGGGTGTGCTCAACATCGTCAACGGTTATGGTCGTGAAGCGGGCATGCCGCTGGCCAACAGCAAGCGCATTGCCAAGATCGCGTTCACGGGCTCCACCACCACCGGCCGGGTGATTGCCCAGGCGGCCGCCAACAACCTGATTCCAGCCACGCTGGAGCTCGGTGGCAAGTCACCTAACATCTTTTTTGCCGACGTGATGGACCAGGATGACGGTTTTCTCGACAAGGCGATTGAAGGGCTGGTCTTGTTCGCCTTCAACCAGGGTGAAGTGTGCACCTGCCCGTCACGCGCGCTGATTCAGGAGTCGATCTACGACAAGTTCATGGAAAAGGCCTTGAAACGCGTCGCCGCCATCAAACAAGGCAGCCCGCTCGACACCGAGACCATGATGGGGGCACAAGCCTCGCAGATCCAGATGGACAAGATCGAGTCCTACCTCAAACTCGGCAAGGAAGAAGGCGCACAGGTGCTGATTGGCGGGGAACGTGCCCAGATGGACGGGGATTTGGCCGGTGGTTATTACATCCAGCCCACGCTGTTCAAAGGCCACAACAAGATGCGCATCTTCCAGGAGGAAATCTTCGGGCCGGTACTGGCGGTGACCACCTTCAAGGACGAGGCCGAAGCGCTGGCCATTGCCAACGACACCTTGTATGGCCTGGGTGCCGGTGTTTGGAGCCGCAACGGCAACGTCGCCTACCGCATGGGTCGCGCCATCAAGGCCGGACGGGTGTGGACCAATTGTTACCACGCCTACCCGGCGCACGCCGCTTTTGGTGGTTACAAGGAATCGGGCATTGGCCGTGAAACCCACAAGATCATGCTGGACCACTACCAGCAAACCAAGAACCTGCTCGTGAGCTACAGCGAGAAGAAGCTAGGCTTCTTCTAAAGCCACCTGTGCCGCCTGACAGCACGGCGCTGGCCTTCGGTCAGCGCATGTCGGCGGCGCATCAGCCATCACCATTTCGGCCCTTTCACATAACGGGGAAAAATTCGCGATGACAAGTACATTTTTTATACCCAGCTTCAACCTCATGGGTGCAGGCTGTCTGAAGGAGGCCATGGTGACCTTGCGAAGCCGTGGGTTTCACAAGGCGCTGATCGTCACGGACAGCGTGTTGAACAAACTGGGTGTCGCAGCACGCATCCAAACGCAACTGGCCACACAACAGATCGAGTCGGCAGTATTTGACGGCACACAACCCAACCCGACGGTGGCCAATGTGCGCACGGGTCTGGCTCTGCTTCGCCAGCATGGCTGCGACCTGGTGGTCTCGTTGGGAGGTGGTTCACCACACGACTGCGCCAAGGGCATCGCCTTGTGCGCAGCCAACGGCGGCGAGATTGCCGACTATGAGGGAGTGGACCGCTCGGCCAAACCGCAACTGCCGCTGGTCGCCATCAATACCACCGCAGGCACCGCCAGTGAAATGACGCGGTTTTGCATCATCACCGATGAAGCGCGGCACATCAAGATGGCCATTGTTGACCGCCATGTGACCCCTATCATGTCGGTCAACGACCCTGAACTGATGCTGGCCATGCCCAAAGGCTTGACCGCCGCCACCGGCATGGATGCGCTGACACACGCGGTGGAAGCCTATGTGTCCACCGCAGCCACCCCCATCACCGACGCCTGCGCCCTCAAGGCCGTGCAATTGATCGTGGACAACCTGCGCACGGCAGTGGCCCATGGTGACAACCTGCAGGCCCGCGAACAAATGGCATACGCCCAGTTTCTGGCAGGTATGGCGTTCAACAACGCGTCCTTGGGCTACGTGCATGCCATGGCGCACCAATTGGGGGGTTTCTACGACCTGCCGCACGGTGTTTGCAATGCGCTGCTGCTGCCCCATGTGGAAGCGTTCAATGTGTTGACCTCGGCAGCCCGACTACGCACTGTGGCGCAGGCCATGGGTGTGGATGTGCAAACGCTGGATGACCAAGCGGGCGCCCAGGCCTGCCTGACAGCCATCCGCCAGTTGGCACTGGACATTGGCATCCCCAAAAGCCTGAGCGAGCTTGGCGTCAAAGAAGAAGACATTCCGCTGCTGGCGACCAACGCACTCAAAGACGCCTGTGGCTTGACCAACCCTCGCCCGGCTACCCAAGCCGAGATCGAGAATATCTTCCGTGGTGCAATGGTGGCCTGAACACCTCTGTGAACTATCCATGAACGCAAACACCCCACCTGCGCGGGTGGTCGCCACACCCGCCGCGCTTGCACTTATCGCGCTCCTGAAAACCAAACACGGTCCGGCGCTGATGTTTCACCAGTCGGGTGGCTGCTGCGACAACAGCGCTGCCAATTGTTTTCTGCCTGGAGAAATCACCATGGGCGCCGGTGATGTGTACCTGGGTGACATCGGCGGCTGCCCGTTCTACATGGGCAAAGCGCAGTAAAGCTACTGGCAACACACCCAGCTCATCATCGACGTGCTCGACGGCCAAAGCGGCAACTTTTCGCTGGAAAGCCCCGAAGGCAAGTCCTTCCATACCCGCTCACGTGTGTTCACACCCGATGAGCTGGCCGAGCTGGGCATCGCAGCGCCTGCTGCACCGCAGCCGTGACACGACGGCTCAGCGGGTTGGCAGCACAGCACTTCACTATCCATAGCAACAAGCCCTTTTTAAATAAGGGCTTTCGGCATAAAACACACAAAACCGTGCAAACATCACGGCGGCACAGCTGTACCAAGTCGCGGGCTGGCGTTAGCATGCTTTTATGCAGCTCAACTTTTTGGCCAAGCATTCCATCAAGACACGGGTCACGCTGTCGACCATGGGCATTTTCCTGGCCAGTTTGTGGAGCCTGTCTTTTTATGCCAGCGTTGAGTTAAAAAACGACCTGCAGGCTGGTCTCAGTGCCCAGCAGTTTGCCACCGTGACCCTGTTGTCCAGACAGCTCGACGAGCAGTTGTCCGAGCGCCACGCGTGGCTGCAGATGGTGGCCAACGACACCGACGCCAAGCTGCTGCTGGACCCGCCCAAATTGCAAAGCAGCCTGGACCAACGTGTTTTGTTGCCCAGCAAGTTCAACGACGGGGTGCTGGTGCTCAACAGCCAAGGTCTGGTGCTGGCCGACAGTGTCAGTGGCCCAAAGCGCGACGGGCAGACACTGCTGGAGTTGGCCTCGGTACACACCGCACGCAGCGAGGGACGCAGCAGCATCGGACAGGTGTCTGCGGTGGCCGGAGTCGGCACCCCCAGCCTCGACATGGCGGCACCACTGCGCGATGCCGGTGGCCGCGTGGTGGGGACGGTGGTCGGCCTCACCAACTTGCGCAAACCCAACCCACTGACAGCGATCACCGCCAACCGCTATGGCTACACCGGTGGCTACTTGCTGGTCGACCCGCTCCAACGCCGGGTGATTGCCGCCACCGACACCACACGCATCATGGAGCAGTTGCCCGCAGCGGGTGTAAACCCAGCGCTGGACCGTTTTCTGGATGGTTACCAGGGCTCGCTGGTGTTGACCAACCCAAGAGGTGAGGAAGTGCTCGCCTCCGACAAGCGCCTGGCGAGCACCGGCTGGATTCTCTCGGCGGTGCTGCCCACCACCGAGGCTTTTGCCCCGATCCAGGCGATGCAGCAGCGCATGCTGCTGGCAACCCTGCTGCTCACCCTGTTGGCCGGTGGACTGACTTGGTGGCGCGTGCGGCACCAGTTGGCCCCCGTGCTCGACACCATCCGGGCCTTGGGTCAACACCCGCATCACAAAGAAATTCCAATCAGCCTGCCGGTGAATGCGCCCGGAGAAATCGGTGAACTGATCCAGGCCTTCAACACCTTGCTGGCGACCCTGGCACAACGCAACCAGAAACTGTTGGCGCAACAGGACATGTTGTCGCGCACTGAGGCCTTGGCCCACCTGGGCAGCTGGTCGTGGGACATCGACACCAACACCGTCACCTGGTCCGACGAGTTGTTTCAGTTCTTCCGTCTGGACCCGGCAGCCGGTGCACCCACGCTGCGCCAACTGGCCAGACTGTTCATCCCGCAAGACGCCCAACGGCTCGAGGAAGCGGTACAGCGGGCGCTGCATTACGCCATTCCTTTTGAACTGGAGTTGCACACCCTGCGCCGCGACGGCTCCCAGCGCTACTACCTGGCACGCGGTGAGGTACAGCGTGACGCGCAGCTGGTGGTACGCCGCCTGATGGGCTCCCTGCAGGATGTAACCGAACAACGCCAGATCCAGGAGACCCTGCAACACAGTTATGGCGCGCTGCAGGCGGTGTTGCAAACCACCCTGGACGGGTTTGTGCGGGCCGACAAACAGGGACGGCTGTTGCAGGTCAACCCGGCCTATTGCGCCATGTCGGGCTACTCGCAGGACGCGTTGCTGCAGATGTCCATCCTTGACCTGGAGGTCAGTGAGCGGCCAGAGGACATTGCCGCGCGGGTACTGCGCTTGTACCAGACCGGTCGCGACCAATTCGAAACACGCCACCGGCGCAAGGACGGCACGCTGTGGGATGTGGAGATCAGCCTGACCACCCACGCCGATGGTGGCGGTGACATGTTTGCCTTTGTGCGTGACATCACCGATCGCAAACGCGCGCAACTGCAGTTGGAGATGTCGGCCAGTGTCTTCAGCCATGCCCAAGAAGGCATCAGCATCACCGATGTGCACGGCCACATCCTGAACGTCAACGACACCTTTTGCCAGATCACCGGTTACTCCCGTGCCGAAGTCATCGGCAAACACACCCGGCTGCTCAAGTCAGAACGCCAGGACAACACGTTTTACCAAGGCATGTGGAAAGCCCTGCTGGTCAACGGCCACTGGAGCGGCGAAATCTGGAACCGGCGCAAAAATGGCGAAATCTACCCCGAACTGCTCACCATCAGCGCGGTACGCGACGAGCGCGGTGTGACGCGCCAGTATGTGGCCCTGTTCTCCGACATCTCGGCGCGCAAAGCCAATGAAGACCGGGTGCGGCAACTGGCCTTTTTCGACGCCCTGACCGAGCTGCCCAACCGCCGCCTGCTGACTGACCGCCTGAGCCAGATCCTGCTGGCCAACAAACGCAGCGGCCACTTTGGCGCGGTGCTGTTCATGGACCTGGACAACTTCAAGCCGCTCAACGACACCCACGGCCACGCGGTGGGCGACCTGCTGCTGATGGAAGTGGCACGGCGCCTCAAGGCCAGCGTGCGCGAGGTCGACACGGTGGCGCGCCTGGGGGGTGATGAGTTTGTGGTGCTGCTCAGTGAACTTGACCTCACGCTGGAGACCTCGCAGATACAGGCCATGGCCATCGCCGATAAAATCCGCCGGTCCATTGCCGAGGTGTACCGGCTCACCCGCAACGGCCACACGGGCTCGGCCAGCCAAGCGGTCGAGCACCACTGCACCGCCAGCATGGGGGTGGCCGTGTTTGAGCCCAGCCAAACCGATCAGGAAAGCATCTTGCACCATGCCGACGAAGCCATGTACCGAGCCAAGGAAGCCGGGCGCAACCAGGTGGTGCTGTACACCACCTTGCCAGCCAACACCTGAAACTATTGAATCTATAGCTATTCGCCCTTATGAAATAAGGGCATGAGCCTTGAATTGCCCTTAAATTTATGTACCGCCGCTCCCTCCTCCTGTCTGCCGCTGGCCTGTTGGCCGCTTGCAGCACCTCTGCTCCCCCACCCCCGGCACCGCTGGCCCCACCCGGCCCGCCACGCCAGCCGCGCATTGGCATCGCCCTGGGTGGTGGCGGCACCAAGGGTTTTGCCCATGTGGGGGTGATCAAGGCGCTGGAGGCGCAAGGCCTGCGGCCCGAACTGATCGCCGGCACCAGCGCCGGCAGTGTGGTCGGCGCCTTGTACGCCAGCGGGCTCGACGGTTTTGCGCTGCAGGAGCTGGCCTTTGGGCTGGACGAGAGCAAGGTCAAAGACTTCAACCTGCGCAGTCCCTGGGAAGGCCTGATGATTGGCCAGAAACTGCAGGACTATGTCAACGAGCTGGTCAAAAACCGGCCCATCGACCAGTTGTCCAAACCCTTTGTGGCAGTGGCCACGCAAGGAGATACCGGCCAGCGCGTCGACTTTGCCCGCGGCAACACCGGGCAGGCGGTGCGCGCCTCCAGCAGCTTCCCGGTGTTTTTTAAACCGACCCAGATCCTCGGCAAAACCTATGTGGACGGTTGCCTGGTGAGTCCGGTGCCGGTGGATGCCGCACGCAAGATGGGCGCCGACATCGTGATCGGGGTGGACATCTCCGCCCAGCTGGAGCGGCGGCTGGTGTTTGACGGTCTCAGCAACATGATTGACCAGTCCCTGGTCATCATGATCAGACGCCTGGGTGAACAGGAGCTGGCGCGCGCCGATGTGGTGATCCGCCCCAAGGTGGGCAAGATTGGCGTCACCGACTTTGACCAGAAAGACAAAGCCATTCTGGAAGGTGAAAAAGCCGTGGCGCTGGCGCTGGCCGACGTTCGCCAGGCCATCCAGAAGTGGCAGCTCAGCCACCCCTGAGCGTGTTTTAACTCGTCAGGCTCTGCAGGTAGTTGGGCAGGCCCATGCTCTGGATCAGCTCCTGCTGGGTTTCCAGCCAGTCCAGGTGTTCCTCGTTCTCCTCTTTGAGGTGCTCAAGCAGGTCACGTGAGACATAGTCCTGCTCGCGCTCACAGGTCGCAATCGCGTCCACCAGAACACTGTGTTTGCGCTGCTCCAGCTGCAAGTCGCAGCTGATGATTTCCGGCACATCTTCACCAATCAGGAGCTTGCCAAGTTCCTGCAGGTTGGGCAGCCCTTCGAGCAAAAAGATGCGCTGGATCAGCCGGTCCGAGTGTTTCATCTCGTCAATCGACTGGTGGTAGATCTTGCTGTCGAGCTTCTCATACCCCTGGTTTTTAGCCATGCGGGCGTGCAGAAAATACTGGTTGATGGCGGTCAGCGATTCACGCAAGGCGCTGTTGAGCACCATCAAAACGGGCTGGGAGATCTTCATGGTGATGGCTCCTAAAGAGGGTGTCAGCTGGCCTGGCTTTGCAGGTAATTGGGCAGGCCGATCTGTTGGATCAGGAACAGCTGCTGTTCCAGCCAATGGGCATGGTCTTCTTCGGTGTCCTTGAGTTGTGCCACCAGGATGTTGCGCGACACATAGTCCTGCTCTGTCTCGCACAGAGCCACACCCTTCTTGAGGTCAGCGCGCACCTTGAACTCCACCGCCAGATCGTTCTCGAGCATGGACACCACGCTGCTGCCAATGTTGAGTTGTTCGGGTGTCATGGCGGGTGTGCCACCCAACATCAGAATTCTGGCAATCAAGGCACTGGCATGACCGGTTTCATCGGCCATTTCGTGGGCAATGCGATCATGCAGCTTGCCATAGCCCCATTCGTGAAACATGCGCGAATGGATGAAATACTGATCACGCGCAGCAAGCTCGCCGGCCAGAAGGAAGTTGAGATAGGAAAGAACTGCTGGACTGCCTTGCATGGTGGGGCTCCTGTTGGTTGGGTCCGCGCATTGTAGAAACGCACAGACGCAAGTCAACAGCGTGGGGTCATCACCCACCGTGGCAGAATTTTCAGGGCATCACAGGGCGAAAGACGATGGCAGCTCCTAGCCGGCCAAAGCAATCAAACCCCGGGTTGGCTGGCCGTTGTGCTCGATGTGGGCAACCAACTGGTTCGGGCTGCATTCCGCGATGATGCTTCTGGCCTTGCACTCACATTTGCCACACTGGGTGGCCACGCCCAACTCCATCTGGAGGTCATCAAAATCCAGACCCGCGCGCGCACAACGTTCAATCGTTTTGTCATTGACGCGACGGCAAACGCAAATAATCATGACGCTCTTGATCTCCAGTAATGGTAACTATTCCCAGTTGGCAAATGATAACCATTCTTGAAAGGAACAGCAAGCCTGGGGTTGCCCCTCCCTCAGCGGGTGTTGGCAAGCCCCGCCTTGCCTCGAGCGTGTTCAGCCCCACCCAGCCTGTGTTGACGTGCGGAGCCTGTCCGTCCCGGTGCCAACACATCCACCCGCCATTTCGGTGCTAAGCCTGTCCTGTGGATGACGTTGCTCAGTCATGCCACAGGCACAGGTGTTGATGCCACAACAGCTTGGCCGCTTTTTGCAACTGGCCATCACGAGCCTGTTGCCAGTGCACACACGGGTGGGCACCAGACTGTATGTGGCGCGCGCAACAGCCCGCGCCTGTGAGACTTCGTTTTTGAGAGTGACTAGCCCTTGTTATATAAGGGCTACAGGCTCATTTAATGCCTTATTGGGGTAACACAGGTGGCCGAAGGGCTGGGCTCGGATCAACTTCGCGGTCCGCAAAACGCGCGGCAATCGCCTGAAACGCATCCTGCACCGCCACAAACGCATCCACCACATCCGGGTCAAAGTGGCTGGCCCGGCCTGCCAGAATGATCTCGACCGCCTGGGCATGTGACATACCCGCTTTGTAGACCCGTCGACTGATCAAGGCGTCATAAACATCGGCCAGCGCCATCAGGCGTGCGCTGATCGGGATGGCATCCCCCACCAGGCCCTGCGGGTAACCGCTGCCATCCCACTTTTCCTGGTGCGACAAGGCAATTTCCTTGGCCGCGCGCAAGAAGTCCACCGTGATACCCAAGGCTTTCTCCGCGTGTTCGATGGCTTCGAACCCCAGAGTGGTATGGCGTTTCATGATCTCCAGCTCGTGCGGTTCGAAGCCCCCGGGCTTGAGCAGGATGCGATCCGGAATGCCCACTTTGCCGATGTCATGCAGCGGCGCCGACTTGAACAGCATGGTGATGTTGGCCTCACTCAGATACCGCTCAAAGCGCGGGTGCTGGCGCAGCTGCAGCGCCAGTGCCTGCACGTAGTACTGGGTGCGCCGGATGTGGTTGCCGGTATCGGTGTCGCGGGTCTCCGCGAGTGAGGCCAGCGCCAGAATGGTCACATCCTGGATCGCCATCACCTCGGCGGTGCGCCGCGCCACCTCCTGCTCCAGATAGGCGCTTTTGTCGCGCAGAAAATCCGACGAGGCCTTGAGTGCCAGATGGGTTTTGACCCGCTCTTGCAAAATGGGCGGGCTGATCGGTTTGGTAATGTAGTCCACCGCGCCCAGCTCAAAACCCTTGCGCTCGTCCTCGATCTCGGCTTTGGCGGTCAGGAAAATCACCCGGATGTCGCGCGCCTTGGGGTCGGCCTTGAGGCGCTGGCAGACCTCGTAGCCATCCATGCCGGGCATCATGATGTCGAGCAGAATCAGGTCGGGCGGCTGCTCGGAAGTCGCAATACGCAAGGCCTTTTCACCATTGTTGGCGACCCGCACGATGTAGTCGTCACGCAGCAGGCCACTCACCAGGGACAGGTTGTCGGGTGTGTCATCCACCACCAGCACGGTGGATTTTCGGGGTGCTTGCGGGAAGTCCATAAAGTTGAAACCTCAGGATGGCAAACTTTTCATGCAGGCACGTAATTGCAGCAAAGCGGCCTCAAAGTCAAACACCTTGACGGCGCTCTCGATCTGACGGTAGTGCTGCGGGAAAGCAGCCTCCAGCAAGTCGGCATGGTCGCTGACCAGGTCCACAGCGGTCGCGTCATCGTAGGCCAGCAAAGCATCCAGCCGGGCGCACATGTCCTTGAGCTGAACCGGGTCCAGCGCCACTGGCGGACGGGGCAACTCGGTCGGCAGGGCCTGCTCCAGCGCGTCGATCAGCGCGGTGAGTGGCCCGGCCAAGGCCTGCACCGCGCTGCGCACCGTGGCCACCGGCCCACGTTGGCGGGCAGTGTCCTCCACCACAGCAGCCAGCGCCTGCACCTGATGCGCCCCGATGCTGCCAGCGGTGCCCTTGGTGGTGTGTGCCAGACGCTCGGCGGTGGTCAGGTCCTGCTGGTCCAGCGCCGCCTGCAAGCTGCTCAGCAGCCCTTTCTGGCCCGCCACAAAACGGCGCAGCATCGAGAGGTACAGCGTTTTTTTACCCAGCACCCGCCGCAGCCCGGCCTGTGTATCAAGTCCGGCAATGTCGGTTGGCGCCCGCCAGCCGATGTCTGGGGCGGCGGGCACAGCGGGCACCGGACCCGGCAGCAAGGCGGCCCCCGGGCGCGGTGTGATCCATTTCAGCAAGGTCTGCCACAGCCGGTCGGGATCGATCGGTTTGGCAATGTGGTCGTTCATGCCCACATCCAGACAACGCTGGCGGTCACTGTCTTGCACATTGGCGGTCATGGCCACAATCGGCAGCGCTTCAAAAGCAGGCAAACGGCGGATTTCACGGGTGGCGGTTTCGCCGTCCATCACCGGCATCTGCATGTCCATCAGCACCAGATCAAAGGGACTGCGCTGCACTTTTTGCAGCGCAATCTCGCCGTTTTCTGCCAGTTCCACCACAAAACCGGCATCACGCAGTAACTCCAAAGCCACTTCCTGGTTGAGGTCGTTGTCTTCCACCAGCAAAATCCGGGCGCCTTTGATACCCGCGAGGTTTTCCACACTCAGCGGAGGCGCCTGTGATGCGCCACGCCGCTCGGGTGGCACCTGCCCCATCAGGCTCATCACACTCTCAAACAACATCGACGGGTTGACCGGCTTGATCAACACATCGTCCAGCCCGGCCTGGGCGGCGCCCTTGAGCACATCTTCACGGCCAAAGGCGGTGACCATGACCCGGTGCGGTGGGTGCCTCAGGGGCCGCGCCTGCAAACGCCTGGCCACCTCGATGCCGTCCATGCCGGGCATCTGCCAATCCAGAAACACAAAGTGAAAGGGCCGCTCCTGGGTCTCGGCCTGGTCCACTGCATGGATGGCACTGCTGCCACCATCGGCCTCTTCCACACCAAAACCCATGCCTTCGAGCATGCCCCGCA
Source organism: Rhodoferax sp. U11-2br (assembly GCF_018619435.1). Lineage (GTDB taxonomy): Bacteria > Pseudomonadota > Gammaproteobacteria > Burkholderiales > Burkholderiaceae_C > Rhodoferax. The sequence continues at coordinate 24,434 of NZ_JAHFZF010000003.1, read as the reverse complement.
GCACCGTTCGGGCGTGGTCGTTGTCGTCCACCACCAGCGCCCGGCAACCCTGCAAGTCGGCACTCAGGATGCGGGAGGGCTGCGCTGCAACCCCTTTGCCCAGACGCGCGGTGAACCAGAAGGTGCTGCCCTGGCCCGGCACACTGTCCACCCCCACCTCACCCTGCATCATGTGGGACAGCTTCTTGGCAATCGACAGGCCCAGCCCGGTGCCGCCGTAGTGGCGTGTGGTGGAGCTGTCGGCCTGCTGGAACGACTGGAACAGCTGGCTGCGCTGCTCGTCCGAGATGCCGATGCCGGTGTCGCGCACCGCAAAATACAGCAGCACATCGTTGTCACTCTGCTCGCGCACCCGCACCACCACATCAACCTCACCTTGTTGGGTGAACTTGACCGCGTTGTTGGCGTAGTTGATCAGCACCTGGGTCAGACGCAGCGGATCACCCACCAGGTTGTTGGGCACATCGCGGTCCACGTCAAAGATCAGCTCCAAGCCCTTGGCGGCGACCTTTTCACCGATCAGGTTGCTGACATTGCCCAGCACCTTCTCCAGGTCAAAAGCGATGTGTTCGATCGCCAGTTTGCCGGCCTCGATCTTGGACACATCCAGGATGTCGTTGATGATGCCAAGCAGGTGCTGGCCCGAGTCCATGATCTTTTTCATATAGTCGCGCTGGCGCGGCAACAGCTCGGTCTTGAGCATCAGGTGGGTCATGCCAATCACCGCGTTCATGGGGGTGCGGATCTCGTGGCTCATGTTGGCCAGAAAATCGGCCTTGGTGCGTGCGGCGTCTTCGGCCAGCTCTTTGGCACGACGCATGGCATCGGCAGCGGCACGTTCCTCCGAAATATCGTCCACCACCCACACCGTGCCCTTGCTGTGGTCGGCCACGTCCACCGCCTTGCCGGTCAGACGCACCCAAAACAGGCTGCCATCGAGACGTTTGAGCAGCTGCTCGCGGGTGTGCGCCTGGCCACGCCAGATCACTTCGTAGACCGGGTCACCGCCCAAAGCTTCGGCATCGGCGTCGGTATACCAGATGCTGGTGCGCTGCCCCACCATGCCGCCTTCGAGCCAGCCAAACAGCTCGGTCAGACGCCGGTTGCAGCGCACAAAAACGCGGTCCTTGATCAGTGCCATGCCCGAGGAGGCGGTCTCGAAGATGGCCATCTGTTCCTCCCCCGCGAGTCGCAAGGCATCGGTGACCTGCTCCAGGTCGGCCGTGCGCTGGGCCACCAGTTCCTCCAGATGGGAGCGGTACTGCGCCAGCTCCAGCGTCATGCGTCGCTTCTCGGTCACATCCTCCTTGATCGCCAGGTAGTGGGTGATGTGGCCATCGGGCTGGCGCACCGGGGTGACATGGACCTCTTCCTCGTAGTCACTGCCGTCTTTGCGGCGGTTGAACAGCACACCGCGCCAGGTGTCACCCCGGACCAGGGCGGCCCACATGTCCTCATAGGTCTGGGGCGGTGTTTTGCCGTTCTTGAGCAGACGCGGGTTGGCACCAATCGCCTCGTCCCGGCTGTAGCCGGTGGTGCGGATGAAGGCCTGGTTGACGTATTCGATGTCGGCATTCAGGTTGGTGATGACCACACTCTCCGGGCTTTGCTCAACCGCGAGGTAGAGCATGCGTAACTCGTCCTCGGTGCGTTGGCGCTCGGTGATGTCTTCCTTGACCGCCACATAGTTGCAGATCCGGCCCTCAGCATCACGCAAGGGGCTGATGATGGCGGCCTCGATGCGCTCACGCCCGTCCTTGGTGCGGTTGACAAAATGCCCGCTCCACTGCTGCCCGGCGGCCAGCGCTTGCCACATCTCCCGAAACACCTTGGCCGGGGTTTTGCCCGAGCTCAGCAACCTGGGGTTCTGCCCGATGACCTCGTCACGGCTGTAACCGGTGAGGCCGATGAAAGCGTCATTCACAAACTCGATACAGGCATGCACATCGGTGATCACCACCGCATGTGGACTTTGTTCAACCGCCATGCTGATCTTGCGCAGCGCGAGTTCGGCCTGTTTGCGCTCGCTGATGTCGTCCCACAACACCACCATGTAGTCTCGCCCCTGCTGGCGGATCACCCGGGCGTTGATCGACACATCAATCTCCCGGCCATCCTTGCGCCGGTAGCGGGTTTCAAACCGGGCGCCGCCGTCGACCAGCGTCTTGCCAACCCGCTCTTGCAGTGCGAGGGCATCCAGCACCGCCTGGTAGTCCAGCAGATTCATCTGCAGCAACTCGTCGCGGCTGTAACCCAGGATCTGGCAGCTGGCCGCGTTGACCTGGACCATGTGCAAGGATGGCAGCTCCACCAGGTTGATGGCATTGGCGGCCTGCTCGACGATGGCATGCATCAGCGCCTGGGTCTCGACCTCTTGCTCACGCGCACGGCGCAGCGCAAAGGTTTTGTGCAGCCGCGTGCCCACTGCGTCCAGCAGAGCCTGCTCTTCGGGCAAAAAAGCGTCCTCGACCCCAGCGGGCAGCTCGGCCAGATACGCCACACAGATCTGGTGGCGCGCCACCTCAGCCTTGCCACCAAAGTCCACGCACAGATGCTGTGCCTGCTGCAGCACCGCGGGCTCCCCCCACACCACACCCGGCGCAGTGATACAGGCAGCAGCCAGCTGCGGCAAACGCATCGCCGCAGGCAAGCGCGCCACCACCTGCTGCAACAGCTCGTCATCAGGGATGGCATCGTTCTCGCTGAGACGCGACACCTCATGCAAACAGGCCAACTCCCTCATGCGTTTGTCCAGGTCATTCTGGGCAGATTTGCGCGCCAGCAGGGAATCACGAAACGCCAGAACAGCCACCGCCAGGTCACGCAACAGGCTGGTGCTGTTGTGGCTGAGCGCCTCCACCTCCTTGAGGGCCGGGGGGGAGGCGTCTTGCGACGCCATGCCCAACATCGCACCCGACAACAAAGACACCCGCTGCATCATCTGGTGCGCCAGCCAGAGCCAGCCCAGCAACAGCAGCAGCAGCGACACCCCGCCGGTGACACCGAGCTTGATCACATGCGCCTGAAACAGACGGACCTGGTCAGCGCTGCGTTGTGCCATGGTGGCGGTGGCCGCGTTCACAATGCTGTGGGTGTGTTCACTGAACGCCACATAACTTTGCCCGGCCCGAAACGCCAACGGCATGGCGGCCTTCGGGTCCTTGGCCGCCAGCGCGATGGTCTGGACAATCCGCTCTCGGTAGCTGTCAAAGTCCTGGCGCGCCTGCTGGGTGGTCACCACCGCGTCAGGAGAGTCCTCCAGCTCCAGCAGCCGGGGCTCCAGACTGGTCAGCCAGTTCACCACCGTGGTGTGCACCCGGGCCACACTGCCCGCATCGGCCTGGCCCCGCACAGCCAGGTCCAGCGTATCGGCCACCAGCTTCTGGATCGCGGCAACATCCTGGTTCAGCCGGTTGGCCACCGCCAGTTGGGCGGTGTCCTGGGCTTGTGCCAGCGCCACCACGCGGTACTCCTCACGCAGGTTGTCCACGATGGCATAGACAATGCCTCCGGCCGCCACAATGACCGCCAGCATCGGCAGCACAAACAGCAGCCAATACCAGGAACCGCGCCCGCGCATCCGACGGCCACCAGTAAGAGGCGCGGGTCGCGTTTGAGCAAACCTCACACCAGCCTCCCCCGGCCCACCCGACTGGCCCGGCAGCAGCCCAAAACAGCCCGAACCCGCGCCATCAAAGCGGCGGCCATGGGGGGCAGAGCTAGACAAAGCGGGCGCATGACAGGCATTCTGCACCACGGCAAGATCCGAGTGTGTGTCTTTCTGCCATCTACTATGCTTTTGAAAGCAATTAGCCCTTATCAATCAAGGTCTGTAGCCTAAATAGGCGTTCAAGCAAACACATCACAGGCGTTGGGAAAAAACCATGGTCCAGCACCGTTTGAACAAGCACCAAGGTGGCTGCTGACGGACTCTGGCCAAGGGCTCGGTGCGCGTGGGTGCCCCGGGTTCAACCCTCGCACTGAAACCAGGCATTCCCGCTAAACTTTGAATCGCATTCGCGACAACAAACTGAGGGTGACAAACACCCTCTCCATACCCCAAGCTGGAGACAACATGCAGGCGTTTTTAAAGTTATCGAATGCCATTGACGGGCTCAACCGTTGGATTGGCAAGTATGTGATCTGGCTCATTCTGGCCTCGACCGTGATCAGCGCCCTCAATGCGGTGGTGCGCAAAACCTTCAACGTCAGTTCCAACGCTTTTCTCGAAGTGCAGTGGTACCTGTTTGCGGCGGCCTTTCTGCTGGCCTCGGCCTACACCCTGCTAAATGGTGAACATGTGAAGATTGACGTGTTCTACGGGCGCCTGACCAAACGCACCCAGACCTGGGTTGACGTGTTTGGCTTCACCTGTTTCCTGCTGCCGTTTTGCAGCGCCATCATCTGGTTTAGCCTGCCGTTTTTCCTGAAAGGTTTTCACAGCGGTGAGATGTCGGGCAACGCAGGTGGTCTGATCCGCTGGCCGGTGTACGCCATGATGCCGCTGGGTTTTGCCCTCCTGTGGTTACAAGGCCTATCCGAGCTGATCAAGCGACTGGCGTTCCTGATGGGGCTGATTGAGGACCCGACCGAAAAGGTGCTGGGCAAATCCGCTGAGGAAGAACTGGCCGCCGCCATCCAGAAACTGGCTGAAGAAAAAGCCGCGCCAACCAAAGCGGCCTGAGGCCAGGGGAACAATATGGAGTTCATTTCAACCAATATCGCCCCGATCATGTTCATGGGGCTGATCGTCTTCCTGCTGATGGGTTTTCCGGTGGCGTTCAGCCTGGGTGCCTGTGGCCTGTTTTTTGGTTTTGTCGGGGTGGAGCTTGGGCTGCTGCCCGAAGCTCTGATGCAGGCGCTGCCGCTGCGCATCTTTGGCATCATGCAAAACGACACCCTGCTGGCGATCCCGTTTTTCACCCTGATGGGCCTGATCCTGGAGCGCAGCGGCATGGCCGAGGACTTGCTCGACACCATCGGCCAGCTGTTTGGTCCCCTGCGCGGCGGGCTGGCCTTTGCGGTGATTTTTGTCGGCGCCCTGCTGGCCGCCACCACCGGTGTCGTGGCGGCCTCGGTGATCTCGATGGGCCTGATTTCTCTGCCCATCATGCTGCGCTACGGTTATGACCGGCGCATTGCCTCGGGCGTGATTGCCGCCTCGGGTACGCTGGCGCAAATCATCCCCCCCTCTTTGGTGCTGATCATTCTGGCCGACCAGCTGGGCCGCAGTGTCGGTGAGATGTACAAGGGCGCGTTTATTCCGGGCTTTGCGCTGACCGGCCTGTACTTTGGGTACGTGTTGCTGATCACTTTTGTCCGCCCCAACTGGGTGCCCGCCCTGCCGCCCGAGGCGCGCACCATCCGCGAAGACAACGGCAGCAGTGGCCTGCCATCGCTGGGCATTTTGACGGTCTTGAGTGCTGGTGTGGCGATCTACCTGGGACAGCATTACGCCCAGGTGCTGAGCTACCTCAAGGGTGAAGAGGTGCTGATGGTGGCCAAGGACGAAACCGTGGTGGTGTCTTTGTGTGCCGGTGTGGTGCTGGCTTTTTTGATAGCGGTGCTGAACAAGGTGACCCGCGCCGGGTTGCTGTCGCGCATGGCCGAACGGGTCACCTTTGTGCTGATCCCGCCGCTTCTCCTTATTTTTCTTGTGCTTGGCACTATATTTTTAGGAGTTGCCACCCCCACCGAAGGCGGCGCCATGGGTGCCATGGGCGCGTTGCTGATGGCCGCCAGCCGACAACGCCTGAGCCTGGCCCTGCTCAAGCAGGCACTGACCTCCACCACCAAGCTGTCGAGTTTTGTCGTCTTCATCCTGGTGGGCTCGACCGTGTTCAGCCTGGTGTTCCAGGGGGTGGATGGCTCCAAATGGGTGGAGCATCTGCTGAGCTCGGTGCCCGGTGGCCAACTGGGCTTTCTGATTGTGGTGAACGTCCTGATCTTTTTCCTGGCATTTTTCCTGGACTTCTTCGAGCTGGCGTTCATTGTGGTGCCTTTGCTGGCACCGGTGGCCGAGAAGATGGGCATTGACCTGATCTGGTTTGGTGTGCTGCTGGGTGTGAACATGCAGACCTCGTTCATGCACCCGCCCTTTGGTTTTGCGCTGTTCTACCTGCGCAGTGTGGCCCCCGGCAAGGCCTACACCGACCGGCTCACCAAGAAGCTGATCCAGCCGGTGACCACGATGCAGATCTATTGGGGAGCAGTGCCGTTTGTGATCATCCAGATCATCATGGTGGGGCTCATCATTGCTTTCCCGGGCATTGTCTCGAGTGGCCTGGACAAAAAAGAGGCGGTGGATCTGGACAAGGTGGCTGCCGAAATGATGGCCAACATGCCGGATGCCGAGCCGCAAGTGCCAACGCCAGAGGCGCAGACGCCCTCGACCGAGAGCACAGAACCCCAACCCGAGCCGGCACCGGGCGCCCCCGCTGCGGACGACCCCATGAAAGCCATGGAAGAGTCCATGAAAACCAACAAATAGGCTGAGTTGTCGCATGCGACCTGTCGTCAGCGACACAGGTCGTCTCCAACAAAAAACCCGCATCAAGCGGGTTTTTTGTTGTTGGGAAAAAGCGCCTTATCAGAGCTTGCGGGTGGCCATGAACGAGTCGAACTTGGCTTCGGCAAAACGGAACCACAACACCTGGTCACGCTGAAAATTGCGCAGGTCGGCGTAAATCTTCTTCCACTCGGGGCTCTTGGCATTGTTGGCCTCAAACACCGTCATCGCCGCCTTGAAGGAGCCTTCCAGCACGTCCTGCGGGAAGGGCAGAACCTTGGTTTTCGCGGCCACCAGTTGTTTCAAAGCGGTCGGATTGAAGGCGTCGTATTTGGCCAACATGTCGGTGGAGGCCATGGCACAGGCGGTTTCCAGGATGGCCTTGTTTTCTGCCGACAGGCTGTCCACCGCTTTCTGGTTGGCATAAAAGTCCACTTCGGGGCCACCTTCCCACCAGCCGGGATAGTAGTAGTACGGTGCCACCTTGTTGAAGCCGAGCTTCTGGTCGTCATAAGGGCCCACCCATTCGGCCGCGTCAATCGTGCCTTTCTCCAACGCCTGGTAAATCTCACCACCCGGAATGCTTTGTGGTACGGCGCCCAGTCCTTGCATCACCTCACCCACCAACCCACCACCCAGGCGCATCTTCATGCCCTTGAAGTCGGCAAGCGACTTGATTTCCTTGCGGTACCAGCCACCCATCTGCACACCGGTGTTGCCACCGGCATAACTGACCATGCCGTAGGTGGCATACAACTCGTTCATGAGCTTGCGGCCATTGCCGTGCATCATCCAGGCCGTCATCTGGCGCGCGTTCAGACCAAATGGGATGGCCGAGCCCAGGGCAAACGCCGGGTTCTTGCCGTAAAAATAATAAGGCACGGTGTGGGTCATCTCCACCGTGCCGTTTTGCACACCGTCCACCACACCAAAGGGAGGCATCAACTCACCACCGGCATGCACGGAAATCTCGAACTTGCCGCCCGACATCGCCCTGACCGCCTTGGACATCACTTCGGCTGCGCCATAAATCGTGTCCAGTGATTTGGGGAAACTGGACGCCAGGCGCCAGCGCACGGCGGCCTGCGCATGCACAGCAGGTGCGGCCCCTGCGGCCAAAACACCGGCGATACCCGCGTTTTTGATGATTGAACGACGATCCATCGATGAACTCCTCTAGTTGTGAACTGGGTAACACTTGACTTGCCAACGCAGCACGCGCAGGGCAAGTTCGCCAGTCATTCTAGGGAGCGGACCCCAGCGACAAGGCCCGGGTTTTCCCGTGCCTTGTCGTCTGAACACCTCAGTTAGCGGGGTAAATGGCGCAAAAGCGTGTGCGCACCGAAGCCTCGATGCCCACCGCGTCCAGGCCCAGCATGGCCATCAGTTTGACCGGGTCACCGTGTTCGATGAAGCGGTCGGGCAAACCCAGCTGCAACACCGGTTTGGCCAGCCCGGCCTGCGCCAGCGCTTCGAGCACCGCGCTGCCTGCGCCACCCATGATGCAGCCATCTTCCAGCGTCACCAAGGCCTCGTGCTCGGCAGCGATCTGCAGCAGCAGCTCGGTGTCCAGCGGTTTGGCCCAACGCATGTTGACCACCGTGGCGTCCAGCACCTCGGCCACTTGCAAGGCCGGGTGTAACAGCGTGCCAAAAGCCAGCAGCGCCACTTTTTTGCCCGTGCGACGGATTTCACCCTTGCCCAACGGCAGGGTATCGAGGGCGCGAGACACGGCCACACCGGCCCCCACACCACGCGGGTAACGCACCGCCACCGGCCCCTCCTGGGCATAAGCGGTGCTGAGCAGTTGGCGGCATTCGTTTTCGTCCGACGGGCAGGCCACACTCATGTTGGGAATGCAGCGCATGAACGGGATGTCATACGCCCCCGCATGGGTGGCACCGTCGGCGCCCACCAGCCCGGCGCGGTCCAACGCAAACACCACCGGCAGATTCTGCAAAGCCACGTCATGCACCAGCTGGTCATAGGCCCGCTGCAGGAAGGTGGAGTAGATCGCCACCACCGGTTTCAGGCCCTCACAGGCCAGGCCCGCAGCAAAGGTCACCGCGTGCTGCTCGGCAATGCCCACATCAAAAAAGCGCTTGGGGAACAACTTTTCAAACTCGACCATGCCCGAACCTTCGCGCATGGCCGGGGTGATGCCCACCAGGCGGCTGTCGGAGGCCGCCATGTCACAAAGCCAGTTGCCGAACACCTCGGTGAAGGTGATCTTGCCCTGGCCACTGGCTTTGGCCAGCCCCACTGCCGGGTCAAACTTGCCGGGCCCGTGGTAGGCCACCGGGTCGGCCTCGGCCATTTTGTAACCTTGGCCTTTTTTGGTGACCACATGCAAAAACTGCGGTCCCTTGAGCTGCTTGATGTTCTCCAGCACACTCACCAGCGTGTCCACATCGTGGCCGTCGATCGGGCCGACATAGTTGAAGCCGAACTTCTCAAACAGCGTGATCGGTTTGACCATGCCCTTGGCCGACTCTTCAAAGCGTTTGGCCAGCTCCCACAGGGGCGGCGCACCTTTGAGCACGGTTTTGCTGGCATTTTTGGCGGCCGCGTAAAACTGGCCGCTGAGCAGCTTGGCCAGATGGCGGTTGAGCGCACCCACCGGCGGGCTGATCGACATGTCGTTGTCGTTGAGGATGACCAGCAGGTTGCAGTCGGCCACACCGGCGTTGTTGAGCGCCTCAAACGCCATGCCGGCGGTCATGGCACCGTCACCAATGACCGCAACCGCGTGGCGGTCTTCGCCCTTGAGGCGGCTGGCTAGGGCCATGCCCAGCGCCGCCGAGATTGAGGTGCTGGAGTGAGCGGTGCCAAAGGTGTCGAATTCACTTTCGTCACGCCGTGGGAAACCGCTCAGGCCGCCGAGCTGACGCAGGCTGTGCATGCGTTCGCGCCGACCGGTCAGGATTTTGTGCGGGTAGGTCTGGTGGCCCACGTCCCAGACGATGCGGTCATACGGCGTGTTGAGCACATAGTGCAGCGCCACCGTGAGTTCCACCGTGCCCAGGTTGGAGCTCAGGTGCCCGCCTGTTTTGGCCACGCTGTCGAGCAGAAAAGCGCGCAACTCGTGTGCCAGCGGCTCCAACTGCGAGCGGTTGAGCCGCCGCAAATCGTCTGGCGTGACAATGGTCTGCAACAGGGGGTACATGTTTTTCATGAATAGATGCTCTGATTGAAATAGCTACTCACGCTCTTTACATAAGGGCTAGAGGCACTTTTTATATAAATTTGAGGCGCTCAGTGGGTCCGGTCCACCACCATCTCGGCCAGACCCTGCAAAGCGCGCACATCGGCCAGACCACTGCGCTGGAGCGCCTGCAATGCTTGCGTCTTGAGGTTCTGGGCAAAGGCTCTGGCTTCATCCAGGCCCATCAGGGAAACATAGGTCGGCTTGTCGCTGTTGGCGTCCTTGCCAGCCGTCTTGCCCAGGGTGGCCGAGTCGGCGGTGACGTCCAGCACATCGTCCACCACCTGGAACGCCAGACCGATGGCGGCACCAAACTCCTGCAAGGCGCGCCAGGTGGCGGCGCTGGTGTGGCCACAGGCGGCCCCCATCATCACGCTGGCCTTGAGCAGGGCGCCGGTTTTCAGACGGTGCATCTCCTGCAACTGGCTCTCCGTCAGGCGCAGACCGACACTGGCCAGATCAATCGCCTGGCCACCCGCCATGCCGGTGCAACCTGCGGCGCGTGCCAGCAAACGGCACAGCTGGGCCTGTTGGGCGGCTGGCAGGCTGGCGTCATCGGGCGTCAGCAGCTCAAACGCCAGTGCCTGCAAGGCATCACCCGCCAGCAAGGCGCTGGCCTGGCCAAACTGAACGTGGACCGTGGGTTTGCCACGGCGCAACACATCGTTGTCCATACACGGCATGTCGTCGTGCACCAGTGAATAGGCGTGGATCAGTTCCACCGCACAGGCCGAACGCAGCGCGGCCTGGTACGGGCCCGTTGCCTGCTCCAAGGCGCCCGGGACGGTGATCGCCTCCTCACTGGCGCTGGCCACCTGGGACAACAGACCCGACTGCACCGCCTCAAACGCCGCCATCACCAGCAGCGGGCGCAGACGCTTGCCACCATCGAGCACCGCATAACGCATGGCGGCCATCAGTTCAACCGGCGCCTGGTGCTCCAGATGGGCCGAGGCGTCTACGGACACCCATTGGTCCAGTGCCTGTTCGACGGCAACGAGTTGGTGGCTGATCCAGTCAGCCAGGTCCAGGGGAAAAGCGGCAGAGGATCTCATTGTTCGTCAGAAGTCCAGGTTGTCAACACACCTTGGTCCAGCACCTTGACCTGGGCTTGCACCGCCTCGAGCCGGTCACGGCAGAAGGCCAGCAGCTCGGCGCCACGCTGGTACTGGGTCAGCAGCTGCTCCAGCGGCATGTCGCCCGACTCCAGCCTGGCGACCAGTTGCTCAAGCTCCTGCAAAGCAGCTTCATAGCTGGCAGGCGCCGCAGGGCCGTGTTTGGAAGCTGTAGCCATCGGCGAATATTCCTAAGTGCAAAGTGGCGCATTTTAGGCGCTGGCAGTTTCACCCAAGCTGACACCAAAAGCAGGTACGATCATCGGGTCTTAGCAAAACGTTGATATAAATCAAACTATTAAAAACGTGTCTGTGAATTGCTTCAAAACACCCCTGCAACTCTGGCGTTGGTTGGGCCTGCTACTGGCCCTGGTGCTGCCCACGCTCGGCTTTGCAGATATCTTGCGGGTGTTGAGCTGGCCCGGTTATGCGGACGCTGACCTGGTCAAGGCCTTTGAGGCCCGCACCGGGCACAAGGTCAATGTGACCTTCATCGACTCGGACGAAGCCCTGTGGCAGCGGGTGCAGCAAAACCAGGGGAAGGACTTTGACGTGTTTGCCGTCAATACCGCTGAGCTGCAGCGCTACATCCATGCCGGACTGGTCTCCCCCATCAGCCTCGCCAGGATTCCCAACACCCGTCACCAATTGCCACGGTTTCGCGAGCTGGAAAACATCAAGGGGCTGGTGCGCCAAGGCCAGGTGTTTGGTGTGCCCTACACCTACGCCGAGATGGGCCTGATTTATGACCGCCAGCAGTTCAAGACCCCGCCCAGCTCGTTGACCGCCTTGTGGGACCCGCGTTATCAGGGCAAGGTGCTGGTCTACAACAGCAGCAGCCACAACTTCACCCTGGCGGCCCAGTCCCTGGGCAACCACAAACCCTTCGAGCTGACGGGCAAACAATGGACCACCACGGTCAACCAGCTGATCGCCCTGCGCCGCAATGTGCTGGGCTTCTACACCCAGCCCGACGAATCGGTGGAGCTGTTCCGCGACAAAAAAGCCGCCCTGATGCTGGCCAACTACGGCTCACAACAGCTGCAATTGCTCAGGCGTGCCGGTGCCGACGTGGGCTACGCCATCCCCAAAGAAGGGGCTCTGGCCTGGCTCGACACCTGGGCCATCCTGCGCCCGACCCAGAAATCGGCACTGGCACATGCCTGGATCAACTACCTGCTCGAACCGGCCCCGAGTCAGGCCCTGGAAATGCGCCAGGGCCTGGCCAATACCGTGTCAGAACCGGCCCACCTGCAACCCCAGGACCGCCTGGTCTGGCTGGAGCCGGTGGAAAACAGCGAGCGGCGCCAGCAGTTGTGGGAACGTATTTATTCGGGTGACCGCGCCGCCAGGGTGCTTGGCCCATGAAATGGGGGCTGGCGACCCGGCTGGGCAGCGTGTTGGCCCTGGTCAGCCTGCTGATGGCGGGCATGACCGGCCTGTATGCCTTCCAGGTGGCGCGTGACCTGCTGGTGCAAGCCACCAAGGACGAGCTGATGACCGCCACCCAGGTGGTGGGACGACGCATTCGGGACGTCCATCTCGACGCTTCCCGTGACCTGCACATGCTGAGCAGACACCCGGCCAGCCTGGCGCTGCTGCAGAACCCGTCGCCCCAGCAGGCGACCCAAGCCGACCAGCTTGCCACCCTGTTCGAGCTGATCATGGCCGCCAACCCCGGCTACTTCCAGATCCGGCTGATCTCGGCCAGCGACTCGGGGCTGGAGCGTGTGCGGGTGGACCGCGACGGCCAGCAGTTGCTGCGCATTGAAGGCGACGACCTGCAGGAAAAAGGCCACTACCCCTATGTGTCTGACCCCCTGCAGATGCCTGCGGGCAGCACCTACCAGTCGCGCACCGTGATCAACCACGAACGCGGCGCCCATGCCGGGCTGGGCCAGCCCACCGTGCTGCTTGCCTCACCGGTGGTCAATGCCCAGGGCCAGACACTCGGGGTGATCGTGATCAACATCGACCTCAAAGGCGCGTTTTCCCGGCTCGCTGCCGATTTACCCGCTGAGTTCCAGCTGTATCTGGCCAACCGGGATGGCGACTTCCTGATCCACCCCGACAACACCCGCACCTTTGGTTTTGATACCGGACGCCGGGTCTTGCTGCAGGACGAGTTCCCGCCCACCCGCGACCTGGTGGCGCGCCGGGTCGACCAACTGGTGTTCGAAGCCGACAGCGGCGAACATGCCACGGAGCCGGTGATCGCCACCTTCACCGCCAACCGGGCCAGGTCCGATAACCCGGACGCCGCCGGATTTCTTGGCCTGGCGCAACCACGCAGCAACGTGCTGCAGCGCTCCCACGCGCTGGGCCTGACCATCCTGCAGATCGCCAGCGTGCTGGGGCTGGTCGGTTTTGCGCTGGCCCTGCTGCTGGCGCGCTGGGTCACTCGGCCCCTGAACACCATGAGCAATGCCGTGGCGCGTTTTTCCATCGGGCACCCGATCCTGGGCCTGCCACTCACACGCCAGGATGAAATTGGCCAGCTGGCGCGCAGTTTTGAGCAGATGCAACAACAGATCCACCAGCAGTTCACCGAGTTGCAGGCCAATCGCCAGGAACTGGAACACCTGGCGCGCCACGACCCCCTCACCGGCCTGCCCAACCGGCGCTTGTTCATCGAGCGGCTCGACAACGCACTGGCACGTGCCAAACGCACCCAGACCCAGCTCGCCGTGATGTTCATCGACATGGACCACTTCAAGACCATCAACGACCAGTGGGGCCATGAGGCCGGCGACGCGGCGCTGCAATGGGTGGCGCAGCGCTTGCTGGAGCACACCCGCGAGACCGACACCGTGGCGCGCCTCGGCGGTGATGAATTTGTGGTGCTGCTCGACAACCAGGTGCAGACCGAGCAGCTGGCCGGGGTCGCACAAAAACTGATCGACAGCATGCGCGAGCCCTGGTTTTTCAACGGCCACCTGTGCCAGATCCAGCTCAGCATGGGCATCAGCCTGTACCCGCAAAACGGCGACACCGCCGACGCCCTGCTCAACAGCGCCGACAACGCGATGTACCGCGTCAAATCCGCCAGCCGCAACAACTTCGGTTTTGCGCCAGAAGGCTGACAAACCCAGGTGTTTCAAGCACCCCAGCTACAATCGAGCCGCTTTCGCGCCAGCTTCGGCTGGTTTTTTTCACTCTGCACTTTGCTTGTGCATCTCCCTGTGGGGAGTCTTTAGGTCAGGTCACCCATGTCTGATTTAAGTCTTCAACTGCAGCAGGCCACCGGCCAACTACCAGTTTCAGCTTATTTTGAAAACGCGCTGTACCAGCGCGAACTACAAACCCTTTTCCAGCGGGGACCACGTTACGTGGGCCACGCCTCCAGTGTGCCCAACGTGGGCGACTATTACGCCCTGCCGCAGGAAAACGAAGGCCGCGCGCTGATCCACACCGACAAGGGCATCGAGCTGGTCTCCAACGTCTGCCGCCACCGCCAGGCGGTCATGCTCAAGGGCCGTGGCTCGCTCAACGCCGACGGCTCGGCCAACAACGTGGTCTGTCCGATCCACCGTTGGACCTACAGCGCCAGCGGCACGCAACCCGCCGGCACGCTGATTGGTGCGCCCCACTTTGCGCAGGACCCGTGCCTGAACCTGACCAACTACCCGCTGCAGGAGTGGAACGGCCTGCTGTTTGAGGCGGGCCCCGGCGCGCGTGATGTGACGGCTGACCTGGCCGACATGGACACCCGCGCGCAGCTCGACTTCTCGGGTTTTGTGCTCGACAAGGTGGAGTTGCACACCTGCAACTACAACTGGAAAACCTTCATCGAGGTCTATCTGGAGGACTACCACGTGGGCCCGTTCCACCCGGGTCTGGGCAGTTTTGTCACCTGTGACGACCTGCGCTGGGAATTCAAGGAACACTACTCGGTGCAGACCGTGGGGGTGTCCAACGCGTTCGACCGGCCCGGCTCGGCCGTCTACAAACGCTGGAAAGAGGCGCTGCTGGCCTACCGTGGTGGCCAAGCGCCGCAGCAGGGCGCGATCTGGCTTACCTATTACCCGCACATCATGGTCGAGTGGTACCCGCATGTGTTGACGGTGTCGACCCTACACCCGATGGGGCCGGACAAAACCCTCAACATGGTCGAGTTTTATTACCCCGAGGACATCCAGGCGTTTGAGCGCGAATTTGTCGAAGCCCAGCAGGCCGCCTACATGGAAACCTGCATCGAGGACGACGAAATCGGTGAACGCATGGACGCTGGCCGCAAGGCGCTGCTGATGCGCGGCGACAACGAGGTCGGCCCCTACCAGAGCCCGATGGAAGACGGCATGCAACACTTTCACGCGTGGTACCGCCGCCAGATGGCCTTGTGAATCCCATAACTTTGATAGCTGCTAGCCCTTGTTATATAAGGGCCAGAGGCACTTTTTACTGATAAAACCATGCAAGCCCTGTGGATGGTCCTGGCGGCCTTTTTATTTGCCACCATGGCCGTCGGGGTCAAGATGGCCGGTGCGGACTTCAACGCGTTTGAGCTGGTGTTCTACCGGGGTGTGATCAGTGTGGTGTTCATGGCGATGGTGCTGCGCTCCCGCGGTGTGTCGATTGCCACCAAGTACCCGTTCATGCACGCCTGGCGCTCGATGATCGGGGTGTTTTCGATGGTCTGCTGGTTTTACGCCATCGCCCACCTGCCGCTGGCCACCGCGATGACGCTCAACTACATGAGTGGTGTCTGGATGGCCGCTTTTGTGATTGGTGGCGCGGTGTTGTACGGCAAACCCGGCAACCAGGGCATGCTGATGGCCACGGTGCTGGTCAGTTTTGCCGGAGTGATTCTGCTGCTGCAACCCTCGCTGGCAGAAAACCAGCTGTTTGCCGGACTGATTGGCCTGCTCTCGGGTCTGGGCGCGGCCATGGCCTTGTTGCAAGTGGCTTCGCTGGGCCGTATTGGCGAGCCCGAAGGCCGGGTGGTGTTTTATTTCTCGATTGGCACCTTGCTGGTGGGCTTGGCGGGCTCATTGTGGACGGGCTTCACACCCTGGAGCAGCGTGCGCTGGCAGGCGCTGGCCTGGCTGCTGCCGATTGGGGTGCTTGCCACCCTGGGCCAATGGACCATGACCCGCGCCTACAGCCGTGGCTCGACCCTGCTGGTGGCCAACCTGGCCTACCTGGGCATCGTGTTTTCAGGCGGATATGGCCTGCTGCTGTTTGGTGAACAAATCACCGCCGTGGGCTGGGCAGGTATTGCGATGATCCTGGTCAGCGGGGTGACCGCCACCGTGCTGCGGACGCGCGCACTGCCCAACGCCCCCGCCGACGAACACTGAAGGCGTGTCCCGGCTTCCTAAAATGCCCGTCTGAAGACACCACGCAGGAACCACCCGATGTACACCACCCTGATCTCCGTAGCCCAACTGCAAACCTTGCTGGCCAGCAGCCAGCCGCCCCTTGTTTTTGACTGCAGCTTCGAGCTGATGCAACCCACCGCGGGTGACGCGCAGTACCTGGAGAGCCACATCCCCGGCGCCTTACGTGCCGACCTGGACCGGCATTTGAGCGCCAAAGGCGCCCCCGACGCCGCCAGCGGTGGCCGCCACCCGCTGCCCTCACGCGCCGCCTTCGCCACCTGGCTGAGCAGCATGGGCCTCACACCCGAACGGCAAGTGGTGGTGTATGACCGCCAGGGCGTCAACTACGCGGGCCGCCTGTGGTGGATGCTCAAGTGGCTGGGCCACGAGGCGGTGGCGGTGCTCGACGGTGGCCTGCCCGCCTGGACCGCCGCCGGTGCTCCGGTAGAGGCTGGCCCTGTCCCCACAACTCAAGCATCCAATTACCCGCTAGCCCCCGAAAAGGCTGGGCTGGTAGCTGCAGATTCGATAGTTAAACAACTCGGCAAACCCAGCCAGACCGTGATCGACGCGCGAGGCGCACCGCGCTTTCGCGGCGAGGTGGAGCCGCTGGACCCGGTGGCCGGCCACATTCCCGGCGCACTGAACCGCCCGTTTCCCAACAACTTGGATGCCAAGGGCTTCTTCAAACCCGCAGCCGAGTTGCGCACCGAGTTTGAGGCCCTGCTGGCCGGTCGCGACCCGGCCACTGTGGTGCACCATTGCGGCAGCGGTGTGAGCGCCGTGCCCAACATCATCGCAATGGAAGTCGCCGGCCTGGGCCGCGCCGCTTTGTACGCTGGCAGCTGGAGCGACTGGTGCAGCGACCCCAGCCGCCCCATGGCCCAAGGTTGAACCCAGCCGCCGCCATGCCCACCACCCACCTGCTGTATTTACACGGCTTTCGCTCCTCGCCTTCGTCGACCAAGGCGCGCATGACCGCCGCCGCCGTGGCCCGCCGCCACCCCGGCGTGACCTGGCTGTGCCCGGCACTGCCACCCTCCCCCCAACATGCGATGGCGCAGGTGATGCAAGCGATCACCAACTGGCCCAAGGACTCGATGGCCGTCATGGGCTCGTCGCTCGGCGGCTTTTATGCCACCTGGCTGGCCGAGCGCCTGGGCTGCAAAGCGGTCTTGCTCAACCCCGCCATCCAGCCAGCACGCGACCTGGCCGCACAAATTGGTGAACACAGCCTGTGGCACGACCCCGAGCAACATTTCACGTTTGACCAGTCCCACGTGGACGAACTCATCGCCCAGGAAATCCCCCACATCAGCCAACCCGAGCGCTACTTTGCGGTGATCGCCAAAGGTGACGAGGTGCTGGACTGGCGCGAAATGCTGGCCCACTACCCCGGCGCGGCCATCAAACTGCTACCCGGCGGCGACCACGCGCTGAGTGACTTTGACCAGCATCTGGATGAGGCGTTGGATTTTTTGAATTTGGTTTGAGTTGGGGGGATGCCCGCTAGACGTGAACGATAGGCCTGCCCACACAGGCAAGTGATCGGCTGGATCGCAGCCATCCATATGCGTCGTCCAGTGGGCTATAGTCAAACCACATGAAGTGCGTGGAAAGCGAACCAGACACTAGCCAAATTTCGCCAGGATAGGCGACAAGGTTCAAAGGGGCGGAAATGACTTCAACTTCAGGCGAAATTGATTGCAAACCCTGGCGGCACGGGTCTAGCCGCTTGATGGACGTCGCCATCAATGGGTGGAATCTCAGATTATTTTGTCGTCTAGCTTGGGATGGCCAGAATAGGCGCTCAGCTACGTCACGTTAGACCGCTTGCACCGAGAAGACCGATTCATGCCACTCGATCCTGACGTTCTTGATGCTGTGACCACCGCGCTAAAGTTTGTGGGGCTTACATCGTTTTCTAGCTTTATCGCCCTGCAAGTTGCTTGGATCTCTTTTCCCCCAGAAATCACTATCGAAGGCGTCATCGATAAAAGCAAGAAGCTCAACTCAGAGTCCAAGCTAAAAATCAAGAACCTTGGAAAGCTACCCGCAAACGACATCCGCACAAACATAACGAAGTTAAATTTCGTTCTCGGCAGAATAAGAATGCGAGACTCAGCAATCATCAACGCACCAAAACCAATTTCTCGCCTTGCCAATAGCGAGACGACGGAAATCTCGGTGGCGCCTGGCGTGATGATCCAAGATGGGGGATTCTTTAGCGAGTTCGACTACAGCATTGAACTTACGTATGAGGCAAAGCTTTTCTTTCTGAAGAAGACTTTCCGCAAAATATGGCTTGTTGAACTCCGAAACATTGGGGAAGAGTTCGCTTGGCACGTCTCACTTGCATAGTGGAGTTTCTATGCCTTTCTATGAATACCAATGCAATAAGTGCGCAACCATAACAACGCATCTTCGCCCCATGTCGGAAAGGCATAACCCTCTAGCCTGCCCTGCGTGTAGCGCAAGTACGCATTTGACCCTAAGCCCTTTCTCAACGCCACACAGTCACGGGGCAGCAGCAGAGCCGCAGTCTACGGATGAGCCACCTCAAAGGCCTTCTGGTGGCATGCAACTCAGAAACGTGCACATCGAAAACTGCAATGTCGGCATAAGCTTACCTGCAGGCGCTCAGGTGGACATGAGTGGCGTCACGTTCAAGGACGTGAAAACTCCAGTCGAAATTCGAGGCAAAAATCAGTAATAACCGAGGTCCAACTGGCGGTTCAACGCGGACAAAAATGCTTCGCATTTTTGACGGTTAACCTGGGCGTTAAACCTGCATTTTGAACGACTGCTTGGGAGCGATTCATCTGACCGCTATCAGCCTTAAAGAGCCGGTCACAGATATAGCCAACACCAGCCAGGGCATTGGTTCAAGTTGATGAGTTGAAACCGCAGAACAGGTGATCAACCGCAGCAGAATAGGCTGCACCGGGCTTTCTCAACGTATTCCGTCTCTGTTCTCACGCTACCTGTTGCTGCATTGCGGATGGCAGATGTCCTAGCTTTCTGGACCACATCAGCCCAACCACCACAGGGGCGTGGGCTGGGCGGAAGTTGAGGCCGATTTTAAAAAGCGAAGCGTCATGAGGCCTCGGCTTTCGGCCAGCCCGCGCCCCGGGCCACTGCCACAGAGGGCTTACGGTGCAGGGCATTGCAGACACCAGCAGGCGAATCACCACATGGATGTCAAGCGCCACCCTCAGTTTTGAAGGCCGCTTGTGGCTTCTTGCAACACAGCGGCGTTCAGGTCTTCCAGACTGACCGCCGGGCCTTTGTAAGCCAAGCGGCTGCGGATGGCGGCCAGCCCCTCTGGCAAAGCCGTGCTCTGGCGGGCCACTACCGGTTTGAGCAGCACGCCTTCAACCGTGTCAATCACTTCCAGCCGTGCGCCAACCTGCCAGTCGTGTGCATCACGCAGTGCTTTGGGGATGGTGATTTGCCCTTTGCTAGACAGCCGCGTCAGATGCATGGAGTGCGTCCCAAAAGAAGTAAGAACCGTATCTTGCCTTTACTTTCCAAATCCACAAAACGGCCACCCGTGAGTCTTAAACCGCCTCCAACGCCAACAACTCCGCTACCGTCTGCTTGCGCCGAATCAGCCGTGGCTCGCCATCCTCCACCAACACCTCGGGAATCAAAGGCCGGGTGTTGTAGTTGGAGGACATCGACGCACCATACGCGCCGGTGTCGTGGATCACCAGCAGGTCACCCACCTGGGCTTGCGGCAGCGCGCGGGTCAACACCACACCGCCCTCACCTTGGGTGAACACGTCACCCGACTCACACAGCGGGCCGCCAACCACCGTGTCAAACACCGGGCCGGTGGCGGCTGTGCCGTCAGCGTGAATCAACTCCATGCTGTGGAAACTGCCGTACATGGCCGGGCGCATCAGGTCGCTGAAACCGGCGTCGACCAGCACAAAACGCGCGCTGCCCTGGTCTTTGACGGCACGCACCTCGGCCACCAGCACGCCGGATTCGGCCACTAGGTAACGGCCCGGCTCAATCTCCAGCGCCACCGGGTGGCCCAGCAGGGCGGCAATCTCTTGGCGGGCGGCGTCCCACAGGCTGAAGTAGTGCGCGGTGTCGATCTGCGGCTCACCGGCCTGGTACGGGATCGACAAGCCGCCGCCAGACGAAATGGCCTGCAGGTCCATGCCTTGCGCCTTGACGGTGCGCACCAGCGCCACCATCGCACCACACACCTCCTGCAAATGGCTGTAATCCACGCCCGAGCCAATGTGCATGTGCAAACCCACCAGCTTCAGGCCGTTGGCGCGCACCTTGTCCAACGCCTGCGGCAGCTCGCCGTGCCAGATGCCGTGTTTACTGTGTTCACCGCCGGTGTTGGTCTTGTTGCTGTGGCCGTGGCCAAAACCGGGGTTGATGCGCAACCACACCGGGTGGCCGGGGCTGACACTGCCGAGTTGGTCCAGCATGTCAATGGAGCCGCAGTTCACCGGCACACCCAGCTCGGCCACACGGGCCAGCGTGGTGCGGTCCAGCAGGTCGGCGGTGAAGACGATCTCGGCATGACCGTTGTGTTCACCGGGTTTAAAACCCGCAGCCAGGGCACGCTCGATCTCACCGAGAGAAACCGAGTCCACAGACACACCACAGCGCTTCATGAGCCGCAGGATGTGGGTGTTGGAGTTGGCCTTTTGGGCGAAGCGGATCACGTCAAACTGGCGCAGTGCGGTCACTTGGCGTTCGATGGTGGCAGCGTCATAGACCCACAGCGGTGTGCCGTGGGTGCGGGCCAAACTGGCCAGTGTGTCGGGGGTAAATGGGTTCATGGGGTCATGATGCCCGGCTTTGTCTATGCTAACAATGCCTATTATTTTGCAGATCCATTCACAATAGATATGGTTTTGACTACCATGCAGGCATGAACACGCAGCCAACCAGCACGACCGCCCCGGCCTTGACCCACCGCCAGCTGGCGATTTTTCGCGCCATCATGCAACACGGCAGCCTGAGCCGCGCGGCAGAGGTGACAACCTCAAGCCAACCGACCCTGAGCCGCGAGCTGGCGCGGCTGGAGTACCTGCTGGGTTTTGATTTGTTTGACCGGGTGCGTGGCCGGTTGCGCCCCACGGTACGTGCGCTGGCATTGATGCAGGAGGTGGAGCGCTCCTTTGTCGGGCTGGATCAGATTGCGGCGCGTGCCCAGGAGTTGCGCACCCTGTCCACTGGGCGCCTGCGCCTGGCCTGCCTGCCCGCGCTGGCGCAGGCACTGGTGCCCCAAGCCCTGTGGGTCTTGTCACAGCAGCAGCCCTCAGCGGCGGTCAGCGTCTACCCACTGGAGTCACCCTGGTTGGAACAAGCCTTGGGGGAACAGCGTTTTGACCTGGGCATCAGCGAAACCACCGAGGCACCGGTGGGGACCACGCTGCAGACCATCCTGCAGGTCAACGAGGTGGTGGTGCTGCCAGCCCGCCACAGCTTGTGCCACAAGGCAGTGCTGACCCCGCAGGACTTTGAGGGCGAGCCTTTCGTCAGCCTGGCTGCGGGTGACAGCTACCGGACACAAATCGACCAGATGTTTGCCCTGGCCCACGTGAGCCGATTGACCCAGCTGGAATGTGCCAGCGCAGCGGCCGTGTGTGCCATGGTGCGCCAGGGTCTGGGGGTGGCCATTGTGAACCCGCTGACCGCCATGGCCATGGCCGGGCCGGACTTGGTCGTGCGCGCCTTGAGTACACCGATTGCCTTCACGGTCAGCCTGTTGCTGCCAGAGGTGGCCGCGCCCCACCCGCTGCGCCCCGCGCTGGTGGCGGCCTTGACCAGCGTTGCAATCGGATTTGACACAGCGCAAAGAAGCCCGTCGGCGGGACCCCAAAACCCTGTTCTGCACGGCTAACATCTCGCCGCGCTCACAAAAAACTGGCCAAGCTGCCGATGCCTGGCAATGTGTTCACCCGTTGGAGAAAACTGATGCAAAAAATCGCGATGACAGGTCTGTTGGCAACGGGCTTGCTGGCCAGTTGCCTGGCAGTTTCAGCGCCACTCAAGACACGCGACGTGATTGAGTTGTGGCCAGGTTCGGTGGGGCCCGGGTCTGAGCAGTCACCGGCAAAACTCACCATCACCGAACGCAGCAAGGTGGCGTACTGGCCAGACCGCATCGTCACGGGCATCACCCGGCCCAACCTGACCGCCTTTGTGCCGGACAAGCCCAACGGCACCGTGGTGATCGCCGCCCCTGGGGGTGCGTACTCGCGCATCGTGCTGGACAAGGAAGCCGCCGAAATGGCGCACTGGCTCAACCCCTACGGCGTCACCGTGCTGCTGATGCAATACCGTCTGCCCGCCGAAGGCCATGTCAACGGCTGGGATGTGCCGCTGCAAGATGCCCAGCGTGCTGTGCGCCTGGTGCGGCACAACGCCAAGGCATGGGGTCTGGACCCGAACAAGGTCGGCTTTTTGGGCGCCTCTGCCGCAGGCCACATGGGGGCCATGCTGGGTGCCAAGTTCGACAGCACGGTGTATACGCCGGTGGATGCGGCTGACCAGTTGTCAGCACGCCCTGATTTTCTGATGCTGCTCTACCCGGTGATCTCGATGGAAACCGGCCAAACACACCTGGAAAGCCGCACCAACTTGCTAGGCAAAGACCCATCGCCCGAGCTGATCAAGGCCTACTCGGCAGACCAGCAGGTGAGCAAGGCATCACCGCCCACCTTTGTGGTGCTGGCTGAAAACGACTCTGCCGTCCCACCCGCCAACGGCATCGCCTACCACAACGCGCTCAAGGCACTGGGTGTGCCCACCGAGTTGCATGTGTTCAAGGAAGGTGAACACGGTTTTGGTATTCGGGATGCGCGGCAGCTGCCGGTGTCCAACTGGCCCAATCTGGCGGCAAGCTGGCTCAAGTCGTTTGGTTTGGTGCCGTAACAGCGCCCCGCCGCCACACCGAGCGGCCACCCGCTACAAATCCACCTGCTGCAGTGTGCCAACCGCCCCCGACTCGTACAAAAACACCCCGGTGCGGCGCACCTGGCCCAGGGTCTGGTTGCTGGCCGTGTTGACTGAGAACGGACTGGCCACCCGGCCCAGGTACAAAGCACCGACACCGTTCTGGGCCAAGCTGGTCAAACTGTCCTGACCATTAGCGTTTTTCTGCCAGACTTGTAACTGGCTGTACACCGCGTCGTTCTCGTCGATCCACGAGTTGCCGTCCAGGTCGTACTGGGCCAGGTCGGCAAACCCGTCGCCACTGCTGGGACCAAACAGCTCAGTGCCGTTGTTCACTTGGCCGTCTTTGTTTTTGTCCAGCACCAGGAAGCCGCTGCCACCGGCCACAAACGCGATGTTTTCGGTCTGGCCGTCGGTATTGAGGTCAAAGGCAAACTGCGCGTCGCTCAGCTGGGCGCCGGTGCCGTCGAAGTTGATCACCAGCGGGTCCTGGCGCACCGCATCACCCGCGCGAATCGACAGGCTGCTGTCTTGCACAAAACTGCGGCTCATGGCCAGTTGCAGGCTGAACTGGATCGTTTGGCCATCACTCGTCTTGACCACCCCCTGGGCGCTGACCTGGGTGGATTCGGCCTCCACGATGTGTTCACTGGCATCAATCTCCAGGCCCCAGCCAGCCGCTTGCGGTGCCGCAGCCGCCTGGGTGCTGCTGGCTGCTGCGGGCGGTGGTGACAACTGTGTGCTGGTTTGGGCTTGCAGATCACGCGCGTCAAACACCTTCACTTCACGCCCGGTGATGGCTTTGACTATGTCCATCAGCACCCGCAGGCGCGGCGTCAGCGACTGAATGTCGCCGTCGGATGCCGCCTCACCCGCTGGGACAGCCTGGGCTTGCGCGTGTTGCTGCAGCTTCTGACGCGCGCCGTCCGAGAGCGTCACACGCACCGCCGGGGTGTGCTGCACGTCACGCTCAAGTGAGCGCGGCGAAAGTGGCTGGCCAACCCAGGCGCGCAAGCGGGTCTGGGTACTGCGCCAGGACAGGCTGCTGTGCTGGCTTTGCAGGGCGACGGCGGATTCGGTGATCTTCATAAACGCTCATCGGCAGAAATGAACTGGAATTCACCCTCTTTTTTCACTTTATTTTTCAACACCCCATTCGCAGACGCGGGTGCCTGTGTGAACAAACGCACACACTTTGGGCGGCACTTGGCAGTATGCTGCCCTTTGCCAAACCGGCATGGTTTTCCAATCTGAGGAGCCCAGCATGCAAAAAACCGCCAACCGCCGCCATTTCGTCCAATATTTCTCGCTGGCAGGTTTCACCCTGATCGCAGCCTGCTCGGACAAACCAG